>NZ_JBVASY010000003.1:0-567133 GCF_057814235.1 Cupriavidus sp. F041
TTCTATGAGCAGTCCCTTGTCAAGCCGTTTTGCAAACTGACTGATTGATCGATATACGAATCCTCCCTTATCGCGACAGAGCGGGTTGGCTCCGTTGCGGTGAAACACGATGGCCCGAAGCCGGGTCTTGCGCTCGTGAGAAATGACGTCTCACCACCTTCTATCCGCTGGCGTGAAGCCAGCCTCATCCTGCATGCGCATTACGCCGGAATTGTCACCGGGAGCATGCCCCATCTAGAAAATCGGTTGCCTGTGCAACCCGGGTCTGTTACGGGCATGTTCACTTCAGGCTGTATGGATTGCGTATCACCATCCCCTGCATCTTCCTCCAAACCTCAATGGATTAAGCCGGCTTCAGTTGTGCCCCTTCGGGGATCACGCCATCCTTCAGATAGCGCCACATCGCAATCGCGAGACGTCGTGCCACCGCGACGATCGCAATCCGTCGGGCCCTTCGGTTCGGGCCTGTGCTCTGGGTGCGCTGGTTGAACCACTGCGTCAGTGCGCTCTCTGGCTGGTAGCGGATCCAGGACCACGCCATCTCGATCAGGAGTGCCCGCACCCGTCGGTTTCCCTGTTTGCTAATGCCCTGGTCCACCTGGCTCTCGCCGCTGTCGTAGGGTTGCGGTACAAGGCCAACGCACGCACCGACCTGGCGGCGGTCGCTGAATTCCCGCCAGAACAGCTCGAGCGCCAGTCGCGAGCCGCCAACCGGTCCGATGCCTTTCAGGCGAGTGAGGTGATCGACCCGGGCGCGTGCTGGCGCAGGCAGCTTCGTCGGAAGCGTCTGCTCCAGTGCGGTCAGTTGCTGCTCGGCTACTGCTAGCCGTTCGCACTCGCGTACCAGTCGATCGTTTAGCTCTGCTGGCAGTGGTGTGCCATCGTGACACCGTACCTCGCCGCGGGCGAGTCGGCCGGCGAACTTCCTGCTGTCGACCTCATCCCAGCAACCGAATGTGGCCAGCAGTTTGCGCATGCGGTCGCGGTGTTGCAGGATTTCTTTTTGCAGTTGTCCGCGATCGCGCATGAGATGGCGGGACGCTTCGTCCTGCAAAGAGGGCACCCGGATTGCGCGCATCCGGTCGCGTTCACCGCGCAGCCAGGCACGTAGGTTGATCACCAGCTTGATCGCATCGAGGCGATCCGTCTTCGCGCGCCGTTTCTGGCGCTCAACGGGAATGCTCGCGGGATCGACGACATGACATTCGATCCCGCGAGCCTGCAGCGCGCGACAGATCCAGAATGCGTCCTGGCCGGCTTCATAGCTCACGACAACCCGTACATCCGCCGGCAGCGACCACTCCTCCTTGTACCGTTCAGTCAGGGCCAGCGCTGCCTGCAGCCGCAGCGTAGCCTGCGGTTGCGCGACAGTGTGTACTGTAGGACTATCACGACGGCCGTCGTGCAGTGCAACCATCCACTTGGCCGCCGCCAGCTCAAGTGACACCGCCAGCACCATGTGCCCGGTGTACGTCGTATCTGCCAGATCTGTGCGCATGATGCCCTCCATTAGGTCAAGCCTCGACACGCTGATTCTATCTATCCGTTGATTGCCTCTCCTGCTACATAGGATCTAGTTTGCACACCTTCACGTAGCAGGAAATTCAACATACGATCGGCCGGCCGGTGCTCCAGCTTGTGCACGTAGGCAAAACTATGGCCGGCATCCTGATCCCGCATGGACTTCCCGACGATCACTTCAAACCAGCCGTCCTGCCGGCGCCGGTGGCCGGCCAGCCGAAGGTAGCCGCCGTCAATGCCGACGGCGCGGACCGGACTGGGCTCCGGGATGTCGGGCGAACCGACGCTCGCGGCCACCTCCGCGTGCTGCCGGGCGTCGGTGGCCTGTTCCGCTTCCAGCCGGCGACCGAGCCCGGTGACCTGGCGCCGGATCGAGCTGGCTGCCAGCACATGATCGAGCGGCAACACCTCTTGCAGGACGTTGACGGTCAGACCATACGACATCAGCGCTGCGAACTTGACCTCGAGATACTGCAGTTTTGGACTGACTCGCTCAGGCAAGCAGTTGGAGACCGGACTGAAGGTGGGGGCGTCGCCTTGGCATTGCCGACAGGGATACAGCCTGGGACTGTCAATCGACAGTCGCCCGAACGCGCTACGGAAGACCAAGTGATGGTGGCCCTTGCCAGCCAGCTGCGCACCGCACGTGGGACAAACGCTGGTCCGGGCAACTGCCTCGGCAACCTGTGCCGCGACCATCGTGCGCTGCAGCCGACCCAGCAATGATTTCGCCTCCTCCAGATGCAGGCCCAGCGAGCCCACATCAAGGCTGTCTCTCTCGAACTGGGCAATTTCGGTGACGGTGGCTGGCACCCCTCCCTCGTCCTGCACTACGAGTTGCAAGTGATCCGCCACGTCGGCGCCCGGTATGGTGCTCAAAAAACGTCTCTTACATCGCAAAAAATTAATTGCGGCATTTATGTGCACTCAATACGGCACTTTTCGCTATTGTTGATTTCTCATATCATGAAACGGCAAAGCGTTGCTTACGTTACTTAAAGAGACTTTCAGGTCTGAGGCCGTGGGGCTTACTGCTTCACAAGGGGGGGGCGCAGCGGGGCCAGCCGCTCCAAGAGGCGCTGCCCTGTGGGACGCGCTGGATACTGTGGACGCGAGACGCACCCGTAGGCGTTAGCGATGAAGTGTCTCAAGCAGATCTTTGCATGAGGTACGGGTCCCACGCGGGCGAGTTTGCTCCTAAATTTCAATAGAATGATATATTTCAGCATTTGTTGAATACATCAATTTCAGTGAAAATTCTTGACCAATTTCACTAAACGGATTATATTCAGCAAATGCTGAAAGCCTCAGATTCACTGAAGGGCGCCAATATCCAGGGCCGAGAAGCCCTGGACGGGCTGCTTGCGCAGATCCCGATCATCGAATTCGATGACGTCCGGGAGGAGCAGCCTATCGCGAATCGCCGGGTCGACCTGATTGCTAATATCCGGGCGGCCGGGCAGCCGTATCGGCTGTTTTGTGAGGTGTTGTCGAACGGACAACCGCGCTACGTCAGGAACGCCCTGCTGATGGTCCGAGACTCTGCGAGCCATGGAGGCCCAGGAGCAGTGCCCATCGTCATTGCTCCTTACTTCTCGCCCGCAACTCGGGAGATGTGTCGGGAGAGCGAAGTGGGCTATCTCGATCTGGAGGGAAATGCCCGGATCGCGTTCGGCGGGGTTTTCATTGATCGCCAGGTATCCGAAAAGCCAACCGTCGAACGCCGGGAGCTCAAATCGCTGTTCAAGCCGAAGTCGGCGCAAGTGCTTCGAGTAATGCTGCGTGAGCCCGATCGTCTCTGGCGCGTTGCAGAGCTTGCGGAAACCAGCGGCGTAAGCCTGGGTCACGTGAGCAATGTGCGCACCGGGTTGCTGGACAGGGAATGGGCCAAGGCGACCAGCGACGGCCTTTATCTGTCTCAACCCGGCGCCCTGCTGGACGCATGGCACGACAGCTACGAGGCGCCAGCAGGCGAGCGCAAACGGTTCTACACAACGTTGCACGGGCGCGCGCTGGAAGAAGCCGCACGCAACGTGATAGGTGGAGAATGCCAGAAAAGGGATGTGGTCTTTGCATCGTTTTCTGCTGCCAACTGGCTCGCACCCTACGCTCGCACCGGTACGCACTACTTCTATGCTACCGAGACAGGCCTAGATAAACTCAAGACAGCCCTGAAGCTAGCTCCTGCTACCAAGGGGGAGAACGTCATCATCACGGTCCCGAAAGACGAGGGCCTACTATCCGACACCGTTGAGCCGGCGCCGAACGCCGTCTGCACCAGTACCGTCCAGACCTACCTAGATTTAACCCTTGCTGGTGAACGCGGCGAAGAGGCCGCCCAGCATCTACGCCAAGAAAGGATGATATGGCCGGCATAGTCCCGCAGGAACCGCAGTCCGCAGCCGGATACGATGATCGCACTACCGCTGCAGTGAAATCGGTCCTTGTGGAAATCGGCCAGATCCTCGGCACCTTCCAGGGCAAGTTCGCGGTCATCGGCGGGGCGGTGCCCTGGCTGCTTCTCGACAACGAAGAGATGCGCCACGTTGGTACGATCGATGTGGACCTGAGCCTGGATGCCGACGCGCTCGCCAACAACGAGTACGCCACGCTCGTCGAAGCGCTGATGGCGCAGGGGTACATTCAACGTGAGGGGCTCAGACGCTTTCAACTCGTTCGCCAGGTTCCTGCGCAGGACGGTGGCCCCGCCATCGACGTCGTCGTTGATTTCCTGATGCCGCGGCATGCCGAAATCGAAAAGAACATTCCCCCGCTGATCGAAAACTTCGCAGTCCAACGCGCAGATGGCGCCGACCTGGCGACGCGCTTTTACCAGATGGTGGCGGTGTCCGGGCCAATGCCGAACGGCGGCACGAACAAGGTCGAAGTCGCAGTGTGTTCCATTCCTGCCCTGCTGGCCATGAAAGGGTATGCGCTGAATGGCCGGTTAAAGCAGAAGGACGCCTATGACATCTACTACTGCGTGCGGAACTACCCAGGGGGAACTAGTGCCCTGGCCGAGGCCTGCCGGCCGCTCCTCGACGAGAAAAGTGGCGCGACAGGATTTGGTTACATCGCCGCGAAGTTTGACGAGATTGACGGTTTCGGGGCGACCTCGGTGAGGCAGTTCGTTGAAGACACCCAAGTACTAGGCGATCGAAGCCCTGAGCAATGGCAGCAGGACGCTTTCGGGCAGATCGACGCGCTTCTTCGCGAATTGAAGCTGCGCGAGTAGCGCGTCGATATTGCGCAACGGACTGCGCTGGGCTGATGTTGATGTCTAGGCTAGGGAAATGCTGATCAATTCAGCCACAAGTCATCCGACGGAAAGTGTGGCGCGTTGAAGGGTGAGGCATGGGAAACAAAGACGAGCATGAAACAAACGAGCTTTGCAGATGTTGAGTTCGCGAAGAAGAAGCGCGTGACACGGCGCGAGAAGTTTCTCGGAGAGATGGATCGGATCGTGCCGTGGGCACGGTGGACGGCGTTGATCGAGCCGCTGTATCCGACGAGCGGCCGTGTTGGGCGGCAGCCGATTGGCGTGGAGAGGATGTTGCGGATGTACTGTCTGCAACAGTGGTTCAGTCTTAGTGATGAGGCCGTGGAGGACGCGCTCTACGACAGCCAGGCGTTGCGTCAATTCGTGGGGGTGGATCTGTCGCAAGAGTCGGCGCCGGATGCGACCACGCTGCTCAAGTTTCGCCGGCTGCTCGAGAAGCACGCGTTGACTGCCGCGATGTTCGACGAGGTCAAGGCGGTGCTCAGTGAACGCGGGCTGCTGATGCGAGAAGGCACGATGGTGGATGCGACGCTGCTCGCGGCACCGAGCTCGACCAAGAATAAAGACAAGTCGCGTGATCCGGAGATGCACCAGACGAAGAAGGGAAACGAGTGGCATTTTGGAATGAAGGCGCACATCGGTGCCGACGCGGACTCAGGACTGGTGCACAGCTTGCACACGACGGCGGCGAACGAAAGCGATATCGCTCACACCCATCACCTGCTGCATGGCGAGGAAAGCCAAGTGCATCTTGATGCGGGTTACACGGGTGTGGAGCGCAGGGATGAGATCAAACAAGCCCAAGGGCAAGGGACGATCCGCGCTGACATAAACTGGAACGTAGCGGCAAAGCGCAGCAAGATTGAAAAGATGCCGGCAGGTCGGTGGAAGGACCTGACGAAGGCAGTGGAACGCAAGAAGGCCCAGATTCGGGCGCGGGTGGAACATCCCTTTCACGTGGTGAAGAACTTGTTTGGCCACAAGAAGACCCGCTACAAGGGCTTGGCCAAGAACAAGGCACAGATGTTCAGCCTGTTTGGCCTGGCAAATCTGGTGATCGCCAAAAAGTCGTTACTGGCGTTTCAGGGGGGCAATCCGTCTTGATTACGCAAATCGGGCCCGAAAGGGCGCGAGATGGGGGGCATGCGGCTCGAAAACGGCCTCAGACCCCTCCCGTCTTCCGCATGGTGAAAATCAGACGCCAAACAGCCGCCGACCTCCAGCGCGACTGTTATTGATCAGCAATTCCCTAGCTTCAGATGTCCGGTGTTTGGCTAAGTTGATGACAGATGAAATTCGCCGCATAAGGCTTATGTCAAATCGTGAGCATGTGAACGATTAGGGGCGCCAGTGCCTGGACATCCTGCCATGGAGTTGTCTCCTACTTCTCCTAGTCCTAACTTTGGCCCCTGAACTCGCCGGAACCCGCGCCACCGTTGGGTTTCGGCTATTTTTTGGGGTGCATATGTACCCATGTAAATACATTACATTAGCCTTGTTTTTTGCTGAATATGTCCAATAATGGTGTTCATGTATATCGAACACGTCCCCAACCGCAATTCCCCGCCGGCGATCCTGCTGCGCGAGTCCTATCGCGAAGGCAACAAGGTCAAGAAACGCACCCTGGCGAATTTGTCCGCACTGCCGCCCGAGGTGATCGAGGGCTTGAAGGTCTTGCTGCGCGGCGGGGCGGCCGTGGCCTCGGCCGATGAGGCCCTGGTGATCGAGCGCAGTCTGCCGCACGGCCATGTGGCCGCCGCGCTCGGTATGGCCCGCGCCTGTGGCGCGCAACACTGGTTCGCGGCGGCGCCGGGCCGCGTGCCATCCCTGGTCATGGCGCTGCTGGTGGCACGCCTGATTTCGCCCGCCTCCAAGCTGGCCACGCACCGCATGCTGCAGCAAGAGACCGCGGCCCATTCGCTGTCGCGCATGCTCGGCATCGGCGATGTGGAGCCCGAGGAGTTGTACGCCGCGCTGGACTGGCTGGGAGAGGCCCAGGAAGCCATCGAGAAGCGCCTGGCGAAGCAGCATCTGACGGGTGGCACCCTGGTGCTCTATGACCTCACTTCCACCTGGCTGACCGGGCGCTGCTGCGACCTGGCGGCCTACGGCTACAGCCGCGATGGCAAACGCCACGAGCCGCAGATCGTGTTCGGTCTGGTTTGTACGCCGCAAGGATGTCCGGTGGCGGTCGAAGTCTTCGCCGGCAACACCGCCGATCCGGGCACGGTGGCGTCTCAGGTGGAGAAGCTCAAAGACCGGTTCGGGATTGAGAAGCTCGCCTGGGTAGGGGACCGGGGGATGCTGACGCAAGCCCACATCGACACGCTGTTGCGCCCGGCAGGACTGGACTGGGTGAGTAGCCTGCGCGCCCCGCAGATTGCTGAACTCGCCCGGGAACAAGGCCCCTTTCAGCCCTCGCTGTTCGATGAACGCAACCTCATCGAGCTCACCAGCGAAACGTTTCCTGGCGAGCGACTGGTGGTGTGCCGCAATCCGCTGCTGGCCGACGAACGGGCCAGGAAACGCGAGGCGCTGTTGCAGGCCACCGAACAGGAGCTCAACAAGATTGCCGAGGCCACCACGCGCGCGCGCAACCGGCTCAAGGGCACGGAGGCGATTGCCCTGCGCGTGGGCCGGGTCATCGAGCGCTTCAAGATGGCCAAGCACTTCGAACTGACCATCACCGACACCAGCTTTGCCTGGGCGCGCAAGACGCTACAGATCGAGCAAGAGGCGGCACTCGATGGCCTGTATGTGGTGCGCACGAGTTTGCCGGCGGCGCAACTGTCAGCCGAGGCGGCCGTGTCGGCCTACAAGGGCTTGGCGGCGGTCGAGCGAGCGTTTCGTTCGCTCAAGACCATGGACTTGCACGTGCGCCCCGTGTTCCATTGGAATGCCGAGCGCGTGCGTGCTCATGTCTTTCTGTGCATGCTGGCCTACTACGTCGAATGGCACATGCGCGAAAAATTGAAGCCGATGCTGTTTGACGATGAATACATCGAGCTAGCGCGCGCTTCCCGTGCCTCGCCCGTGGCCAAGGCACGGCGTTCGGAACAGGCGAAAGCCAAGGACGCCACCAAGCGCACCGAGGATGATCTGCCCGTCCACAGCTTGCGCACGTTGCTCGGTGATCTGGCCACGCTCACCTACAACATCTGCCACACGCCGCCGAATCCGGAGGCCAAGATCATCATGACCACTCGGCCAACGCCCATTCAGGACCGCGCCTTCCGCCTCCTCGGTATCAGCCCGGCAGCCCTTCTGTAGCACCTGTACCCAGCAAGCCCTCGCTACGCACTCGCATAACTGCGTGGAATCAACACCTTACGTTCGCAGTGAACTCAAAGTTGGGTCTAGTGATGCTTATCCGGCCAACGTGGCCGCGGTTCGCCTCGGCACCAACCGCATCCCTTGCGCGACGAAGCGATCCGCTATGCCGCGCGCCGGAATGCGTCAGGCGTGGCGGCATAATTTGCCCGACTCGCGGGCGTCCCGCACATGAGCATCCACATGGGCGGGATCAGTCCGGGCCTGCGCGCGAATCTACGCCGTGGCCGGCGCCTGACGTCTGTTTCGCGGTTCCAACCTGCTCATCGCCGCGCTGCTGCCAGGAACGGGACGAGCGCGTCGAGCAGGCCGCGGGGGTTTTCTTCCGGCACGTAGTGTCCGCAGTCCGGGACAGTGACGGACACAAGATCCGGCGCCACCGGCTGCAGCAGCTCTCCCATCCTGGCCCCCAAGGCGGCCGATCCGCCCACCGCCAGCACCGGCATGGGCAGCTGCACCGACGCCGTGGCCCGGTTCTGCTCGATCGACTGGAAGAGGGCGCGGTAGTATCCCAGGCCGGCGCTCCAGCGCCCGCGCCTGGCGTACAGCCCAGCGTACAAGTCGATGTCCGCGGGCGTGAAGGCGTTCGCCGGCCGCAGCGACTTGCTGCGGAAGAACCATTCGAGAAACACGCGCTCCTTGCCTTCGATCAGCAGTTCGGGCAATTCCGGCAGGAAGTTGAAGGTGAAGTGCCAGGTCCCCGAGAATGTCGACGGCGCGAGCCGATAGGCTTCGGGCGGCGTCAGGCCGGGGATCGCCGCATCGATCAGCGCCACCCTGGGAAAGCGCGCGGGAAATCCGGCGGCAAGCGCGTAGCCGATCCAGGCGCCGACGTCGAAGCCGACGAGGACCGCCTCTGACACCAAAAGCGCATCGAGCGCGCCGATGAGTATCCGCGCCACCGCCGCTGTGTCATAGCCGCACGATAGCGCACCACTCTCGCCGATCCCAGGCGGATCGATGGCCAGCACGTGATAGCGCTCGACGAGCGCCGGCATGATCTTTCGGAAGCAGTACGACGACTGCGGCCAGCCCGGCAACAGCAGGATGCAGGGCCCCTGTCCGCCTTCGACGACGTGCAGCGTGTTGTCCCCGACGGTGATTTCGCGATGTGCGAAATCGCCGGGCCCCGAGTGTTGCATAGGCATGAAAGGCTCCTTTTCCGGGGCGGCCGGCGGGTGCGTGTTCCGACACCGTGGCTCCACCGTCTGCGCCACCATATTGATCGATCGAACAATTATAGTCATGCGCGTCGGCGGAGACCAGCTGGTCGCATGAAGATGGAAGAAGTCCCGCAGTTAATGCGGCAATTCGGAATGGATCCGGGTCTATGTTTTTGCCGGCCTGACGCGTGAGGGCATCAAAAACATGTATCTCAACAAGCTTCGCAGCAAGGGATTCCTGCCCGTGCTGGCCGAAGTGCGGGAAGAGTTCGGCATCCCCGAGCCGCGCAGCGCCGCCGAACTCGACGCCGACACCGACACCGAGGTCGAGGTCGAGATGATATGGAGCCTGCACGCGGCCATCTTCTATCTGGTTGCTCGAGGTTCCCAGCGACATTGCCGCGGCAGCGCACCAGAAGGGGGACATGTTCCTCCACGACGCGCCTGCCGCGATTCTTAGTTTGCGCAAGCCAACGGACTGACTCCCTGTCTGCGCTGCCCCACTCCCACTCTCGAAATTCTGCAGGATTCTCCGCGATTCCATGCCGCGGAGCCATCGCTACAAGCCTGGCGCTATAGCGTGCAGAACACGTCCCACAATGACTCTCCCCCAAAAAAAAGCGAATGTCATTTGCATTTCTAGAGGCTCCGCCCTATAGTGATCATGTGATAATTAATACAAAGGAGACATCGCATGAGGCTGGAGATATGCAGCACTGGCATTGGCCGCCTGTGTGATCGGGAGCGCAACGGCGGCGGCCCTGGCAACCCTTTTGTTCCGCCAGCTGCGCGGGAGGAGGTTGTACTCGAGCGGGGCACCATGCTGTAAGAGCAAAATGTTGCGGTGACGCAGCGAGACGGGCTCGTAGTCTTTGCCAACGTCTATCGTCCGATAGCCCATCGTTTCATCGCACTGACCGCCGGAGCCAACCAATGTCTTCCTTAGACACTTCGCCGTTCGTGTTGGCACCCCAACAGGAGCGCAGCCGTATAGCCCTCGTCAAGATCGTAGCGGCGGCGGCCGAGTTGATCAACGCGCTCGGCGGCGATGGATTTTCGATGGCGGACGTCGCGCAGGCCGCGGGAGTGCCGGTCGGTAATATCTATCGGCGCTTCCGCGGCAAGGATGACTTGATCCGGGCTATCAAGCAGGATATCACCAGCCGCATCGAGCAGAGCATTTCCAGGGAACTAACCCGACACGGAGCGACCGGCCTTGACAGCCTGGTCCCCGTGTTCGCAGCCGCAGCAAGCAGAGCGTTTTCCCAGGACGAAGCACTGCATCGGTACTTGTTCAGCCATTCTGCTAAAAGTCCGGCACTCGACGGAATCGGCATGAGCGGCCGTGCACGGGTGTTCTCGCTTTATCGCGAGCGCCTGCTGCCGGCCCTGAGCTCCGTCCGAGCCGAGCGCGCGGAGCTCCTGATTCGCATTTCATTCCACATGATCGCGTCCGCCCTCCTTGCCCGGGTGCGCGGCGACGATCATGAAACGCCTATGCTCCCTTGGGAAACACTGGGAACGGAGCTTGGCAAAGCCGTCGTGGCCTATTTGAGGGCCGAGATTGTCGTGGCAGTGTGACCCTGAAGGTCAGCAGCCATATCAGCAGATGCCCGCCGAGGCGGGCTGAATTCAATTAGGGTGAGAACCACTATGCATTTCCTGTTCCAGAACGAGTCATTTTCCTTTGAAGCCTTGCGCGCAGCCGGATTCGCCAACTACGGGGGCGCCGATTTGGGCGAGGTTCTGGTCACCGCCCGAGCCATTCCCGAGAATGACGAAGAGGCCTGGATGCGCGAATGGACGGCAACCGCCGACCGTGTTGCCGCACTTGGCGAACGGTCGCTACGCAAGGGCCATCGCGTCAGCGCGCGCGACGCCTTCCTGCGCGCCTCCAACTATTACCGGACGGCCGAGTTCTTCCGCCGTGCCGATCCGTTCAACGACCCTCAGGTGGCCGCGCTTTCCCGCCGCTCGCGAGATACCTTCATCCAGGCCGGCAAGCTGTTACCTAGTCCGTTCGAAGTGATCGAGATTCCCTACGAGAACACGACGCTGCCGGGTTACCTCTTCCTGGCCGACGATTCCGGCAAGCCGCGGCCGACCATCATCTACAACAACGGTTTCGACTCCACGCAGGAAGAAGCATGGTTCGCCATCGGCGCCGCCGCGATCGAGCGCGGCTACAACGTGCTGGCCTTCGACGGACCCGGACAAGGCGCGGCAATCCGCCAGCAGCGGCTCCCCTTCCGCCCCGACTGGGAGAAGGTGATAACTCCCGTGCTGGACTACGCCATGAGCCGTACCGAGATCGCGGTCGACAAGATCGCCCTGTTTGGCTACAGCCTCGGGGGCTACCTTGTTGCACGCGCTGCCGCGTTCGACCATCGGGCAGCCGCTCTGATCCTGGATGACGGGTTATATAATTTCCATGAAGCGTTCGCGAATATGCTTCCGCCCTTTCTCAACCAATGGATCGAGAACCAGCAGGACGACGCAGCCGTTCCCGTGCTGCAGCTCCTGATGTCCTTGCGCACCGCGGCGCGCTGGGCACTGAGTAACGGCGTCTGGACTTTCGGAAGCGCGTCGTTGCCGGCCTTTATCCGTGCAACAAAGGCCTACACGATGCAGGGGATCACGGGCGAGATCAAGACGCCCACGCTGGTGCTCGACGCCGAGAACGATCAGTTCCTGAAAGGGCAGCCGGAACGTGTTGCTAGGGAACTGCGGTGCGCGCACCAACTGATCACACTGCACGAGGCCGAAGGCGCGGGGGAGCACTGCCACATGGGTGCCATGTACAGGCTGCACCAGACTATCTTCGATTGGCTAGGTGATACTCTTGGGCATTCGGCCTAATAAGTCAGCCCTGCCGCTAACGCTGGATCCTTGCACATGGACAAGCTACTGGCATTGAAGATGTTCGTGGAAGCGGTCGACGCCAAGGGGTTTTCCTCAGCCGCTCGCCGGCTAAACCTTGCCACGTCGTCCGTGACCCGCATGCTGGATAACCTGGAGGAGGAACTCGGGGCGGTCTTGCTGAACCGGTCAATCCGGCAATTCACCTTGTCCGAGGCCGGCGCGGCTTACTACCAGCGGGCACGCAAGAAGATCGTCAGTTGCTGCCGGGCATCCATTTCCGTCGTCCCCACGGAGTCCACCAAAGACTCCTTTGGCGCCGATCTCAATATTCAATCGACGGCTCCCATCTGTGCCAATTTGGATTACTACGTCGACAGCACCCCCTACTTCACGATCCCGAGTCAGGGCAATCGCGGCTCTGACCGCGTCTTCGGTACGAAGCCCATTACACGGGCCAACGTCTCAGACGTTTCATGCAAGGTCTGCAAATCGCAGAGCAAAGCGGGCGCGGATCGAACAGACGGCAGTAGCCAAGCACGCTCAACCGAAGCTCGGAAGCTCGCATAGGATCACCATCTCTGACGACGGCAGCACCCTAATGGACAACTGGTGCAACAAGGACGGTGGTTGCAGCACCTGCCTGCTGCAGCGTTAGCCCAAGCGCACTGCACACCGCACAGCTAACGGAACGCTTATCTCGGCCTTCTTTGCGCGCACCTCCGTTGCGCCCGTACCTAAAGATCGAAGCCGGTCATCTGCGTCCCGTTCTCCCGATCGGTCACAAGCAAGCCGCCTCCGAAACCTCCAGAACCGCATGGAAGCATTACGGGCCAGCACGAAACCAAGGTACACCGCGACGAACTGGAGCCACGCTGTGCGTACCCCAGCAATGTCTAAGCGAGGGCCGGACACAGTATCGATTAGATGACTGCTGGCCCCCGGCAGGCACAGTTCGAAGCCAACCGCAACCATCGTCAATGCAGCCCCGGCCAGCGCCAGCCGGGGCTGCCGTCGCCACAGCCCGAAAATGAAGTGCAGCACATAGGAATTGGCCATCGCCGGAATTTCGGTGATGTCCGCATGCGGGCGTTGATGGTGTTGCGTATCCAAAGACCTCTCTCTCTGTGCAACCTGGCGTGCCACCGCCGGGCAAGCGCAAAGTTTAACGTCGCAACCTCGCCCCTGCGATAAGCACAGCTTCAAGGCCTATCAAGGGGGAGCACCCTTATCACCGCTGGCTATAACCGCTAATCTCTGGGCGAGCGTGCGCCCCGACCGCAGTTGCGCATCGCGCCTTCCTATCACGCTTCAGAAGCTGGCAATGACTTACACACTCAAAATCAATGGCGCGCCACATACTGTCGACGCCGACGGCGATACAGCCGTGCTCTGGGTTTTACGCGACGTGATCGGCTATGTTGGCACCAAATTCGGGTGCGGCATGGGCCTATGCGGCGCCTGCACCATCCACATTGACGGCGCACCTACGCGCGCCTGTCTGACACCGATCGAGAGCATTGGCGCGCGCGAGATCACAACAATCGAGGCTGTCGGCGAAACGCCCGTCGGTAAGCGCGTGCAGGCCGCCTGGATCGAGCATCAAGTGGTGCAATGCGGCTACTGCCAATCTGGTCAGGTCATGTCAGCCACCGCCTTGCTTCAGAGCAATCCGAACCCGACCGATGCGGACATCGATGGTGCGATGTCGGGCAACATCTGCCGCTGCGGCACCTATGCGCGCATCCGTGAGGCTATCAAGACTGCCGCCAGGGCGACGGGCGAGCCGAAGGTCTAATGCCCCGGACCACTTGCGGTCCTCCCATGGACAATGTGCCGACTCTGGCCGTAGACCCAAACGACAGAGTCGGCGCGTTTTCGCGCCGACCTCCTTCCTATTGCTATGCCTTAGCGAGTTGCGCCGAATCGACTGGCAGGCTCCGCAGGCGCTTACCGGTGGCGGCGAAGATCGCATTCATGACCGAAGGTGCAATCATAACCGTCGAGACCTCGCCGACGCCGCCCGGCTCATCCGTACTGTCGACCAAGTAAGTCTCCAGCACCGGCGTCTCATTGATTCGCATGATCCGGTACGTATCGAAGTTGCCCTGTTCGACCTGCCCGTCCTTTATGGTGATTTCTCCGAACAACGCCGCGGTCAGGCCGAACACCATGCCCCCCTGCATCTGCGCGATGACAGTATCGGGAGAAACCGCACGACCACAATCCATCACCGTCACAACGCGCTTGACCTGTACCTCCCCGCTAGGGTCAACGACCACCTCGGAGATTTGCGCAGCATAAGAACCAAAGCAGAAGGTCAGCGCCACGCCTCGGCCGCTACGCGCCGGCATTGACCGGCCCCAGCCGGCTTTCTCTGCAGCCATCTCGAGCACCCTGCGCGCGCGCGGATGTTTGTCCAACAGGGCCAACCGGTATGCCACGGGGTCCTTACCCGCCGCGCTTGCCAGCTCATCAAGGAAGCTTTCGACTACGAACGCGTTCTGTGTGTGGCCGACACCGCGCCAGAAACCAGTCATGATGCCCGGCGCGGGCTCTTGCCGCACATACTCTACCAAAATGGTGGGGAAATATACGGCCCCGCCGCATCGCGGATGGCATCTCCATCCACGTTGTTGGTAAAGCGCGAAGGTGCCCAGCGCGCGAGTACCGACGATCCCGTTACGCGATGCTGCCACGCTACCGGGCGCCCGTCGTCGTCGAGGGCTGCCGAGATGCGGTTGTAGTGATACGGCCTAAAAGTGCTGTGCCGCGTATCTTCCTCCCGCGACCAAACCACCTTGACCGGACCCTTGACCTGACGCGCGATTTTGACCGCTTCCGTCACAAAATCGACGTCGAGGCGCCGCCCGAATCCTCCACCAAGAAACTGGTTATGCACTAGCACCTTCTCCTTCGGCAGGCCGGTGACCTCTACGGCCGCCGCTTGTGCGCGTCCAGGTACTTGTGTGCCAAGCCATAGGTCGCAACCATCCTCGCGCACATGAACCGTACAGTTCACTGGCTCCATGCAGGCATGCGCGAGAAACGGTTGCTGGTAAATGGCTTCGACGCGCCGCGCGGCCTTCGCCATCGTAAAGAGTGCGTCGCCCTCCTTCCTGGCCACTGCCCCAGGGGCGAGCGATGCGCGGGCAAGATCGGCGACCATCTGCTCGGTCGAGTAGCGAGCGTTCGCGCCGCCGTCCCAGCGCACGTCGAGCGCAGCCAAGCCTTTGCGAGCGGCTCCGGTGTGGTCAGCGACAACCGCCACAGCATTATCCAGCTTCACAACCTGGCGTACCCCTTTGACCGCCAGCGCACGCGCGTCTTCAACGGCGGAAAGCTTGCCGCCGAACACCGGGCACGTCAGCACGGCCGCGACCGTCATATTCGGCAGGCGCGCGTCGAGCCCATAGCGAGCGCGACCGGTCACCTTGTCCGGCGAATCGGGCCGGCCGATCGGCGTGCCAATCAGTTTGAACTCGGCCGCCGGTTTGAGCGGCACATCCTGCGGCACGGGCAGGCGTGCGGCTCGCTCGGCCAGGTCGCCATAGCCGAGCTTGCGGCCCGAAGTTGGGTGCAGCACCGCACCGCTTTCGACACGGCAACTGCCCGGCGCGACTTGCCAAGCCTGTGCCGCAGCCGACACCAGCATTGTTCGCGCGGTGGCGCCTGCACGCCGCATTGGCTCCCATGCACTCCTGATGGAGGTCGAGCCACCTGTCACTTGAAAGCCAAGTGCTGGATTGTCATAACGCGTATCCGCTGGCGGGTGTTCCAGCGTTATGCTTTCCAACGTGATGCCAAGCTCCTCGGCCAGCAGGATCGGCAGCGCCGTATATGTTCCCTGCCCCATCTCGACGCGCGGCACCACGAAAGTCACCTTGCCGTCAGGACCTATGCGGATGAAAGCATTAGGCTCGAATACCTGGCCCGCTGCGATACCATCAGCCTCGCTCGCCTGCGCGGGCCGGTCCGCCAGCCCAAGCAGGTTGAACCCGATAATCAGCCCACCGCCGACGGCAATGCCGCCCTTGAGGAAGGTCCGCCGCGAAATGCTGGAAGGCGTGGCAGGACGATTTTCCTGTTTCACCACTTCGGCATCCATGTTCATGTCTACACTCGTTAGTTAGAAAAAAGGACGGGCCGGGAAAAGCCTGAGACCCACTTCGCGAAAGTCTACGTGTTCACTTTGATCGATAGAACCAGACGCACTGCCAAGCCCTTTGAAGCAGATCTGCAAAGTCAGGCAGCACCTGTGCTTTAGCCCCCGGGCGGTGACGTGCGCCGTAGGATGTGGCTGGAGAGCGCGTCCTGCCCGCGGCAGGCGTGATCACACGCAGGGCCTGAACACTTGTCGTGCGGCGGCAAGGACGTCTGCATTCCGGCACGGCAGCACTATGAGGTCCTACGGCTGCCTGCAAGGAAGGACCACGGGCCGCTGCATTCAATTGGAAGGAAGTACCTTCAGCGTACCGACGCCTGGTGCGCGAGTGACGGCACGCCGCCCACGACGATCGTGCTTCGCCTTACGCCGTTCTGACTACGCTATCCAATTAACTGTTGGGTGGACGTCGCCTGCAACGCAGTTAGCTCGGCGCGTGAGAAGTGATAGCGGTTGCCCTCCTGCAGTCGCGCAACCAGGAAACCCACCATCGGTACCCGCGGTGGCAACGCAGTGCGGTGGCCGTAACAGATAAAAAAGTCCATGCTGCGTGTGATGTGGCGAGTCAGCAGCGGCACAGGCCTGCCCGCGCGAATTGGGGGCACTGCCGTGGAGCTTAAAGGTTTCGCAACTGCATGTTGATAATCGATGCAGCAACTCGTGACGGTAGAATCTAGAGTGCTCCGAAAAGACGCGGCGCTGCGAAGTGCCATCACATGAAAGGAAGAGCCCTGGATGCCCCAAGACCAACTGGACGGCCTCGCCACGTTTGTTTGCGTTGCCGAGTTCAATAGTTTCTCCTCCGCGGCAGTACGGCTCGGGGTCACGCCATCCGCCATCAGCCAGTCGGTGAGGATGCTGGAGAGGCGGGTCGGCATCACGCTGTTTAACCGGACCACGCGCAGCGTCAGCCTCACCGAAGCCGGCGCCCAGTACCTAGCACGCATCGCGCCGGCTGTACGAGAGCTGATAAACGCCACTGAGGCGCTCGGCGACCAAGGCCGCGAGCCAAGTGGCCTGCTGCGGCTCAACGTACCAAGGGCCGCCTATATGATCGTGCTCCAGCCGATGCTTGCGCGCTTTCTTGAGGCCCATTCGAAGATTGACGTGGAAATCTCCGTCGACAACACGCTGGTCGACATCGTTAGTCGCGGCTTTGATGCCGGCATCCGCTTCGGCAACCTCGTCGAGCGCGACATGGTGGCGGTACCCGTGGGGCCGCGCATCACCGCGCATGTGGTGGCCTCGCCCGACTATCTGCTCCACCGCGGCACGCCGTTCGAGCCGGACGATTTGACCGCCCACAGTTGCATCGGCTTTCGCCACGTCACCAGCGGGCAGGTGGAACGCTGGGATTTCCATAAGGATGACAGGTCGGTACAACTGGTGGTCAAGGGCCGCCTGATCCTCAACGACTCCGCCGCGCTGGTGCAGGCAGCGCTAGACGGACTGGGCGTCGCCTACATGATCAATGGGTACCTGGAGCGCTTCCTCGCGGACGGACGGCTGGTGCGCGTGTTAGCCGACTGGAGCCCGACGCTCCCGGGCCTAACGCTCTACTATCCTGACCGTCGTCGAGTGCCGAATAAGTTGCGTGCGTTCATCGACTTTCTGACGCAAGAGAGCGGCGAAGGCAGCCCGGGAGTCGACGGCAGTCTCGTTCTGCCTGCGCCGTAACGAGTTTGTCTGCGCGATATTTCAGTTTTGCTTACAACCAAGGGAAGACAGGCTTAATAGAAAGTCATTGCCGTGGCTCGATGCTGCGCACACCATGTCGGTGCACGTTTATTCAGCCTATCATGCGCACTAGCCTCCCCCCCCTAAATCCCCTTCGCGCCTTCGAGGCCGCAGCCCGCTTGCTCAGCTTCACGCTTGCGGCTGAAGAGATGCGCGTCAGCCAGGTTGCGGTCAGCAAACAGGTGCGGGCGTTGGAAGAGTACTTCGGCGTCACGCTGTTCGAACGGAACCACCGCAGCATCCAGCTGACGCAGGACGGCGCCAGGCTATTGCCGCCGCTCACGCGCGCTCTTGACGAGATCGCTGCCGCCACCAGCGGGCTCAAGCATCGGGGGCGGCGGGACATGTTATCGATTCAAGCTTATACGACCTTCGCGCAACGCTGGCTGATTCCGCGCTTGGCGTCATTTTCCAAGGCACATCCCGAGCTTGAGGTACGCCTGTCCGCATCTCTGCGTCCGGCGAATTTCGAGCACAGCGGACTGGATACGGCCATCCGCTCTGGTACCGGCGTATGGCCGGGGCTGACCGCGGATTTTCTTACACCACTGGAACTACTCAGCAGTCAGAAATATATGCGACAAAAATTGAACTTCCATGATCTGTTGAAATCCGACGTTAATGAAACGAGATGGACGAACCTTGGCGCATAACACCCTTGAGGAAATGCGCGTACTGGCGGTGCAGCGGATGAGGGAGGGTGAGCATCCCGAGGACGTGGCCAAGTCCTTTGGCATGCATCGTTCCTGGGCCTTCCGATGTCGCGCTATGACCATGGGCCGCGGCAAGGGCTTGCAGGCTTTGCGCTCAACCAAAGGTAGTGGCAGGCCACGCAAACTCACGAACAGCCAAGAAGCCCAGGTGTTTCGCTGGATCAATGGCAAGAATCCGACGCAATACGGTTTTGACTTTGGTTTGTGGACGCGCCAGATTGTTCAGTTGTTGGTGGAAGAAAAATTCGGAGTGGATCTGTCCTTGGCTAGCATCGGTGCGCTTCTGGCGCGCAGGGGACTGACGCCGCAAAAGCCACTGCAACGCGCCTATCAACGCGATCCAATGGCCGTTGAGACATGGCGCAAGGAGACCTTTCCTGCCATCGCGAAGGCGGCAAAGGCACAGAAGGCTGACATTTTCTTCTGGGACGAGTCTGGCTTTCGTGCCGACACCGTGCATGGCAAGACATGGGGTGCGCGTGGCAAGACCCCGGTGATCGATCGGCCGGGGCAGCGCCAGAGCATCAGTGCCGCGTCGGCGGTCAACTCCAAGGGGGCCTTCTGGTTCGCCACCTACAAAGGCGGTCTGACGGGAGAGCTGTTCGTCGAACTCCTCAAAAAGTTGATGCGCGGGCGAAAAAACAGCGTGCACATGGTGGTCGATGGACTGCCCGCGCACAAGAAGGCATGCGTGAAGCGCTACGTTCAATCGACAAAGGGCAAGCTCGCATTGCACTTCTTGCCTGGCTACTCGCCCGACCTTAATCCAGACGAGTTGGTGTGGAGTCATACCAAGCGCACAGGTGTGGCACGCAGGCCTCTTCGTAAAGGTGAGGACCTGCAACAAAAGGTTAACGAACAGCTTCAAACCGTGGCGGAAAACCCGACGCTTGTACGCTCATTCTTCCGCCATCCTTCTGTCGCATATATTTCTGACTGCTGAGTAATACCTGTGTGCCGGCCGGGACTGTTGGAAGGCAACGCATCCGCGCCCGTGGACGCCTTGCGACACATCACGCTCCTCCATTCGATGTCGCGCCCTGACGACTGGTCTGCATGGCTCAGCGGCAGCGGGGTGGCAGGCATCGGTGCACATGACGGGATGAAGTTCGAGAACTCAGCAATGGCCTACGAGGCCGCTTTACAGGGTGCAGGCATCGCCATTGGGATTCGCGTGTTGGTTGAGGGCTATCTGGCGGCTGGAGAACTTGTCTCGCCATTCGATCACGTCCATCGGCTTGACGGCGGCTACTACCTGGTGTATCCGACCGGCGCGTCGCTATCATGCGCCTTTCGGATCTTCCGCGAGTGGTTGCTGAGTGCGACCGGCACCGCCAGCCCGTTCAATCCAGATCAGTAGCGCCCGCAATCTTGGCCATCTTGTCCCAACGCTCGTTCTCCTGCCGGATAAACATAGCGAACTCGGTTGGTGACTTCGACAGCGGCTCGGTGCCCAGGGCGGCCAGCGCCCCCCTAAGGTCAGGTGTCTGCAGCACGCCGCGCATGGCCGCCACGAGCCGGTCAGTTGCCGGCTTTGCGATACCGGTGGGCGCCACGAGCCCAAACCAGATTGTCACATCATACTTCGGCACGCCGGCTGCCGCGATCGAAGTCACGCCGGGGAATGCTGACGACCCGTTGATGCTAGTCACCGCAAGTGCCTTCACCTTGCCTGCGCGTACATTTGGTGCGTGCGTGGAGGCCGTATCAAACATCATATCGACCCGACCGGCCAGGAAATCGACCAACGCCGGCGCGGAACCGCGATATGGCACATGCAACAGCTCGGTGCCGGTCATCGAAGCGAACAGTGCGCCAGACAGGTGGCTGGAGCTACCTATGCCAGCGGAACCGTAGGTCAGTTTGCCCGGATTGGCTTTAGCCAATGTGATCAGTTCAGCTACAGTACGTGCCTTGACCTGCGCGCCGACAACGAGCACATTTGAAGCGCTCGCCAAGGTTCCGATCGGCGTGAAATCCTTCTGTGGGTCGTATTTCAGCTTCCGATAGATATGCGGATTGATGGCCATCGTGCCAGTGGTGGCGAAGAACAACGTGTAGCCGTCCCGGGGCGCTGCCAGCGTGTATTCTGCCGCTACAGATCCGCCAGCGCCCCCTCGATTGTCCACGATTACCAATTGGCCGAGTTGTTTGCTCAGCCGTTCGGCTAGAAGCCGTGCCATAGCATCGGTTGCTCCGCCGGCGGGGAAAGGCACCACCAGACTGACGGGCCTATCCGGATAGGCTGCAATCGCCAAGGGCGAGGTAGCAACGCCCGCAAAGCCAAAGGCGAGTATCGTCGCAAGCAAAGTCTTTTGCATCTATTGTCTCCAGTTCTTTGAACTCGCTCACCGTGTTCAGATCGCCCCACTGGGGTCGGCACCATCGCCGATCAGCGTGTAAAGCACGGGGTAATAACGGTCTGCGCCGCCCTCTTGGCAGGTCCGTCTCAGCATGTCGGCAGTGTGCCGACCCAGTGCGGCGTTAACCTGCACCGCCTCGGCCAACTCCAACGCCAGTGAGACGTCCTTCAGCGCGTAGCGCGTCGGAAACTTGCCGGCCGGATATGCGCCTGGAAGCAGGGCCTGCCGACCCTGCACGCGGACGGCGCGGCAGTCGGCCGAACCCAGCTCCATAGCCCGAAACAGTACCTCGCCCTCCACCCCGTTACGACGCGCAATCGCCAGCGCCTCCGATAATGCGTGGACTGTCTCAAACAGAAAAGTGTTGTGAAGTATCTTCACCACCTGCCCGGTGCCGACTGGCCCGCAATGCGTGACGTCCGTTCCCATACAGCGCAACCAAGGCATCACGGCCTCGACGGTTTCTAACGTGCCGCCGACCATAATGCTAAGAGTGCCGTGGATCGCAGCCTCCGGCATTCTTGCCACCGGCGCGTCGGCGAACACTTGACCGGTCGCGAGCGCATACGCATTCAGGTGGCGTGTGATATGGATCGATGTGGTGCCAGTATCGACCAAGATCCCGCACCTTCCTGCGGAATGCCAGGCCGAAAAAATCTCGCTGCCCACGGCTTTGCTAACATCGCCGTCAGCCAAGCAGAGAAATACGATATCGGCTGACTGCGCCACCTCGGCCACCGAGCGTGCAACCTTCGCTCCTGCTTCGCGCGGAGCAGTCGTCCTGGACGTATTTACGTCGAAACAGATAGTGGACGTGCCGGCCTTGCGGGCAAGATTGGCGCACATTGGCGCGCCCATCACGCCCAGCCCAATAAAGCCGAGACGCGGCGCGGGAGTTGCCTCGGTCATTCCAAGCCCCACATCACAGTCTTCGGTTCCTGGTAGGTCCGAATTCCCCAAAAGCCCTTCTCACGCCCGCTACCACTCTCCTTGACACCGCCGAACGGCACGGAGACGGAGAGCTGCTTGTATGTGTTAATCCAGACCGTGCCGGCCTCCAACGCGCGCGAAATACGCCAGGCCTTGGCCATATTATTGGTCCACACGCCTGCCGCAAGCCCGAACGCGGTGCCATTGGCTTGGCGCACCAAGTCAGTCTCGTCGTCGAACGGCAGCACACACAGCACCGGGCCAAACACTTCCTGCTGGCAAATTTTGGCGTCATTGCTCACGTCGCCGATAATCGTGGGCAGAAAGTAAGCGCCGTTCGCCAGCGCGGAATCGACCGGCCGAGTTCCACCCGCCAGGATTGTTCCACCTTCCTCGCGGGCCATCGTAACCATGGCCTCGACCTTGTCGCGATGGATAAAGGACGAAAGCGGTGCAATGTCGGTATCGGCCGCATCCGGCGGCCCGATCTTTAGGTCCCCCGTTATCTCGACGAGTCGCTTTACAAAGGTATCGTGAATGCCTCGCTCCACGAACAGGCGCGAGCCCGCGATACACGACTGGCCCGTCGACGAGAAGATGCCGTACAGCACGCCCTCCAGCGCCTTCCCGAGGTCCGCATCCGCGAATACGATGTGGGGTGACTTGCCACCAAGCTCCAGCGCGACCGCGGCCATGCGGCTGGCGGCCTCACGGGCGATCGCCTTACCTGTGGCTGTGCCTCCGGTAAAGGAGATCAGACGCACATCGGGATGGCTCACCAAGGCAGCTCCGGTTTCGCCACCGAGTCCCGTGACGACGTTGAGGATGCCACTGGGCAGACCCGCTTCCAGGGCCAGTTCTGCCACGCGCAAAGCGATGGTCGGTGTGAACTCGGAGGGCTTCAGAACCACGGCGTTGCCCGCGGCAATAGCCGCTGCAACCTTTTGCGATTCCAACGTCAGAGGCGAATTCCATGGCGTAATCGCCGCGACTACCCCAAACGGCTCATACACCACCATCGAGAGGTGATTGCCACGCGCCGGCGCCACCTCAGACGGGATCGTCTCGCATATCCCGGCAAAGTATCGATACGCAGCCGCGCCAGCCAGAGCCTGATCGCGGCATTCCTTCAGTCGCTTTCCGTTCTCGCGCATTTGCCGAAGGGCAAGCGACTCAGCATCGGCTTCGATCAGATCCGCTAGTCGGCGCAGGATAGCAGCCCGCTTATGCGGTTGCATGCTGCGCCAAGCCGGATCCGCCTGCGCCTCTTTCGCGGCTTGGACGGCACGATTGACATCCGCTGCACTTGCAGCGCCAATCAACCCGTTGCATTCTCCGGTCGCAGGATTGATTGATTTGAATGGCGTGCCTTGGCCAGTTGTCCACTCGGCACCAATAAGGAATGGCTTAACGTCTTGGGATGGCATGGTGTCTCCTTTTGGGCTACGCTAAACCGCGCTGCCTTGGGTGTGAAACTGTCCCACATCGCTACCAGGGGCTCAATAGAGGAAATTTATGTCGATGCCAAACAAAAAGTTATGCGTATCCGCCAGGGTCTTGCAGGATCAGTAGACGAAATTTCTTCATCGGGATTGCTGTCTCCATTCTTCAGGCGCGGAATACGCAGCCATAGAATGCCCTCAAATCCAAACGCTGAGATACCGGAACGTGAATTGTCCGCATGAAGGTCAGGCATCGATTTTGCAAGCAAGCATTTGAGATGGGCTAGGAGGGCGAACGCCGCAGAGCGCAGATCCGCGACACTTGCCGCAAATGACAGTCGGCGCCATGTAGCCCAAGCCTTTGGTGCAGGCCAGCGTCACGGTCTTGCCACAGATCTGCGGCGATGAAAGTGCAATAGTTCAGCGGGACGTTTGCCGACAGCTGCCAAAGCGTTAATTATGCGCAGCGCGCGCCAGCCGCTAGCGTGCGTGGACTACAGACGCTGCCGCGTCACCTTCGGCCTACTGCGTGGCGTCGCTACGCCAAACCGCAGCCTGCGTACTAGCATTCCGCGAACATCTTCCCCGCGGCGTAATCCGCCGCACACCTCCCTCGCATCCTGTCTTAATTCCATCAATTGGAACGCTATCATTGCCAGCCCTCACGGCACGACGCACCATTCCCTGACATAAAAGCAGGCCCGCAATGGCCCAACGAACCAGGAGACAGCATGACTTCCCCTCCACCTCTCGCAACTGGCCACTACGGAGCCACCTCCACCGCCGCCGATCCTGCGGCCGAGCACCGCATCCGCCGGGTCGTACGCGCCGCCGCCTTCGGCACCGTCATCGAGTACTTCGACTACACGGCCTATGCCTTCCTCGCAACCACGCTCGCACAGGTGTTCTTTCCCTCGGCCAACCCGGCGGCCGCCCTGCTCTACACGCTGGGCGTGTTCGGCGTCGCCTTCGTGGTACGACCCATCGGCGGCATCCTGTTGGGGCATCTCGGCGACCGATACGGCCGGCGGCCTGCGCTCACGGTGTCCGTGCTCGGCATGGCCTTCGCAACTGCGGCCATCGGCTTCCTGCCGACGTACGGACACATCGGCATCGCCGCACCGTTGCTGTTGCTCGCGTTGCGCTGCATCCAAGGCTTTTCGGCCGGCGGAGAGCTCGGCGGCGCGGCGGCCTACGTGGCCGAGGCCGCACCAGATAGCCGTCGCGGCTATTTCACGAGCACAACGCAGGTGGGCACGCTGGTCGGCACGATGCTCGGCTCCCTGAGCATCGCACTGCTGCGCGGCTGGCTCACTCCCGAGCAGTTGCTCGCTTGGGGTTGGCGCATTCCGTTCCTGGTCTCACTGCCGCTGGGCCTCATCGGTCTCGCTGTGCGCCGGCAGATGGAGGAGTCGCACCAATTCGAGCAGATGGAGAGCCGTGGCGGCGCCGCGAAGATCCCGGCGCTCGCGGTGCTGCGCGCGCATTCAAGTGGCGTGTTCAGCGTATTCGGGCTCTCGCTGGTGTCCTTTACGGCCTATTACCTCGTCTTCACCTACTTCGCGACATACTTCGAGCGTCAGTCGATCATGTCGGCAAGCCAGGCCGCTTGGTCGACCACGGCCACTCTGCTGTTCGCGGCTATGGCGATCCCCTTCTGGGGTCGGATCACCGATCGCATCGGTCGTAAGCCGCTGCTCGTGGGTGTGTGCATCGCCAACCTGCTGCTGGCCTACCCGATGTTCGTGCTGATGAAACAGTCGGCACTCGCGGCTTTCGCGGCCCAGTTTGTGCTCGGGCAAATCGAGGCCGTCTACCTTGGCGTGATTCTGGCGGCCTACTGCGAGATGTTTCCGGCGCGTGTGCGCCTAAGCGGTTTCAGCCTCGGCTACAACTTTGCCGCCATCCTCGCGGGTGGCTCGGCACCCTACCTCGCGACCTGGCTCATCGCCGTCACTGGCCAGTCGCATGCGCCCGCCTGGATGTTGATGGGGACCGCAACGTTCTCGCTGGTCACGGCGATCTCGATCCAGGAATCCGCCGGCCGGCCGATGCCGGTGGTCTGAGAAGCCCCTATCCGAGGACCTCGACGATGACCTTCTACCCTTTTTCGCGTATCCGCCAGTTCATCGGCGGCGAATGGACCGACGGTTCCGGTGCCGCCACTGAGACCGTGCTCGACCCTGCGACCGGCGAGATGCTCGCAAACTTCGCCCATGCGAGCGAGGCCGACGTGGCCGGCGCACTCGACATGGCGCAGCGCATGGGCCCGGTGTGGCGCGCGACAGCGCCCGACGCGCGCTACCGCATCTTGCGGGAGGCCGCTCGCCTGCTGCGCGAACGCGCAGAACCTGCTGCGATACATCTGTGCCTCGAGCAAGGCAAGCCATTGGCTGAAGCCGCCGCCGAGATTCAGACTTCAGCAGACGTAATCGATTGGTACGCGGAGGAAGGCCGCCGCGCCTACGGTCGCATCGTGCCTGGCCCCGCAGGCACGCGTCTTATGGTGTTGTCCGAGCCAGTCGGCCCCGTGGCGGCCTTCACGCCGTGGAACTTCCCGGGCACCACCGTCGCGCGCAAGCTCGGCGGCGCGCTTGCGGCGGGATGTTCCATCGTGCTCAAGGCTTCCGAGGAAACGCCCGCAACCGCGGTGGCCGTGCTTGAATGCCTGTCGCAAGCCGGATTGCCGCCGGGCGTAGCGAACCTCGTACTCGGCGACCCCGCGCGCATTTCCGCCCAGCTCCTGCGCAGCCCGGTGATACGCAAAGTCTCTCTCACAGGCTCGATCGCGGTTGGCAGGACGTTGGGCCATCTCGCGGTGGACCACGACCTCGTCACGACAATGGAACTCGGCGGCAACGCGCCCGTGCTCGTGTTCGACGACGTCGACGTGGAAGCGGTAGCCGATCTTTGCGCCATCGCCAAGTTCCGCAACGCGGGCCAGGTATGCAACGTGCCGAGCCGCTTCTATGTCCACGAGCGCATCGCTGAACGCTTCGCGGCCCGTATCAAAGCTCGCGCAAGCGCGCTGCGGGTGGGTGCGGGGATTGAACCAGGCGTCGCAATGGGACCGCTGTGCAACGCGCGCCGGCTCGAGGCGATGGAGCGGTTCATGGACGACGCCCGCCGCCGCGGTGTGCGCGTACGCACCGGCGGCGGGCGGCTCGACCGACACGGGTTCTTCTTCGCGCCAACCGTGCTTGACGATGTGCCCGACGACGCGTTGGTAATGCGCGAGGAAGCCTTCGGCCCGATCGTACCGATCGCCACCTTCAGCGACGCGGATGATGCAATCCGCCGCGCCAACGACACTTCCTACGGCCTCGGCGCCTTCGTGTTCACCGAATCGCTCGCGCGCGCCACCGAGGCCAGCGACGCACTCGATGCTGGCATGGTGGGCATCAATACCGTCGTACTCTCGCGCGCCGAGACACCGCTCGGCGGCATCAAAGCCTCCGGTCACGGGCACGAGTCGGGCATCGAAGGCCTCGATGCCTATTTGCGCAAGAAGACCGTTCTCCAGCACCCGCCGGTTTGCGCCTAAGCGCAGCCGTCCACCGCATTTCTCAATCGGAAGCCGATTCATGAACGAACAGAAAGTCGCTCTCGGCACGGGCGCGGGGAGCGGCGTGGGCCAGGAGACTGCCACGCTGCTTCATGCAGGCGGCTACGCCACCGTGGTGCTCGACATCGACGCGCAAGCCGCGCAGGCCCAGGCGCACCATCTTGATCCCGAGGGCCGAAGCGCGCTGGCGGTGGCTTGTGACGTCTGCAACGCCGCCCAGGTGCGCGAGGTCGTCGCGGCGGTCGAGTTTCGCTGGGGCCGCATCGACGTGCTAGTCAACAACGCTGGCTTGCCACACGCAAACCTGCCATTCGACGACTTGGACGATGCGCAATGGCAGCGTAGCTGGGGGGTCAATGTGATGGGCATCGTGAACTTGGCACGCGCCGTCGTGCCCTCGATGCGAGCGCGCAAGTCGGGCGCGATCGTCAATGTCACCTCTGTGGCCGGCGTGCGCGCCCGTAGCGGCCTCAGCGCCTATTGCGCCACAAAAGCCGCCGCGATTTCACTCACACAATCGCTCGCGCTAGAACTCGCGCCGGATGCGATACGCGTCAATTCGGTGGCGCCGGGCTCGCTCGCAACGCCGATGTTCGGCAAATTCCTGCAGCCTGGCGAAAGTTGGGACGCCGCAATGCGGCGCTACCTGCCGCATATCCCCGTGGGGCGGCTCGGCACGCCAGCCGAGGTCGCCCAGGCCGTGGTCTGGGCCGCGACGCATGCGCCAGACTTCATGACCGGACAGACACTCATCGTCGACGGCGGCCGCTCGCTGTAGCTTGCTGTCGCACCTACAAAGGGGCAACAAATGCATCAAAGGAGAAAAAAATGAACCATGACAGAGGCCTGTGGATCGGGCACGAGGAAGTCCTCTCCGAAAGCACGCAGCGCCTGCCGGTGATGAACCCGTACACGCAGGAACAATGGGGCACCGTCGCGCTGGCAACGGCCGCCGACGTGGACCGCGCCGTGATGTCCGCGCAGCGCTGCTTCGAGACTGCCTGGTCGGCCACCAATGGCTATCAGCGCGGCCGGCTCATGAACCGGCTGGCCGATCTGCTCGACGCGCAGGCCGAGCGCTTCGCCGAACTCGAGACCCGCAATAACGGCAAACTCTACAAGGAAACGCTCACGCAGGTGCGCTTCGCCGCGCGCAGCTACCGCTATTACGCCGGCTATGCCGACAAGATCCACGGCGAATACCTCCCGCTAGACGACGCCCATATGGTCGACTTTACTGTCTACCGGCCCTTTGGCGTGGTGGCACTGATCACGCCGTGGAACAGCCCAATGGCGATCCTCTCGAACAAGCTAGCGCCCGCTCTCGCGGCCGGCAACTGTGCGGTGGTCAAGCCCTCGGAATTCGCGCCGATCACCACTCTCGAGTTCGCCAAGCTCTTCAAGGAGGCTGGCTTCCCAGCCGGCGCAGTCAACGTGGTCACGGGAGCGGGCGAAACTGGCGCTGAACTCGTCAACCATCCGAAGGTGCGGAAAATCAGCTTCACCGGCGGCAACGCTGGAGGATGCAAGGTCATGGAACAGGCCGCGGCACGACAGGTGCCAGTGACGCTGGAACTCGGAGGCAAGTCGCCCAACATCGTGTTCGCCGATGCGGACATTCCCCGTGCGATCAACGGTGCGATTGCAGGCATCTTCGCCGCGGGCGGCCAGACCTGCATCGCTGGCTCACGGCTCCTGGTCCAACGGCCGATTTATGCGCAGATGATCGAGGAACTGGGCCGGCGTGCGCGCCTGATTCGCCTGGGTGATCCCATGCAGCCCGACACCCAGATGGGCCCGGTGGCCAACGGACCGCAGCACACTCGCCTGCTCGGCGTAATCGAACAGACCCAAAACGGCGGAGCGCGCATGGTCGCTGGCCCGGGCGCCACAGGCCAACAGGTACCCGAACGCGGCCTGTTTGTACCAGCCACGGTGTTCGCCGACGTGCGCAATGACATGGACATCGCGCGCCACGAGGTCTTCGGCCCCGTGCTCGCCGTGCTGCCCTTCGAAGACGAGGACGAGGCAGTGCGCATCGCCAACGACTCCGAGTTCGGTCTGGCCGGCGGCATCTGGACCCGCGACGTCGCGCGCGCCCACCGTGTGGCGGGACGGCTCGAATGTGGCAACGTCTGGATCAATGCCTACCGCGTGGGCGCAGTGCAGGCGCCTTTCGGCGGCCGCAAGGGCAGCGGCTTCGGCCGCGAGCGCGGCTCCGAGGGCCTGCACGCTTATCTCACTGTACAGAATGTGATGATCAACACGACCGAGACCGACGACGACCCGTTCTCGATTCGCACCTAATTCTTTTTTTCCCCAACCACAAGGAGACTCGAATGAACGCGACACGACACGACCAGGCAATCGCCCTCGGCACCATGGCCATGACGGGCTGCTACGGCTCGGTCACACGCTCGGACGCCATTGCCACAATCCGCGCCTTCCTCGACGCCGGCCAGACTTGGGTCGACACAGCCGATCTCTATGCCGATGGCGACAACGAGGTGCTGGTCGGTGAAGCCATCCGCGGCCGCCGCCAGGACGTGCAGGTCTGCACCAAGGTCGGCTTTACGTTCGGTGTGCGCTCCGATGAGCGCGGCCTCGATGCACGTCCAGAGCGCATCGAAGCCGCATGCGACGCAAGCCTGCGGCGCATGGGCATCGACCACATTGACCTGTACTACCTGCACCGCATCGACCCCAATGTCCCCGTGGCCGACACCGTGGGCGCGATGAAACGCCTGGTGGAGAAAGGCAAGGTGCGCGAGCTTGGCCTCTGTGAGGTCAGCCGCCAATCACTGTGCAGTGCGCTGGCGGTGCACCCGATCTCGGCTGTTCAGGCAGAATACTCGCTTTGGAGCCGCGATCCCGAGTACGACACGCTGGCCGCCTGCCGCGAGTACGGCATCCGATTCTTCGGCTATGCGCCGCTGGGTCGCGGCTTCCTCACGGGCCAGATTAAGACGCCCGCCGACATCCCCGACGGCGACCAGCGCAAGGAATACCCGCGCTTCATGGGCGAAAACTTCATGAAGAACCTCGCGCTGGTCGAGGAAGTTCGCGCGCAAGCGCGTGCACTCGGTGCCTCGCCGGCGCAGCTTGCGATCGCCTGGATCCTGCGCACGCACCAAGTCGTGCCGATCGTGGGGGCCACCACCGCGGCGCAAATCCAGGAAAACCTGGAAGCGCTTAAGCTCGAGTTGAGCGACGATCTGCTGCAGGCACTGGAGCGGATCCTGCCCGCGGGCGAGCGCTATCCCGACTCGGCTATGAAGCGGCTCGATCCCTCACTGCGTCCTGCGGCCCTTGCTTGAGCCGGGGCCCACCGCGCGCGGCATCTTGAATGCTATGCTTACGTGATGCCATGCCCGACGCCGCGCACCCCATGAGCCGCCCTCCCCACTCGCCGCGGAATGCCGAAGGAGCGGCCGTGCCCGCCCTCAAGCGGCAGCAGCAGAACAACCGTTCGCTCGAGCGCGGCCTGCAACTGCTACGCGCCTTCGGCCCGGGCGTAACCACGCTGAGTAACAGCGAGCTGGCCGAACGCACCTGCCTACCGCGATCCACCGTAAGCCGGCTCACGCAGACGCTGGTGCAGGAGCGATTCCTCGACTATCTGCCCGACGCCGGCGTTTACCGACTCGGCCCACCGCTGTTGAGCCTCGGGCTCGCGATGCAGCAGAGCTCCGAGGTCTTCCACTTCGCGCAGCCGCTGATGCGCAGCGTGGCCGAAGGGCGGCGCATCAACGTCGGGCTCGCGTTGCGCGATGGCACCAACATGGTCTACCTCGGCTCGATCCGAAAGAGCCGTAGCGAGGTGTTCCGGCACGTCACCACTGGCTCTCGCATCCCAATGGCGCTGACAGCGCTAGGACGTGCCCACCTTTCCACACTCGGTGCCGCCGAACTCGCGACCACCTTGCGTGCGCTGCAGGCCAAGCACTCGGCCCAGTGGTCCGCGCTCAAGTGCGAGATCCAGACCGCAATCGCGATGTGTCATACCAAGGGTTATTGCAGCGCGACTTGGCAGACCGGCATCGTCTCGGTTGCCGCGCCGCTGCGCGGATATGCGGGCCATGCCTTCAATGTCTCAGTGCTGATCGGTGGCCCGCCGCTGGCCGACCTGGTCGAAGAACTCGCGCGAACGCTGCACCAACTCATGACGCAGGTCAACGCGGTGTTGAAGTAGCCGTACTGCCCGGCGCCGCTCAGCAAGCCGTTCAGGGCACCGTGTCGTAGGCGAGCGGCAACCAGCGGAAGCCCGTGCGCTCTGCACGCAGGTAGCCCAAACCCGGGAATGCGAGGTGTGAGCCGCCGATGAGCACGCCCGAACGCGCAGCTTGCTCGAAAATGCGCTGCCGCACAGTGGCCGCGCCGACCAGGTCGCTGTCGGCGCGAAATCCCGTCTTGGGCCGTGCGAACTGCACCACGCCCATGTGTACCAGGTCACCCCAGAGCATCAATTGCCTGCCCTGCGACGACACCCGGTAGCCGGTGTGCCCTGGCGAATGGCCCGACAACGCGATGGCGCGGATGCCGGGCAGTAACTCGGTCTCGCCGTCGAAGAGTGCGAGGCGGTTGGCTTGGGCATAGGGCCTCAGAGCGTCCTGTGCACTCTTGAAAAAGGACCGCATCGCCTGCGGCGCGGCATCGCGATTTTCTGCCGACAGCCAGTAACCCGCCTCGACGCGACTCGCATGCACCGTGGCATTGGGAAAGACTCGGCGGCCGTCGAAAGTCACGAGCCCGCCGACGTGATCGACGTGCATGTGGGTCAGCAGGATCTCGCCGACCTGCTCGGTCCGGTAGCCCGCAGCCTGCAGGTTTGCGACCAAGTGCCCTAGCCCGGCGCCAAACATGTTGCCACCGCCCGTGTCCACAAGCACGAGCCGGGAACCGGTGTCAATCAGGAATGCGTTGAACGAGGTCATCACCTCATCGGGTTCGCCGCCGCGGGCCAGCAAAGTGCTGATGCTCTCCTCGTCAATATTGCGCAACGTGGCCTTGGCAGACATCGTGCGAGCGCCGTCAAATAGCACCGTGACCTGGAAGTCGCCGAGCCTGAGCCGGTAGTAGCCGGGGGCCTGCGGTGCATCGGCCGCGTCTGTGCCCACGGCGGTCAGCAGCGTGCCGACGCAGAGGCAGGCACTAAGGCCAATGCAGCGCATCCGGCGTCCGACCATGAGAAGAAGAGCCGGCGCATTCATTCGAGGTGGATGTTGGCTTTGCGGACCAGCGCGCCGTAACTCGCCACCTCGCGGGCGATATGTTCGCTCGCCTCCATCTCCTCCTTGAGGATCGGCGCGACGCCCGCGTCGACGAGCTTCCTGCGAAGATCGGCGTCCTTCATGGCCTCGCGCATGAGCGCCGTGAGCCTCTGCATCACCGGGTCGGGTGTGTGGGCGGGCGCAGCCAGACCGAGCCAGGTGGTCGCCTCGTAGCCCTTTGACACCTCGGCGACCGCAGGCACGTCCGGCAACTGGGCCGAGCGCTTCGCGGTGGTCACCGCGAGCGCGCGCAGCTTGCCCGCCGCGATCTGCTGCGCCACTGAGGACTGGCCAGCGATGACCATCTCGATCTGCCCTCCAAGGGTGTCGGTCACAGCCGGCGCCGCACCGCGATAGGGAACGTGAAGCATGTCGATGCCCACGTGGTACTTGAACATCTCAGCCGCGAGGTGCGCACCTGTGCCAGAACCGGGCGAACCGTAGCTGAGCTTCGCAGGATTGGCTTTAGCATAGGAAATCAACTCGGCAAGCGTCTTCGCGGGCACGCGCTGTGGATTAACCGCAATCACAGAAGGCATCTCGGCGAACATTGCGACTTCCCGAAAGCTCTTGACAGAATCGAAAGGCACGCTCTTGTAGAGCACCTGCGAGATTGGTACCGCGCTGGAGGTCACTAGCAGCGTGTAGCCATCAGCCGGAGCGCGCGCGACCTCCCCGGCGCCCACTGTGCCGCCCGCACCCGCTTTGTTGTCGACGACGAACTGCTGCCCCGACACTCGAGCCAGCGTGGCCGCCAGCAGGCGTGCCGGCCCGTCGAGCGTGCCGCCCACAGGGAAAGGCACGACCACTCGCACCGGGCGGTTTGGGAACGACTGCTGTTGCGCCTGTGCCGTTGCCACCGCACCCGCGCAGGCGATGGCGGTCAGCCAAAGGCCCAGTGTTTTGTGGGTCGAATTCATCCTTCTTGTCTCCAACTCTGGATTTTCTTTTGAATGAATGAACGGACGAGAGCCTTGCTAGCGGGCAAGCCAGGCGCAGCGCTGCTCATATTTGCAGGTTCACGGTAAATGTGAGTGCCATGGCGGCAAGCCCCATCAGCCCCTGGCACGCGAGTGCCAGGACGGCGCGTGCGCGCTACGCAAAGCGGTCGTCGATGTGCATCCTTATCATTGCCGACGATATGCGGCCGTGGACAGAAGCATAACGACTCAGACGACGACAGACACCTCCTTAATTCCATTTAATGGAATTTATGGCCAACACTCCGACGACCACGAAGGAAGCGAACCACAAGCCCCGCGCATTCATCGCCGCCCGCGGGCGCTCGCATGCTCTGGCGAAGGCGTTGAATGCGTTCAATGACGCCTGCAACTTCGAACGCCCCTGACACAGCCGTTGGCCCGGTTATCGATCAGCGCCAGCTCGATAGGCTGGAGACCATGTGTTGAGAATCGGTATTTCCGCTTCTATGAAGTCAAGTAGCGATGAGGCTCCTGAGTAAGGATTCAGGTCATAAGTATTCCCCCAGCTCGGAGCCACGGTCTGGACTTGATGTGAGGGAGGCGGTCATTGCGCAAGTGAGACATCGACGTCTCACCAACTTCTATCCGCCGGAGTTGTACCTGCCTCATCCTTTATGCGCGCGGCGCCAGATAGCGCGATCCGGAAGATGTGCCCCATCTAATGTTCGATTGCGTTCAGCAACCCAGCGGAATTGCGGGCACAGCTCACCTCAACCCTTTGAACCTCAAGCGAGATGCCATTTTCGGCTTCATGCCGGTTTGAACTGGGCTCCCTCGGGAATGATGCCCTCCTTCAGGTAACGCCACAGTGCGATTACCAGGCGCCTGGCGAGCGCGACGATGGCAATGCGGTGGGCACGGCGATTCGGCCCGGTGCTTTGGGTGCGCTCGTTGAACCATCGTGCGACCGCACTGCCCGCCTGGTATCGCAGCCAGCCCCATGCCATCTCGATGAGTTGGACGCGCACTTGTCGGTTACCTTGTTTGCTAATGCCCTGGTCGACCCAGCTCTGGCCACTGTCGTAGGGCTGGGGCACGAGTCCTACGCACGCGCCGAGTTGGCGGCGGTTGCCGAACTGCCGCCAGAACAACTCGAGCGTGAGGCGGGATGCACCGATGTCGCCGACGCCTTTCAGGCGCTTGAGCCAGGTGGCCCGCTACATAGGATCTAGGAATCCCGGGGGCTCCTCACCCGAGTGGGGATTTCACGCAACTCGGTTTCACCAAGGTGCTGTTTCCCGACCGGCCTCCCAATAGCGACGACTGATCGCTTTGCCTGGCGCGCTACGGCGCCGTCTCGCCGCCGCACTCTCTTGCTGTCTCCCATTGTTTTGTTGCGACGCCGGGTCAGGGCAAGGGCCGGCGCTCATCCGCTTTACGATTCAGTAGCCCGGCGTCGCCATATGTTTTAAATATGCCTTTAGCTTAATTTATATATTTTACCTGCATATTCCACGGTGCTACCGTCTCGCTCCACATCCCGGGCCCTTGCTACCGGGAGAGATGGAGGAGACAAGAAAGATGAAGATGGATCGTTCCAGCCGCGCGATAGCGTGGTCCCTGATGGTGGCCGCCATGGCGGCGAGCCTGGCGCTCGGTGGCTGCGGCGGCGATGACCAGGCCGGCCCGGCCACCCCCGCCGCGCCGGGTGGCACGGCCGGCGCCTCGCCCGCCTCGCCCGGCGCTCCGGCGCTATCAGCACAGGACGCCTGCATGGTACTCGCCGGCGACGGCCTGCCGGCATCGGCCCTCGCGGTGCCCAGCGGCGGCGTAAAGGTGGATTCGGCCACGCTGGTGATGGCCGACGCCGCCGGCAATACCCTGGGCGAATACTGCGCGGTGCGCGGCGCGATCCTGCCCGTGGACGCCAGTGCGCCCAATATCAACTTTGCGCTCAACCTGCCCACGCAGTGGAACGGTCGCGCCATCCAATTCGGCGGCGGGGGCTTCGACGGCAAGCTGATCGACGGCACCGAGGCTGTGCGTTTCTCGCTGCCCGACGATCCGGCGCCGCTGGCGCGCGGTTATGCCACCTGGGGTGACGATTCCGGCCACCAGAGTGCCAGCATCACTGACGGCAGCTTCGGCACCAATGACGAGGCGCTGGCCAACTATGGCGGCGACACGCTCAAGAAGACCCACGATGCCGCGCTGGCGCTGCTCAGGCAGCGCTACGGCAAGGCCCCGGACCGTGCCTATTTCCTCGGCACTTCGACGGGCGGGCGCGATGCGCTGAGTTATATCCAGCGCTGGCCTGCCGACTACGACGGCGTGATCGCCAACGAGCCCGCGCTCAACTACACTGGCACGCGCCTGTCGAACGTGGCGGTGGGCCGCGCGCTCTATCGCAACGGCGGAGCCGGCTGGCTCAATATCAACAAGACCCTGCTGGTACAAAGCGCGGCCATGACCGCCTGCGACAAGCTCGACGGCGCGGCCGATCAGGTCGTCAGCAATGTGGAGGGCTGCCGGGTCGGCAACCTGCAGGTGCTGGCGAGCCTGCGCTGCCCAGGCGGTACCGATGCGGGCGATACCTGCCTGTCCGATGCGCAGATCGACACGGTCAAGACCATCGAAGCGCCGCTGCAGCTCGGCTACGCGCTCGCCAACGGCGTGACCGTGGCAGGCGGCTACAACCTGCTCGAAGGCGCGCTGGTGGCGGGCCCGTTCACCACCCGCGACCTCGGCACGCGGCCCGTGCCGGGCAATCCGGCCACCACAGCCGATGCCAACATGTACCTGACCGGCGACCAGTGGGCCAAGTACTTCGTCACCCGCAACGCCGGCCTCGACTCGCTCACCTTCGACCCTGTCGCTCCGGGCCCCTATACCGCGCGCGTGCAGCAGGTCTCGGCATTGACCGACGCCACCAATCCGGACCTGTCGGCCTTCCTCCGCCATGGCGGCCGGCTGATCCTCTTGCACGGCCTGGCCGACGAGGTGATCAGCCCGAACTCCACCATTGCCTGGTACCAGGCCGTAACGGGCCGGGTCGGGCAGGCTGCGGTGGACCAGGGCATCCGCTTCTACACCGTGCCCGGCATGGGCCACGGCACCGGCAGCTTCCTGCCGGCGTGGAATTCGCTGACCGCGCTGGAGAACTGGGTGGAGCAGGGCGTAGCGCCGGGTACCCGCACTATCATGGATACCAATGCCCGGACCTATGGCCGCACCCGGCCGCTGTGCCAGTATCCGTCGTGGCCCAGGTACAAGGGTTCGGGCAGCCTGGATGCCGCCATCAACTACAGTTGCGCGGGCGCCAGCGGGCCGCCCCAGTCGTGCCTGAACCTCCCCGCGGCAGCTACCAGCTACAAGGGCGGCAATCTGCTCGGCGAGGAAGTCACGGTGCGGCTCGACCCGGCCACGCTCGACTACACCGTGACCATCGACGCCAGCCTGCAGCGGGCCACCGGCGCGGTACGCAGCGGCAGGCTGGTGGCCCAGGGCGGCTGTACCTTCGCCAGCGGCGAAAACGGCGCGCTGTTCACGTTGACAGGCGGCGGTGTCATGCTGGGCGGGGTGGCCAATGCGTCCGGCGCCGGCTTTGCGCCGCTGCTGGCATTCCAGAGCGTCAGCAGCGACTACAAGGCGGTGGCGGATATCTACAACGTCAACGGTATCCAGTACACGGTGGCAGGCGGTGCCCCCAGCATGGTGAACGGCTCGGCGCGGTTGCGCTCGTCGGCTGCTACCTGGCAGACCTGCCAGGACCCGGTCACCGGCGGCTTTATCACGTATGACGCGGCCTGCACGGCGACCACCAAGGGCTATATCGCCTGGAACAGCGCGCGCAATGCCTTCGATTACTTCGTGGGCGGATCGCCTACCACGGGTGGCGGCACGCTGAGCGGTTCGCTGGTGAGCGGCATGGTCAACGGCAAGCCGGTACCGCTGGTACTGACGCGCGCGGCCACCACCTATGGCATGCAGCTCTACGCGCCGCAGCCGGCCAGTCTGCCACTGGCAGCGGGCGCCGCCGATGGCAGCTACCGCGTGAGCGTCAGCGACGGCACGCAGCTCAACGCCGACTTGGCGGGGCTGGCGATCACCCGCGGCAGCGCCAGCGGCACGCTGACGTACAACCAGCCGGTGCTGGGCGTGATCGGCGCCGCCGGCGGCGTTACCAGGGCCTATACGGTCAGTGGCGGTGTCCTGTCCGGCACCGGCGCGGGCAGCGGCATTTTCGAACTCGGTCTGCTGTATTGACGCCTGCCGTGCGCGGCGGCGAGCCCGGATTCACTGGCTCGCCGCCGCTTTGCCTTGCCGGCGATGGCGTGCTGCAATCCGGTGCGTCAGCGCGACCAGCGCCGCGCAGGCGGGGTTATCGTCCCGCTCCCTGCAGGCCAGGGTCAGCGGGGCGCGCAGCCGGTCGGCTTCCAGCATGCGGCGATAGGCAACGCCATGTGGGTTGAGGCCTGCCATCGAGGCCGGCACCACGCTCACGCCGGCGCCGGCGGCCACCAGGTTGAGGTTGCTCAGCATGCGGTCGACTTCCGCACCCACGCGAGGCGTGAAGCCCAACTGCTCGCAGACGTTCAGCAGATCGCCGTACATGCCTGGCGCCCCCGGCCGTCGCACCAGGATGAAGTCGTCATCGGCCAGCGCGCGCAGCGAGACTGGATCCTGCGCAGAAGCGCCGCGCTTGCGCAGCAGCGGATGGTCCAACGGCAGGGCGATCACCATTTCCTCCTCTAGCAGCAGGTCGAAGCGCAGGCCTTCAGGGCGGCCCACCGGGGCGCGCAGTAGTGCGACATCTAACCTGCCCGCGGTGAGTTGCTCGCCGACTTCGGCGGCATTGCTCTCGTTGAGCTTGAGCGCGATACCAGGGAATTGGCGGCGGCAGGCGCGCAGAACTTCGGGCGTCAGCTTGTGCGCCGCGGCGGAACTGGTGAAGCCCACCGACAGCGTGCCTTCCTCGCCTCGCGCCATCCGGTGCATGCGCTGGCGCATCCGTTCCAGGCGGGCGAAGATGTCCTGCGCGTCCACGCGCAGTGCACGGCCGGCGGCGGTGAGTTCAACACCGCGCGGCTGGCGTTCGAACAGGATCACGCCGAGTTCGGTTTCCAGTGCTTTTAGCTGCTGCGACAACGGTGGCTGCTGGATGCCGAGTTGCTCGGCAGCGCGCGTGACGTGACCGGTTTCGGCTACCGCGAGGAAGTAGCGAAGGTGTCTCAGTTCCATGGTGTCTTTCCGGAGATGCGCGGCGGCGGGAGGCATATTTTTTCGATATGCATTTCTACTACGGCATATATTTTACATCCAGCTGGTGGCGGCCTAGCATGGTGCGACTTTACAAACGAGTATTGGCGCGGCGCGCCGAGTGTTGCGCCGCATCGGCATCAGGAGACCGGACATGAAGATATTTAGCGTTGCGCGCTGCGCGTCGATCGCGCTGATTGCGCTGGCAGCCGCCGCGCAGTGCGGCTGCGTGGCGCCCGGCGTGGACAATGCCGCTGCGCAGGCCAAACCGGCAGCGGCGGCAGCGCCACAAGCGGCCGCCCCGCAATGGCAGCGCGTACAGCTCGGCGCGGGCGCGCAGGCCTACGATTTCCCGGTCTATGCCAACCATCCGCTGGACGGCGACCTGCAAGGCATCCGCGAGGTGATCTTTGTGCAACACGGGATACAGCGCAACGGCGATGATTATTTTGCTGCTGGTGCGGACCTGCTTAAGCAAGCCGGGCGCAATCCCGCCGAGGTACTGCTGCTCGCGCCCAATTTCCCCGGCACGCCGGACGCCGCCAAGGGCAAGGTCTTCGACCGTATGCCGATGTGGAGCGTACAGGGCTGGATGGGCGGCGATGATGCGGTCAACCCGCCGTACTCGGTCAGCTCGCTGCAGGTGCTGGACAATCTCGTCGGCATGGTGACCGACAAGCGCCGCTTTCCCGCGGTGACCCGTGTGACGATCGCCGGCCATTCGGGCGGCGCGCAGCTGGTGCACCGGTATGCCGTGCTGAACAACGTCGACGAACGCATTCGCGCGGGCGGCATCGACCTGCGCTACGTGGTGGCGAATCCTTCGTCGTATCTCTATTTCACGCCGGAGCGTCCGCGCGGCAAGGGCTTCGCACCGTATGACACGGCCATTTGCGCGGACTACGACAAATATCGCTACGGCATGCGCGACATGGTGCCCTATGCGCGCGGCGCGACGGGCGACGCGCTATTCCGCCGCTATCTCCAGCGCCAGGTGACTTACCTGGTGGGGGCGGAAGACAACGACCCCAACCATAGCGTGCTCGATAAGGCTTGCGGTGCCGAAGCCGAAGGGCCGACGCGGCTGGAGCGCGCGCGCAGCTACCTGCGCTACGAGCGCTATCTTGCCGCGCCGCTGGGCAGCCAGCACCCGCCGATCCGCCGCCAGGCCTTCGAGGTGGTCGGCGTTGGCCACAACCAGGGGCGCATGCTCGGCTCGCAATGCGGGGCCAAGGCGGTATTCGGGATGGAGGAGAGGGCCAATGCGGATGGCGCGGCTTGCCGCGCGCCCCAGCTATGACGCGGCGGGCGAGGGCCAGGGCGCTTCCGTAGCCGGGTTTGCCTGGGCACCCTGACGACTCGTGGGCCGGCCGCGCCAGCGGTGCTAGCATGGCGGATCCCGCCGGATACTTCGGTGCGGCGAGACCACGCTGCCGCGTTCCGGCACAGACTGAATGTCCGGGTCGCACTAACCATCCCTTCGTCATGCGTTTTTCCAAGGCCCACAGTTCCGCCCGCCCGCCGTGGCATTCGGACTCCTTAGTCCCGTCCCCGTCGCACTCCCTGCCCCCGGACGCACCCGCTTCATGGCCCAAGCGCCGCCAGCTGGTGCGGTTAGGCGTCCTGGCGGCGCTGGGCGCGGGCTGGCGCGCGGCGCATGCCGCGGAGCCTGCGTGCCGCTTGCTGGTGGGCTACGGCGCGGGCGGCGGCGCCGATCATGTGGCGCGGCTGGTGGCCGATAGCCTTAGCGTGGATGGCTGCCTTACCATCGTTGAAAACCGGCCGGGCGCGGCGGGCCAGGTGGCGTTGCAGGAAGCGGTGCGCGCGCCGGCCCAGCGGCGCACGCTGCTGCTCGGTACGGTCGGCTCGATCAGCATCGCTCCGCAGCTGGCGCCGCAGTCGATCGCGGCGGACCCGCTGCTGCCGCTTGCCATCGTCGCCTGCACGCCGCACGTATTGCTGGTGTCGGCATCGGCCGCTACCGCTGGCCTGCGTTTGCCGGACCTGCTGGCCGACGCACGCCGGCGTCCTGGGCGGCTCGGCTACGCCTCACTCGGCGTGGGTTCGAGCGCGCACCTGGTGGGCGAGTTGCTATGCCGCCAGGCGAGCGTGGAAATGGCCCATATTCCATATCCCGGCAGCGCGCGCGCCATGATCGACCTGCAGGGCGGCCATGTATCGGTGCTGGTCAGTACGCTGCAGGCGGCGTTGCCGTTGATGCGCCAGGGCAGGCTGCACGCACTGGCCGTGACCGGCAGCACGCGTAGCGCGCTGGCGCCCGCGGTTGCGACGTTCGAGGAATTCGGGATTGCTGGCATGGACCAGCAGGCCTGGTACGGCGTGCTGGCACCGGCGAGCTGGGCGCAAGCGCAGCGCACGGCGCTGGCCGGGCGGCTTGGCCGCTTGCTGGCGGGGCAGATGCTGCGCCAGCGCCTGCACGCCGATGGCGCGGAGCCGGTTGCCCTGATCGGGGCAGCCGCGCAGGATTTCCTGGCGCGGCAGCGCGACGTGTGGAATCGGGCCATCGCACTGGTGGGCGCGCGACTCCGTTGACGCGCGCTTGTTTAAAAACTCAAGGATGAGCGACTCTGCGTAGCAGCAGTCCGCCGATTGCGTATAGACCATGGCCTCAGCACATCAGGACACCGGTAGTCCCTGACAAGGCCACGCCAACGACTCATCCAGGCGAAGGCACGAACCACCACCCAGCGCCAGGGGTAACACCGCGAATTGAGCAATGGGGACTACTCTGTCACGGTCACAGGAAGCTACTCTCTGCCGGTCGAAAGAGTCGGCCAAATCATAGTGAGGAATTCCTGTGCCCCGCGCGGGCAGGTCGCCGGCGTATTCATCCATCTAGGAAGAGGAATGCACGGAGCGTTGAAGGATTACGGCATGTAATTTGACATTGCCACAGCGTGTCTTGCCGTGACCTCTGCGGCACTGTAGCTGGCCTCTTCCCGCTGTCGGGCGCAGCGGACGTCGAGCGGGCCTCGAACACGGCGCTGTGGGCCCTGGAGGGCGCGTGGGGAACCATGTCACCCACGCACCGGGGGCGCCTGATGATGTGCTGGGCAGACTTGGTCGCAATGGCGTTCAATTCGCCGTTCGGCGGCATGAAGGACCGCGGTATCGGACGTCAGAACGGCATGGAATCCGTTCCACGGCGGCGCGCCGCCGGTGGCGCCCTCGGCGGTGCCGTTCGAAGGCGCGATCTGGAAGGTGGACCCGGCCACGGGCGCAGGCGCGATGGTGGCCTGCCCGACGCCGCGCGCGCTTACGCGCGAGGAGATCAAGGCCATCATCGTCGAGGATTTCCGCCGCGCGGCGCGCCATGCAATCGAGGTCGGCTTCCACGGCGTCGAGGTTTACGGCGCCAACGGCTATCTCGTCGACCAATTCCTGCGCACAACTGCCAACGTACGCACCGACGAATACGGCGGCTTCGCCTACCTGCACCTGGTCGAAGCCGACTGGGACGACGCGCCGCAGTTCACCGAGGCATTCCGGCAGGCGATCCGCCAGCGCTTCACCAACCCGATCATCGTGGCCGGCAAGTACGACCAGGCGCGCGCCGCATGGGTGCTGGACAAGGGCTACGCCGACCTGGTCGCATTCGGCCGCCCCTTCGTCACCAACCCCGACCTGCCCCGCCGCTTGGCCAAAGGCCTCCCGCTCGCCGCGCTCGATGCCGGCTCGCTGTTCGGCGGCACGGAGCATGGCTACACCGACTATCCCGCCGCCGAGGAAGTTGCCGCGCAGGAGTAAGCGCTGATGCGTGCGCTCATGGCAGCCTCCAGGGCGGGTTCGCGCCGAACGCGCCGACCAGGAAATCGGTCATCGCGCGCACCTTGGCCGGCGGCGCGCGATCCGCGGAGCGGACCAGGTGGATGCCACCGAGGTCCGCGCTGTCGGCATCGAGCCCGACGCGCTCCAGCTCGCCTCGCCGGATCGCATCCGCTACGATGAACTCGGGTTCATAGAGCACACCGAGGCCGGCCGACGCGGCGGCGACGAGCGCATCGCCATTGTTGGTGCGCAGCGTGCCGCTCACGCCCACCCGCCTTTCCCCATCCTTGCCGTAGCGCCATTCCCCGGGGCGGGACAGGTTCGACAGCGCGAAGCTCAGGCAATTGTGCGCCGCCAGGTCCTGCCACCGCGCGGGACGCCCGCGCCGGCGCCAGTAGGCGGGCGCCGCACAGACGATCATCGCGCTGTCGGCGAGCTTGCGGGAAACGAGGCGGCTGTCCTTCAGCGGGCCCACCCGGATGGTCAGGTCCCAGCCCTCTTCCATCAGGTCGACCACGCGGTCGTTCAGGCCGAGATCCACCGTCACGGCCGGATGGCTCTCGCTGAACGCCGGTATCAGCGGGGCGACATAGCGCACGCCAAACGACAACGGCACGTTGAGCCGGAGCAGTCCGGTCGCCTCCACGCGCTGCGAGGCGATCGCCGCCTCCACCTCCGCTAGCTCGGGCAGGAGCCTGGCGCATGCCTCCAGGTACTGCTGGCCGGCCTCGGTCAGGGTGAGCCTGCGCGTACTGCGATGGAACAGCCGCACGCCCAGCCGCCCCTCCAGCGCGTCAACGTGCTTGGCCGCCATCGCCGGCGACAAGCCCAGCTGGCGGGCCGCTGCCGACAGGCTTCCCGCCTGCGCCGAGCGAGCGAACACCTGCATGCCTGTAATGCGATCGAGCATGACAATCTCACACTGTCTGTAGAAACTGTATCGAACGGAAAGCCGATTATCACCCATGGAGATAAGCCCTACATTGTGTCCGATCTTCCACGTTGGTATCGCGATGTCGCACACAGGCAAACCACCGGCCATGAAAAACGCCTCCTCCACGAAGCAAGCGGCCCCCGTCCGCGCACGGCGCGCGTTTCTCGTCACCGCGGCCATGAGCGGACTGTCCGTCGCAATCGGGTCGCCCACCGCCGCGGCCGCGCCTGCCGCGAGCGGCGCCGGCTGGAGCCGCGCCGCGGCGCTGGACGCCGTGATCCGCGCGGCGGTGGACAGCGGCCGGATCGTCGGCGCGACCGTCATCGCCGCGCAGGGCGGCGAGATCGTCTACCAGCGCGCCGCCGGCTTCGCCGACCGCGAAAGCCGGCGCCTGATGGCGCTGGACGAAGTCTTCCGGCTGGCTTCGATGACCAAGCCCATCGTCTGCGTAGTGGCGCTGGCGCTAGCCGACCGCGGCCTGCTGCAGCTGGACGACGCCGTCACCCGCTGGCTGCCTGGCTTCCGGCCGCGGCTGACCGACGGGAGCGAGCCGGTCATCACCGTGCGACACCTGCTCACGCACACAGCGGGCCTCGGCTACGGCTTCCTCGAGCCGCGCGACGGCTCCTACCACCGGCTCGGCGTGTCCGACGGCCTGAATGCATCGGGCCTGACGCTGGAGCAGAACCTGCAGCGCATCGCCGCCGCGCCGCTGCTCTTCGCGCCCGGCACGGGCTGGCACTATTCCGTCGCCATCGACGTGCTGGGCGCCATCGTCGCGCAGGCCGCCGGCATGCCGCTGCCCGACGCCGTGCGGCGCATCGTGACAGCCCCGCTGGGAATGTCCAGCGTCGCGTTCACCGCGCCCGCCGTCCTCGCCACGCCTTACGGCGACGCCGTGCCGCTGCCCGTGCGCATGACCGAGCCGTTCTCGCTCGCCTTCGGAGCCAGCGCGATCGACTACTCGCCCGCGCGCGCCTTCGATGCCGCCGCGTTTCCCTCGGGCGGCGTCGGCATGGTGGGCACCGCCCGCGACTACCTGCGCTTCGCCGAGGCGATGCGCACCGGCGGCGCGGGCATCCTCCGCCCCGAGACCGTGGCCGCGATGACCACCAACGCCATCGGCGACCTGCCCGCCGGCGCCGCGGGGCCGGGCTTCGGCTGGGGGCTTGGCGTGGCGGTGCTCAAAGACCCGGTGGCCGCAGCGCTGCCGATGGCGGCCGGCGCCTGGCACTGGGCCGGCGTGTATGGCACGAACTTCTGGGTAGATCCAGCCAGGCAGCTATCAGTGGTCGCCCTGACCAACACCGCGGTCGCCGGCATGACCGGCAGCTTTCCGCTGGCGCTGCGCCAGGCGGTCTACGCACGATGACAACGTTCCCCGCGCGGCATGCCGGCAGCCGCCTTCGGCAAGCCGGCCCGCGCACCGACACCGAGGAGAACCCATCAAAGCATATCAACTGCAGGCAGGCGCGGGCATTGCCGGGCTGCAACCCATCGAGCACGCCAGCACCGAGGCGGCCCCCCACGAGATCCGTGTGCGGATCGACGCCGCCGCCCTGAACCACCGGGACCTCGGCTTCGCGCGCGGCCAGTTCCCCAACCCGTCGGCCGGCCCGATCGTTCCGCTGGTCGCCGTGTGCGGAGAAGTCGCCGCCGAATAGCCCGGATGCCCTCGCCTCCCTGGCGCCGGAACTGACCTACTACGTGACAGGGTTCTCCAAGTGTTTTGGAGCAGGCCTGCGCATCGCATTTATCAATGGTCCAACCCTGCAGCAGGCCCAACGGCTGCCAGGCACGCTGCGCACCACCACAGTCATGGCAAGCCCCATCAGCACGTTACTGGCCATCGCGTGGATCAAAGACGGTACTGTCGACGACATGCTCAGGGCACTGCGGGCCGAGAACGCTGAAAGACAGGTCACGGCGCGCAGCGTAATAGGCGACCGCCCCTACGAGGCCGCCCCCTATGACTTTCAACCTGTAGCTGCCAACTCCGGAGGCCAGCGCGTGGAGTCCGTCCGAACTAGCCCTCCGCCTGCGCTCGTGCGGCTACGCGCGGTGTCGAGCGCGGCGTTCTCCGCCGACGGCAACCCGTCGAACGCCATACGGATATGCCTTGGCCGCCCGCACGATCGCGACGAGACTGAGGATTCCATGCAAATCGTGATCGACACGCAGTACGATCCGCATCATCTGCATTCGGCGATGCTCTAGCTAGGCGCCGCTTGTCATGCTTTAGACTGCGGGCGCGGCCAGAGCGAAGACCGCATCAGCAGGTTAGCCTCACGCATGACGATATCTCGCAGAACTCGCACCACGGCACGCGGATCGCTCGTGCGCCAGTGAAAGCAATAGTTGAGGTTGTACGGTGCTGGATCGCCGATCAGCTCCACCAACCGCCCTGCGTCGACAAACGGTGCGATTTAAGCCGCGGCGGGCTGATCCCCACGCCCGCCATCACCAGGGTGATCAACGCCGACAGGCTGTGCATTGGATGGACGGCCATGTTGTGGCCCGGTGCGCTACCCCGCTGTTCTGTCGACAATGTTCCTAGACGTCAGCCTTCGGACGCCTTTGCTCTGCGCAAAAACCGCCTCCAAAAGCACGTCTGCGATCGTCGAGGCTGGGTTGATCCAAAGCCCCTTGGGCAGGATCGGTTGAAGCAGACGAGCTATCGGAAGTACCAGTCGCTCGGCCAATCGAAACTCCTCTCGAAAGCCGCCGATCATGCCCGGACGTACAATCGTCACGTACGGGAACCCAACCTCAGCAATGTCTCTCTCTAGCTCCGCTTTGGTTCTTGAATAGAAAAGCGGAATTGAGAACGACGCGCCCGGAGAAGATACCAGGGCGATCGCCTTGGCCCCATCGTCATAGGCACGTCGCGCGAACCGCATGGGCAACACGTAATCTGCGTGCCGAAATGCCTCTCGCGATCCGGCTTTTGCAATTGTTGTCCCTATGGCACATACGATGGAGTCGACCCAGTGCCAGGACATATTGGTGAGCAGAACTTCAAGTTCCGACGCGACTGGGTTGACCAGCTTGGCATGCGCCGTGAGTGGACGGCGCGTTGGTGCCAGTACGAGATCAATACGAGGATCCTTCAGGGCTGCCTGCAGTACGTGGCGCCCCACAAGACCAGTACTACCTAGAACTAGTAGTCTCATATCGACACCTCGCTGCTGCTATCATGCTTTCCCTCATCGGGCCCAAACGACGGCCGTGACCTCCGGCGCAGGCCTATTATGGTTATGGAATAGAAGGACTCCGTAGAACCAGCCACCGGCAAAGCAGTGGGCCTCAAAGCAAAAGCTCTTTCCAACACTTTCTCCGTGTCCTTTTTACAACGTGCATGATATGGCTCGGGTCATTATCCATAAGGGAAAGCACTGCGAGCAGATCGCGTTGGGCTTGCACCACTTCTCAGGATCCCCAAGCCCTCTGGGGTGCGAATTCCCTTGTCCGCAGGTTTCAGGCGCGATCGAGCAGCACCAACTATGCCAATCCAGCGGTACCGGGCGTACTGTTGACGATAGCCCCCACGACATCGACTTCCCATTCGCGCGAGAGCTGGCTGATCCAGCACAATTGCTCTGTCAGCTCATTAAAGAAACCGGTATGACAAAGCAAGTGCAGATATCTATTTAATAAAGAGTTTCATGCCACGTATCTCCGGACCTCGTGACGACAGTAGCGAGGAGTCGAACGATCCGAAAACATCGTTGGTTGCGACACTTCCTAGGCGAGATCGGCTAGCACACACTGAACCTGTATGGCAGACGACTTTCTTCCGTAAGAAAGCGCGACGTCTCGATCGCTCCACCATTCCGAGACGGATCCCGATGCTCGGCTGTTCCGAAAAGGCAAGACTGCAGCGTGCTGCGCTACATGGGACACACCCTGAGCGATAACCGTCATGGCCTGATGGCCAGCGCCATGGTGACAGTCGCCGGTGGTTGCGCAGAACGCGAAGCCGCCATGGTGGGAGCCTTACGCACTGCCGTTGTATCGAGTGCTGGCCGGTGACTATGCTATTGCGACCCTTAGCGCAGCAACATGGTTCGGCCATACGCATGCATAACTGGCTAGCTAGTGTCCTGCGTCAGAAATTCATTGCATTATTGACACTACGTAGTAGTCTGCGTTGAAGGCACGCAAACGGCGAGGCGGTGATGAGAGGAAGACCAAAGGCGGAACTTGTGTTGAGTGCGGTCGAACGTGAGCAACTCAAGGCGCTGACGATGCGGCGCAAGACGGCACAGGCGTTGGCCTTACGCGCGCGCATTGTGCTGGCTAGCGCTGAAGGCTTGGACAACAAGACCGTCGCGGCAAGGCAGCGTGTCACTCAGCAAACCGTATCGAAATGGCGTGCGCGCTACGTGGCACATCGGCTCGATGGACTGCTCGATGCACCGCGACCAGGGGCACCGAGGACCATCGGTGATGCACAGGTGGATGCGATTATTGCCCAGACGCTCGAATCCGTGCCAGCCGGCGCCACCCACTGGAGCACGCGGAGTATGGCTCGCGCGGCGAATCTATCGCCGTCGACCGTGACGCGTATCTGGCGTGCCTTTGGACTGCAGCCTCATCGACAGGAGACCTTCAAGCTCTCCACCGACCCATTGTTCGTGGAGAAGGTGCGCGATATCGTGGGGTTGTACCTCGACCCACCGCTCAAGGCCATGGTGTTGTGCGTTGACGAGAAGAGCCAGATCCAAGCACTGGACCGTACGCAGCCCATCTTGCCGCTGGCGCCAGGCCTCCCCGAGCGACGCACGCACGACTACATGCGCCATGGCACGACAACGTTGTTCGCTGCGCTGGACATTGCCACAGGAGAAGTTATCGGTGAATTGCATCGCAGGCATCGCAGCAGTGAATTCCTGCAGTTTCTACGCACGATCGAAGCCAACGTGCCACCCACGCTCGATGTGCATCTCGTCATGGACAACTACGGCACGCACAAGACGCCGTCGATCAAGGCTTGGTTCGCTCGCCATCCGCGCTTCCATGTTCATTTCACACCGACCTCTGCCTCATGGATCAATCAGGTGGAGCGCTGGTTTGCGACCATCACTGAACAATACATTCGCCGCGGCACGCATCGCTCAACCCGACAACTTGAGCAAGCCATCCGCCAATACCTTGACCTGAACAACGCCAACCCCAAGCCTTTCGTGTGGACGAAGTCTGCCGATGACATCTTCGCCAGCATCAAGCGATTTTGTCTACGAATTTCTGGCGCAGGACACTAGCGCGCTGCGCTGAGTCAACCGAGCCGTAGCATCGGACTGTGATCGCGCTATGCATGGACACGAATGACAACTTTGCCAAGGTGCTTCCCGGATGCGAGATACTCGTAAGCGGCTTCCGCCTCGTCGAATGGGAAAACCTTGTCGATGGTGGGCGCAATCTTGTTTACTTCGACAAAGCGAACGAGTTGTTCGAGCATGGCCCGGCTACCCGTCGTCACGCCGACCAGTCGCTTGGCACCGCCGATAAGCATGCCTGGCTCGAGCAAGACGCCACCGCCCCCACTGACCCTCCCGATCACGACCACGATGCCACCGGGACCGGTGGCTTTGAGCGAACGCGCCAACGTGCCTTCACCTCCAACTTCGACCACGAGATCGACCCCGGTGCCTCCCGTGAGCTGCAAGACTTGATCCTGCCATTCCGGTGTGGTCCGGTAATTGATGGTCGCATTCGCGCCCAGCGAGCGCACGCGTTCGAGTTTCTCATCTTGAGACGACATTGCGATCGTGAAGAGGCCCGCCGCCTTGGCAAGTTGCAGCGCCCAGAGCGAGACCCCGCCGGTGCCAATCAAAAGCACGCTGGCCCCCGGCTTGGCCGCGCCGGCGACGAACAGTGCATTCCATGCCGTCAGCCCTGCACACGGCAAGGTGGCCGCCGACGCGGCATCCAGGCCGCGTGGTGCTAGAACGAAAGCCTCTTCACTGGCCACGAACTCTTCGGCAAGAGTACCGTCAAGTTGGGCTCCGAAGGAGCTGTCCGTCTTGCTAGCCGACTGGGCACCATCAAGCCAGCGCGGGTAGTAGTTAGTGATGACACGGTCACCCGTTTTGAAGCGGGTGACGGCCTGCCCAACGGCGATGACTTCCCCACATCCATCGACGAGCGGGACGATCGGATAGCTGGGCGGGTTATAAAACTGCCCCTGCGCGAAACTGAGGTCGCGGTGGTTCAGTGCTGCAGCCTCAATGCGCACAAGGACTTCGTTGGCATTGGGCTGGCGGCTGGGACCCTCGACAAGTTCGAGTCCAGCAATACCGGCACCTGCTTTGAGTTGATAAGCCTTCATCGGGATTTCTCCAAAATGTATGTGAAAGCAGAGTCAATCGAAACGTCTAACCGCTTTGAAGCGCACGAAGCGCGGATGTCTGAGTCATTCCGGCTTACCGCAAGGACGAGCCAGCTGACATGAACCACGCAACATACTCGGCGGGGTCCAGTATCCAGCGCCGGGGTGCGGTTCCATCTGGGCCTTGCCTTGGATTTTGTCGTTGCGGCATCCCATGCCGGCCCCATCAATGCGGCCACTCCAGCGAATGAGCCCATCACGAGGAACTCTCGCGAAGATGGTTTCGTACTACCCTCAGCCCTTGCGATGGTGATCTCATTGCGGATTCCCAATCGGCATAGGCCACATATTTTGAACAGTAGAACTTACAGCTTCATCGTACGGGTGATAATCACCCGTCTGTTCGATACAGTTTCCAGTGATAGTGAGAAATATCCGGGCTTGATCGCATTTCGGGAAGGCGCCTATTTTTTAGTGCCGCCCACGTGTGAAGCCTATCGGAGGAGCCCCGGCAACTCGAGCTCTCGCCGGCCATAGCGGACAAACTTGTGGATGCGCTGGAGGAACGCGTGGGGGCGCGGCTATTTCATCGAAGTACGTGCAGGCTCACCCTTACCGAAGCCGGGCACCCATTCCGTGGAGTTGTCGAAGAACTCCACCGCCATGGCACGCGTCAACTCCCTTGCAAACGGAAGTGGCGCAACTACCTTTCGCTTTTACCTACGTGGTTCGCACGGCCAAAAGCGAGAGCGACGCGCCCGAGGTGGGCGCATTGGCACAGCGTCTCCCCGTTGACGTGCCTAGCTAGGTGCTCAGACGAGGGAACAGCCGCCGCACATTTTCACGCGCGATGGCAACATGCTCCTCCGCCGTCAAGCCGCTGAGGCTGCGGAAATTCGCGATGTTTCCCGCCACGTTCGCCGCCGACTGGAATGGGAAGTCGGTGCCGAAAAGGATATGCGAAACCGGCGCGAGTGTGCGCAGGCTGTCGAACGTCGGCTGGTTGGCCGACATGGCGAGGTCGTAGTACAGATTCCGGAACTCGTTGAGTACCGCCTCGCCGCTCTTTGGTGCCGGTTTCATGACCGGCATCGGGGCAAGCAGCGCGATCCGATGCGCGATGGACGGCAGCACGCCGCCCGCATGCGGCAGGATGAACTTCAGGTTGGGGCAGCGGCGCAGCGTGTCGGAGAACACCAGGTCGATGACCGTGCGCGCGGTGTCGCACGGGAACTCGAACAGCGGTGCCGGGCGACCCAGCCCGACCGCTTCGAGGCACTGCGGCGCCGTGGGGTGGAGGAAGATCGTGGCGTGGCGCTCGTCGAGCGCGTCGAAGATAGGGACGAGTTCCGGATTCCCCAGGTATTTGCCGTCTGTGTTGGTCTCGATGACAACACCGTCGAGGCCGAGTTCACCGAAGGCATGGTCGATTTCCTTCAGCGAGGCGTCGACGTGCGGCAGCGGCAGCGTGGCGAAGCCGCCGAAGCGCCCCGAATGCGTACGCATGGTCTCGGCAATGTCTTCGTTGATGCGACGCGCCAGGCGCGCGCGCGCGCCGGCATCGCGCAAGAAGCCGACGCTTGGCGACGACACCGACAGCATCATGGTGTCGATGCCGCCCGCGTCCATGACGTCGATGGCGGATTGCGCGGACCACGCGGGAATCGGGTAGCCGCCGTCCAGCGAGACTAGGCCCGCATCGACGAGGGCTTGGCGGTACGCGGGGGGCAGGCAGTGCGCGTGGACGTCGATGAGGCCACAGGTGCAGCGATAGGGTTGGGTCATGTCGGTAACCTTTGAGCGAGAGGCGGCAATGGCCGCAGGCGATCGGTGCGGGATGCGCGGCTACGACAGCGCATCGGGCGCCTCTAGTTCAAGCCGGGTGGGCATCCAGTCGTAGCCGTCCGCGTTGCGGCGTAAGTGCCCGCGCCCCGGGAACGGGAAATGGTACGAGAGAATCTCCATGTTCTCGCTGCAGGCCCAGTCCAGCACGCGCAGCCGCGACACCGCGGCGGCGGCGGCGTCGGAGTCGAACTTGAAGGCCCAGTTCGGCCGCTTGAGGAGCAGGATCTGGTGATGGCAGAGATCGCCCCAGTTGAGCAGCGCCCTGCCCTGGCTCGCAATCCGGTAGACCATGTGCCCCGGGCTGTGGCCTGGCGTCAGGTGGGCGGTAATACCTGGCACCACCTCGTCGCCGTCCTCGAGAAACGTGATGACGTCGCGATAGGCCAGGATGTTTAGGTGCGCGCCGCGGAAATGGTCCTTCATGTGCTCCGACATCGTGGCCCGGATATTACCGAGATCGGTCCAGTACTCCATGTCGGTGCGGTTGATGCAGACGCACGCGTTCGGGTAGAGCTTGTTGCCGTCGTCGTCAACCAGTCCCCAGCAGTGGTCGGGGTGCGCGTGCGTGAGCGCGATCACGTCGATCTGTTCCGGCGCGATGCCGGCCTGGCGCATGCTGGCAAGCGCGCGGCCGGTCAGTTTGCCGAAGGTCTTGATGCCGAGTTCGGCGTTGATGCCGACCCCGGTGTCGAACAGCACCAGATGCGTGCCGGTGTTGACGATCAGCAGGTTCTGGTCGAGCTCGATGGTCTCGGTCGGCAGGCAGGCATCGGCCAGCAGCTGGTCGATCTCCTGCGGGTCGGCTCGCGGAAACGTGTCGCGCGGCGGACCCATGTGCAGCAGGCCATCGGTCACCACGGTGCATTCGAAGTCGCCATGCCGGAAGCGCGTCCAGCCGGGCTGTTGGTTGCATTGGATCGGTGCGCTCATGATTGTCTCGCTCCTGGTTCGGCCAACCGCGGCGGGCGAGCGCCCGCCGCGCAGTGTTGGCGGTATTTGTGGTGGTTTCAGATCGGATAGGAAGCCGCGCCGGTGGCGATGGTCACCCAGCGCAGCTCGGTGAACTCGGCCACGCCGGCGTTGCCGCCGAAGCGGCCGTAGCCGGTGGCCTTGACGCCGCCGAAAGGCATCTGGGGCTCGTCGCTGACCGTGGCGCCGTTGATATGGCAGATGCCGGTCTCGAGGCGGCGCGCGATGTTGAGCGCGCGTGCGGCGTCGCCGCCGAACACGGAAGCCGAGAGGCCGTACTCGGACTGGTTCGCCAGCGCGATCGCCTGTTCGTCATTGGCGACGCGGGTGACGCTCACCACCGGACCGAAGGTTTCCTCGTGGAAGATGCGCATGGCGGGCGTCACACCGTCGAGCACCGTGGCGGACATCAGTGCGCCCTGTGCGTCCCCGCCCGCCACCACGCTCGCGCCCTGCGCAACGGCGTCGGCGATCAGGGCGTTGATGCGCTTGTACGCGGACGGGTCGGCCAGCGCGCCCAGCGCATGCTCGCCGACCGCCGGATCGCCCGCGGTCAGGCCACGCGCCTTGTCGGCCAGCCTGGCGACAAAGGCATCGGCCACGCTGTCGGCAACCAGGATGCGCTCCGTGGACATGCAGATTTGCCCTTGGTTGAAAAACGCGCCAAAGGCTGCAGCGCGCACCGCGGCATCGAGGTCGGCATCGTCGAGCACCAGGCAGGGTGCCTTGCCGCCCAGCTCGAGCAGTACGGGCTTGAGGTACTCGGCGGCCTGCCGCGCCACCATACGCCCGACGCGTGTCGATCCCGTGAAGTTGACGCGGCGCACGGCCGGATGGACGATCAGCGCGCCCACCACCTCCTTGGCATCGGCGGGGGCGTGGGTGATGACGTTTACGATGCCGCCGCCAAGTCCGGCTTCGATCATCGCTTCGCCGATCAAGACGTGCACGCCGGGGCTGACATCCGAGGCCTTCAGGATTGCGGTGTTGCCGCACGCGAGCGCCATCGCCACCGCGCGCACGCCCAGCACGATCGGCGCGTTCCACGGCGCGATGCCGAGCACCACGCCGACCGGGCAGCGCATGGCCATGGCCAGGCGCGCCTCATCCGACGGAATGACCTCACCCTGGATCCGCGTGGTCATGTATGCGGCCTCGCGTAGGATAGCGGCGGCGGCGTCAACGTTGTGCTCCGCCCAGGCGCGGGCGGCGCCCGTTTCCGCCATCATCGTCGAGACGAGATCGGCGTGCCATTGCTCGATCCGGTCGGCAGCCAGCAGCAGCTTGTGCCGGCGCGGCCCGGGGCCGAGCGCCGACCAGGCTGGGAATGCCGCCACGGCGGCTTCGACCGCGGCGCGAGCATCGGCCACCGTCGCGGCGGCGGCGCGTGTGACGACTTCGCCGGAAAGCGGGTTCCTGCGCTCGAACAGCGCGCCGGACGCGGCGGGAACCTGGCGGCCGGCAATCAGAAGGGAAAAATCTCGCAAGCGCTTCTCCATGCGGTTGTTGCTTCGTGCCGCTACTTTATGCACGCGGCGCGTGGCCGACTTGCCTGTGAGGGAAGTAAACCGCTCCACGGCGCGGCTCGTCCCGGCAGTTCACTGTCAGGCAAGACAGCCGCGCCCCGCCCCGGCATCATTGGCGACCAATGACCGGGCGGCCGCGGGTGGGCGAGCCGGCAATTCAGGAGGGATGTCCATGAAACTTGCAGACAAAATCATCGTCGTCACCGGCGCGGCGTCCGGCATCGGTGCCGCCTGCGCGGCGTACTTCAAGGCCGCCGGCGCCCATGTGATCGGCGTCGACCGCAACGCCATACCCGGGAACAGCGTCGACCAGTTCGTGCAGGCCGACCTGTCCGACCAGGCATCGATCGATGCGGCGGTTGCGCGCATCGATCGCGCGGACGCGCTGTGCAATATCGCCGGCTTGCCGCCCACGCGCGGCGTCGTGCCGGTGCTGCAGGTCAACTTCACCGGCCTGCGGTTGTTCACCGAGGCATTGCTGCCCAGGCTCAGCGACGGCGCGGCCATCGTCAACCTGGCGTCGCTGGCGGGCTTTGGCTGGCACCAGGATGCTGCGCAGGCGCTGGCCCTGCTCGACGTCCGGCAGCTCGCGGAGGTACCGGCGTTCTGCGCCAGCCATGGCGTCAATGACGCGCGCGCCTATTTCCTGTCGAAGGAAGCGCTCATCGTCTGGACGATGCAGTGCCGCTGGAAATGGCGCGAGCGCGGCATCCGCATGAACGCGGTCAGCCCGGGCCCGGTGGAAACGCCGATCCACCAGGATTTCCTGAAAACCCTCGGCGAGCGCGCGGAGGAGGACATGCGGCTCATGGAACGCGCCGGGCGGCCCGCGGACATCGCCCCGCTGGTGGCTTTCCTGTGCAGCGACGAGAGCGGCTGGGTCCGGGGCGCCAGTATCCCCTGCGACGGCGGCATGGAGGCCCACGTGCTGAGCGGGATGCACCGGCTCGGCTAGCGCTGCCCCGCAAGGCTGGCCGCGCGATAGTCGCGCGGCGTCGTACCGAAGGCCTGCTTGAAGCTGCGGGAAAAATGCCCGCAGTTGACAAATCCCCAGCGCATCGAGATCTCGGTGATCGAGCGCGCGCCAAGCGCCGGATCAGCCAGGTCCCGGCTGATCTGCGCCAGGCGCAACTGCTGGATATACCTGGCCAGCGTCATGCCGTCGGCATCGAATACCATGTGCAGGTAGCGCTTCGAGCAATTCAACGCGGCCGCGATCTGGTCAACCGAGAGATCCGCCCGCTCGAGATGGTGCCTGACGTATTCCACGATCCGCTCGCGCAGTACCGCCGGTAGCAGGCGCCTGGGCGCGGCGGCAAGTTGCTCTTGCACCGCGGCGGCCAGCACCTGGCCCAGCTCGCCCGCATGGGCTTCCGACATGGCGGGCCCCGCCAGTACGCCAGCCATGCAGATGGCCATCCGGCTCCCCGCCCCGGTGCGCGCGCTATGCACGCGCAGCAGCACGGCACGGCGCTCGCGCGGCGACAACGGCAGGACCGCGTGCGGCACCACCATCGTGGCTATGTCCACCGGTCGGCTCGCGGTCATGCGATAAGGACGCGCGGTATCGTAGATGGCCCAGTCCCCCGGCGCCAGGCGGGCGGTGAGGCCGTCCTGCTCGAAGCGGGACTCGCCCTCGAACTGGATCACGACCTTGTAGCTGCGCGGCGCCTCGGCGGCGTCCGGCGGCAAGTTGGTCGCCCGGTGCGCCTGCGCGGTCACGCGGCACAGGCGGGTCTGCCCGACGCTTGCCATGCGAAGCGCGCCGTCGAAGGCATCCCCTCCGTAGGTGTCGACATGCAGGCCGCCGAAACTGGCGCGAATGGCTTCGCGCCAGAACCCGGGCCGTTCATGCGGGGACACCGCGTTGGTGCAAAGCGTCTGGAAGGGTCCGGTGGTATCGGTTGTCACGGCAGTAGACATGGCAGCAAGAGGTAGCCGGGGTAGCCGGAAGCCCCCCCCGGCGGCAATCATCAATGCGCACCGGCACCGGCCGAGACCGGGACCAGCCCGGTCCCGGAACGGCGCATCGCCAGCACGGCGAGCGCGGCAAGCAACGACGGCATGGCGATCAGCGCGAAGGTCTGCGTGGTGTCCATGCCGGCGCCGACCAGCACGCCGACCAGCAGGGGCCCGGTCGCGCCGCCAAGCCGGCCGGCCGCCAGGCCGCATCCCACGCCGGTCGAGCGGATGGCGGTCGGGTAGCCCATGGCCGCCAGGCCGATCATGCCGGAGGTGGCACCGCCGACGAAGAATCCGGTCAGCATCGAGCATGCGGCGGCGAACACGACCTGCGAGCCGGCGATCCCGGTCAGGGCCACCGCCACGCTGCCGCTGCCCAGCAGCATCGCCAGGAAGCGGAAGGTCCCGAACCGCTCCATTAGCTTGCCGGCCAGCGCGACGCCGACCATGCCGCCGACATTGTTCCAGGCCAGCACGAGCGAGGTGTCCGGCAAGGACATGCCGTCCTTGCGCAGCAGCGTGGTGGTCCAGGCCAGCACGCCGATCAGCGTCATGAAGTTCAGGAAGAAGCCGAGCCACAGGAAGCCGGTGAAGCGCCCGCGCCCGCCGGTGAACAGATGCGAGACCGGCATGCCCTGCGGCGCCGCCTCGCGCATGAGCAGCGCGGCGGCGCGCATCTGCGGGTCCACGCCGAGGCGGGCGAGGATACGCTGCGTCGCCATTCCCTGGCGGCCGGCCAGAATCAGGAACCGCAGCGACTCCGGCACGCATAGGCACACCAGCAGCGCGCCGAGGATCGTCACCGCGCCGAAGGCCTGGAACATGGCCTGCCAGCCGAAAGCCGGGATCAGCCGGCTGCCCGCGAAGCCGGCGAGCACGCCGCCGGCCGGCACCGCCGCCCACAGCAACGATGCCACGCGAGCGCGCAGCCGCTGCGCCACGAACTCCGTTGCCAGGCTCACGAAGCACGGCGCCGCGCCCCCGAGGCCAATGCCGGTAAGGACACGCAGCGCCAGCAGCATGCCGAAGCCGGTCGCCGCCGCGGTGCACAGCGAGGCCACGCCGAACAGCAGTGTGCAGAGCACCAGCACGGACTTGCGGCCGAGGCGGTCGGCCAGCGGGCCGAAGATCAGCGCGCCGGCCATGAAGCCGATTTCGGAAGCGGCGAACACGGGGCCCAGTTGATCCGGCCCGAGCGCGAGGGACTGCGCCATCATCGGCGCGCTCAGGCCCATGATCTGGATGCTCGCCCCATCCATCAGCGCGATCAGGAAACAGATGGCGAACAACAGCCATTGAAACGGCCCGAACGGCCGGGCATCGATCACATCTTCAACGTACAGCGGTTTCATTTCTCCTCCCGGGAAGGAACATGACTGGACAAGGCGCGGCAAAGCCGCGGCGGGCGCGTCTCAGGCGCCGACGATGTTGACCGCCTTGGTCTCGGTGTAGCTCAGCATCTCCTCGATGCCTTCCTCGCGGCCCACGCCCGAGTTCTTGTAGCCGCCGAACGGCACGCCCTTGTAGTGAGTGCCGACGCCGTTGACCCATATATAGCCCGCCTGCAGCCGGCGCACCGTCCGCATGGCGGTGTGCAGGTCGCGCGTCCATACCGAGGCGGTCAGGCCGTATTCGATGCCGTTGGCCATGTCGATTGCCTGCGCGGCATCGGACCAGCGCATGATCGACAGGATCGGCCCGAACACCTCCTCCTGGGCAATGCGCATGCCGGGCGTCACGTCGGCGAACACGGTCGGCTCGATCCAGTAGCCGCTCGCATAGGCGCTGCCGGCCGGGCGCTTGCCGCCGGCCACAAGGCGCGCGCCGTCCTGCTTCGCCACTTCGATATAGCCAAGCACCTTGTCGTACTGGCCCTTCGAGTTGACCGGTCCCATGGTGCTGTCCGGCGCGCGCGGATCGCCGATGCGGATGCGCCCGACGCGCTCCGCCACGCCATCGACAAAGCGGTCGTAGAGGCTGTCGTGTACCAGCAGCCGGCTGGTGGAGCCGCACGACTGGCCTTGCCAGAGGAAGTTCATGCCGCGCACGGCCGCATCGAGCGCGCCGTCCACGTCGGCATCCGGAAACACGATCAGCGGGTTCTTGCCGCCGAGTTCGAGTGAGATATGCTTGACGCAGACCTCGGCCGCGCTGCGCTGGATCTGGCGCGCCGTCTGCGGGGAGCCGATGAACGCGATGCGCTTGATATCCGGATGGCGCGCGATGGCGTCGCCCGCGGCGCGGCCGGCGCCGGTCACGATGTTCATCACGCCGCGCGGGAACACGTCGCGCGCGATCTCCGCCAGCATCGTCGCGGACAGCGAGCTCGTCTCGGGCGGCTTGACGATGACCGCGTTGCCGGCGATCAGTGCGGCCGCGGTGCGCGCGGTGGCGAACATGATCGGGTGGTTGAACGGCACGATGCGGCCGACGATGCCGTAGGGCTCTCGCAACGTGACGTGCAGGTTGTTGGGCGTGGTGGCGGGAATCGACTCGCCCTTGAGCTCGTAGCCGAGCCCGGCGTAGTAGTTCAGCCCCCACGACGCGGCATTCACGTCGCCGCGCAGCGCGGCCAGCGTGTTGCCGGTGTCGGCAACCTCGGTATCCAGCAGTGCCTCGGCCGCCGCCTCGATCCTGCGCGCGTACTCGCGCAGGCATTCGGCACGCCCTTCGATGCCCAGGCCGTGCCAGGCCGGAGCGGCCGCGCTCGCGGCACGGGCCGCGCGGTCGATGTCCGCTGCGTCGCCGGCCGGCACCTGGCCGATCACTGCCTCGGTGGCGGGGTTGATGCTTTCCAGCCATTGTCCGCCGACGGCTGCGGTCAGCTCGCCGTCGATCAGCATGGTGCGTTTGTTGTCGGGTCCCAGCTTCATTGGTTCGTCTCCACGATGACTGCAATAACGGGCGCGCGGGGGCGCGTCATTCGATATGGATGCCGTTGCGCTTGATGAACGACGCCCACTGCTCGCGTTCCTTGCGCATTGATGCCTGGAACGTGGCCGGCGTATCGAACACCGGCACCAGGGCGTTGGCTTCGAGCGCGCTCGCCAGCTCGGGGGTCTTCATGGCGGCGTTGATCTCGTCACTCATCTTCTTGAGGATCGGCGCCGGCACGCCGGCCGGCGCGAACACGCTGAACGAAGTCCAAATGTCGATCCGCGCGGGGCCGGGCTCGGCCAGCGAGGGCACGCCGGGCAGCATCCCGCTCTTCTGGTTCACGGCCAGCGGCTTGAGCTTGCCGGCCTTGATATAGGGCTGGACCGAGCTCAGGTCCGTAAACATGAACTGCAGGCGCCCGCTGAGCAGGTCCTGGTAGGCCGCGCCCACGCCCTTGTACGGCACGTGCAGGAAACGCGCACCGGTGGCCTCCTCGATCATCCGCACGCCGAGATATGGCGGGCTGGCCTCGCCGGCCGAGCCGTAGGGAATCACGCCGGGCCGCTCCTTGCCCTGCCGCACCAGCTCGCCGAAACTGCCGATGCCGGCGGACGGGTTGGCCACCAGCACCATCGGCGCCAGCACGCCGCGCGCCACCGGCACGAGATCTTTTTCCACGTCGAACGGCAGCTTGCTGTACAGCGCGGGACTGATGGCGACCGCGGCATTGGCGGTCACGAGGAACGTATAGCCGTCCGCCGGCGCATGGGCGACCACCTGGGTGCCGATGTGTCCGCTCGCGCCCGGACGGTTATCGACCACGAACGATTGCTTCATCGACCGGGACAGCAGCGTGGCGACCAGGCGCGCGTAGACATCGGTCCCGCCACCCGGTGCGGAAGGCACGATGAGCCTGACGGGGCGCGCGGGCCAGGATTCTTTCGCCAGCGCCGGCATGGCGGGCGCCGCTGCGGCAAGCAGGCACAGCGCGCCATGCGCGAGCACAGCGCGGCGCGAAGGGGAAGTGAGGGATGGGGGCGGCTTCATGCGGTTAGTCTCCTGATATCGTTGGTGTTTTGGTAAGTGGCGCTCAGCGCAGCCCCGCCGTCGCCTGCCGCGCGGCGCGACGCCACAGGTCCCAGGCGCGGCCGATCTGGCCGTCGTTGGCATGCTCGGCGGCGAGTCCTTCGGCCACCGAGAGGTAGCGGATCTCGCCGCCCAGGCGCGCTGCGTCGAGCACCAGGCGCGCGTTGGCCTGGGCATACACTGCGCAATAGACGGCCTTCTCGACCGAGTCGGCCGCCACGGTGACGCCGTGGCCGCGCATCAGCACGACGGTGGCGCCGTCCATCGCGGCCGCGAGCGCGTCGCCGAGGCGGCTGTCGCGGATCAGCATGTCCGAGCCGTCGCCGGCCACGTCGGCGATGTCGAAGACCGGCGCGCCGCGCGCGAGAAAACCGCTCATGTGGCAAACCGGGCGCAGCGCCGCGCCGGATACCACGCCGAACGGAATCAGCGCGGGCGAGTGGCTGTGCACCACCGCCCGGACCTCAGGCCGCGCGCGATAGAGCGCCGCGTGGATATGGCGCTCCAGGAACACCTTGCGGCCTTGCGCATCGATGGGCTCGCCGTCCAGACCGAAGGCGAGGATGTCGGCGAGGCCGGCCTGCACCGGCGCCAGGCTGCGCGACATCAGGAAGCGGTCGCCGTCCGGATGCCGCGCGCTGACGTGGCCGAACGCATCCAGCACGCCTTCATGGAACAGGATATGGCCGGCGTCCACCAGGTCTTCGACGAGGGTCTGGGTCTGCATGGTTGTCTCCTTGCGCGAAAGGGGTTCAGAAAATATGCTTCACGCCGGCCATCGCGCCAAGCTGGTTCCCGCCCGGCGCCGGGTTGGCCCCGATGGCGCCGGAGCTGACCGAGAGTGCGAGGTTGCCGCGGTTGTCCAGGAAGCCCGCCGTGCCGTACACCGAGGTGCGCTTGCTGAACGCATAGGTGGCGCGTGCCGCATAGAGCCATGCCTTGTCGGCGCTGTTGTGGAAGCGCAGGTAGAACGCCTCGGCGTCCACGCTGAATGCCGGCGTCAGCGCATAGGATGCGCCGAGGAACCACATGTCGCTGCGAGGCGTGGCGCTACCGTCGTTGTCGCGCCGCAGCAGGCCGCCGCCGACCTTGCCGTTCTTGAAGTTGACGTAGCCGTTGATGGCGAGGCGGTCGTCGCGCAGGCTGCTGCGGGTCAGGCCGCCGAACGCGCCGGGGCCGCCGCGCAGCGAATCGTAGGCGGCGCTGACGCTCCACCAGTTGGTGTCGTACTTCAGCAGCACCGACCATTCGCGGCACGCGCGCTGGTCCGCAGGGTTCTCGCCAGCGCAGTTGGCGCCGGACGGGCTCGGGCCAGCGTTGACCGTATCGCGGCCGAAGCTGTAGGTGCCGCCGACCGTCAGGCCGCCGAACGTGCCCTTGTAGGAGATCGCGTTGTCCGCCCGGGCGCTCGACAGGTAGCTGTCAAGCGACGAGGAGCCGAAGGTGTTGGGACCCAGCATGTCCGGCTCCAGCATCGACCAGAACAGCATGGTGTACTGGCGGCCGAGCGCGACCTGGCCCCAGCTTCCCGACAGCCCGACCCACGCCTGCCTGCCGAACAGCCGGCCGCCCTGGTTGGAGGTGCCGGCGTCCGGCGCGAAGCCGGACTCCAGCACGAACTGGCTCTTGAGCCCGCCGCCCAGGTCCTCGGTGCCGCGCAGGCCCCAGCGCGATGGCACCGTACCGGCCAGGCCGGGCATGCGCACCAGCTTGTCCCGCGCGGCGCCCACGCCGGACACGAACTCTATGCCTGTATCGATGACTCCGTACAGGGTCACGGACTGCGCATGGGCGTGACTCGCCCCGGCCACGCAAGCGCATAGCGCCGCGGCCATTGCCGACTGCTTCATGATCTCCTCCAGCCTTCTTTTTTTGACGGAATGGACCTGCCGCGTTGTTCCGCGGCTGGCCTGATGGTGAAATCGTCCGGACGGGCCTAGCGCGGCGCCCGGTTGACGACGACGGCGATCGCGGCGACCAGCGCCGGCACGATGCCCGCCATGAAGATGTCGCCCGCGCTCCAGTTCCAGCCCAGCAGCATGCCGCCCAGCGCGGGGCCGCTGATGGAGCCGATGCGGCCGATGCCCACCGCGCAGCCGATGCCGGTGGCGCGCATGCGGGTGGGATAGATCTCGGCGGCCAGTGCATTGAAGCCCGCCTGCGCCCCCTGCACCGTTATGCCGATCGCCAGGCTGGCCGCGATCACGATCGCATAGTCATGCGGCCACGTGGCGAGCACCAGCGCCAGCGCGGCATAGGCCAGCAGCTCGCACAGCAATACCGGCCGTGCGCCGAAGCGGTTCATCAGCGCGCCTTGCACCACGGAACCGAGCACGCCGCCCAGGCTGAACGCCGTGATCGCCGCAATGCCGACTGAGGCGGAATGGTGCGCGCCGATCAGCACCGCGGGCATCCAGCTGACGATGAAGTACAGCACCACGAGGTTCAGGAAGTATGGAATCCACAGCAGGATGGTGCCCGCAGCGCGCCCCTCGGTGAACAGCAGCCGGATCGGCACGCCGGCCGCCACGCTATCGCTGGCGCGATAGGACTCGTCGCCGCGCAGGTCCGGCGCAATGCGGCGCATGATGGCCGACAGCCTGGCCATGTCGTGCCCGCGGGCGATCAGGAAGCGCGCGGACTCCGGCATGGTCAGGGCGATCAGCAGCGCCACCGCCAGCGGCAGCACGCCGCCCACCACGAATACCGCCTGCCAGCCTAAGCGCGGCAGCATGACCGCGCACACCGCGCCGCCCAGCACGGCGCCCAGCGGCATGCCGCACATCAGCGTGGTGACGGTGCTGCGCGCATGGCGCTGCGGCGCGTACTCGGAGGCCAGCGCGATGGCGTTGGGCAGCGCGCCGCCCAGGCCGATGCCGGTCAGCATGCGCAGCACCAGCAACTGCTCCAGCGATTGCGCGTAGGCAGTCGCCAGCGAGAGGCTGCCGAACAGCACACAGGAGAAGACGATCATCGTCTTGCGGCCGTAGCGGTCGGCCAGCGGGCCCAGCACCACGGCGCCCAGCAGCATGCCGAGCAGGCCGGCGCCGAAGACCGGGCCGAAGGCCTTGACCGGCACGCCGAGGCTGGCGCCGATGGACGGCGCCAGCATGCCGATGGTCTGGGTGTCGAAGCCGTCGAGCACCGCGACGAGGATGCACAGGCCGATGGCGAGGTACTGGAAGCGCCCGATCGGGCGGGCATCGATGACTTCGTGGACGAACAGGGGCTGACCATGAGCGAGCATGGCGTTGTCTCCGGTAGTGAGGGTATCCCCCTCATTTTTCTTGTTGATCGGAAAAGGCGGCGCGCACCGGCGCCGCGGACCTGAGGGTCAGGTGCGAATCCAGCCTCGCCCCCAGGAATTGAGTGTGTATTCCTCGTGGGGCCAGACGCCCGGTGCCCGCCCGGCATCCACTTGTTCCAGCTCCGCCGACAGCTCCACGCGATTGCCGTCCGGGTCCGTCACCATGAAGAACAGGTTGTTGCCCGGGCCGTGGCGGCCGGGACCGAAGAAGATGCCGCGCCGCACGCGCGCGAAGCGGTCGCCCCAGTCGCGGATGTCGTTCCAGCAGCTGGTCTCGTAGCAGTGGTGGTCCCAGACGTTCTGCGAGCCCTGGAAGAACGCCAGCGAGTGGTGCTCGTCGTCCGAGCGCAGGAAGCATGTGGCGATCGCGCCGTCGTCGGTCACGACTTCGTCCGAGACCGTGAAGCCGATGCGCTGGACGTAGAAGTCGACGACGGTTTTGAGGTCCGTGGTCTGGAACACCGTGTGCTGCAGCCGCGCGGCCAGCCGGTCCGGCTCGCGCCCGGCGCGGGGCACGCCGAACAGCAGGGTGCGGCCTTGCGGGTCCGTCACGGTGAACGCGCCCCGGGCGAAGAAGATCTCCGCTGCCGGACCGGCATCCTGCGCCAGGTCCGCCAGGCGCGCGCGCAGCGTGGCCAGGTCCTGGACCGAGCGCGCGGCGTAGGCCGCCAGGGCGAGCCCGGGATCCTCGCCCTGGCGGATCACCACGGCGCGCTCGCCGCCCGCCAGCGCCACAGTGCCTTCGGGCGCCGGCACGCGGTGGAGCTCGAACAGGTCTTGGTAGAAAGACGCGAGCGCGTCCGGCGCGCCGCTGCGCAGATGAAGGTGATGGAGCCGCAGCGGCGTGGAAGTCTGTAGTGTGGTCATGTTTCTCCTGCTTGTCTGTTTTGCCGTGGAGCGGCGTGCCTATGCGGCACGCGCGGTTGCGACGACCTCTTCCGCCGTGCCGGCCTGCGCCATGTCGATGCCGAGCCGCCGGCCGAATGCCGTGGCCAGCGCCTCGGCGTCATCGTGGCCGAACACGCCGGCCACATAGCGGTCCGGACGCACCACGACCACCTTGCCCGCCAGCGCGCGCAGCGTCTTCGGCATCGCCTCTGACGCCAGTTCCACCGGCACGTAGCCGTGCTGTGCCGCCAGGCGCACCGCCTCCGGCGTCAGCCGGGGCAGCAGCACCACGCGGCGCGCTTCCAGCCGGCGCCACAGGGCGTGCGCCAGTCCGGCGGTGTCAGCCATTGCCTCGGCGCCGATGGCGACGTGCGCGAACCCATCGCCAATGACTTCGTCGAGCGGCAGCTCCGCATCCCCCACGGTGCGCACCTTCGGTTGCGGCAGCATGGTGCCGACCAGCCCGGCAGTATCGGCGGCGCTCGCTTCCAGCAGGCCATCGTGGAAGCGCGGCTTGGGCTTGAACTTCATCTGCAGGAAGTAGTCGCGCACGGGCGGCACCAGCGCCGTGGCGCGGAAGAACGCGGCGCATGCCCATGCCGACAGACGGCTGCGCGGCGCCATCACGACGCCCAGGTTCAGCGCCAGGCGGATCAGCGCCCACGCGTGGTCGCGCCGCTCGCTCTCGTAGGAATCGAGCGCGGCCGGTGCCAACCGGTTGCGCAGCACCGCGGCGAGCTTCCAGCCCAGGTTGTGCGCGTCGCGCACGCCACTGTTCATGCCCTGCCCCGCGTACGGAGGCGTAAGGTGCGCGGCGTCGCCGGCCAGGAACACGCGCCCCACGCGCCATCGGTCCGCCACGCGGGCATGGAACGTGTAGACGGTCTTGCGCACCACGTCGGCCGGGCGGTTGCCGCGGAACGGCCGCAGCAGTTCGGCCAGGCGCTCGGGCCGCAGGACCTCTTCGTCGGTCTCGCCGGACTGGAGCAGGAACTCGAAACGGCGCGTGCGGTTGGGGCCGGGCACGTCGACCACGGGGCGGGACGGGTCGCAGTAGGCGCGCGTCTGCCAGAACGGGTCGTCGTCGTTCTCGGTATCGACCACCAGCCAGCGCGCGTTGAACGACGAGCCGGCTAGCGTCGCGCCGATAGATTGCCGCACGAAGCTGCGGCCGCCGTCGGTGCCGACTACGTAGGCGGCGTGGATGCGCAGGGGCCCGTCGGGGCCCTGCACGACGGCATGCGCGCCATCGTCGTCCTGCGACAGGGATTCCAGGGTATGGCCGAACAGCACGCGCACCGACGGATGGCGCTGCAGCCCCTCGCGCAGCGTGGCTTCGAACAGCGGCTGGCGGAACGCGTTGCGGCGCGGATATCCGTACTCGCTGGCGGTGGGCTCCACCTTGGCGAAGCAGCGGCCGCCGGGGCTGGTCAGATAGTGCACGCCGTAGCCGGGCACCACGTCCCGCATCACGGCCTCCACCAGGCCGATCGCCTGCATGGTACGCAGCGATTCGTCGTCGATGGAAACCGCGCGCGGCTCGGCCACGGTGCTGGCCTTGCGGTCGATCAGGATGGTGTCGATGCCCTGCTGACCGAGCACGTTGGCCAGCGTCAGGCCGGTCGGGCCCGCGCCGACCACCAGCACGGCGGCGGCGAGCGAAGTGGATTGGTTCATGAGTCTCTCCTCGGCCGGCGCGCGACGGCGCCGGACAACATCATTCGTCCTGGATACCGTTGCGCAGGACGCCGATGCCAGAGATTTCCACTTCGACCGTGTCACCCGCGCGCATCCACAGCGGCGGATTGCGGAACGCGCCCACGCCGCCGGTGGTGCCGGTGATGATCACGTCGCCCGGGCGCAGTTCGGTGAAGGTGGAGCAGTAGGCGATGACATCGCCCACGCTGAAGATCAGGTCGTCGGTACGCGCTTGCTGCACGACCTCGCCGTTCAGGCGCGTGGTCAGCGTCAGCTGCGACGGATCGGGGATCTCGTCGCTGGTCACCAGCCACGGCCCGAACGCGCCCGTCTGCGGGAAGTTCTTGCCGGGCGTGAACTGGATAGTGTGTTTCTGCCAGTCGCGCACGCTGCCGTCGTTGTAGCAGGAATAGCCTGCCACGTAGCCGAGCGCCTCGGCGGCGGCGACGTGACGCGCAGTCTTGCCGATGACGACGGCCAGCTCGCCTTCGAAATCGAGCTTCTCCGATGCGCGCGGGCGCAGGATCGGCTTGCCGTGGGCGACCTGCGAATCGGCGAAGCGTATGAAGAACATCGGGTATTGCGGCATCTCCCGGCCGGTCTCGCGCACGTGCGATGCGTAGTTGATGCCGACGCAGAGGATCTTGGCCGGATCGGGAATCACGGGTAGGAATTCGACGTCCGCGACGGCCAGCGACGGCTGGCTGTCGGCGGCGATCGCGGCGATGCGCGGCAAGGCGCCGCGCGCCAGGGCTTCGCGCAGGTTGGCACCGACGGCCTCGCGATGCGGCGCAAGGTCGACAATCCGGTCGCCGACGACGACGCCAAAGGCCTCGCGGCCACCGTGGATGAAGCTGATGAGTCTCATGGAATCTCCTGGGTCCAAATGCGGTGCCGCTCTTTGGGGGCGCACCGATTGACTGCATTATTATCAATATATGCGAATAATGCAGTCAATGTTTACCACTATGAGCGCATGGCGAGATTCTTGCAGGTACAGCAAGACTCAGTGATATGCTTCGGGGATGGAACCAAGGAGCATGGAGAATGGCCACGGATCGTGCGCTCGGCGTGCTGAGCCTGTTTTCGCTGAAGAAGCCGGTATGGACCGCTGAGGAAGTGGCCGCGCAACTCGAAGTGTCTATCAGTAGCGCCTACCGCTATCTGTCGAACCTGATGGAGATGGGACTGGTGGCCACGGCCGGGGCGGGGTGCTACGTGCTGGGGCCCGCCATCATCCAGCTCGACCGCCAGATCCAGCTGACCGACCCCATGCTGCAACAGGCGCGCCCGATCATGGACGAGTTGATCGTCTACGCGCCGCCAGGATCGGTGATGCTGCTGTGCCGCGCGTTCGGCGACTCGGTACTGTGCGTGCACCAGGTGCTCAATCAAGGGCCGCAGGCGGTGGTGAGCTATGAGCGCGGCCGGCCGATGATCATGTTCCGCGGTGCTACGTCCCGGATCATCCTGGCGTTCCAGCAGACGCGGACGCTCCAGGCGATCTACAACAAGCATGCAGACGAGATTCGGGCAGCGGGCCTGGGAGAGGACTGGACGACGTTCCGCCAGGCGCTGAGCCGCCTACGCAAGGCGGGCCACGCAGTCTCGCACGGCGAGATCGACCCCGGCCGCGTGGGTATCGCCGCCCCCATTGTTAGCGAAGACGGGCGTGCGATCGGGAGCCTTAGTTACGTCGTGGCGGAATCGGAAGTGGACGCGCGCGGCATCAATCGCCTGGTGCACCTGCTGGCGCCGGCCGCGGCTGAGATTCGCGCGTGATGGCTCACGTGGCGCACGGCGCCTGCTGCCAGGCATGAGGGCCGAGGTAGGCACGTTTGATACCGAAGAAGCAGCCACGGACGCAGGCCGCGATCACTGCGACCCCGGATTTGTGGTGATCCATGCTCCGCGCTAACGAAGCGGATAAAAGGATGCCCGGCCCGATCATTCTCGTCGACATGGAGAACATCCAGCAGCTCGCACCTGCTGCGGTGCCTGAGGGAGCCCGCCTGGTTATCTTCGCCGGCGCCGGCCAAAAGTCCATTTCTCTTGATGTCGTGATCGCAGGCCAGGCACTTGAGCCGCCGGCACAATGGATCCGAGCCAGCGGCAGCGGTCGCAATGCACTGGATTTTCACATCGCGTAGAGCAAGAATGCCTCTCATTTATGAGCAGGGATTCACCCCGATTCCCACGAAAATTGCCAGGATGGCGGCGTAGTCAGATCAGATCCCACACCGTGAATCCGAGCTGCGCAATGAAATTCCGCGCCCCATTTCCGTGCACCCCGTCGCGGCCCGCAGCCTCCCCCAAATTGCAGGCGCTCCTCCCCCATTTCCCTGAGCCTAGCCGGCTTCCGGACAGACAACAATTCAGACGTCCCCACTTGCCAAGCGCGTCCAGGCCGGCATCGCGCGCTTGAGCAGACTTCGATCGGAAGCCGAAGGGGAACCGCCGCTGGTGGAGTCCCTGGATGAATCCGTGGGCAATACGCACGCACCACGTCAAGCCGCTGACTCAAGTAGCGGCTCAAGACGCTGTATTTAGGAGAAGTGAATGAATGGAATGCAGTATGCCGCCTCGCTGTCGCTTGGCACCTTGCTCGCCCTGGGCGGCGGCGGCCTTGCGCACGCATCGGAAGGCGCGAACTACGGGGGGCCGATCGGTGGCACCGACATCCAGGCCGCCATGCTGCCGCCCGTCAGCGGCTTCTATGGTGCCGTCGTCGCCGGCTATGGGAATGGCAACAAGTTCTACGGCAACGACGGCCACCAAGATCCCAACCTGCGCGGCCGCATCGAGTCCGGCGTTGCCGCGGCAGGCCTGCTCTATGTGTATCCGTTCCAACTCTTCGGCGGCACCCTAGGCACCACCTTGCAAGGCAGCGTCAATACCGGCCGCCTGGAGGTCAACGGCGCAGCGCAGAACTACAAGGGCGTGGGCGACATCTATTCCGACCTCATTATGTGGAGCAAGTACCTGGGCAACACGCCGCAGGGACTGGCGCCCACGGGCCTCACCGTCAAGCTGGCTTATTCGATGGTGTTCCCGGCCGGGAAATACAACACGAGCGATCTCTACACCTCCGGGCGCAACGTCTATTTCTTCGTCCCGAATGCAGCGTTTACCTACCTGACCAAGCCCGACATGCTGGGAGACGGCCTGGAGATGAGCGCCCATGTGTTCTTCAATTTCGCGGCCAGGAACCGGGCGACGCAGTATGCCAGTGGCACGGTCGCCAACGTCAACTTCGCTGTCAGCGAGCACTTCGCCCGCTGGCAGGTCGGGCTAGCGGGGTACTACGCCACGCAAGTGTCTGACGACCACGTCAACGGCCAGGTTGTCCAGCCGGACGGCCGGCACTATGCGTCGATGGCGCTCGGCCCTGTCGTCTCGTACGACATTCCCGCCTGGAAAAGCAACATCAAGTTCAAGGCGTTGGTGCCCGTCTATACGAAGAACTCACTGTCCGCGACCACGGCCTATGTCGTGCTGTCGAAGGCGTTCTGACAAGCCCGTGCCGCGCCTGCCATTCCTCGGGAAGCGGCGCCATCGTCCGACAGCAACCCAACAAGGAGAACAATGACAACCCCGGATTCTGAAGACCTGCGCATCGGCATCGACGTCGGCGGCACCAATACGGACGCCGTGCTGATGAACGGACGTACCGTCGTGGCCGCGCTAAAGCAGCCCACCACCGCAAACGTCGGCGACGGGCTGGCCCTCGCGATTGATGCGCTGCTGGCCAAGACCCAGGTGCGCCCCAAGTCGATCCGCGCCGTGATGGTCGGCACCACCCAGTTCATCAACGCCTTCCTGCAGCGCAAGAACCTGGCTAAGGTCGCCACGGTCCGCTTGTCGCTGCCCAAGACCGATGGCGTGCCGCCGATGCTCGCATGGCCCGACGACGCGCGCGCCGCCATCGGCGAGCACGTCTATCTCGCGCATGGAGGTGCCTTCTATACCGGCGAGATCTACCGCGAACTCGATCCGGCCGAGCTGGCGAGCATCGCGGCCGACATACGCGCCAAGCAGATCGAATCGGTGGTCATCGCCGCCAATTTCGCGCCCATCCGGCCCGACATCGAACAGGAGGCCGAAGCCATCCTCCGCCAGACGCTGGGCGCCACCGTGCACGTCACGTTGTCGTCCGATGTAGGCGGCATCGGCCTGGTCGACCGGGAGAACGCCGCCATCATCAACGCCTCGCTGCGACCCTTCGCGCGCACCGTGATCGCCGACATGGAGCGCGCGTTCTCCGAACTGGGCCTGTGCGCGCCGCTCTATATCAGCCAGAACGACGGCACACTGATCTCCACGCGGATGGCCGCCGCGTTTCCGATCCTGACTTGCGCGGCGGGCCCGACCAACAGTATCCGCGGCGCCGCCTTCCTGACCAATATCACCGATGGCCTCGTCGTCGACGTGGGTGGCACCACCACCGATATCGGCGCGCTGGTGCGCGGCTTTCCCCGCGAGACGGCCGGACAGAACAGCCTGGGCGGGGTACGCACCAATTTCCGTATGCCCGACACGCTGTCGGTGGCAGTCGGCGGCGGGTCCCTGATCCGGCGCGGCGACGGCGCGGTACAGGTGGGGCCCGAATCGGTGGGCTTTCGCATCCTGCAGGAAGCGCTGGTCTTCGGCGGCAGCACGCTGACGGCCACCGATGTCGCCGTCAGCGTGTGCGCGTTGCACAACGTGGGCGACGCCGCGCGTGTGGCTGGGCTCGACCGCCAGCTTGGCGCCGACGCCATGCAGGCGATCACATCGGCCATCGAGGAGGCCATCGACAAGATGCGCGTCAGCGCCAAACCAGTGCCGGTGGTACTGGTGGGCGGGGGCAGCATCCTGCTGCCCGACTCGCTCGATGGCGCATCGGAGGTGCTGCGCCCGCGCCACTCGGATGTTGCCAACGCGATCGGCGCGGCCATCGCCCAGGTGAGCGGCCGGGTCGACCGCCTGTTCGACATGGCGGCACTCGGCCGGGATGCGGTGCTGCGCGATGCGCGCCAGCACGCAATCGACGATGCCATTCAGGCCGGCGCGGACCCGGCTACGGTGGAGGTCGTCGAAGTCACAGAATTGCCGATGACCCATATGCAGTACGGCGCCACCCGCGTCAGGGTGCGCGCCGTCGGCGAGCTCGCCACGGCCGGCGCCGCCTGCCAGCCTTGAACCCAATGTACGGCACTGAAATCACGGAACTGAAATGACGGATACCTTCGATGCGCTCGCCAGCCAGGACTTGGCGCGGGGCGCAGTACTTCTCGGCACCGGCGGCGGCGGCGATCCCTATGTGGGCGAACTGTTCCTGCGCAAGCAGCTCGCCGCGGGCATGCAGCCCCGGCTGATTCCCGTCGACGCGCTCAGCGACGACGCCTTCGTGGTCGCTGTCGCAGGCATTGGCGCGCCCACGGTGCTGGTCGAGCACCTCGTCAGCGAAGCCGCGCTGAAGACCTTGCTGGACCACGCCGTGACCCTCTACGGCCGCCCGATCGACGCGATCATCTGTGCCGAGATCGGCGGCGCCAATGCCATGTTTCCCCTCGCCATCAGCGCGATGACCGGCCTTCCCGTGGTGGACGGCGACGGCATTGGACGCGCCTTCCCGCACATCGAGATGACGACCTTCAGCATCCACGGATGTCGAGTGTCTCCGGCGGTGTTTGCCGACGATCTAGCCCTACCTTCGCAAGCTCGGTGTTGTTCCGCGGTGGCACCGAGTCGGAATGCCGCGTAGATACTGGATTTCGCTTGATTCTTTGGCTCTGAGATGCTACATGAAAGAACATGCACATCTTCGAACGAGAAGTCAACGGCCATCGCTACCGTATTGCCGCGCAGTCGGTGTGGGACGCCGAGCGGGGCCGTTCCGTCGCACGCCAGGTCGTGCTGGGACCGGCCGAGCCGCCGCGAGTGGCGGATCTGAGCGCGACCCAGACGGTGGGCACGCGCGGGGTCGGCGATGTCGGAGCCTTGATCTGGGTGGCCGAGCAGCTGGACTTGGTCGGGCAGATTGATCGCGCGTGCGCAGGGGTTGGCGCCAAGGATGGCCCGTCGGTGGGTGAGTTGGCGGTGGCTGTGGCGATTCAGCGTGCGTGTGCGCCGGGACCCAAGTGCGAGCTGGGTGATTTTCTGGACGCGAGTTTGCCGCGGCTGTCGTGTTTGCCGGGGTCCGCGTTCACCGGTCAGGCCTTTCATCGCGTCGCGCAGCAGGTAACCGATGAGCAGTTGGAGCAGGCTCAGGTGGCCATCGCGAAGGCCGCGGTGGCCCGCTTCGAGCTGTCCGCCGACGTGCTCGCGTTCGATACGATGAACTTCGATACCCACATCGACACGCAGACGCCCGGCGAACTGGCCCGGCGAGGCCACGCCAAGAGCAAGAGAAGCGACCTGCGTGTCGTAGGGCTTGGCGTCCTGGTCAGCGAGACCGGGCATGTGCCGCTGTTGTATCGGACGTATCCCGGCAACGGCTCGGACCAGGCCGTGCTCGCGGCGTGCCTGGGTGGGTTGGCGCAGTTGCACGAGGCACTCGACAGCGGTGAGGGCCGCGCGCGGCCGGCGCAGCGCACGGTGGTACGGGACGGCGGGTTTTGGAGCCCGCAACTGGAACTCGATCTCGATGCCGCCGGCTACTACAGCCTCATCTCGTTGCCGCTGGGACACAAGGCCGCGGAGGAGGCGCTGCGGATGGCGGCGCAGCGCGGTGCCATGAAGCCGCTGTCAGGCAAGCTCAGCGACGTGCGGGCGGCGCGGGTTCGGACCACCGTCGGCGAGTTGGATCGCACGCTCGTCGTGGTGGAGAGCCAGGAGTTGCTGGCGGGCCAGAAACGCGGGATCGCGACGGCACTGCGCAAGGCGAAGGTGGAACTGAGCACGCTGGAGGAGTTGGTCCAAAAGGGCCGCATCACGCGCAGCCGGTTGGAGCTGCGGGTCAAGAAGGCGCTCGCTCGGGAACACCTGTCGAGCTTCGTCGTGACCACCATCGCCGGCAGCGAAGCGGTACCGACCTTGCATTGGCACGTCGATGCCACGTTGCGCCGCGAACTGGAGAGAACGCGGCTGGGCAGGCGGGTGCTGTGTACGGATCGGCACAACTGGAGCACCGGGCGAATCGTTTCCGCCTTCCGAGGACAGTGGAACGTCGAGGAGCTGTTCCGCAGGGCCAAGAAAGGCGGCGTGGTTCCCTGGGGACCGTCACACCAGTGGGCCGATGGATCGTTGCGCCTGCACACCTTCGCGACCGTGCTCGGCCTGATGCTCGTGAGCTTGGCGAAGATTGCCCTGCGGACCGACGCTTCGGCCCGTCGCATGATGGAAGGACTGGCCGAGATCAAGGTGACGTTGGTGAGGACGAAGACCGGGGCGGCGGGACGACGGCCAACGGCAATGCTGGCGCCGGAGCTCACGGCCGAGCAGCGCCGCGCCGTGAAGGTTTTCGAACTGCAGCGGTGGGGACCAACGTTGTTTCATGTATGACATGGGCGCCCGTTCAGCCACGATTGACTGGCAAGAACCGTCGATCCGGCCCCTTGCTTTGCGAAAGTAGGGCTAGCCGTTATCCCGCGCTCCGTTGTTCTCCAGCGCAGGGCGTACATCGGCATATCCTTGACCTGGACGCAAGGATCATTTGCCCGCGGCGGGGTATTTTCGGAACCCGGGTTCTCCCGATAATCGCCACATCTTGCCGGCAACACGGCCGGAGCAACCCCAAGGGTCTTCATGCTGGCCGGCTCCTCGTGGCGGCTTTCAGCCTGACCTTTCCTACGTGCGAGAGAACCATGCTTTTCACTCCCTACCGCCTCGGCAACATCGAGATGCCCAACCGCATCGTCATGCCTCCCATGACCCGCTCGCGGGCCGGCGCCGGCGACGTCGCCACCGACCTGATGGCCGAGTACTACAGCCAGCGCGCTAGCGCAGGCTCGATCATTTCCGAAGGCACGCAGATCAGCCGGCAAGGCCAGGGTTATGCCTGGACCCCCGGCATCTACAGCACGGAGCAGGTGCGCGGCTGGCGCAAGGTCACCGACACGGTGCATGCCGCCGGCGGCAGAATGTTCGCGCAGATCTGGCATGTGGGCCGGGTTTCGCACACGTCACTGCAGCCGGACAACGCCGCGCCGGTTTCGTCATCGGCGCTGGTGGCGGATGGCGTCAAGGTATTCATCGATCCCGAGGGACGCGGCCCGCAAGCCGGCGTCGGCGAGATGATCCAGCATTCCACGCCGCGCGCGCTTGCCGTCGACGAAATCCGGCGCATCGTCGCGGACTACGCCAAGGCCGCGCGCAACGCTTTGGATGCTGGATTCGACGGCGTTGAGCTGCATGGCGCCAATGGTTACCTGATCAACCAGTTCATCGATTCGCAAGCCAATGCCCGCGATGACGAATACGGTGGCTCGCTGTCCAATCGGCTGCGCTTCCTCAAGGAAGTGGCCCAGGCCGTGGCCGACGTGGTTGGAAAGGAGCGCATCGGTGTGCGCCTGGCGCCGTTGACCACCCTGCAGGGCGCGGTCGACGATACACCGGAAGCCACCTACCTTGCCGCTGCGCATGCGCTCGGGCAGATCGGTGTTGGCTATATTCATATCGCCGAGGCGGACTGGGAAGATGCCCCGGTGATGCCGGCGGCGTTCAAGGAAGCGTTGCGCGCCATCTATCCGGGCACGCTGATCTATTCCGGCAACTACACCCTGGCGCGTGCGGAGCAGGCGCTGGCCAAGGGCTGGGCAGACCTGATCGGCTTCGGCCGTGCATTTGTTGCCAACCCGGACCTGCCCTACCGCCTGCAGCACAAGCTGCCGCTCAGCGTAGGCGACCGCTCCAAGTACTTTGGGGGTGCCGCCGCCGGCTATACAGACTACCCGCTCCACACCGGCACCTCGCTCGAAACCAAGGCCGCCGCATAGGCCGGCACACAAGGAATCGCCATGCCATCAGCATTGGAAAAACTGACCGCCGGCGGCTTCAGCGTCGGCGTCGAATTGCCGCTGGACAATGACTGGTCGCCCGCCGGCGACCTTGCGCGCCGCCAGGCCGGCCGCCTGCCCGGGGAGCCGGACCTGATCCGGCACGGCGAGCTGGCCAGGTTGGCAGATCAACTCGGTTTTCGCGCGCTGTGGGTGCGGGACGTACCGCTCTATGACCCGCAGTTCGGTGACGCCGCGCAGGTCTTCGAAACCTTCAGCTACCTGGGCTACCTGGCGGGCGTGACCGAGCGCATCCTGCTCGGCACGGCCGCGGTGGTGCTGCCGCTGCGCGAACCGGTGCTGACGCTGAAATCCGCCGCCACGGTAGATCATCTCAGCAACGGCAGGCTACTGCTCGGCGTGGCCAGCGGCGATCGCCCCATCGAATACCCGGTCTTCGGCCGCGACTTCGAACACCGCGGCGAGGCCTTCCGCAAGCAGGTAGCGCTGTTGCGCGACGCGGGCGCGGCCGAGTTGCCCGCTGGCATCAAGGTATTGCCGCGCCTGCATAAGCCATTGCCCTTGTTGGTGGCAGGGCTGGCCCAGCAGACCCCGCCCTGGGTAGGTGAGCATATGGACGGGTGGCTTGCCTATCCCGGCACGCCGGAAGACCACACGCGCCGCAGCGTGCTCTGGCGCAGCGTGGCCGGCGCGAAGCCTTACATCAGCTTTATCCACCTTGACTTGCTGGACGATGCGAACGCGCCGCTGCAGCGCCAGCGCTTTGGCGCGGCAGTTGGCCGCAACGGCCTGATTGCCGAGCTCCATGCCATGCGCGAAGCCGGCGCCGGGCATATCGGCCTGCACTTCCGCCGCAGCCACCGGCCGGTGCGGGAAGTCATGGAGGAAATCGCGGCGCATGTACTGCCGCACTTTCACGACGAGGCGCGCATCGCCAATGCTCAGCCTGAAACCGCCTGAGGAGCCCCAGATGCATCAACCTACCGAAAGCTTTGCCGAATACACCTGCCTGCGTGCCGAATGCCTGTTGCCGGTGCCCGAGGACGTGAGCGACGAACTCGCCGCCAGCCTGCCCTGTCCTGGGCTGACCGCCTGGTAAGCGCTGCAAAAGGTGCCCGACGTGCCGTGGCGCGACGTTCTGGTGAGCGGCGCGGGCGGCAGCGTTGGCTCGATCCTCGTCCAGTTGGCGCTCGCGCGTGGCTGGCGGGTCTGGGTCGCCGCCTCGACGAGGCATCGCGCCCGGCTCACCGCCCTGGGCGTGGCCGGCACCTTTGACTACCGCGAGCCAGGCTGGCCGGTGCGTCCAGCGGCATTGGATTAGCAATAGCCCAGGGCTTCGCCGCGCTCGGATAGCATGCTTGGGCCAATCCGATTCGAACAGCTCGATGTTCGCGACGCGGGAGCCATCCAGGCATTCGCAAGGGGCCGGGACCGGCTTGATGTCCTGGTGAATGCTGCAGGTGTCGCACGTCCCTTCGAGGAGTATCGCGACGTTGTGTTTTGCGACGTGCTGGACGTGAACCTCACCAGTGCAATGCATCTTTCGACGGCCGTCCGGCCACTTCTGGAACAGTCGGGCGGATCGATCATCAGTATCGCGTCAATGCTGAGCTATCTCGCCGATGGCGATGTGCCCGCTTACTGCGCGAGCAAGACCGGGATAGTCGGCCTCACGCGATCGCTCGCGCATGCATTTGGCGGCGCCGGCGTTCGCGTCAATGCGATCGCGCCTAGCTATCACCGGACGAACATGACGCGTGTCTTCTGGGAAACACCAGAGACTGCCGAGCGCATCTCCACGCGTAGTGCGTTGAAGCGGTGGGGCGAGGTGGACGATCTCGTCGGAGCCGCGTTGTTCTTGTCGTCCCCCGCCGCGGCATTCGTTACCGGCGTTACGCTTCCGGTCGACGGCGGCTACGTGTCGGGATGAGATCCCGGCATTCTTCAGAATTGCGGGCTTTCACAGCCTGTCATCGGGTCACTAGGTAAATTGGTACCGGTGAAGATCGTCGTCCAGTCGCGTCACGTCAGTACCTGGACGCCTCTACTGCACACGAAATCGAGTCCGATACAACGACAGCCGGCTGCGGCCGGCTGTCGTCGAGCACCACAATCAGGCGATGCCGAATCCTCCGTCCACAGGCAGAATCACCCCCGTCACATATTGCGCGTCTTCCGAGCACAAGAACCGCGTCACGCGCGCCACATCGCCAGGCGTGCCCCAGCGGCGCATCGGCAGCCGCGCCATGATGGCGGCGCTGCGCTCAGGGTTGTCGAGCGCACCGGCCGACAGCCGCGTGCGGATCCAGCCCGGTGCGACCGCGTTCACCCGGACGCCGTGCGGCGCGAGGGCCACAGCATACGAGCGTGTCAAGCCGAGAATGCCGGCCTTGCTCGCGGCATAGGCCGGGTTGTTCGCCGACCCGAAGTAGCTCCACATCGAGGCAATATTCACCACCGCCCCGTGGGCACGCACCAGGCGCTCCTGCAGCACGCTGGTCAGGATCTGCGACCCGTTCAGATTGACATCGACGACGGCTCGAAAGCCCTCTGGCGTGAACTCCTTGCCCTCGTGCCGGATGATGCCGGCGGCATTGACCAGCACCGATACGTCATCCAGATCTTCCGTCACCGCCCGGACAGCGTCAACCGAGGTCACGTCGAGCTTGCGGTAGGTCAGCGCGTCAGGCAGGTCCGGATCGGCATCCATGCCAAGGCAGACGACCCGCATGCCTGCCGCGTTGAGTTCCTCGGCAATGGCCCTGCCGATGCCTGTTCCACCGCCCGTCACCACTGCAACACGTTGCTCCATACTAAATGGCTCCTTTCCAGTTTTCAGATCACTTCGGCTAGACGCCGAGATAAGTTGCGCGCAACTGCGGGTTGGCTAGCAGATCCCTGCCCGTTCCCGCCAGCGCGATCGTGCCACTTTCAATCACATAGCCGTAGTCCGCCATATCCAGCACCTGGTTGACGTTCTGCTCGATAACCAGGATCGACAGGTCCCGCTCCTTCAGACGGCGGATGCTGTCAAACAACCGGTCGACCATGATCGGGGCCAGCCCCAGCGATGGCTCATCGAGGGCCAGCACACGGGGGATCGCCATCAGCGCGCGCCCAACGGCCAGCATCTGCTGCTGCCCGCCCGACAAGGTGGAGGCCGCCAGCTTCTGTCGCTCCTCCAGGATCGGGAACAGCTCGAACACCTCGCGCAGGGTCTGCGCGCGTCGTTGGCGCGCGCGCGCGTTGCTAGCGCCGATCAGCAGGTTCTCCAGAATCGACATGCCGAGGAACAACTGCTTGCCTTCCGGCGACTGGACAAAGCCTTCCGTTACTACTTGATGCGGCGCAAGGCCGTCGAGATACTTGCCGTTCAAGCGCACCGTGCCGCGCTTGCGGCGTAACAGGCCAGACACCGTGCGCAGGAAGGTAGTCTTGCCCGCCCCGTTGGCGCCGATCAGCGCGGTAATTGAGCGCGGCGCAAGCGACAGGCTCACGCCACGCAGGACCTGCTGCTCACCGTAGCCCGACCAGATATCGCTGACTTCAAGCACTGGTGCTGACATAGCCCTCTCCAAAATAGGCCTTGAGTACCTGAGGCATCTTCACGACCTCCGACGGCACGCCGTCAGCGATCAGGCGCCCCTGCTCCATCACAATGACGCGATCCGACAAACCCATGATGACCTTCATCACGTGCTCTACGATCAGTACCGTGATGCCCCTGTCCCGCACTTTCCGGACCAGTTCCACCATCTCTCCGGCTTCGCTCGGTGTCGCCCCCGCGACGACCTCGTCCATCAGAAGCAGGCGTGGCTTGGTAGCCAGCGCCCGGCCGAGTTCGAGCTTGCGCTTGTCGAAAGCCGTCAGGTCGTTGGCATCGGTGTCCGCGCGCTGGGCGAGGCCAAGGAACTCCAGACAGTTGTAGGCCTCGTCGCGCACCTTGGCGCGCGAACCGCCGCGAGCGAATCCGCCAACCATGACGTTCTCCAGCGCGGTCAGTCCGCCGAACGGCTTTGAGAGCTGAAAGGTTCGCGCAATGCCGCTGGCGCAGATCTGGTGTGGCTCGCGCCCGCGAATTTGCTCGCCGGCAAACAGAATCTCACCTTCGTCGGCCTTGATGAAGCCGGCGATCAAATTGAATGCCGTTGTCTTTCCCGCACCATTCGGGCCCAACAGGCCCAGGATCTCGCCCCCGCCCACGGTGAATGAAAGCTGATTCACCGCCTGAAGACCGCCAAATCGCTTGCCGATGGATTTCACTTCCAGGATATTTTTCATTGCGCCCTCTCCCCATCAGGCCTTGCGCGCGGCGGTAGCTCAACCGCGAGACGCCGCTTGACACGCCGTTGCAGCAATCGATCGAGCGGTCCGATAATCCCTTTGGGAAAGTAGAGCACCGCTCCGATAAGCACCAGCCCATAGATCACCAGATGCAGGCCGAGGAAGCGACCCGCGAAATAGGTTCGCGTGAACTCTGCGATCGGATGCAGCACGAAGGCGCCGATCACCGGACCGATGATGGTCCCCTGCCCGCCGACGATCGCCATGATGGCGGCATCGATCGACAAGTCGAGACCCATGTTCCGCTCTGGGTTGATGTAGCGGAAGAACTGCGCATAGAACGCGCCACCGAGTCCGGTCATGAAGGCACTGATCGCCAGCGCGATCAGCGGGTACTTGGTGGTGCTCACCCCGACTGCCTGCGCTGCGGCTTCGTCGCCTCGAATCGCCTTGAGGTAGTAGCCCAGACGCGAGCGTTCCAGCACAAACGTGGCCAACAACATCACGACCAGCATGGCAAGGATGATGTAGTAGTAAGGCACCTTGCCGTCGAACTGGAAGACCGTCCAGCCGCCGGCCGATGGCGGGATCACCAAGCCTTGCGCGCCCTTGAGCGGTATGCCGAGAAACTCATCGGTGTTTTCGATCCAGATGCGGACGATCTCGGCAAAGGCGATCGTCGTCAGCGTGAAGTACGGTCCCTTGAGCTTGAAGGTCGGATACCCGATGCACAGGGACAGCAGCGCGGCGGCCATGCCGCCAGCCACCATGCCCAGCCACGGCGACAAGCCCAGCCCCGTGAACAGCAGCACGGTGACATAGCCGGCGCCGCCGGCAAACACCGAATGCCCGAGCGAGAGCTGCCCGACATAGCCGCACACAAAGTTCCATGCCGACGCCATGTAGGCGAAGTACAGCACCATGATGAGCGAGTGCAGCGCATAGCTGTCCGTGACGAACAGGGGCAGCACAACGCCCGCGCACAGCAGCGGCAGGCCTAGCACCAGGTTGATATTCGTCCTTGATGATTTCATACGGAGGCCCTCCTCATTTGCGGCCTAGCAGGCCGTTTGGCCGGACCAGCAGGACAACGATGAACAGGCAGAACGAGAACACCGATGCCGATGTAGCGGTCACGAACTGCGAAGCGACTGACTCGAATACGCCCAGCACCAGGCCGCCGAGCAAGGAACCGGGAATCGATCCGATGCCGCCGAGCACCACCACCAGGAAGGACTTGATGCCAAAGCCCAGCCCCGTGGTGGGCGAGACCGGAAGGAACGGCACCAGCAGCGCGCCGAACAGGCCGAGGATGCCGGCACCGATGCCGAACGTCACGTTGTACACACGCCCGACGTTGATGCCAGACAGCGCCGCGGCCTCGCGGTTTTGCGCGGTGGCGCGGATCTTCCGGCCGGTGTCGGTGAAGCGCAGCCAGTAGGCCAGCCCGCCGGACACGCCAACCGCCGCCACGCAGGCAATCAGGCGCGGGACATTGACGGGCAGCCCGCCGATGTCGATCGAGCCGCTCAGCACGTCGGTGATCACCGTGCGCACATCGGGGCCGAAGCCCATCAGGATCGCGTTGTCGATGACGAGGAACACGCCCGTCGTCAGCAGCAATGCGCCGAGCGGCTCGACGACCATGGTGGTCTCCCGCCGGAACAGGGGCGAGATGACGACGGCCTGCGTGAAATAGCCAAACAGGAACAACAAGGGCACCGTCAGCAAGGCTGTGGCATACGGATGAATGCCAAAGACCGACCAGATCAGGTAACTGAGATACATGGCGAGCATCAGGAAGGAGCCATGCGCGAAGTTGATCACCCTCAGCACGCCGAAGATGAGACTCAGGCCCAGCGCGATGCCGCCATAGATCCCGCCGAGCAATACGCCGTTGACCACGGCGTAAGCCAGAATGATTGGGTCCATATACCTACCTCGGTTGGGCACGGCCGGCTCGCGCCGCCGTGCGGGAAATGACGATCCGGCAACCGTGCCGGATCATGCGGCTGCCGCCGCTTAGCGCGCGCCGGGCGCCGGCAGCGGCCACACCGGCTTGACGCCGGCCAGCCGGTTGTCCGCCGGCCACACCGTGCGGCGCTCGCCGTTCAGGTTCTGCGAGATCACGCCGTGGGCAAAGGTGTTCTGGCCCTGGCTGTCGAACTGGATGCGCTGGTAGCCGGTGACCAGCGCGGGGCCACTGGAGATATCCGTCGAGGCCAGTGCGTTGCGCACTTTCTCGCGGTCGACCGAGGCGGCGCGCTCCAGCGCGTCCTTGACTATGTACAGGTTGGACACGCCCTGGGCACCATACGAGTTCATGCCATAGCCGATTGCCGCCTTGAACTTCGCGTCCGCGTCGATGACCACCGGATCCTTGACGGCCTTCATGATGTCGACCTGGAAGTCATCCTGCACGAACATGTACTCGACGGCCTTGGGTGACACCGCCTTGTAGAAGTTCGGGTCCTCCGAGCCACCGCCCACCGAATGGACGCCGTAGGGCAGGTACAGGCGGCTCTCGGCCAGCTGGCGCGTGAACAGGATGTGGTCCGGCGTGTAGGCAACCACGATCAGCGCATCGGGCTTGGCGCTGCGGATCTTGAGCAACTGCGCGGACAGGTCGGTCTGGTTGGGTGGATACGATTCGTCCATCGCGATGGCGTAGCCGCGCTCCTTCGCCAGTTTCTTGATATTGGCGGCGTGCGAGCGGCCCCAATCAGTGCCTTCATAGAACAGTCCTAGCGTCTTGGGGCCCTTGCCGGTCTCCTTCTTGAGCAGCTCCAGCGCATCGATCTGCTCGCGCGCGTCGTAGATGGCCTTGTTGTTCGGGCGGAAGACATACTTGAAGCCACGTTCGGTGATCTCGTCCTTGACCGCGCCGGTGACCAGCCACGACACCTTGTAGCGCTCCGCCACCTCGGACGCCGGGAAGGTCACCGCGCTGTTGTACGCGCCGACGATCAGGGGCACGTTCTCGCGCTGGATGAGGCGCTCGGTTTCCGCCACACCCACGTCGGGCTTGGACTGGCTGTCGGCAAAGATCAGCTTGAGCCTGGCGCCGCCAAGCGAGCGGATGCCGCCCGCCTTGTTGATCTGCTCGGCGGCGATCTCCGCGCCGAGCTTGGTCTGGTTGCCAATGGTGGCCGCGCCGCCGGACAGCGGCAGCACGAAGCCGATGGGGACTTCCTTTACCTGGGCGAATGCCGCGCTGCACGCCAGGGTGGCGCCGATGCCGGCGGCCAGCAGGTATGCTAGCCGGGTCTTTGAAATAAGATTGCGCATACTGTCTCCTGAGTCGGGTCGACTCTGTCTTGTTTTGAAAAGCTGCTTGCGCCTGTGCAGGTTGGCCGCCCTCTTCCGCAAGCGGCAGAGGGCAGCCAACCCGCACAGGCCGCACCCGCTACGAAGCGATGGCTTGCGCCGCCAGTTGCTCGATGCCGTCGGCATCGAGCTTGTAGTGCTTGTAGAGATGCGTGGGCGGCGCGATCAGGCTGTACTCGTCGAGGATGCCGTGCCGCACCAGGCGCACGCCGGCGCCCACATCCGTCAGCACCTCGGCCACGGCACCGCCGAGGCCGCCCAGCACGTTGTGCTCTTCCACGGTCATCAGCACGCGTGAGCGCGCAGCCGCACGCAGCACGGCCTCGCGGTCCAGCGGCTTGACGGTTGCCATGTCGATCATCCCCACCGAATGGCCTGCGGCGTTGAGCCGCTTTGCGGCTTCGAGCGCCGGATGCACGCTGGAGCCGGTGGCGATCAGCGTCATCTCCTCGCCCTGCAAGTGCTCGATGGCCTTGCCGAATTCGAACTCGGTGCCTTCTTCATAGACAGAGGGCTCGCGGCCCCGGCCGATGCGGAAGTAGATCGGCTTCGCGTGCCCTGCGGATGCCTTGATGGCCGCGCGCAATTGCGGGCCGTCGGCCGGCGCCACCACGGTGAGGTCGGCGATGGAGCGCATGATGGCCAGGTCCTCGGTGGCATGGTGCGACGTGCCGTAGAAGCCCAGCGAGATGCCCGCGTGATGGCCGATCAGCCGCACCGGCAGGCCGGAATAGGCCACGTCCATGCGGATCTGCTCGCAGCACAACAGCGCGAGGAAGGACGCGAAGGTGGCGACGAACGGCGTATAGCCCACGCTTGCCATGCCGGCGGCCGCCGTCACCATGTTCTGCTCGGAAATGCCGAACTGGATATAGCGCTCGGGGAAGCGTTGCGCGAAACGCGCAAGGCCGTTGGAGTACTGCAGGTCGGCCGATCCCGCGAGCACAGGCGCGCCGGTGTCGACCAGGTCGATCAGGCCGTCGGACAGGTAGCTCAGGCCCGGCGTGATGGCGTTCAGGCCCCGGTACTGCCAGGAGTCCTTGGAAAGTGGCTGGTTCATGCTATCGATCCTTTGAGAGAATTTCTTCGACGGCGCGCTGCGCATCGTCGGGCGCGAGATAGCCGAGGTGCCATCCGGGCTCGGTCTCCATATAGGAGACGCCCTTGCCCTTGACCGTCTTGGCAATCACGCAAACCGGCGTGGTGCGGCCATCGTCGGCGCGCAGCTGGCGTAGCAAGGCGGTCAGGGCCGCAACATCATGGCCATCCACCACGTGAACTTCCCAGCCGAACGCGCGCCATTTGGCGTCGAGCGGCTCGATGCCCATCACCTCGTCCACGGCGCCGTCGAGCTGGTAGCCGTTGCGGTCGACGATGGCCACCAGGCGGTTGGCGCGGTGGTGCGCGGCGGACATCGCCGCCTCCCACACCTGCCCTTCCTGCATCTCGCCGTCGCCCAGCATGACGAAGGTGGTGAAATCCAGTCCCGCGTGCCGGCCCGCCAGCGCCATGCCCAGCCCGGCCGATAGCGCGTGCCCGATGGAGCCCGAGCTGAAGTCGATGCCCGGTACCTTGCGCATGTCCGGGTGATCGCCCAGCGGGCTGCCCAGGCGGGTGTACTCATCCAGCCAGGCCTTGGGGAAGAAATCCAGGTCGGCCAGGATCGGGAACAAGCCCACCGCCGCATGCCCCTTGCCCATCAGGAAGCGATCCCGCATCGGCCAGCCGGGCTCGCCACGGCGCAGCTGCATGACGTCGTAGTAGAGCGCGGCGAACGTTTCGGCCGCCGAGAACACCGAGGTGTAGTGGCCGGTCTTGGCGATCTCGATCAGCCGGATGGTCTCCAGGCGGACGAAGGTGGCGCGCTCCTTGAGCAGCGCGACCTGTTCCGCGCTGGGCGCGAGCGCGCTGGCGGAAGCAGTCGGCATGGCCGTTGCAACGGCGTGGTTCATCGGGCGTCTCCTACTGTTTTTGATGCATGATATATCATACATTCTTTCGTGAAATACAGGAAATCCATTGCTTCGCTCCTCTTGTCCTTTCGACTTGAATACTTAGATGCCGCCCATGCACATGTACTTGGGTTCCAGGTAGTCCTCGATGCCCTGGCGGGCACCTTCCCGACCCAGTCCCGATTCCTTGACGCCGCCGAAGGGCGCGACGGCGGTGGAGATCAAGCCTTCGTTGATGCCGACCATGCCGCATTCCAGCGCCTCGGCAATGCGCCACACGCGGCGCAAGTCACGCGTATAGAAATACCCGGCAAGGCCATACGGCGTGTCGTTGGCCATCCGCACTACTTCCTCGTCCGACGTGAAGCGCAGCAGCGGCGCCACCGGGCCGAAGATCTCCTCGCGTCCCAGTTGCATCGACGGCGTTACCTCGCCAACCACGGTCGGCGCATAGAACGCGCTGCCCGCATCCTGCCGCTGGCCACCGGCCAGCACGCGGGCCCCTAGCTCCACCGCGTCCGTTACCATCTCGTGCACGCGGCTGGCAGCGCGCGCGTTGATGAGTGGCCCCATGGTGATGCCGGACCCGCTGCCGTCGCCCACCTTCAGGGCAGCCACGGCGTCGCAAAGCCGACGCGCGAATTCGTCGTAGACGGCGGCGTGCACGAACATGCGGTTGGCACAGACGCAGGTCTGCCCCGCGTTGCGGTACTTGGACACCATCGCCCCACGTACCGCCGCGTCCAGGTCGGCGTCTTCGAACACGATGAACGGCGCATTGCCGCCGAGCTCGAGGGACAGCTTCTTGATATTGGCGGCGGACTGCACCATCAGCAGCCGGCCGACGCGAGTGGAGCCGGTGAACGACAGCTTGCGCACGGCGGGACTCTGCGCCAGCACCGCGCCAATGACCGCGGCGCGCGCGCTGGTCACCACGTTGAAGACCCCGCGCGGAATGCCCGCACGGTGGGCCAGTTCGGCCAGCGCCAGCGCGCACAGCGGCGTCTCGGAGGCGGGCTTGAGCACCACTGTGCAGCCCGCCGCCAGCGCTGGCGCGACTTTGCGCGTGGCCATCGCCACCGGGAAGTTCCATGGCGTGAGCGCCGCGACCACGCCTACCGGCTGCTTGATGACCATCAGCCGGCGGTCACCGGCCGGCGCAGGAATCAGTTCGCCGTAGGTCCGCGTGGCTTCTTCCGCGAACCACTCCACGAATGACGCACCGTAGACCACCTCGCTCTCGGCTTCGGCCAGCGGCTTGCCCTGCTCAGCCGTCATCAGCGCCGCAAGATCGGCCTGGTGCAATCGGATCAGGTCGTACCAGCGGCGCAGGCCGTCGGCCCGGTGCTTGGCCGTGGTGGCACGCCAGGACGCAAGCGCCTGCTCCGCAGCGGCAATCGCGCGCCGGGTTTCGGCTTCGCCCATGTCGGGCACCTCGGCAATCACCGCGCCGCAGGCCGGATTGGCAACCGCGAAGCGCGCGCCGTCGTCGGCCTGGGTCCATTCGCCATCGATGTACGCCTGCGTGCGCATCAATGCCGCATCGTTCAACTTCATGTCGTCTCCAGCTTGTTATGGGCTTGTTATAGGCTTGCCGTGGGCTTGCCGTGGGCTTACCGTAGTGTCGCAAGCGCGCGGGCTTCCACTACCTGCATCGCATCCGCGATATCGGCAGCACTCAGCTCGCGCGAGAAATTCTTCATGTGGGGCGCAGCCAGTGACAGCTCCGCCGCGGCCTCGAGTTCCTCACGCGTGGCGTCGCCAAGCCCAAGTCCGCTCAGGCTGAGCGGCAGCCCGATTTGCCGGTAGAGCGCCTCGATTTCCGCACGGGCACCATCCGTGCGCTGCTCCAGTTCTAGCTGGACCAGCAGGCCATAGGCCACCTGCAAGCCGTGCGCTGCGCGCCTGGCCTCGCGCAGCGTGGACAACCCGCGCGTCAACGCATGCGCAATCGACAGGCCACCGCTTTCAAAACCCAGCCCAGACATCAGGATGGTAGCTTCCACCACGCGCTCGAACGCCGCATCCGGCTGGCCCGTTCCCGCGACGGCCAGCGCGCCCTGCGCATCCGCCACCAGCACGCGGTGGCATTCCCGCGCCAGCGCTTGCGCCGACAGCAAGGACCGGGTGCCGAACATGTTCCGGCCCTGCGGGGCGGCCGCGCATTGCGCGGCCTCGAAGGATTTGGAGATCGCGTCGCCAATGCCGGCCAGCAGCATCTGCGCGGGCGCCTGCGAGATCAGCGCGGTGTCGGCAATCACGCAAACGGGGCTATAGGGCAGATGCCTGACCGCCAGCAGCCGGTGCTGTTCGTCGTACAGGACATAGTTCTTGCTGGTGGGCGCATCGTTGGACGCCACCGTGGGCACCGTGATGACCGGCGCCTGGTAATGATCCGCAAGCGCCTTGCCCGCATCGATGCTGCGCCCGCCACCCGCGGCGATGATCACGGCCGGCGCGGTGCCGCCCAGTTCGTCGACCAGCCGGGCGACCAGTTGCGGGGTCAGCCCTTCGTCAAAGCCGACGCTGCGCAGCGCGACCGACGCGGCACTGCATAGCCGCCCGACCCGCTCGCCAATCATGGCCATCACCATGCTGTCCGCGACCAGCACGGCGTCACGGCCAAGCCGGGCGACGTGTTCGCCCAGCAGATCCAATGTCCCCGCACCCTGGACATAGCGTCCGGGCGAGCCAAATACTGCTTGCACGTTCTCTCCTCCGTCGATGGCGCTGGTTCGCCGCCGGTTCGCGTATCGAACCCGATTCCGCTGCGCCTTTCCAATACATCATATAGGATATATCCTACATCATTATCGGTGCCTGGCAAGAAGGTTTTTTGCCGGGGCCTTGTTTGCAGTCCTTTTTGATCCTTCTTGATTCTTCCGGAGCACCCAACAATGTCAGAGACAAGCAGCTTGCCCGTGGCGCCCATCGACGGCCGCACCCGCATCGTCGTGATCCTCGCCTACCCCACCCACCACGTGCGAACGCCCACCTTCTTCAACGCCCGCGTGGCGGCGCTGGGGCTGAACGCCGTGCTCGTGCCATGGAAGGTCTCGCCGGCGCAACTGCCCGCAGCGCTAGAGGGACTGCGCCTGGTGGAAAACCTGGCCGGCGTGATCGTCACCGTGCCGCACAAGCAGCAGATGGCGGCGCTGTGCGATGGGCTCGAAGGTATCGCGGCGAATCTCGGCGTGTGCAATGTCGCGCGCCGCACACCCGACGGCTGCTTTATCGGCCGCATGTACGACGGCGTGGGATTCGTGACGGGCCTGCGCGACCAGGGGATCGACCCGGCCGGCAAGCGCGCCTTGCTGCTGGGCGCGGGCGGCGCCGCGACGGCGGTCGCCGCCGCCCTGCTCGATGCAGGCGTGCGGCAGCTGACCATCGTCAACCGCACGCGGGACAAGGCTGACTTGCTGGTGGCGCAATTGAAAGCCAAGCGGCCCGATGCGGCTGTCGGCTCCGCGGAAGGCGCGGCCGGGCAATGGGATCTGATTGTCAACGGGACTTCTCTCGGCCTGAAACCCGAGGATCCGCTGCCGCTGGACCCCGTCCTGCTTGATGCGAGCAGCCTCGTGGCCGAGGTCATCATGCAGCCGGCGGAGACCGCCCTCCTGCTGGAGGCAAAGGCGCGCGGATGCCGGATCCACCGGGGCGAGCATATGGTGACAGCGCAGATCGACCTGCTGGTGGATTACCTTCTGGGCCAGCCGCCGGAGCCGGAACGCGTCATGCCATGACGGACAGGGCAGCATTGCATATCATATATGATGTGCCCCTGAACACCATTTATCGAGACTAGACGTTATGAAAGAACTCGCGCGCGTGGAGAAGAGCAATCTGTCGTCACGCGTCTATGACCAGATCCGATCCGCACTGATGAGCGGCAAGTACGTGCCGGGCGAGCGATTGCGCGTGGCGGAGCTGGCCGAATCGATGGGAACAAGCACCACCCCCGTGCGCGAGGCGATCTTCCGGCTGGTAAGCGAGCAGGCCCTGACCATGACGGCTGCCACCTCCATCACCGTGCCCGAGCTGGATCCAGGCACCGTCGCGGAGATCCAGCTGATGCGCACGCTGCTGGAAGGCGCGGCCGCCGAGGCGGCCGCGGCGCGCATCACGCCGCAGGAGATTGCCCGCCTGCGCAAGACGCATGAAGCCTTTATCAAGGCCGTGGCGACCAGCCCGCGCGAGGCGGCCAGCCAGAACCGCAAGTTCCACTTCGAGCTGCTCGCCGCATCGCACCTGCCCAACCTGTTCTCGGTCGTCGAGAGCATGTGGGTGCGCATGGGTCCTTTGCTGCATATCTTCCACACGGAGCTGCAGGCCAGCCGGGAAAGCCTGGAAGAGCATCCTCACTATCGCGTGCTCGATGGCCTTACCCGAGGTGACGCCAAGATAGCATCCGCAGCCATTCGCGACGATATCCAGTGGGGCAAGACGGTGCTGCTGGAGTGGATGGCATCGCGGGAGGAAGAACAGGTCTGACCGCCCCGGCGCCGGAAACTGCCTGATTGCACCTGGCCATCCCTGAATTTTTTTCCAGGTTGAAGTTCCATTGCACCCTCTAGTTGAGGGAGTCGCGCTCGCCAATACTATGTTCCAGGTTGTCGTTGAAGACAGTGTCTTCAACCAGGCCGTTCACAAGGAACATCATGGACACGATTCTCTCCGAGGCGCGCGCACCGCGCGCTAAAGCCATATTTGCCGCGAAGGCCACCTTGGCCTCCGCCTTCGCCGCTCTCCTCTTTTCGCTCGGTGCTGCGGATCCGGCGGATGCGGCCACCCCCGCCGCATCCGCTGCCCCGCTCCCTTCCCTGATCAATCCCGCCGGGCTCAAATGGGAGAAGACCATTCCCGCGCTGGGAAAGGACTCGCCCGAATACGCGATCCTGCATGTCGACCAGAAGACGGGACTGACGATGCTGATGTTCCGCACGCCCATCGCGGTGCATATCAAGCGCCACACGCATGATCTCGCGGAGTCCCATGTGATCCTGGTTGGCGGCACCCATGTGTTTGAATCCAGCGGCGTGCGCTACAACGTGGAAAACGGCGGGTTCTTCCGTGCGCCCGGCGGCGTGGAGCACGAGGCATGGCTGCCGGCGGGCTCGCAAACGCTCAACGTCCTGGAGAGCGGCTGGGTCGTGAACTGGCTGCATGGCGGCCCGTCTCCGGAAGACGCGAACCAGTACCCGCCCGCAGCGGCTCAGCGTTGAGGTGCCCCATGAAACATACCCTGACTATCATCGCTCACGCGCGGGCGAGGCCCGGCCTTGAAAACCGCATGATCGCCGAACAGATCAAGATGGTCGCGTCGGCCAACCAGCAGCCCGGCTGCCTCCGATACGAGCTACATGTATCGAACACCGAACCCGGCCTGGTGACCTTCGTCGAGCAATGGGCTTCGGCGGAACAATGGCGCAGCCATCTGGCGAGCGATTACATCCAGGCATTCCGCGAAGCCGCCGGCCACTGCATCGGCGAGTTCGAGCTGCATGAGATGCATCAGGTAGCCTGATTCTCCTGGCACCGCGGCGCTCCCGGGCAATGCCTCGGAGCGCCTGCGCCTTGCGCCATGCTAGCTGGCTGCAAAACGACGCAGTTCCGGCCCGGTCCGTTCCACCAGGAAATCGATGAACACCCGCACGCGCAGCGGCATATAGCGCTGGTTGCTGAAGATCGCATGGATCTCCTCCTTATCGTCCGGGTTGCATTCCCTCAGCAGCTCCACCAGGCGGCCCGCCTCGATATCCCTCGCCACGTGAAACAGGCCGAGGCGGCTGATGCCCATCCCATCCAGCGTCAGCTGGCGCATGGTCTCGCCATTGTTGGTCAGCATGTCGCCACGCATCGGCATATAGACGGTATGTCGATCGACCAGGAACGGCCACTCGTCCAGCGAACGCCTGAAGTTAAAGCCCAGGCACCGATGCCGCTGCAGGTCCTCCAGCGTTTGCGGGCGTCCGTGCGCCGCCACGTAAGCTGGAGACGCTACCACCGCGCGCCGGCTCTCGCCCAGCACACGCGCGCGGAAACTCGCATCGGCCAGTGGCCCCATGCGGATCGCCACGTCGATACGTTCGCGCTGCAGGTCGACCAGCGTATCGGTGAGCGAGATATCGAGCGCGATTTCCGGATAGCGCTGATGAAATTCGGGAACGAGGGGAATCAGGTGATGCGTGCCGAACGGAAATGACACATTGACGCGCAGGACGCCGTGCGGCGCTACCGTGCCCTGCGAAACGCCCTGCTCGGCTTCTTCTATGTCATTCAATATCCGAACGCAGCTGTCATAGAAGTGCTTTCCCTCATTGGTGATGACCAATTGCCGGGTGGAACGGCGCACCAATTGCACACCCAACCGCTCTTCGATCCTGCCAAGCAGCTTGCTCACGGCCGATGCAGTCAGGTCCAGCACCTTTCCCGCCGCTGAAAAACTGCCTGTTTCCATGATTTTCGTGAACACCAGCATCTCACCGCTGCGACTATCCATTTTCTGAATTACACGAATTGAATTCAACAATCATATTCCATTGCATGCCGTTATCAAAGGAGTCATGGCCCGCCATACTTCAATCTGAAATGGCAGGCATCGCTCTGCTGTCTTTATCAATATTTCGAGATACATCATGGATCTGAACCTGAAAGACAAGACCGCCCTGGTCAGCGCATCCACATCCGGCATCGGCCATGCCATCGCCGCACAATTGCTGGAGGACGGCGCGCGGGGCATCGTCAACGGGCGCAACGCCGCGAACGTCGAGCAAGTGGTAGGGGCGTTCAACGCGCGCTTTGGCGCCGGCCGCGCGCTGGCGCTTGTCGCGGAAATGAGCGTTGCAGGCAGCGAGAAACTGGCGGCCGAGGCGTTTCCCGAGATCGATATCCTGGTCAACAACATCGGCACCTACGCGCTCAGCGATTTCTTCAGCACGTCCGATGCAGACTGGCAACGCATCTTCGACGTCAATGTGTGGAGCGGTGTGCGCCTCGCCCGCACTTACATGAAGGGCATGCTCGATCGGAGCCACGGCCGCGTGATCTTCATCTCCAGCGAGGTCGCGCTCACGCCGATGGCGTCGATGGCGCACTACAGCGCCAGCAAGGCGACGCAACTCTCCATTTCGCGCAGTCTGGCCGAACTCACGAAAGGCACCGCCGTCACGGTGAACGCCGTGCTGCCGGGCCCCACCGAAACGGAAAGCCTCAAAGCCTTCATCGAGTCGGTGAACCCTGACTTGTCCTACGCCGACGCAGAGCGAAAGTTCATGCAGGAGAACCGCCCCTCCTCGCTGATCTATCGCCTCGCGAAACCGGCTGAAGTTGCCAACGTGGTCGCCTTTCTCGCCAGCGAGCGGGCCGCGGTGGTCAATGGCGCGGCGATCCGGGCCGAGGGAGGCACCGTGCAGACCATCGCCTGACCCAGCTAGCCACGCAAGCGCGATTCGTGCGCCTCGGGCAAGTATCTTCTGACTCCCGGCGGCTTACTCCCGCAGGCGGGAAGGCACGATACTGCAGCCCGTGCCGCCACTCCCGCCGCTGGCCTTGACCAGAGCCATGAAGACAACCCTAGACCCAACTTTGAGTTCACTGCGAACGTAAGGTGTTGATTCCACGCAGTTATGCGAGTGCGTAGCGAGGGCTTGCTGGGTACAGGTGCTACAGAAGGGCTGCCGGGCTGATACCGAGGAGGCGGAAGGCGCGGTCCTGAATGGGCGTTGGCCGAGTGGTCATGATGATCTTGGCCTCCGGATTCAGCGGCGTGTGGCAGATGTTGTAGGTGAGCGTGGCCAGATCACCGAGCAACGTGCGCAAGCTGTGGACGGGCAGATCATCCTCGGTGCGCTTGGTGGCGTCCTTGGCTTTCGCCTGTTCCGAACGCAGTGCCTTGGCCACGGGCGAGGCACGGGAAGCGCGCGCTAGCTCGATGTATTCATCGTCAAACAGCATCGGCTTCAATTTTTCGCGCATGTGCCATTCGACGTAGTAGGCCAGCATGCACAGAAAGACATGAGCACGCACGCGCTCGGCATTCCAATGGAACACGGGGCGCACGTGCAAGTCCATGGTCTTGAGCGAACGAAACGCTCGCTCGACCGCCGCCAAGCCCTTGTAGGCCGACACGGCCGCCTCGGCTGACAGTTGCGCCGCCGGCAAACTCGTGCGCACCACATACAGGCCATCGAGTGCCGCCTCTTGCTCGATCTGTAGCGTCTTGCGCGCCCAGGCAAAGCTGGTGTCGGTGATGGTCAGCTCGAAGTGCTTGGCCATCTTGAAGCGCTCGATGACCCGGCCCACGCGCAGGGCAATCGCCTCCGTGCCCTTGAGCCGGTTGCGCGCGCGCGTGGTGGCCTCGGCAATCTTGTTGAGCTCCTGTTCGGTGGCCTGCAACAGCGCCTCGCGTTTCCTGGCCCGTTCGTCGGCCAGCAGCGGATTGCGGCACACCACCAGTCGCTCGCCAGGAAACGTTTCGCTGGTGAGCTCGATGAGGTTGCGTTCATCGAACAGCGAGGGCTGAAAGGGGCCTTGTTCGCGGGCGAGTTCAGCAACCTGCGGGGCGTGCAGGCTACTCACCCAGTCCAGTCCTGCCGGGCGCAACAGCGTGTCGATACGGGCTTGCGTCAGCATCCCCCGGTCCCCTACCCAGGCGAGCTTCTCGATGCCGAAACGGTCTTTGAGCTTCTCCACCTGAGACGCCACCGTGCTCGGATCGGCGGTGTTGCCGGCGAAGACTTCGACCGCCACCGGACACCCATGCGGCGTACAGACCAGACCGAACACGATCTGCGGCTCGTGACGCTTGCCATCGCGGCTGTAGCCGTAGGCCGCCAGGTCGCAGCAGCGCCCGGTCAGCCAGGTGGAAGTGAGGTCATAGAGCACCAGGGTGCCACCCGCCAGATGCTGCTTCGCCAGGCGCTTCTCGATGGCTTCCTGGGCCTCTCCCAGCCAGTCCAGCGCGGCGTACAACTCCTCGGGCTCCACATCGCCGATGCCGAGCATGCGCGACAGCGAATGGGCCGCGGTCTCTTGCTGCAGCATGCGGTGCGTGGCCAGCTTGGAGGCGGGCGAAATCAGGCGTGCCACCAGCAGCGCCATGACCAGGGATGGCACGCGGCCCGGCGCCGCCGCGAACCAGTGTTGCGCGCCACAGGCGTGGGCCGTACCGAGCGCGGCGGCCACATGGCCGTGCGGCAGACTGCGCTCGATCACCAGGGCCTCATCGGTCGAGGCCACGGCCGCCCCGCCGCGCAGCAAGACCTTCAAGCCCTCGATCACCTCGGGCGGCAGTGCGGACAAATTCGCCAGGGTGCGTTTCTTGACCTTGTTGCCTTCGCGATAGGACTCGCGCAGCAGGATCGCCGGCGGGGAATTGCGGTTGGGGACGTGTTCGATATACATGAACACCATTATTGGACATATTCAGCAAAAAACAAGGCTGATGTAATGTATTTACATGGGTACATATACACCCCAAAAAATAGCCGAAACCCAACGGTGGCGCGGGTTCCGGCGAGTTCAGGGACCAAAGTTTGGCCTAGACGAACTTCTCACCTCCACCATCGTGGTGGACACCGCCTCCATCACGGCGGCAGCCGAACAACTGGAGCAAACCGTCTCGGCCGTCAGCCGCGCCCTCACCCGGCTGGAAGACGAGCCGGAAAACACGCTGCTACGCCGTACCACGCGCGGGGAGAAGGCATTGCCTGCCTGGCCGACTACATGACGCAAGCGGACCGGGCCCGGGGCGACCTGGTCCAGGTGCTGATGCAGGACACCGTGGAGCTCGAGCAGCCCATCCACGCGGTCTATTACCGCAACACGTTGCTGTCCTCGCGCATTACATCCTTTCTTGACTACGTCAGCGCGCGGCTCGGGGAAACGCCCTCCGGCCGCGGCTGAGCAGACTTGGGGGCCTACTTCAGGCGTTCCATCAACTTGCCGGCAACGGCCAGTGCCGAAGCCGGGTTCTGCCCTGTGATCAACTCGCGGTCCACGACCACATGGGGCGTCCACGGCGCCACGTTGCTGCCATAGCGCGCGCCGGCCTTCTCCAGCGCCGTCTGCGGATAGAACTTCATCGCCCCGCCGTTCAGCAAGCCTTTCGCCTGCTCCTCTTCGACATTGCTGATCACCGTAAGCCGATAGCCCGCATAGATCCACGCCGGCGCGGCTTGCACATCCGCTCCGGCCTGGAGCGCTTGCACATAGCTACGCGCATCCGGCAGCGTCGATAGCAATGCAATAGGGCCATGGCAAACCAGCGCCGTGGTCTTGCCGCGTGCATGGAAGCTTGCCAGCAGCTTGCCAAGCTCCGGACTTTGCAGCAGGTCCTGCATCGGCGCATGCCCGCCGGGGATGTACACGGCATCAAAGCGGTCGTAGCCAATCTGCTCTACGCGCGACAAGCTGATCACCGGTGACTTGCCACGCGAGGTGATCTCCAGACGCTCCATCAACACCTTGTGCGCCTGGAGCGCGGCTTCATCGCCGTTGAAATACATCTTGTCGATCGATGACTTGTCCACCATAGGCGCATTGCCCCTGGGCGTAGCAAACGTGACAGCGTGGCCGGCGTCGAGCAAGCGCTTTACCGGCTGCATCAGCTCGTTCAGGTAGAACCCGGTTTCGAACACCTTGCCATCCTTCAGGTCCAGGTGATCCGAGTCGGAGAGCACCACCAGGACGTTACCGGCCTGCGCGCCAAACGCGGCCATTGCCATTACCGCACCGGCGGCAAGCTTGTGCATGTGTTTCATTTTTTTCCCGATAGGTCGAACGGTTCGCGCCGCTGCGCACGCGGCGAATGCACACACTTTATTCAAGCCGCTTGCGGCGATAAACTCCCACATAAGGAAATCACCTGTTCTTCAGAGGCAATAATGGGGCGTCGATTTGATCATCTGAGTGATGTGGAGGCGTTTATCGTGGTCGTGGAAAAGGGATCGGTCACGGCGGGGGCCATCGCGCTTTCGACCACCCCGTCGGTCATCAGCCGTGCGATTGCCCGCCTCGAGTCCCGTCTTGGCATCCAGTTATTGCGGCGTACCACCCGGCGTCTCAACCTGACCGAGGCAGGCCGTCTGTACCTGGAGAGCACCCGCGCCGCCTTCGCACTGATCGACGATGCCGAACGGGCCATCCAGGGGCAGGATGGCGAATTGACCGGGCGCGTCCGCCTCAGCGTACCGACGACCTACGGCCACTATCGGCTTCCCCCGATGCTGCGGCGCTTCACGCAGCGCTATCCTGATGTGCAGATCGAACTGAACATCACCAATCGCAATGTGGACCTGGTGGCAGAGGGGTTCGACGTCGCCATACGCATGGGTAAGCTGCCGGACAGCGGGCTGGTGGGGCGCAAGCTGGAAGATGCCGAGCTATGCGTGGTCGCCACGCCGGCCTACCTGGAGCGCGCCGGCACGCCGCAGGCCATCGGCGACCTCGCTGGCCATGCCTGCCTGCACTTCGTGATGCCCAGCACCGGCCGGGTTGGGTCCTGGGCGTTCAGGGACGACGGCGCCGATGTGGAGTGGACACCGTCGGGCGGCTTGCAGGTCTCCGACGATGTGCTTGGCGTGGTGTCGCTGGCAGAGCAAGGGCTGGGCATCTGCCAGACCTACAGGTTCATCGCGGACCAGCGCATCCGGGACGGCGTGTTCGTGGAAGTACTGGCCCATGCGCACGGACGGCCGCGGCCGTTTTCACTGGTTTTTGCGCCACATCGGCGTTTGTCGGCGGCGTCGCGCGCGTTGATCGACTACCTCGTCGGGGACACCCCGGTGCAGGATGACCCCGGCTGACACGCAAGCCCGATAGCAGGGCCGTACGACCATCGGCGGTGCAGCCCTGGACGTACCTGCTACGCCACCTTGAGCAGGATCTTGCCGGCGTGCGTGCTCGACTCCATCAACGCATGCGCCTTGCCGGCATCGGCAAGCGGCATCACGCAATGAATGAGCGGCAGGCACCGGCCCTGGTCCAGCACGGGCCAGAACGCGTCGTGCAAACCCGCGATCAGCGCCGCCTTGTTTTCCGGGGTGCGCGCCCGCAGCGTGGAGCCCGTCATCTTGAGTCGCTTGAGCATAACCGGCAGCAGGTCGATATCGACACGGCTGCCCTCGAGGAACGCGATCTGGACCAGCGAGCCGTCCAGCGCCAGCGCGCGCAGGTTCATTTCGATGTAGCGCCCGCCCACCATATCCAGCACCACATCGACGCCCTGGCCCTGCGTTACCTCGGAGACGACGTCATTGAAGTCCTGCTCGCGGTAGTTGATCAAATGCGTGGCGCCGTGCTGCCGGCAGATCGCCAGCTTTTGCGCATTGCCGGCGGTGACGATGACCTCGGCGCCAAGCTCGCGGGACATCTGGATGGCTGTAATGCCGATGCCGCTGCTGCCGCCATGGATCAGGATGGTCTTGCCCCGCGACACCAGCTTGCCGGCGAACACGTTGGCCCATACCGTGATGTAGTTTTCCGGTAGCGCCGCCGCTTGCTCCAGCGTCAGCCCTGTGGGCACCGGCAGACAATGCCGCGCGTCGGCGACACAGAATTCCGCGTAGCCGCCACCGTGCGTCAAGGCGCAGACTCGATCGCCGACTTTCCACTGCGTGACCGATTCGCCTACCTGCTCGACCGTGCCCGAAATCTCCAGGCCCAGGTACGGGCATGCGGACGGCGGCGGATTGTACAACCCTAGCCTTTGCAAAACGTCCGGGCGGTTGACGCCGGCGAACGCCACGCGGACCAGCACTTCGTGGGCGGCTACCGCGGGGGTGTGGGCTTCCTTCAAAACCAGCGTATCCGCCCCGGTTCCCGGGCCATGACTGATGAACTTCATCGAGACATCCTTTGCCTGAAAAGGCGTTCCTTGTCCAAGAGAGACGACAACACAAGACGTACGGCAGGCTTCCAGCCGGATACCAATGTTGACGCCAATAGAATATATCATGCATCATATCTTCTTGCGCGGCGACACTACGGCTGGCGTGAAGGCCAGGCATTGGCCGACCATGCCTGACGGCCTACCCGGATTCAGGGATCAAAAGGAAGGAATCGATCTGGACGGATTTGGACGAAACGCCCGGGAGAACCGGGCGCCGCCCTTGTGAAAGATCGATGAAGACGGCTCCTCTGCCCCATCGCTTAGACTAACGGCACTGGGGGCACTGAGGGAACTGACGATATTTACCGTAACGATAGGGCGCCCCTGGGCTCCTGCAGAATAGGAGCAATGCATGGCGATTGCCGGAATGAACCACTTCACCGTACTCACCGCGGCGCTGGAAGACAGCGTGGCGTTCTATACCAACGTGCTTGGCTTCGAGACCGGTGAGCGCCCGCCGTTCTCGTTTCCGGGCGCGTGGCTCTATGCGGCTGGCGCGCCCATCATTCACCTGGTCGCGAAAGACGAGCTACCGGTATCCACCGCGGGTGTGCTGGATCACATGGCATTCAGCGCGACCGATCTCCCCCGCGTCGCGCATCATCTGCGGCAGCTGGATGTTCCGTTCAACCTCGGGCGGCAGCCGGGCACCGGCATCTGGCAACTGTTCCTGCACGACCCCAACGGCGCCAGGATCGAGCTGGATTTCGATCCGCAGGAGCCGGCGCCCTGAGCACTGCGCTATCGATCGAGCGCGCCGCGCACTGCTGCTTCGAACCTTGGATCCAGCACCGCGCCCACATTGAAGCGCGACCACGGCGACGTCGCCTCGGAGTCCACGCGGAAGACGCCGCCAGGGGCGATCACGACTTTCCGCGGGAGCAGCCGTTCCGCCAGCACCAGTGAATCGTCCACATTCGGAAGCGCCCCCAGAGGTACAAGCTCTGCTCCGTCCTCGCAAGAATGCGGGCGTCCAGCCTGTCGAACAGCGCCAGCGCCTTGTCGGTCGCCTCCGCCAGACGTAGACGAGAGCGTGCAAAAGTTAGGGAGGCCTATTTCGTCAGGCGCCCTGGCTTGCGGCGAGGATGTCACGGTTAATTCTGTTCGTTGGCCGGTGCCGGTTTGGCAATGCTGGCCCGATGGATTTGCTGTGACGCGAGGCGGTGATCTCGAGCGCCGAGATGCGGTCGGGTGAGAGTTCCCCGTTCAAAACCGCGACCCTGACCTGCACCATGCAGTGCGCCCCTTCGTCCGTCCAGCGCATTTGTCGCTTCTTGGCCATGCGATGGCTGACGACCTGGTTCACCGCGGACTCCGCGATGCTACTGCTGATCGGCAGGCCCTTTCGATGCCGAGCGCCGTAGTTGACCAGCGCATGCGCGTTGTTCCTCAGGTACCAGGAGACTTTATCCAGGTTCCACCACAGCGTGCTGAATTCATACCCCGTCCTCGTCAGCAGTCGAGCGTCCAATGCCTTGATGCGCTCCAACGCTTTGCGGGCCCTTGCCATGCCAGACCAGCCACTTGGCGTGAGTGATTTCGGTCTCCATCGACTCTCGTTCCAGTGAGTCGATCATCTTGCTGCCGAACACGGAACGCTGCGCCGCGTTGAACTTCATGGCGATGTGGAACCAATCGAGAATCCTGCCGCGAGCAAGCTGACTGCCCTGGACGGTCTTCTCAAATTCACCGGCGTCGTCGCTGATCACGGTCACGCGTTCATCGGTCGCCACACCGTTTCGACTGAGGAACTGGTCGAGTCGCGCTGCAGCCGAGGTGACTTCCCGGTGCACATAGGCATAGAACTTTGGCGGACTGTCGGTGAACGTCGCTCGCCCGGCGACGAGATCTTTGAGGACCTCGTCCAGCACGCGCAGGAACTTGGCCTGACGGAGCCGGTATTGCGCGACGCGATCCGGACCTGGTGCAGCGGCACTCGCTACTGGACCTGTCTGATAGAAGGTGCCCCGCGCGCGGATCTGGCAGGGCAGGAGGCGGGACACGTTGCACTGGCGGATGCGAGCCGGGCGCAGCAGCTGCAAGCCCATCGTGCGGCGCGAGCGTTATCCCTACACGCGACTGCGCCGAAGCCCAACTGATCTGTGACGGGCGTGCCGTGCCACCGGCGCGGGGTTCGTGCGCCAACGAAGCGCATCCAGCGCATCGCACGCTCAAGAGCGAGCTGCAGCGCCAATGAACTGGGAGACCTGCTCGTTCAAGACCACTGTCTGAAGCTGTTGCAGCAGTGCATGCGTCTCGCGGATGAACAAGCCCAGGCCAGAGCCGGATGCAAAATCGGCCTTGCGCTCGATCACGCCGACCGTGATCCTCTTGGAGGGCTGCGCTCCCTCCCCTTCAATGCAGGCCCGGATCGAGATGCACATGGAGGCTCTCCGATAGTGTCAGTAGACAATACTCTCTTTACTGACGGATTCCCCTCCTCCTTTTGGCCACTCCCGCGCGAGGCGTGTCGCGCTTCCAAATGCCTGCCCTGTAGCCAGCCTGCCAGCTCAGGCAACCAGGTTGCGTAAACCCTCGCCCGCCTGCCAGCGCCTCAAGTTGTCCAGAAAGATGCCCGCCACACGCGCGGCATTCCCATCCGAGAAGCCTGCGCTATGCGGCGTGGCAATGACGTTGGGCAGCGTCCACAGCGGCGAATCCGCCGGCAGCGGCTCGTGCGCGAACACATCCAGATAGGCGCCAGCGAGGCGTCCGGCTCGCAGCGCCTCGATCAGCGCGGACTCGTCCACCACCTCGCCGCGCGCCACGTTGACCAGCCTGGCACCCACAGGCAGCAACGCTAGCGCGGCGGCATCCACCAGCCCGCGCGTTTGCGGCGTCAGCGGACACGCCAGCAATAGCCAGTCTGTACGCAGCAACACGCTGCGCACCGCATCGAATGCCACCGTTTCGTAGCCAGGGCCGGCCGGCACGGCGCTCTGCCGTACCACGATCACCTTCATCCCCAGCGTCAGCAGCAGCCTGCCGAGCAGTTGGCCTATCGGGCCCCAGCCGACGATGGTGGCGGTCTGCCCGGCTAAGTCGCGTGGCAGGCCCGAGCCGATCAGGGGGGCCCACACGCTATCACGCTGCGCGGCCAGCATCTGCGGGAAATGCCGCGCCAGCGCCAGCAGCCCGGCCAGCGCGGTCTGCGCCACCACGCCCGCGTTGGCGCCCGACGAAGTCGTCACCGTCACGCCGCGCGCGCGCAACACGCCAAAGACCGCGCGGTCCGCGCCGGCCGAATGGGTATGCACCCAGCGCAGCCTGAGGCTTGCCAGCATGGCGTCATAGAAGCGCCGGGTAGCAGGCAGGATTTCATGCTTGGTGGACAGGCCAGTGACGTCGCGCGAGACAAAGGCGATATCGGCATCCAGTTCGGACGACACGGCTTCGCCTTGCCCGGAACGCGCTACCACCGGCACGAAAACTGCTCCACCAAGCGCAGCGCCGATATCCTCGCCATATTGCTGCAAGGCCGCCTCCGACAGCAGGATCCGCAAGGGTTGCGCGGCTGCAGGGTTACTAGTATTCATGTTCATGCTTATTCCAGGGAAGCACCCGAATCGCGCACCACCACTTTCCATTTCGCGTATTCCTTGTGCGTGAACTTGCCGAATTGCTCCGGCGAGCCACCCACGGGGTCGGCCCCTTCCCGCACCATCTGCGCCTGCAGCGAAGGCAGGGCCTCGTTGATTGCCTGGTTCAGCTTGGCGATCACAGGCTTGGGCGTGCCCTTGGGCGCGAACACGCCGAACCAGGAGCCGGCTTCGAAGCCGGGGAAGCCTTTTTCCGCCACGGTGGGCACATCCGGCAGCGACTGCGAACGGCGCGCACTGCTCACCGCCAGTGCGCGCAGCTTGCCGACCTTGATATGGGCGATGACCGACGGGATCGTAGCAAACATGAACTGTACCCGACCGGACAGCAGATCGTTGAGTGCATCGGCGCCCTTGAATGGGATATGGGTAGCCTCGGTCCCGATACGCTGCGTCAGCATGAAGCTGGAGAGCTGCGACGACGTACCCACGCCGGTGGAACTGTAGTTGAGTTTGCCGGGATTGGCCTTGACGTAGGCGACGAACTCCTCGAAACTCCTGGCCGGCAGTGAGGGATGCACCACCAGCACGTTCGGCACGTCGGCAATCTGCACCACCGGCACCAGGTCGGTGAGCGGATCGTAGTTCAGGCGCTTGTAGAGCGTCTGGTTGATCGAGATCGGGCCAACCGAGGTGACCAGCAGCGTGTAGCCATCGGCCGGCGCGCGCACCACGGCCTCGGTGCCGATATTGCCGCCGGCGCCCGGACGGTTGTCGACCACAAACGATTGCTTGAAGCGCTGGGCCAGCACCTGGCTGACGCTGCGCGCCAGGATATCGGTGGTGCCGCCGGCGGTGAACGCCACCACCACGCGCACCGGTTTGGCGGGGTAGTCATTGCCGGCGGAGTGGGCGTTGACGGCCCCGACGCACGTCAGCAAGCCAGCGAAGGCGGTCAGCGCCGCGCGTGCCCGCCGCGCGGCGGACCGCGATGCGAGGGTCGTGGAAATGGTTGGGGCAAAACAATGCATGGTGTCTCCTATGGACGGCCGGCGTCGGGACGCACCGCGTCCGCCGTGTGTTCTGCATGACCGGCGCCGCCGAAGCCGGCACCGCCGGGTGTGAAGGGCCTGGGGGCTAAGCGCGCGCTTAGCCGAAGCCGTACAGGCACGCCGGGTTGCTCACCAGCACGCGCTGGCGCACCTCGGCATCCGGTAGCCACCGCGCCAGCAGGTTGAACAGCATGCCGTCGTCGGGCACCTGGCGCGCCTCGAAGTAATTGATATGCGGCCAGTCCGAGCCCCACACCACGCGCTCTGGATTGGCCGCGAGCAGCGCGGCGGCGAATGGATCGACATCGGCATAGGGTGCACCCGCCGCGCTCAGGCGATCGGCCCCTGATATCTTGGTCCACGCCGCACCCTCGGCCAGCAGCGCGCACAGCGACTGGAAGCCTGGATCGGCCACGCCGCGCGCAGTGGACATGCGGCCCATGTGGTCGATCACCAGCGGCACGCCTAGCGCGCGCAGGCGCGGGGCAAGCGCCGGCAGGTCCGGCGCGTGGATCCAGATCTGCGCGTGCCAGCCGCGCTCGGCCAGGCGCGGCGCGAGCGCTTCCAGCACCTCAAGCCCCACGCCGTTGCGGTACACCGCGTGGCCTTCCACCTGGTACAGGTTAATGCGGATGCCACGCACGCCGGCCGCGTGCCAGTCGTCCAGTTCGGCATCGCTGGTATCGGGCGCCGGCACGGCGATGCCGCGCAGGCGGTCCGGGTAGCGCCGCAGTGCCTCCAGCACGGAGCCGTTGTCGGTGCCGCAGGCGCTGGCGGTGACCAGCACGCCGCGCGCAAGACCGAGCTGCTCCAGGTGAGCGATGAATGCCTCGGCCGGGTGCTCGGCGGGTGTATAGCTGCGCTCGGCGGCCAGCGGAAAGCGCTGGTAAGGCCCGAACACATGGGCGTGGCTGTCGCAGGCGCCGGCAGGGGCACGGAAGGCAGGCGCAGTGAAATGGTCCAGCGGAGGCAGGCAGGGTCGGGTCATGATGGTGGCGGTTTTTGGGGGCGAGATACGGCTTAGTCGGCTTTCAGCCGCCCGGAAGCGGCCAGCGCCTGCGCACGCACATCCTCGCGCTGCAGTGTTTGCAGCAGCTCCTGGGGGCTCGAGCTGCGCGCAACGCTGCCGACGTTCAGCAGCCGGCTCTTGACGCTGTCCTCGGCCAGTGCCTTGCGCAGCGCCTTGCTGAGCGTCTCGATGGCTGCAGCCGGCGTCCCCGCCGGCGCCAGCAAGCCGGTTGCGGTAGTGGCTTCGAAATTCACCAGGCCGGCCTCGCGCAAGGTCGACACGGTAGGCAGGGTGGCGTCCCGCTCGCGCGACATCACCGCCAGCACGCGCAGTGCACCGGCCTGGATATGCGGCGCGGAACTGGTGAGCTGGTCCACCACCATATCGATCTGCCCGCCCATCAGGTCCATCAGCGCGGGGGCCGACCCCTTGTACGGCACTTCGTTGAGCTTGATGCCGGCAGCGTCTTCCAGCTGCAGCGTGGCCACGTGGTTGGTGGTGCCGGGCCCAGCATGGCCAGCGGCAACCTTGCCGGGGTTGGCCCGTGCATAGGCCAGCAGCGCCTTGACATCCGCGAAGCGTTTGTCGCTGCCCTTGACCACGATCACCAGTGTGGTGGTGGACACCAGCCCGACCGGCTGGAAGCTCGCCAGGCTGAAGGCGGTACGGGTCATGCGCGGCAATACCACGATGGCGTTCGGCGTCGTCACCAGCAGCATGCTGCCGTCGGCCTCGGCGCGGGATACCGCGGACGCGCCTAGCACGCCGCCCGCCCCTGGCCGGTTGTCGACGATCACATTGCGCCCCAGCGCCTGTTCCATGGCCGGCGCCAGCGCGCGCGCCACCACGTCGAGATTGCCGCCGGGGGCGAACGGCACTACCAGGGTCACCGGCTTGTTCGGCATCGCCTGGGCACGGGCGGCTGCTACCCACGGGGCAACGCCCAGCGCCAGTACCTGCGCCAGCATGTGTCTTCTGTTCATCTTGTCTCTCCGTCCGTCTTTTATTTCTATATCTTGCCGCTGCGGGGCACCGGAGCCTGGCTTCAGTCGCGGAAGCTCGGATCCAGCCGGTCCAGCTTGCGCAGCAGCGCCGGCCACTCCATCACACCGTAGGGGCGGCGCGTCCCGGGCTGGTAGTTGTTCCAGGTTTCCTGCAGCACGTCGGCACCCACCTCGCGCAGCGGCGTGTTACACGACATCGCGCCGATCTGCGCGCGGCAGGCCAGCTCCAGCCGGTGCATCCAGTTGAAGGCTTCGCCAATGGTATTGCCCACGGTGAGCGCGCCGTGGTTGCGCAGGATCAGGGCCTCGCCCTTGCCGAGGTCTTCGAGCAGCGAGGCCTGTTCGGCGGTGTCGAGGACCACGCCCTGGTAGTCGTGATAGCCGATCTTGAGGAAACGCATGGCGGTCTGCGTGAGCGGCAGCAGCCCGCAGTCCAGCGACGACACCGCCATCGAGGCCCAGCTATGTGTGTGGATCACGCAAGCCACCTCCGGGCGCGCCTCGTGCACGGCGCTGTGGATCACATAGCCAGCCTTGTTGATGCCGTAGTTGAGCGCGCCGAAATCCGGCTTGGCGAGAATATTGCCGGCATGGTCCACCTTGATCAGGCTGGAGGCGGTGATCTCCTCGTACATCATGCCGTAGGCGTTGATCAGGAAGGCGCCCTCTTCGCCGGGCACGCGCACCGAGATATGGTTGGCCATCATGTCGGCCATGCCGTACAGCTCCACCAGCCGGTAGCAGGCGGCCAGGTCAACGCGCGCCTGCCATTCGGCTTCGCTGCACTGGTCACGCATCGAGGAAATGCTGAGCACTCCGGGTTTTGTCATGATGGGATCTCCTTGGGTACTTGGGTATTCAGTCCGAACCGAGCGACAGGTTGCCCGGCCGGCGTTTTTCGATATTCCATTTCAGCAGCGCCGCGCTGCGATAGATGCCGTGCGCGAACTTGCCGTAAGGCAGGGTCAGGAACAGTGCCATCACCACGCCCAGGTGCACTGCCAGCAGCAACGCCATGGCCGATGTATCGCGCCACGCCAGCAGCGCCAGACCGGTCAGGCTGGTGAAAAACAGCAGCGCGATAAAGCCCCGGTCCATCGGCTTCTGGGCCGCGTCGCCTGTGCGCGGATCGCGCCTCAGGTTGAGCCAGAGCAAACCGGCGGGACCAACCAGCAGGCCGATACCGCCTGCCGTGCCGAGCAGCACCGGCAAGCTGCCCGGCGCATACGGCGCGTGCAGGTCCAGCAGGTAGTGGTACAGCGTGGCCGCCGCCGTGGCGGCAAAGCACAGCATGAAGCCATAGAAGGTGAAATGGTGGAAGCGCCTGCGCCACAGGGTGAACGCGTCGTCCGCGTTGTTGCAGCCCTGCCCGTGGCCGCCATCGAGGTAGCGCAGCCGCAGCGCGTCGTGCGCCGCGCCGCCGATGGCCGGACCGCGTTTCTCGCCCTCGACCTCGCCGGGCGACACCTTGCGCCAGAAGCGCGCCACCCCCACGCCCAGCGCCGCCACGGCGAAGGCGAACACCACGCCGAACATCGCCGCGAGCAGGTTGTGCGGGAAGATGGCATAGAAGTTGCCGGCCAGCGGCGCGTGCAGCAGGCTGCCGCGCATCGCCAGCACCATCACCAGGAACAGCGCCAGCCCGGCCGCCAGCGCCAGCGCAGTGGCCAGGCCGGCGCGGCGGTACAGGCCACCGAAGGCGGCGGGCCAGGCGTAGTCGGAATACGTCTGCGCACGCACCCTGGCCATGGCCTGCGGCACATTGACCGCGAACTCGTGCGGTGGCGCGTACTGGCACGCGTGGTAGCAGGCGCCGCAGTTGTGGCACAGGTTGGACAGGTAATGGATGTCGGCCTTGCCGAATTCCAGCCGGCGCGTCATGGCCGGAAACACGGCGCAGAAGCCTTCGCAATAGCGGCAGGCATTGCAGATCTGCATGACGCGGCCAACCTCGGCCTCGTCCCCGGTGAGCGGCAGCACGCCCTGGGCCAGCGCCGCCGCTTCGCGCGTCAGCGCTTCAAGATGTTGCATGCTGCTCTTCCTGTAGTGCGTTCTGAGCGGGCCGCCCGAGAGCGGCTGCTGCGGCCTGGGTGCCGGCGATGCGGCCGAAGGCGGTGCCGATGGCCATGCCGACGCCTGCCGTATAGCCCTTGCCGAGCACGTTGCCAGCCATCATCTCGCCGGCCACGAACAGGTTGGCGCTGGGCTTGCCGCCGAAGTGCACGGCGGCGTGCTCGTTCACCCTGAGCCCGAGGTAGGTGAAGGTGATGCCGGGACGCAGCGCATAGCCGAAGAACGGCGCGGTATCGATGGGCCGCGCCCAGTGGGTCTTGGCCGGTGCGATGCCCTCGGTGTGGCAGTCGTCCAGCACCGTGTGGTCGAAGGTGCCGACGCGGCAGGCCGCGTTGTACGCCTCGATGGTGCGCACGAAGGTGGCCTCGTCCAGCCCGAGCTGGCGCGCCAGTTCCGGCAGCGTATTGGCGCGCGCGCCCGGGAACACCGGTGGCATGAAACGGCCCACGGCCTTGGCGTCGATGATCGAATAGCCGATCTGCCCCGGCTGCTGCGCCACCAGCCGCCCCCAGATGGCGTAGCGCTTCGGCCAGAAATCCTCGCCCTCGTCGTAGAAGCGTTCGGCGTTACGGTTGAGCATCACGCCCAGCGAGACGCAGTCCACCCTGGTGCAGATGCCGCCGTCGTACAACGGCGCGCGCGCGTCGATGGCCACGCAGTGCGATTGCGACGGATCGCCGATGGCGTCGGCGCCGGCCGCGATCATGTGCTTCAGCAGCACGCCCATATTGAAACGCGTGCCGCGGATCAGGAAGTTGTCGGCCGGCCAGTCGCCGTCGGCGTTCTGGCCCCAGGCCTCGCGCAGCCACTCGCGGTTGGACTCGAAGCCGCCGGCGGCCAGCACGCAGCTGCGCGCCTCGATGCGCTCGCTGCCAATGCGGGCGGCGACGAAGCGGCCGCCGTCCAGTTCGATGGCGTCCACCGCCGCGTTGTAGCGCACCTGCACGCCAAGCGCCTCGGCACTGCGGAAGTACGCATTGACCAGCGCCTTGCCTCCGCCCATGAAGAAGGCATTGGTGCGCGCCACATGCAGCGCGCCCGACAGCGGCGGCTGGAAATGCACGCCGTGGCTGCGCATCCAGTCGCGGCAGGTGGAGGAGGCGCGGATCGCCAGCCGGGCAAGGCGCTCGTCGGTGAGGCCGCCGGTGACCTTGAGCAGATCCTGCCAGTACTCCTCTTCGGGATAGGCATCGATCAGCACGTCTTGGGGCGCATTGTGCATGCAGCGCAGGTTGCGGGTGTGCTGGGAGTTGCCGCCGCGCCATTCGCGCGGGGCCGCCTCGAGCAACAGCACGCTGGCGCCCGCTTCGCGCGCCATCAGCGCGGCGCACAGGGCAGCGTTGCCACCGCCAATGACCAGGACATCGATCATGGGCGAATGCCTCCGGCAAGACTGAAGGAAGTTGGCGGGGACTGCTCCCGGATTCGAATATTGGAAAGCACGATAGGGGTTCCGGTGGGGATGCCCGCAATGTAGCGGCCCGCCGGCGCGCTGCTAAGTCCTCTTATCGCATGGGGGCATCACGAATCGTGATACCCCGGCCCTGCCCCGCCGCGTCTCAGCCCTCCGGCCCCAGCAGCCGCGCGCCCCGCCAGGCGCCCGAGCGCACCAGCTCGCGGGCGCAATCGGCCAGCACCACGCGCGAGGCCAGCGCGGCGGGCGACAGCTCATCGTCAGAGAGGCTGCACAGCACGTTCTGGCGCCGCACCTTGGGATCGGCGATCTCGGCCAGGTGGAAGCGCTGCCGGGCATCGGCATAGCGCCCCACCGCGGCCCAGGGCTGCAGGGTGCCACCGAAGCCAAGGTCGACCGCGTCCATCAGCATGGCGAGAGAATCCACCTCCTGCACCACCTGCGGCACGATCTTCACGCGGGAGAAGGCCGCATCGAGGGTGCTGCGCAGGCCGTGCAGGCCGGTGGGCATGATCAGCGGCACGTCCTGCAACTGCGCCATGCGCAGCCGCGCGGGCGCATCGGCATCGACGCCGGGAGGCAGCACCTTGCGCGAGCGGATCAGGAACAGGGTTTCTTCCAGCAGCGGCATCACGCTCCACCGCCGCGCCACATGGGTATCGAACAGGACGGCGAGGTCAAGCTGGCGGGCATTGAGCATGGCACTGAGGTGGCCGGACAGACTCTCCACCATATGCAGGCGCACATCCGGATAGCGCTCGCGCATGGCGCGCATCAGCGGCACGCCGATCACCGACGCGGTGGTGGGTGCCAGGCCGACGCTGACCGTGCCGGACAGCCGTGCGTGGTGGGCGGCGCGCTTGGCCTGCTCCGCATGGCGCAGCGCCAGCTGGGCTTCGCGAAAGAAGGCCAGGCCGGCTTCGGTGGGCGCGACACCGCGCGTGGTCCGGAGCAGCAACCGGGTCGAGAGTTCGCTCTCCAGCCGGCTGATCTGCTGACTCATGGCAGACTGCACCATATCGAGATCGAGCGCAGCGCGGCTCATGCTGCCGAGTTCCACCACCCGGACAAAGTACTGAAGCTGGCGCAGTTCCATCTGGCTCCTTCCCGATGCCTGGATGCTTGTCTGCGTCGCTTATACCAGATGCGGCCGCGCCGAGCGACGTCGGGCTCACGCCTCGTCGAAACCGCTATACCAGTCCACGGTCTCATCCGAGTAGGTCAGACCCTTGGCCGCCAGCGCCTCGCGCATCTTGTACATGTCCAGGCCGAGCACGCCGGAGGCCAGCGTGGCCCGCTTGCCCGCTTCCATGGCCTCGCGCTCGGCGGCGCGGCGTGCGGTCTCGGCGGCCAGGGGTCGCGGCACCACCACCACGCCGTCGTCGTCGGCCACGATCACGTCGCCGGGCCGCACGTTGGCGCCGGCGCAGATCACCGGGACATTAACCGCGCCGACGGTCTCCTTGACCGCGCCCTGGGCGGAAACCGCCCGCGACCAGACCGGGAAGCCCATGGCATTGAGCGTGGCCACGTCGCGCACGCCGCCGTCGATGACCAGGCCACGCGCGCCCCGCGCCTTGAGCGAGGTCGCCAGCAGATCGCCGAACAGGCCATCGGTGCAGTCGCTGACCAGCGCCACCACCAGCACGTCCCCGGGCTGCACCATCTCCACCGCGACGTGGATCATCCAGTTGTCACCCGGGTGCATCAGCACCGTCACGGCGCTGCCGGCAATGGCTACGCTGGACTGTATCGGCCGCAGATAGGGCTTCATCAGTCCCGTGCGGCGCTGCGCCTCATGCACAGTGGCCACGCCTGCGGCACCCAGCACCTCGATGTCCGCGGCAGCGGCGCGCAGAAAATTGCGATAGGCGACGGTCCTCATGCCAGGCTCTCCGATACTTGCGGGAACACGCGTGCATAGCCCTCGCCGTACTTCACCTTGCGATCGGAATTGCGCGTGGCCTGGGCGCCGCGCTGCAGCGCCACCCGCGTGTAGTACTCCCACAGGTGCTCCTGCGCCGCCATGGTGGCGAAAGCGCGCTGCTTCTTCTCCCAAACGGAAGAAATGTCGAGCAGCAAATCGGGTTTCCAGTTGCACTGCTCGGGCTGGTGCGGCTCGAACAGGAATACCGGCGGCGCGCCGATCACCGGCACTTCAGGCTTGTAGCCATGCGCCTGGGCGATGACGCGCGCTTCCTGCGCCACGTGGGTGGCGAGAGGATGGTCGAAGTTATAGATGTCCTCGCGCGAATGGCTCAACACCAGCTCCGGCCGCAGTTCGCGGTAGAGGTCGGCAAGGCGCAGCAACGCCGCGTCGGTCACGCGCAGGGGGTAATCGCCGAGGTCGAAGCACTCCAGTGTGGCGCCGAGGATGTCGGCGGCCTGCTGCGCTTCTTCAAGCCGCGCGGCCTTGACGCGCTCCATGGTCATACCCGGCTGGCGCCACATCTTGGCGGACTCGCCGCGTTCGCCAAAGGACAGGCAGACGATCTTGACGTGGTAGCCGCGCTCGGCATACAGCGCGATGGCGCCGCCGGCGCGCCAGACGAAGTCGGCGGCATGCGCGCTGACCACCAGGATAGAGGGACGCTTTGCGTCGGCTTGCGCGTCGGCCGGAGCCGGGGATTGCGCTTGGGCGTGGATGTCTGACATGGGGATTTCCGTTGGGTCGCGTGGAAGGCTTCAGTCGGCCGTGATCCCCGCCTTGCGGATCACGCCGTTCCAGGTTGAGATTTCGTTGCGCACAAACTGGCCGAAGGCTTCCGGGGTGCCGGGCAGGATGGTGACACCCAGTTGCATGAGCTGCTTGCGCACGTCCGGGTCGGCCAGCGCCGTATTGGCAGCGGTGTTGAGTTCACGCACGACAGCGGGCGGCGTCTTGGCCGGCGCCACCAGTCCCCACCAGACAGAAGCGGTGAAGCCCGGCAGGCCTTGCTCGCGCGAGGTTGGCACACCCGGCAGCAGCGGCGCACGCTGGTCGCTCGCCACCGCGATGGCGCGCAGGGTGCCGGCGCGGATATGCGTGATGACTTCGAGCGGGTTGATCGGCATGAACGTGATGCGCTCGCCCAGCAGGTCGGTGATGGCTGGCGCGCCGCCCTTGTAAGGCACATGCAACACGTCGATGTGCGCCGCTTCCTTGAACAACTCGCCGGCGAGATGGCCGGAGCTGCCGTTGCCGGCCGAGGCATAGCTGAGCTTGCCGGGCTGCGCCTGCGCCTGGGAGACCAGGTCCTTGAGCGAGGTCACACTGGATTTGGCCGGCACCACCAGCACCAGCGAGGCCTGGCCAATACGCGCCACCGGCGTGAAATCGCGGGTCGGGTCGAACGGCAGCTTGGCAAACAGCGCGGCATTGGTGGCCAGGCTGTTGGAGGCCATCATGATGGTGTAGCCATCCGGCGCGGCCTTGGACACCGCGTCCATGCCGATATTGGTGCTGGCGCCCGGGCGGTTGTCGACAATGATGGGCTGCTTGAGCAGCACGCTCATCTTCTGGCCAACCGAACGCGCCACGATGTCGACAGCGCCGCCCGCCGCGTAGGGCACGACCAGCCGGATGGGCTTGGCGGGGTAGGTCTCGGCGCCGGTGGCGGCAGCGCCCAGCGACAGCGCGGCGGCCAGCAAGCCGGCTAGGTAAGGTCGGCGCAGCATTCTTGTCTCCTGTGGTCCGGTTTCATTCGTTTGCGTGCATTTTGGCCAACCGTCGTGATACTGTCTAATATGTTTTCAAACCGCTTGTTATTGCACTTCGATATAACCGATGGACTTTCGCCAACTCCGCTATTTCGTCGCCGTGGCCGAAGCGCTGAGCTTCAGCGAGGCCGCGCGCAAGCTCCATATCAGCCAGCCACCGCTGAGCACCCAGATCAAGGCACTGGAAGACGAACTTGGCAGCCCCTTGCTCGACCGCTCCCGCCACCATGTGGCGCTGACGCCGGCGGGCACGCTGTTCCTCGACAAGGCAAAGGCGGCGCTGGGCAACTTGGAGCAGGCCCGCGAGGTGGTCAAGCAGGTTGCCGCCGGTGAGGCGGGCGAGATCCGGGTGGCCTTCACCGCCTCTGTGCCCATGCAGAATGTTTTCCCGCGCGCCGTGCAGCAGTTCCGCCTTGGCCACCCACGCGCCATGCTGGAACTGGTGCATATGTCCACCGGGCAGCAGTTGCAGGGGCTGGAGAAGGGAGAGATCGAGATTGGCTTCCTGCGCCCTTCGCCCCAGTTCTACCCGCCCGCCAGCATTACCGTGCACGAGGTGCTGGCCGACCGCCTGGTCGCCGTGTTGCCGGCCTCGCATGCGCTGGCGATAGCGGACGATGACAGTGGACTCGACATCGGCGCGCTGTCCGCCCAACCCTTTCTGCTGTTCCCGCGAGGGCTGGGGTGCGGGCTGTTCGATCATGTCACCACGCTGTGCAACCGCGCGGGCTTTGCGCCGCGCATCGGCCAGGAAGCGCGCGAGGCCACGACCATCATCGGTTTGGTGGCGAGCGGTGCCGGGGTCTCAGTGCTGCCGGAGATTTACTCACGCACCGGCATTCCGGGCGTGGCGTACCGCCGGCTGGCCGGCCCCGACGCGGCCAGCCGGGTGCTGGTAGCGCATCGCGCGGGCGCGTTGTCGCCCATCATGCGCAAGTTCTTGGCTTTTTTTGAGGTTGGCGCCTAATGGAAGTAGCTGCCGATCACGGCACGGTGAAGGAGAAGTGCGCAAGCGGTAGCCGCGACATCACCGGGACCACGGCCGCATCTTAGATCTGGGCGAGTTCGGCCTGCAGGAAGCGGCGCACCGCCGGATCGGCTTCGATTCCGATGGCTCGCCGGTAGGCTTCGGCAGCCCCGTTTGCAGGCTGCCGGCCCGGGCAAGCTGCGCGTCCGGCTTTCCGTTGTACAAAACATAATGCGCCCACACCTGGGATGCGTTCTTGATCAACCCGCCTGCTGTTTTTCCGGGCGCTGCGCGAAGGTCCGCTCGAATACCGATTCGGCGATGCGGTTCTTCAGGATCTCGATGGAGCCGCCGGCGATCATCCAGCCCCGGCAGCGGCGCAGGCAGTACTCCACCAGCGCCTCCTGGCTGTAGCCCATGCCGCCCATGACCTGTAGCGACTCATTGGCAACGTCGAAGCCCGCCTGGTTGCAGAACGCCTTGGCAATCGCGGTTTCCTCGGCGGAAGGAAAGCCGCTGTCCGCGTTGGCCGCGGCCCGGTACAGCAGCAATTGCCCGGCATCGAGCTTGATCTTCATCTCGGCGAACTTCCATTGCAGGCCCTGGAACTCGCACAGTAGCCTGCCAAATTGCTTGCGCTGCATGGCCCAGTCGCGGGCTACTTGGTAGGCATAGCGTCCCAGCGCCAGCGAGCGCGCTGTATTGCCCATGCGCTCGACATTGAAACCGGCAATCTGCTTCTTGAAGCCGCCCTCGCCCAGCAGCACATCGGACGCCGAAATGCGGACATCCTCGAAATAGATCTGCGCCCATTCCTCGCCCGACATGAAGCGCGAGCGCTGGCCGATGCGCACACCCGGCAGCCTGGTATCGATCAGCACGGAACCGATGCCGTTGACGCCCGGGCCAAAGCGCACGTAGGCCAGGATCACGTCGGCGTGCGGGCCATGGGTCGTGAAGACCTTGGTGCCGTTGATGAGGTAGTCGTCGCCATCGGGCGTGGCCGTGGTGCGTAGCTCGGTGACGGCGGAGCCGGCCTCGGGCTCTGTCATGCCGACCGAGATCAAGGCTTCACCAGCCAGCAGGCGGCGTAGCCATTTGTCCTTTTGCGCCGACGAGCCATACTCGGCCAGCACCCGGATGGCGCCAAAGTTGCCGGCCTGGATCACATCGGCGCTGCGCGGGCAGACCGAGGCCACGGCCTGGATCGCGATGATGGCATCCATCAGGCTGCCGCCCTGGCCGCCGTCAGCCTCGGCCACGGTGATGCCCAGCAGGCCTTGCTCGCTCATCTTGCGGGCGACATCCCAGGGGTAGTCGTCGGTATGGGCGCGGGCGACCGAGCCGGCGCGCAATTCCTTCTCGGCGAAGCGCGTGACGGCGTGCTCGAACTCAGCTTGCTCGGGGGTAAGTTTGAAATCCATGTTTGTCTCCGTTTTCTTACTCGATTCGAATCAATTCAGTTCGGCTCTTTGTTCTTCCGCCAGCCGGACCACGCAGTCCACCCCGACCACGCCGTCGGCACGCACGAACAGCGGATTGATCTCGGCCTCCAGCACGTTCACGCCCTCGAAGGCGGCCAGCCGGGAAAACCGCTCGATGGCGTCGGCCAGGGCGGCGATATCGCCGCGCGGCAGCCCGCGGAAGCCGCGGACCAGCGCGGTACTGCGTACCTCGTCGATCATCTCCATGGCGTCGTCGCGCGTCACCGGCGCCGGCCGCAGGCTGACGTCCGGCCGCAGTTCGGCGGCGATCCCACCCGCGCTCAGCAGCACGATCGGGCCCACCAGCGGGTCATCCCGGTAGCCCAGCATCAGTTCCAGCAGCTTGTCCTCCATGCGCTGCACGAGGATGCCGTCGAGCCGGGCCTGCGGCGCGGCGCGGCCGACATCGGCAAGGATCGCCGCCGTGGCGCGCTGCAGTTCGTCCGTGTCGCGTACGCCGACGCGTACGCCGCCCACATCGGTCTTGTGCAGGATGTCGCGCGAGCAGATCTTGGCCACCACCGGGTAGGGAATCCTGTGCTTGTACTCACCCACCGGCATCAGCGCGAGCGGGGCGATCGGCACGCCCAGCGCCGCGAACGCGCTGGCCGCCTCGTGCTCCGAGAGGTTGCCCGACAGCGGCAAGCCGGCCGGCCAGCCGAGCGGTGCGACGGCTCCGTCGGCCTCGGGATGCGCCCGCGCCGCCTTGAACAACTGCGCCAGCGCGTCCGCGCAGGCTTCCGGCGTGCGGAACGCCGGGATGCCTTCTGCCTGCAGCACGCGCAGCGACTCCCCCGCCTCCGGCGCGAGGAAAGCGATCAGCGGCTTGTGTCCCGCGCCGGCCGCCTCCACCATGGGCCGCACCGCGAGCTGGGGATGGAACTGCGCGGACGAGCCCGCCACGCAAAGCACGGCGTCGCACCAGTCACTCAGCAGCAGTTGCTCGACCAGATCCTTGTACTGCGCGCTGGTCGCGGCCAGCGTCAGGTCGATGATGGGCGTCTGGCGGATGCGCACGCCGCGCGCCGCCATGTGCGCCACGAAGCCGTACGGCGGCGCCACCGCGTCGATCTGCGACAGGCCCAGGCGGTCCACCACGGTGGCCGCGCCGCCACCGGTGGTGGTCACCACGGCCACGCGGGGATTGCGCTTGAGGGCGGGCACCCACCGGCCATAGCGCAGGGCCAGCGGCGCGGCTTCGAACAAGGTCTCCAGCATTTCCACGCGCATCACGCCGTACTTGCGCAGGAAGGCGTCCACCGCGGCATCGTTGCCGGCCAGCGCGCCGGTGTGCGACTGCGCCAGCGCCTCGCCCTGCGTCGAGCGGCCAAGCTTGTAGGCGATGACCGGCTTGCCGGCTTGCCGCGCGCGGCGCAGCGCCGGGCCGAGCACGGCGGCGTCGCGGATCGTTTCCAGGAACAACAGGATCACCTTGGTAGCGGCATCGTCCACCAGCAGATCGACCAGCTCCCCGACGCCAATATCGCTCTCGTTGCCCACCGACACCAGCTTGGCGAAACCCAGCCCCCGCGCCGCGCCACGCGAGAGCAGCGCGCCGAGCATCGAACCGCTTTGCGAGATCACGCTGATGCTGCCGGCGTGCAACTCGTCCATCTCCAGCACGGCATTGACCGACAGCACCGCGCCGGATTCCACATTGACCACACCGATACTGTTCGGTCCGATCAGGCGCACGCCCAGCGCCCTGGCCTTGCGGACCAGCGCCTGCTGCGCGGCCAGGCCCGCCTCGCCCACTTCCGCGAAGCCGTCCGAGAACACCGTCACCACCTGCACGCCCTTGGCCGCGCATTGCTCCAGCGCGGCCTCGACATGCTTGCCCGGCACCATGACGAAGGCGTGCTCCACCTCGCCCGGCACCGCGTCCAGGCTCGGGTAGGCCTTCTCGCCCAGCACTTCGGTGCGGGTGGCGTTGATCGGGTAGATGGTGCCCTGGTAGCCGTGCTTGCGCATGAAGCGCATCGGCCGGGCGGTATTCTTGGTGATGTCGCTGGATGCGCCGACAAGCGCCACCGTGTCCGGCGAGAACAGCGCTTTTGCCAGGCCGCGGGTCATCGCCGTCGTTACAGTCATATCGTTCACGCTTTCCTCCCCTCTCATGCCACGCCAAGACCCGCGAGCCGCAGCCCGCGAACGCTGCCGGTCTCGAGCTGCCACAGCGCGGCGAGCAGTCCCTCGGCCGTGCCGATGCCGATCACCGGCGCCGCCAGCTCCATGAACTTGTCGCTCAGCGTGGCGTCGTCCAGCGGCGACTCCGGGTCGCCCTTGCGGTAAGGCGCGAACAGCGTGTGGCGGGTGCCGTCCTTCAGCAGGATCTCCACCCGCGCCGCGCGTTGGCGGGGGAACGCCGCGGTCAGCCCCGGATCCGCGTGCAGGGTGACGCGCTTCATCAATTGCCGGATCTGCGGGTCGCGCAGGCGTTCGCCGGAGAAGGCGTCGAGCCGGACCGCGCCGTGCAGGATGCCGTGCGCGATGACGTAGGGAAGGCTGAAGCGGGCTTCGAAGGCGGTGCCCGGTACGGCATTGCCAGTGACGTCGATGGCAGTCTGATAAGTCCACACCGTGACTGCCTCGATCCCGGCGGCGTCGATGCCATGCCCGCGCACCAGTTCAATCGCCGCATCGATGGCCGCAAAGGTGTGGCCGCAGCATCCGTGGTTCTTCTGGGTGATGCTAAGGATGTTGTAGTTCGCGCCCAGGCCCTTGGCCACATCCGACCAGCCCGGACTGCCGCACATCGCCGCGCCGAAGCCGGCCGCGCCTTCCAGGATGTCGTGCACGCCGTTGACGCCCACCGCGGCTGCCTGCGCCGCCTGCACGCCCACCATGGCGGCATGTCCCGCGTGCAGCGCCTTGGTCATCGCATCCGAGCGGAAGGCCTGCTGCAGGCCCGAGGCGAACGTGGCGGAGGTGGCCAGCGCATCGGCGGCGACGCGCGCATTGCCCGGCGACAGCAGCAAGGCGCTGGCTGCCGCGCTGCCGAAGCAGCCCACGGTGCCGGTGGTATGGAAATAGCGATAGTGCGCGGGCTGGATGGCGGCGCCGATGCGGGTGGAGACCTCATAGCCCGCCACCACGGCCCGCAGGAAGGCCTCGCCGCTCACGTCGCGGTCTTCGGCCAGCGCCAGCGCGGCAGAGATCGTTGGGCAGCCTGGATGGTAGACCGCGTCGCGGAAGATATCGTCGAACTCGGCAGCATGCGACGCGCTGCCATTAATCCAGGCCGCCGTGGCTGGGAACGCGGTGGTGCCGTGCGCGACCACGGTGGCGTCACCTACGCCCAGTTCGGCGCGGTGTGCCTGCACGAGGTTCGTGCCGGGCGACATGCGCGTGCCCGGGAATAGCGCGGCAAACCAGTCGATCACGGCGCGCTTGCCATAGTGGAGGACCTCGGGCGACAGCGCCCGCCGTCCCTCCGCGCCGACGTATTCGGCTAGTTCATCGATCACCATGCAGTGCTCCTTGTCGTCATACGGCTTGATGGCGGCTTGATCGGTATTGCCTTGCCGCCTTGACCCCATGTTAGGGAGTGCCGGCAGGCAAGCTTTGAAATTTGGTGAAAGCTCCCGAGCACGGTGGCGAAGTGGCCCACGCGCGGGCGCGTCAAGCACTGCTGCCGGCGCATCTAGCGAGCCACCTGTCGCGGCCGGGAAAATCCCGTTTGACGTTGGCAGCGAAGATGAATAGCATGGCACTCCTGCCTCGGCGCTTTCTCGCGCCACGCCATCCGCACATCAGCAAGACACCCGCATGGATATCGCCTCCCTGGAAGTCCTGATCGCCGCCGTCGAGGAAAAAAGCCTTTCCCGCGCGGCCGAACGCGAGAACCTGGTCACCTCGGCGGCCAGCAAGCGCATCTCGGAACTGGAGCGCCAGGTCGGTACCGCCCTGCTGGTGCGCCACGGGCGCGGCGTGGAGCCCACGCCGGCCGGCGCCATGCTCTACCAGCGCGCCAGGGCCATCGTCCGCAGCATCAAGCTGGCCGAAGAGGCGCTGGCCACCTATTCGACGGACGGCATCGCCAAGATTCGCCTGGCGGCAAACCCGTCCACGATCCTGCAGTTCCTGCCTACCGATATCAGCGGCTTCCTGCAGAGCGCGCCCGACAGCCGCATCGACCTGATCGAAGCGTTAAGTTTCGACATCCCGCGCATGGTTTCTAACGGCGATGCCGACATCGGCATCTATCACGCCGAAGCACCCAGCCCCGGCGTGTTCTCCCTGCCCTACCGCTCGGACCGGGTGGGACTGGTGGTGCCACGCGGGCATCCACTGGAAGCCAAGGGTTCGCTGCAACTGGAAGAGGCGCTGGATTACGACTTCCTGGGCTATTTCCCGCGCTATACCTTTGAGGCCTTCCTGCAACTGGTGAGCAGCACCATCTCGCGGCCGCTGACGGTGAAGACGCAGGTATCGAATTTCGAGGCGCGCTGCCGGATGGTGCGCGAGGGGCTGGGCATCGCGGTGGTGCCGGAGGGCATCGCCAAGAACTACCTGTCGATGATGGGGCTCAGCCTGCTGACGCTGACTGATGCGTGGGCCGAGCGCAATTTCTATGTGTGCGTGCGCGACCGGCAGTCGCTGCCAGCCGGCACTGCCAGGCTGCTGGACTACCTGGCCCAGTGCGCGACGATGGAGCGCCATTACCAGCGCGCACGCTAGCCGCGCCATCATGATGAAAGAAGGCAGCGTTTCTATTTGATCAACGCTGGGCGGGACCAGCTTCGTACCATGTCTTTAGTGGGCACGCGCCAAAGCAGCGCGGCCTGAAACCACCTCAATCCGTGGAGTGAGACATGATCCTGCCAAAGCGGCTGACCGCCGCCGCGCTGCTATTGCTTGCCGGCGCCGGTACAAGCACCGGCGCCAATGCCGAGCCCTATCCGACCAAACCCATTCGCGTCGTAGTTTCCTTTTCCGCAGGCGGCACCACCGATATCCTCGCGCGCGAAGTGGCCAACCAGCTCAGCCAGAGCCTGAAGCAGACGGTGATCGTGGAAAACCGGCCCGGCGCGGGCGGCAATATCGGCACAGAGTTCGTGGCCAAGAGCGCGCCGGACGGCTACACGCTGCTTGCCACCTCGGTCGGCCCGATCGCCATCAATCCCACGCTCTATCCCAATCTCAAGGTCAATCCGCAGACTGCACTGGCGCCGGTGGCGCCAATCGCCGATGTGCCGAACGTGCTGGTGGTGCATCCCGGCGTGCCCGCCAACGATGTCGCCCAGTTGGTGGCCTACGCAAAAGCGAATCCCGGCAAGCTGAACTTTGCCTCCACCGGCGTCGGGACCGCCGCGCATTTGTCGGGCGCGCTGCTCAACGAACGCACCGGCGCCAACGCCGTGCACGTGCCCTACAAGGGCGCGGATGCCTTGAACGACCTGCTGGCCGGGCGCGTGCAGTTCATGTTCGCGACGATCCCCTCGGTGATGAGCCATATTCGCGCCGGGCAACTGCGCCCGCTGGCCGTCACCAGCGCCAAGCGCGCCGAGGCGCTGCCGGACACCCCGACCATGGCCGAAGCGGGCGTCAAGAACCTGGTGACGGGTGCCTGGTTTGGCCTGTTTGCGCCCATGGGCACGCCGCCGGAGGTGGTTGCCAGGCTGAACAAGGCCGTGACCGACGCTGTCAACAGCCCCACTATGCGCAAGAAATTCCTGCTGCAAGGCGCGGAGCCAATGCAATACACGCCGGAATCATTCGGCAAGTTCGTGGTGGCCGAGCACCAGGCGTGGCGGCCGATCGTCAAGGCGAGCGGCGCCCGCATCGACTAGCCGCCGGCACCTGCGCCGCGCATTCGCTGATGCCGCGGGCCAGGTATCGCCGATGGCGGCCTGACGGGCGCCGCGGCCTGGCCCTCGACGGCCAGGCCCTCAGTGGCGCGAATTCGCCGAACTCGCCCAAAATCCGTCGACGGCCTTCTGACAGTCGTCACACCTGCCGTCGTGCCGTCTCACTCTCGGCAACTTGACAATGCACATTAGCGGCACCTTCATTCTTCCTGCGTTACGCGGCCTGCGATCCCGATAACCGCCTGATTGCCGCTCAGTTAAGCGCCTCACAAGAAGTATCTCTATACTGTCGGGCCGAACAAGAACCGCTACATAGACGATGGCCGTATTGAAGCCGCTGGAACTGACGAAGGAAGAACGTACCGAGCTTGAGGTTCTGGCGAGAAGCCGCCGTGATTGGAGAACACGAGACAGGTCTCGGACGATTCTGATGTTTAGCAACGGCGTGCCAGCCAAGGAGATAGCCAGGCGGCAGGAGTTGACGTTGGAGGCGGTGTACGAGAGGCGCTATCGTTGGTTGGACAATGGCATGGCAGGGCTGTCGGACGCGCCGCGTAGCGGTGCGCCGTCGAAGCTGTCGCCGGCGCAGGTTGAGCAGTTGGAGATGTGGGCGACGCAGGAGGCGCTGACGGCCGCGGAACTGCTGGCACGACTCGAAGAGAAGTTCGGGATTCGAGTTCATGTGCGACCTGAAAGTCGCTTGAGTTTCTGTTTCACTGGAGCAGGTATTACCTGATGAAACCGGTTGTTCCATCAACCGTTCCCTACCCGGGCATGCGGAGCCGGTAACAGCTCGGTGTGAAGCTCTGGGGACAACGTAGCCGCCGGATAACCGGTACGCCGAGCCGCGAGGTAAGGCGGAATCTGCCAGCACAGAGGCGGAGAGGAGCAAGGGATGAGTGGGTACGATCAACATATGTGAACTTCCGATAAACGTCGTCAGAATCAACAAGCCAAACGTGCTGACAGGCTTGGACCAAAACGGTACGCGGTGTGGAGTGGCCTTCGTGAACTGGGCCACCATGGACGACAAGCCGCCGGCGAAGAGGAAGGGTCCGCCCCGCTCGGAAATTCATGCGGAACAGGGTAAGCCCATCGCGGCGCCGGCAACGGCAGGCGAACCGCGAGGAACGCTGTTGGCGCGGTGGGTAAAGGAATGCGGAGAAAGCGAACGCCCGGCTGTAATGGACGGGATACGGGCTGAGACATCGCCCGACGCGAAAGCGGGCAGACTTCCGCGTGGTCATTCATGGCGAGATAACCTTGAACAATCGTTATACGGGGGAAAGCAGATGACGGCAACGGACGCGAAAGCTCCTGACGCTGGTGCACTCTCGAGCGCTGCGCAGATGTGGGACCATGCAAACTGGTCGCACATCGAAGCAGAGGTGAAGCGACTTCAGATGCGTATCGCCAAGGCCGCTCAGGAAGGCCGATGGGGCAAGGTGAAAGCATTGCAACGTCTGCTAACCCGCTCGCATGGCGGCAAGATGCTCGCCGTCAAGCGTGTGACGGAGAATCGCGGTAAGAGAACGCCGGGGGTGGACGGCAAGATATGGTCATCCCCGGCGGCCAGATGGAACGGAATGCTGTCGCTACGACATCGCGGCTATCGTGCGATGCCGTTGCGGCGTGTCTACATTCCCAAGAGTAATGGGAAGAAGCGTCCGTTAGGAATCCCGTGTATGCGGTGCAGGGCGATGCAGGCCTTATGGAAGCTCGCTCTGGAACCCGTCGCGGAGACCCTTGCAGACGCCAATTCCTACGGCTTTCGGCCCGAGCGCTCGACCGCCGATGCCATCGAACAGTGCTTCAACGTTCTGGCCAAGCGTGCCTCGTCAGAATGGATTCTGGAGGGTGACATTCGGGGCTGTTTCGACAACTTCAGTCATTCCTGGTTTCTGGAGAACGTACCGATGGATAAGGAGGTTCTGCGCAAGTGGCTTCGAGCCGGATATATCGATGAAGGAACCTTGTTCGAGTCACAAGCGGGCACACCCCAAGGGGGTGTGATCTCGCCTGTGATCGCGAATATGGCGTTGGACGGACTTGAAGCAGCAGTTCATGCAAGTGTGGGCACATCCACACTTGAGTGCAGAAAGGCGCAGCTCAACGTCGTCCGCTATGCCGATGACTTTGTGGTGACTGGCGTATCGAAAGATGTGCTGGAATCCCGGGTACTTCCGGCAGTCAGGCAGTTCATGGCGGCTCGGGGTCTGGAGCTCTCGGAAGAGAAAACCCGGATCACGAACATAGCGGCGGGTTTCGATTTCCTTGGCCAGAACGTGCGCAAGTACGACGGCAAGTTGCTGATCAAGCCAGCGAACAAGAGCATCAAGTCGCTGCTTGACAAGGTCAGGGGAATCATCAAGGAAAACGCGAGCGCCACGCAGGAGGCGTTGATACGACAGCTCAACCCTGTGATCCGGGGATGGGCCCAGTATCACCGTCACGTCGTGTCGAAAGCGATCTTCTCCTCAATCGACTCCCACATCTGGCAACGGCTCTGGAGATGGGCGAAGCGTCGTCACCCCATGAAAGGAGCCCGATGGGTCCGGCAACGGTACTTCCGGCGCGACGGATACCGGTCCTGGGATTTTGCAACAGAGGGTTCAACCGAGGGTGACACCTGCGGCCTGCAACTCTTCCGCGCAACGACCGTCGCGATCCAGCGACACGTCAAAATCCGGGGACTGGCCAATCCGTTTGACCCGGCATGGGCCGCCTACTTTGCCCGCCGTCGAACCGCGAAACGTTCCGCTGGTCTGCCCGGTGCCACACAATGGTGCTGAACGAATGGCTTGAGCCGGATGCGGGGCGACTCGCACGTCCGGTTCTTAGGGGGCGGCGACGTAGTAATGCGTCGCTGCTACCCGACCGCAATACGCTGACAGGGATTCTCAAACGGGCGGGGCTGGTATGGAAGCGAACCCGGCATAGCTTAAAAAAAAGCGGGACGAACAGCGGTTCCGACAAGCCCAATCCGAAATTGGGGAGTTGGTCCAGCAAGCCCAGCGTGGCGAAATCGAACTCGCCTACGTAGACGAAGTTGGCTTCGCGCAAGCGCAGCCGAATCGAAGTGCGTGGACACCTGTCGGGGAGCAACACATGATTGAAGCCCGGCGTGGTAAGCGTCTGAACGTGGTCGGAGCACTGCTGTCCTCGGGAGAACTGTTTGCAGCGAAGTTGTGGGAGACGATGACCTCGATGCTGTTCGCTGGATTTCTCGGCCTGCTGGTCGAACACGTCGGCAAGCCGCTGACCGTGATTCTCGACAATGCTTCGGTCCACACGGCCCGCGCACTGCGGCCTTATCTCCGGCTGCTACAAACGAAAGGCTTGACGTTGTATTTCCTGCCACCGTACAGCCCGGAGCTCAATCGCATCGAGAAGCTCTGGCACAAGATGAAATACGAGTGGCTGGCCTTCAAAGCCCGCGACACCAAAACCCTTGAAGCTGATGTCGATGTAATCCTTCAGGGATTTGGGGCAGACTACAGATTCACTTTTTGTTGAAAGCTTATCGAGAAACGAATCGTCCAGGGCTGTCGCTTTCCTGAACTGATCTGGCAAGAACTCAAGCAGCGAGGTTACTTGGGAAGTCGCGGCTCCGTGCAGTTGCGTGACCCGCCTCCTCTTTCCGCTGGGCAAGACGCCGCTTGTCCTGGAGCCCGTGCGAACGATGCCGATTCCGTCGGCCCGGCGCGTGTTCGGATGGCTTCTCGGATGGAGGAACCTCGCCGTCGAGGAGCCAAAAAGCGCGGACCACGAGCGGTTCGTGAAGGCGCTGTGCAAGATCGAACCCGTGGTGGGCGAGGTCCGCAGTCTCGCGCGGGAGTTTCTGGGGCTCATGCACCGGCGAAGTGTGCGACATTTCGATCGATGGTTGAAACGTTTGTCGTGCTGCGACGCTGTGGAAATGCGTCGGTTCGCGCAGAGCCTGAGCGCCGACTTACCGGCTGTGCGGGCGGCCTTCAGGCTGCAATGGAGCAATGGCCAGACCGAGGGTCATGTCAACCGGCTCAAGCTCCTCAAGCGCCAAATGTATGGCCGCGCGAATATCGAGCTTCTGCGGCTGCGGGTGTTGAAGCCAAGCTAAACCGGCCTGCCTTGTCCTACAGGACCCGCTAGTCCGGTCGCCATCGCAGGCGCGTGAGCTGGTGCGGCCAGGACGAGGCTGGCGGGCTCGCTTACTTAGTCAATAAGAAGAATGGTGGTAGTGGGGCGGGAAAGACGACGGCAAGGGTTCTCGACGCAAATTCGCCGTCGTCACACAAATTGCGGAAGACCCATCTTTACTACACCTCACGATGGAAGGGTTGCCGGAGCGCCTGACAGCATGCGAGAGAAGCGCAGGAACTAAGTGTAGGAACTAAGCGCAAGGACGAAGCCCAGACGAGCCCCCGACCAAGGCACCGAAGGACGCCGCTCACCTCAAGTCACGGCGCTCACGAAGGCCTCGAACGCGCTGGCCTCCACCGGCGGACAGAAGAAGTGGCCTTGCCCGTAGTCGCAGCCGGCAGCCAGCAGGATGTCGCGCTGCGACTCGGTCTCGACGCCCTCGGCAATCACGCGGATGCGCAGTGCATGCGCCATGCTGATGATGGCGCGGCACAAGGCCACGTCGTCCGGGCCCCGCGTCAGCGAGCGGATGAAGGACTGGTCGATCTTGATGTAGTCAATGTCCAGGCGCCGCAGGTACGACAAGGACGAGTAGCCGGTGCCGAAGTCGTCGAGCGCGATCTCGATGCCGGCCGCCTGGAAGCGGGAGAGCTGGTCCATGACATCGGCGTTCTGCTCCATCAGCGAGCCTTCGGTGATCTCGATGACGAGGCTGCCCACCGGCACGTTCCTGCGCTCGATCATGCTGGACCAGGACTCGGGCCCGCTCGCAGGCGCGCAGAACTCCACTGGTGATTTGTTGACCGAGATCTGGAAGCCCTTGCCCAGCAGCACCTGCCAGCGCGCAAGCTGGTCCAGCGCTTCCGTCAGCACCCAGCGGCCTATGTCGATGATGAGGCCGGATTCCTCCGCAACGGCAATGAAATCGGCCGGGTGGATCGGCCCGCGCACCGGATGGTCCCAGCGGATCAGGGCCTCGGCCTTGCAGACCTTGCCCGTGCGCAGATTGACAATGGGCTGGTAGTGCAGCGCGAACTGCCCGGACGCCAGCGCCGTGCGCAGGTCCTGCGTGATGCGCAGACGCTCCCTCTCCGCCTGCAGCAGCGCCTGGGTGAAGAACTTCCAGCGATTGCGGCCCTCCTCCTTGGCGGCAAACATCGCCTGGTCGGCGCACACCAGCAGGGCCTCGGCGTTGTCGGCGTCCTTGGGGTAGGTCGCCACGCCGATGCTGGCCGACACCACCACCAGCTCGCCGGCCAGGCGGTAAGGCGCGGCAATCCGCTCCAGGATCGCCTGGGCAATGCCCCCGGCAACGCCGGCATCGCCCACCGCGGGCAGGATCACGGTGAACTCGTCGCCGGCCAGCCGCGCCACGGTATCCGACGCGCGCACCGATGCCGCAATGCGCCGCGCCGCCTCCAGCAGCAACTGGTCACCCTGATCGTGGCCGAGGGTATCGTTCACCTCCTTGAAGCGATCCAGGTCGATGAACAGCAGCGCCAGCGCATCCTGCATGCCGCGCGAGCGCTCGATCTCCTGCTCCAGCCGGTCGAAGAACAGGCGGCGGTTGGGCAGATCCGTCAGCGCATCAAAATTCGCCTGGTGCCGGATGACTTCTTCCGCCTGGCGCTTCTCGGTCATGTCATGGATCAGCGCAACGCGGCGGCGCTCGCCATACGCGTGGGCCAGGTAGGTATCCACGGTCAGGTAGGCGGGAAACTCGCTGCCGTCCTTGCGGCGGATCGAGAATTCGCCGCTCCATCTGCCCTTGGCTGCCACGGTGGCCCGCAGGCGTTCGACCAGCCCTGCCGCATTGCCTGCCCCGCTGACGCTATAGCCCGAGCGGCCCTTGATTTCCTCGACTGTATAGCCGGTGGCGGCGGCAAAGGCCGGATTCACGTCGATGATGGTGCCATCGAGCGACGTCACCACCATGGCCTCGCTGCTGGACGAATAGACCAGCGAAGCCAGCCGCATCTCCTCCATATGGCGCCGTCGCTCCGCCATGGAGCGGCGCAGGCTGTAGTACAACAGGCCAAGCAGCAGCGTGGATGCAATGGCACCGGCCAGGGCAACGCGGCGATATACCTCGTAGGGCGCCAGCACCAGGCCGACCGACTCGCCCACCACGAAATTGAGCCCGAACTCCGGCACACGGTAATAGCCGAAGACTCGCTCCACGCCTTCGGAGCCCGACACCGCCCGATAACTACCAGACTGGGGCGACTCGCTGGCGAGGTACGGCCTGTTGCTGACCGCCCTGGCCAGCGTGCCCTCCAGGGCCGGCACGCGCGCAATGACCTGGCCGGAAGTCTTGATGACCGACGCCACTTCGCCATCGCGGTTAGTGAACGTCTGCGCAAAGCTGGCGAACTGCTCCGGACTGACCGAGACCACGATGACCCCGTCGAAGCTGCCCGCGCGCAGGATGGGGCGCGTGAACTGGATCGACCATTTGCGCGAGACCTTGCCCTTCACCGGGTCGCTGATGAACAGCATGTCGCGCCCGCCCGCGTTCTGATGGACCCGGAAATGCTCGCGCCCGCTCAGGTCGACCTTCTCGCCGGGCGCGGGCGGGGCGATGGACGAGTAGATGAGCAGGCCATGCTTGTCGATCACCGACACCTGGAACGACAGGTCCACCACTAGGTTCTCCCGCTCACGCACCATGTCGATGAACCCCGGCTGGCCGACCAGCCAACTGGCTCGCAGGTCGAGGAGGAACTCGGACAACCGCAGGATGCTGGATTTCGAGTACGCGCCGAACGCCCGGGCCTCCGCCTGGGTATGCTCCGCGGCGTCGTGCAGCAAGCGGTCCCGCTCGCTCACGAGCTGAAACGCCGCGAACGCCCATGTTGCAATCAGCCACGCCGCCGCCCCCAGGTTCAACGGGGAAAAGACCTGGCGCAGGCGCTGCAGCGCCTTGCCATATCGGGTGGTCGAGCGTTCTGGCATCAAATGGGTATCGCAGCGCAGCGAAGAATCGACATCGATAGCAGGCTAGTCGAGGTCAGCGAACCCGACAAGCAGCACGCACTCTAGTCCCGTGCTCACCGCGTGGAGCCGGGCCGGCGCGCGCCGAAAGCGTCACGTCGTGATCATACCCCGCTCGACTCGTGGGCACGTGGGCCTCGATACCGGACATGGCCCGCCTCATGCGAAGTACGCCTTCGTAAAGGCGTGCACGCCCGCATCCGCCAGCACCGCCTCCGGCGCCAACCAGCGATACGCCTCATGCTGGAGCAAGGGCAACTGCGCCCCGTCCACCGGCCAATGCAAGACATAGGCCAACACCACATAGTGCGTACTGCTGCCAGCCTCGTTGGCAAAGTTGGTGTCATAGAAATGCTCATAGACACCGCGGAACACCGGCGCACCCTCACCCATCTTCGCCGCCTCCACGCAACCAGCGCCGCCCTCCTCCGTCAGACCCAGTTCCTCCTGCAACAGGCACCGCAGCGCCGCCGCAATGGGCTCGTCGTTGCGAATGCGCCCGCCCGGCACGAACCACGAGTCCTGCGCCGGCGGATTACGGCGCCGGCCCGGCAGGAAACGACCCTGTTCGTCTTCGACGAGCAGGTCGATGGAGACCAGCGGCCGGCTGGCGACGGCCTGGCGGAAGCGATTGGGTGGCAAAAGCGGCGTGGTAGCCGTGGAATCGCGAAGCAATGATGTCAAAGCGCTCTCCGGATATGCACCGGCAGGGCTTGCAAGAGGTGCGCCGCCCGCCGGCGAGCGGGCGGGTATCGGCGACCAAGCGAAGGTGCAAAGGCTGGCCGGCATGCATTATGGCTACTATGTGCCATTCCGGCCTGATTGACGCCCCCCAAAAGGGGGCTAAGGCATTTTCGCCACAGACATTTCGGCGCCGCTGTCTTGCCCGCGCAGGTGGACATCAGACGTCTTTCACGGCAGTGGAATCCGCGCAAAGACGCAAAGGTCCCAGCCTCCGCAGATACTGTGTTGCTCAAGCCTTTGTAAGTGCTTTTTCCAAGTCGAAGGCCTGAGCGTGCTTTAGAGGCCAGTTCAAAAACGCCGTGAGGGGGCTGTTTGCGAAGCTGTTAATCTTGGCTGCCTCAACAACGAAGCCCAAGGAATGGAAGCGCCGGTCATTGATGACGAACTGTGGATACTGATCGAACCGTTGCTGCCGCGACCAAAGCCACGGCGCAAGAAGCACCCTGGCCGGCCGCGCGCATCGGATCGGGCGGCGCTAAATGGCATCCTGTTCGTGCTCAAGACAGGAATCAGGTGGAACCACCTGCCGACCCGCTTGGGCTTCGGCTCGGGTGCAACCTGCTGGCGGCGACTGCGCGACTGTCAGAAGGCCGGTGTATGGCGTCGGATGTACGAGTTGCTGCTCGACAAGCTGCGCGAGGCTGGCCAAATCGACTTCTCATACGCCGCAGTCGATTCCTCGTCGGTACGAGCTGTTGGGGCGGGCGAAAAACAGGCCCGAACCCCACGGATCGCGCGCGACCTGGTTCCAAGCACCACATCCTTGTAGACGCCAATGGCGTTCCCGTCAGCGCCATCCTGACTGGCGCGAACCGCAACGACGTCACGCAGTTGCTGCCGCGGGCGCGCGGCCACCATGACCCACGACTTCTATGAGGGGGAAGTTGTCAAGACCTTTCACTAACTAATCTGGCTTCCTCACGAATCATCGGGGGACAATTCCTTCCGCGAAGGGCAATATGTGGCCGTCAACAATGCGGGCTAACGTCTGGTCTGAAGCCGATCGTGGCGCGCGTAAGACTCCAACGTCCTACCACCTTCTATCCGCCGGCGCGTGGCCAGCCTTATCCTGCATGCGCACTGCGCCGGAAACTGCTCCGGAGACATGCCCCATCTACAGAGATCGGTTGCGGGGGCAACCCGTCGTGGGTACGGGCATGTCTACTTCAAACCATCATGGATTGTGCGATGTCTCGCGTGCTCAGGCTCTCACGCCCCACGCCCCACGCTTACACTGGCTTCAGTAAGGCCCCTTCGGGGATCACGCCGTCCTTCAGATAACGCCATAGCGCAACCGCGAGACGTCGCGCCACCGCGACGACCGCGATGCGCCGCGCGCGGCGATTCGGCCCGGTGCCCTGCGTGCGATGGTTGAACCACTGGGTCAGCGCACTGCCGGGCTGGTAGCGCAGCCAAGACCACGCCATCTCGATCAGTAGCGCGCGCACCCGTCGGTTGCCCTGTTTGCTGATGCCCTGATCGACCTGGCTTTCGCCACTGTCGTAAGGCTGCGGCACCAGGCCGACGCACGCGCCGACTTCGCGCCGGTTGCTGAACTCCCGCCAGAACAGTTCCAGCGCCAGGCGCGACGCACCCACTTCGCCAATGCCCTTCAGGCGCGCCAGGTCGTGGCTTCGCTTACACGCGGGTGCGGGCACGCTTGCCTGCCGCGTCTTCTCCAGCGCCGCGAGTTGCTGCTCGGCGAGCGCTAGCCGTTCACACTCGCGCAGTAGCCGCTCACGCAGCTCGGGCGGCAGCGGCGCGCCGTCGTGACACCGCACCTCGTTACGCGCGAGCCGGTTGGCGAAGGCCTGGTGATCGAACGTGATCCCAGCACCCGAGCGTGGCCAGCAGTTTGCGCATGCGGTCGCGGTGCTGCAGCACTTCCTTTTGCAGTTGCCCGCGATCGCGCATCAACTGGCGGGACGCTTCGTCCTGCGGCGACGGGACGTGCACCACGTGCATGCGGTCGCGCTCGCCGCGCAGCCACGCGCGCAGGTTGATCACCAGCTTGATGGCGTCGAGCCGGTCTGTCTTCGCGCGCCGCCGGTGACGTTCGACCGGGATGCTGGCGGGATCGACGACATAACATTCGATGCCGCGCGCTTGCAGCGCGCGACAGATCCAGAACGCGTCCTGGCCGGCCTCGTAGCTGACCACGGTGCGCACGCCGGCCGGCAGCGACCATTTGGCCTTGTGCGCTTCGATCAGGCCCAGCACCGCCTGCAGGCGGGCGGCGGCTTGCGGCTGCGCGATCGTATGCACGGCCGGCTGCTTGCGCCGGCCATCGTGCAGCGCAACCTTCCACTTGCTGGCGGCCAGCTCCAGTGACACCGCCAGCACAACCTGTTCGGAATGCGTCAGGTATGTCTGATCCGCGCGCATGATGCTCTCCTTGTAGCAGGGCTCGAACGACTGATTTTATCGCTCACGTCCGGCAGATCTCCCCGCTACATAGGATCTACAAGCGCAACGGCACGACCACGCTGTTTGCCCCCCTCAACGTGCTCGATGGCCAGGTCATCGCCCAGTGCCAGCAGCGCCACCGCCATACCGAGTGGTTGACGTTCCTGCGCAAGATCGACCGCGAGACGCCCAAGGACAAAACGCTGCATCTGATCGCCGACAACTACGCCACGCACAAGCATCCTGCGGTGCAGGACTGGCTGGCCAAGCATCCGCGATTCAACATGCACTTCACGCCCACCTCGGCATCATGGCTGAACATGGTCGAGCGGTTCTTTCGCGACGACCGAGCGACTTCGCCGCGGCGTACTCACCAGCGTGCCGGAACTGGTCGCCGCCATCAACGAGTACATCGCTCACCACAACACCAACCCCAAGCCGTTCATCTGGACCAAGAGCGCTCGCGACATCCTGCAGAAGGTCATTCGCGCCAACCGCCGCTTAAGTTCCAAACCCGCCCTTGGCTTAAAAAATCGTACGCCCTCATGGAAAACCCCAAGAAGCGCGCGCTTCTTGGATTGAACGGCAAGATTGAGCTATGCTTGGCGTCGCAGAGCGCCATTCGGAATGCCGTCATGTTGTCCGCGAAATCCATGTGTCGTTCCGCAATTTTCTTCTGTTCAACATGCAGGGTGCTTTCCGCACCGATACGAGGATGAGATGGCAACGGGTATCGTGAAGTGGTTCAACAACGAAAAGGGCTTTGGCTTCATCACGCCGGATGGTGGCGGCAAGGACCTGTTTGCGCATCACTCGGAAATCCTGGGTACTGGATTCAAGTCGCTGGAAGAAGGCGCCAGAGTCGAGTTCGAGGTCACGCAAGGCCAAAAGGGTCCACAAGCTTCCCAGATTCGCAAGCTCTAACGCCCTCAGCGTTCTCGGCCACTGTGGCCCGGCCGTCCAGCGCCAGACTTGGGCTCCCGATATTCAGAGGCAAAGCCGAGTTCGACACCGGCTCGGCTTTGCACGTGGTGCTTGGCGACGTGGATGTCGATTGAGTGTCCAGTTTCCTGGCCAGCCATCGGCGCTGACTTGCGCGAAATATTGACTCTTCCCGGTAAGTCGTGCGCAAAGCTAGCCCATGGAAATCTTGAATGTACTCCCCCCGCCAAATCTTCCCACGAACGTCTTGGATAGACGAACTTCCTCCGGCATGGATTCGGGCTCCGCGAGCGAAAAATCGCAGTGATGAGAGAGGCCGAGCCGGCCAGCGGTGATGAGTACCGCCTTGGTACAGCCATCCGCGCGAGCGCGCGTCAGAATGCTGCCGACAAGGTGCGTCGCGATTTGATGACCACGGTACTCTTGAAGCACACCAACGGACCGCACAACAACCGTCTCTCCATATTGCTCAGCGCAAGCACAACCAACTACCCGCTCATCCAATACAGCGATATGAAAGAAGTGCAATGCCTGGTCAACGACGTCGTTAGGCAATCCACAACATTCGAGAACATCCACGACGGCAGGCCAATCAGTTTTTCCTGCTGCCCGAATCTGCACACTTCTCATCATTTCCGGCATCTCCCCGTGTCATACGCGAGCTGAAGGCGGAAAACACTTAACAATTCGATGTCGAAAGATTGCGGCTTCTAGGCTAACACTTCCGCCAAGGTAATGGATAGCGGGAAAATCCAGATACGTCTGGGTAATGCCGTGCCATCGATGCCGAAAGACAGCTTTGGCAACCACACCGTAGACCAAGGAATCCCTGCTTGGCAATCGGATGCTAGCGCTCCCGATCACGCCTCTGGAATCAGAAACCTGTCGCGATTCTTCCCTAGCCACGCCGGCGCCCGACCACGGCCGGTCCAGGTGGCGCCCGTCTTGGGGTCCATGTACTTTGGCGGCAGCGAGGTCTTCTCCTTCGGCGCAGCCTTAGGCTTGTCACTAGCCGCCGGGCGTCCACGGCGTCGTTTCGGCGCCAAGTCATCGACGGTGAGTTCGTACTCTGCCATCAACGCCTGGATTTTCTCAATAACTCCGGCGACCTCGCTTTGACGAACCTCGGCGAGCTGGGTTTCCAGCTTTTCCTTCTCTGCCAGCAATTGTTTGTAGGTAGCCATCTCGGTCTCCGTCTATAAATAGCAGTTCGATTATCCTACAGCACTTCGCCATATTTTCACAAATTCTGTGGATCTCGCCCGCCCGGATGATCTTAGCCGGAACAGAGCTAGCTTCTGTGAATACAACCCTCCCGGCCTATTCTTCCCCCGTCAGGAAAGGTGCGATGGCAGCTGAGTGGGTGAATTCAATGCGAGTTGCCATGTGTAGAATGAAGTGCGCACAAACAAGTTCTTCGCCGATGCTTGGCTGCCCCGAGCTGAAGTTGCCGAACTCGAGGCCTACAAGGGCTCCGGCTATGACCGTGGCACCGGCGGCAAATCCCCAATGCCATTGCCATGGCTGGCATCCCTCAAGGTGAATCAAGTGTGTTCTGACAGAGCGGCGACATCGCAGCTCTCCCCCCCTGCCCACCTAGTCTGCCGCCACAGTCCACAGCCCCTGCGGATGTCAATCGCCGGAAAGGGCTATCGGGCACGAGGCTCCGCCCGCGATTACAATAATGTGGGAGCACAGGGCGTTGCCCCAATGCGCCAAGAATGTGAGTGGAGAAGTCAATGGCGACAGCACGAGCTGGCACCAAAGGGGAGGCAATAAGACTCCTGGGGACGGAAGGCGTGACCGTGGTGGAACTGGACTATGAGGCTGGCTGGCAGGACGCGATTGAACTTGGTCGGCTCGGCCAGAAGGCAGGGATCCGCGTGGAATATCGTGGGCAAGAGAACATCGCGGTCAAATCGCCGACGGCATTGGTCGCCGGCCCGATGCGGCCAAAAACGACCTTCCGGCAGCGAAACCTCTATTGTCAATTTGATCTGACCGAGCTGCCTGCAGCTGAGTTGGAGAGCCTCGAGGCAAAGGCATCCAAGCTGGGCGACTATATTCTCGCCGGGCGCCTGATGCGGGGAGTGGATTCTGTATGGACAGAGTGAACACTTCCCCATGGCATCCCATTGGCGACTCCAGCGCGCATCCACCCATCGGCCGCGCTGGCAAGGTTTCCGCTTGACACCACTGATGCGGCCACTCCCCACCTGCTCCTGAGCTGCCAGATGGATTAGAATCCCTCCTCATGCCTTGAACGATCACATTATTCTGGGTGTTGAAGTCGATGCAACTCGATATCTTTGCTGACAGCCGCGATGTGATACTACGCAACGATGTTGCCGACGCCCTGCAGCGACGCGATGCAGTTGCGGCGCGTGGTGCGTTGCAGCTATTGCTCAGCGAACATCCTTCCGACGATCTTCTTCCCGCTCTTGGTACGCTGACTCGGGCTCTTGGGGAACCAAGGCCAGAGCGCTTTGGCGACCACGATGCGCTGCAACATGCGCGTGGCGAGATAACCCGCGAGGTCATGCCCGCCGCTGCTCGCGTGTTCGGCGGCGCTGCCGGCAGCGCATGGGTAGCGCCGTTTTGGCGAGCGCTTGCGCACGCAGCTGCGCACTTGCCGTTGTGCCGCAACGAGCATGATGCCCATGCAGCGCCGTTGTGGCTCAAGGTCGAGGACTGGGTCGCGGCACAAGAAGCCGTCGCACGTATTGCATCGTGGCGCCGCATTCCCACTACGCTGTGCTGGATGGCAGAGGCGCAATATCACCAGCGCGGACTGGAAGCCATCTGGCCGCTGTTGGCCGAGCTCGCGTGGCTTTCGGCAAGCCGGCTTGACGGACTGATGCACCGCCTGAAGGATTCCTGTCTGACTACGCTGCGCAAGACGTTCGACTCTCGCTTCGAGGGCGATGGTGCCGTTGAGGATCTGGTGTGGTTTCCCGCCTGGGCGTTGATCGAGAAACCGGGCCTAGCGAACCTACTGCGTCAGACACAGCAGTCGACTCAAAGCTCGCCTGAGCGTGCGATGCGCTTGCTGCTTGAACTGCTGAACTTGGAGCGACACGGGCGCCACCATGAGCTAGTGGAACGGCGCAAGGAATTGCGCGGTTTGCAGCCGGCGCTGTTTGCCGCCTACATGAGCAGCCGATAGGGTTGTGCCGCAGAAAGGGAGGGAGAGTCAGCAGCCGAAGTTGGCGATGGCCGTATTGCATTGATGAACGCCCAGCCATGGCCCGGGCGTTCATTGATCAGGCTTGGGTCGCGGACCGTGCCGCCGTGGCCTAGCGGGTCGTTACGGGCACCGCGGCTTGCGCTTCATGGTTTTGCCAGCGCAGGTTTTCCGTGGTGTCACACTTGCCGTCATGGCTCCAGCCCGGGAGCAGGGCCAGGTAGCTGATTGCATCCCATAGGTTGCGTGCCGAAACGATTTCCCGTGCCACCCTGCAGACCTATCGGCGCGCGGCGCGCCCGCGTGGCGGGCCATTTGCCGGTCCGCTCTCTCCGGTGAGCGCGCGCCACACCATGGTGATCCTCAACGGCCTGTTCGCCTGGCTGGTCGACGCCGGCTACTTGGTCGGCAATCCGCTCTCGCTGGCACGCAGCCGGCGCGGCGCGCCCAAGCCGCGCATCACGCGCTACCTGCGCCACGCCATGTGGCAGGCGGTCAAGGACGCGATCGACGCGATGCTGGGCTCGATCGACAGTGCGACCGAGCGCGATTGCCACGACCAGCGACTACCTGCATACGGAGGACGACGCGCGCCATCAGGCCACGCAGGAACGGCACCGGATCGGGTGGCAGCGAGAGCATTGACGGTCGCCTGACGGCGGCGGTCGCTTTCAGAAGTACTGGGCTTCGCCCTCTTCCTCGTGGGGGTCACCCTGCCGCGCCGCCTCTTGAGAGGTCTTGGCTGCATGAGCGGCGGCCTGCTCGAGCAGGGCTGCGTGCGCCTTGGGCACGACCAGCATCGTCAGACCCAGTCCTTCCATCGCGCGCAAGACTGATTCCAGATTCACGCCCTTGCCGTTCTCCAGCTTGGAAAGCATCCCGACTGAGACGCCGCGCTGCCGGGCGGCCTGGTCAATCGGCGTGCCCTCTGCCGCCCGGGTCGCGCGAATGCGGTCGCCTAATTGGCCGATGGTGCGAATCGTGGCCCGCGAAGGCAGGGTCGGGAAGATGGCGCGGCATTGAAGCGAATGCAATAGGCGGGAGTAGGCTCTCGGACCGCTCCCAAGGATAATTTCATGATGATGAAAGTATCCCAGGCGCGAATGGCCACGTCCGCTTCCAAGACTTAGCTTGTCGACTCGATCGCCGCGCAGCTCGCCACGCTGAAGTAGCGACCGCACCAAGCCTCCCGTTCGCAATTGTGGCAACAGCCTTAGGCGCTAATTACGCTCGTCTCGCCATATTGGGGAAGGCGAGCGTCCTGCGTCAGCAGAACCATCGCCTCGCTGAACGCCTGGCGACCAGAGCCAGCAAGGGCATCGTCAAGTTTTGGACATGGTCCTGCAGAAAATCCCACCTCGTGAACGTTTTCGGCCCTCTAAAGCCGCTCTGCGGATGGTTTCCCGCGCCTCGTGGTGCCGGTCAACTCCCACTTTCGAGCGGAAAATTCTCGCGGGTTCCCCCAAAGTTGACAAAGCCCTTGCGGGCATACAAGAAAAGAAGACTGGCTCGGAGCCGGTGGCTCCCCGACCGTGCTAGCGCATTCTTATCGCGGCGTTTGAAATCCTGGCGATTAATTGCGTTTTGGTGCTGGCGCCACTGCATCGTAGTCTGAGGGCACAGCGGATGGACAGGACGACGTTCGCCACGCGAAAGCGCGGGTTTCGCCGCCGCTTGCGCCGGAACCCACAGCACCGATTGCACAGCCGCGCCGGCGCGCCAGCGGATGGGATGGGCGTCCCGTGCAGGCGGAAGGCCCTGGCGACCGGTCCCTAACTCCTCCACGTCGCGCCCCTGGCAGGTGGCCTGGGTTGCCAAACCCCGGGATAAGGTTGGGGCAGAATTTCTGGCGATTAATTGCATTTTCATCATCAGGAGGACGCTCGCCAGGGACATTCGTCACGCGGACCCCGTAAATCAAGGTAAATATCGTCACGAATGGATCATTTACATGGGAACAATCAGGGCACAAAAAATGGCGCAAAAGCGCGCCACCTCTTGCTTAGCAATGTTTCAGGGAAGCCGTTAAAGGCCCTGGGATGCCGGCCCGCATAGGAGTATCGTCTTTGTATCAAAGAGACGGAGAGCCGACATGCGATGCACGATCGTTCTCGAGTTCGATGATGGCGATGGCGCAGCGGTCAAGCGCGTCGGGGTGCCGTCAAGATTCGGACTTTTTCGTACGGTAGGCGTCCTTGTGGGGCGTCTCGAATGTCGCTGATCGACCCACAGCAGTCACCCAAGTTTCCTCAAAGCAGTCCGTCGCAAGCGTCTGTTCTGACGTTACAGGTCGGAGGTGACAGACCCTTCATCGCAAAACAATCGGACAGTGACAATTTCCCGGGAGTAACATCATCCCGTGAGGCAACACGACCGGACGTCCTGCTTGACGCTATCCACGAAGATCCGCAACGTGGCTGGGGAACAGTTCAGTGCACTGGCGCCATCGCAGCAGCGAATTTCGACGTATTCGCAAGGCACGTTCGCGCCTGCGGACAAGGAGAAACAGGTTCGCATCGCCTTCCAGCGTCGATTCGCGGAGCGCGAGCGGTGTTCTTCAACCGCCCGGGGGAGATCCGGGATCACGTTGCGGAACACGATGTATCTGGAACGGGCAGTCACTGCCTTGCGGCAGCGTTCAGCAAGCGATCGCAAGGCTGAATTGCCCAGTCCGGCACCGAGCAGGCGGCGCTGCGGTTTATATAACACGGTGTCGGAAGAAACTATGAGTGGATCACCATGCGAAAACTCACCCCCGCCGGCCAGCAATTGATCGAAGAAGTAGCCCAGCGACATGGGTTCAGCACGGATGCCGTGATGAGCATGCTGGAGTCTGTGATTCGCGGTAACGGCAGCATGGCCCAGTTCAATCACCCCGAATTTGGTGGCTCCGGCCAGTGGATGCAGGGGGGAATGACCATGGTCTCCGACATGTTCAACAACTACCTGAAAGGCCGGGTCTATGGGCTCTGTTCCGAGCTTTCCCGCGTGATGGCAAACCAGCCCGACCTTATTCGCAGCGGCAGCTTCCAGTCGCAGAGCCAGGGTACTCAGCAGCAGGGCAACGACGGCGGCGGCCAGCAACAACAGCAGAGCGCTGGTTACGGTGGCAGCAACCAGCAGCAGACTGCAGCCGGACCGGTCGGACCGGTGAGTCTGTTCGTTCCGCCCGCCACCGGCACCTCTGGCGACTGGTGGCCCGCTGATCTGGGGCGGCCCAACAGCACCGGCGCGCAGAACGACGTCCGCTATGCCTACTTCGCACAGCCCCGGCGCTTGGCGATCGAAGTGAACGGCAAGGTGACGGTTTACGATACGCTCGATCACCAGATCAGCGGCTTCTCACAGCAGCAGTCCCGCGGCGCGTCCCTCACATTTGCGAGCCAGCACGGCTTGGTTGCTGTCGCCAGCCTGCCGGTTGTCTCGGTCGGTGGGGTTCCGCAGCCGGCGTCGCCGCCGGTGCAGGAGGAGCCCGTCAGCACTCAGTCGGTCGCCCGCGAGCCAGACGTGTTCGCCACCATAGAGAAGCTCGCCCAACTGCACGCGAAGGGAATTCTCAGCGATGAGGAGTTCGCCGCCAAGAAGGCGGAGCTGCTGAGCCGTTTGTGAGCGTCCCGTCATCGCGCAGCGCAATCGGGGCACGATTTCTACTTGGCTGAAACGCCGCTGAGGTTTCCCCACAAATCGGAGCTGCGTTTCGATAGGGTTGCATGGTTTGCCCTTCCGGCGCATCTCGGCGCTCGAGATAGCCGCCTTGCAGCCTCACGAGCCGGGCGGCAACGGTCGACCTTGCGGCGGCTTCCGCGCTCATCAGCCCCCCTCATTCGGGTAGTTCAACCGTAACCGCTCCTGCCCATACTGCTGCTTATTCCGTGCTCGAACAGAAGAGCAAGCTCGCACCAGAAGAATGAGGCGGTCCTGAGAGTCGACCGGGATTCGTGAATATCTGAAGCTTAAGATATTTGCGATTAGGCCGACCAACCCTCGCCCTGGCAGTGGAGACAAGCCGTATCAACGGCCAACGTGTGGCGATGCCGTCGGTCAATTCAGCCAACGCCCGGCCTCACCTTGCATCATCCCGGCGCGGGTAACACACAGGCGTTTGCAGGAGCACACCTATGCGCGAACACACCATCTCTGACAGCATGGTGGGCTGGATTCTGAGCGGTGCGCGCGAGCGCGGATACGACACCGCGGCCATTCTGCGCCGGGCCGGGGTCCGCAGCGGCGGCGATACGGCACAGGGCGGCCGCATCCCGCGCGCGCGGTACGCAGCACTACTGAGCACACTCACGCGCGTGATGCGCGACGAGCTATGGGGCCTGTGCAGCCGGCCGGTACCGCCCGGCACATTTGCTTCGGCCTGCTGGGCGGTCGTGCACTGCAGCAACCTGCGCGAAGCGACGACGATGGGACTGGCCCATTACCGCCGCATCGTGCCAGAGTTGCGCGCTCGGCTGCGGGTGGTCGGCCACGTGGCCCATCTCTATCTGGATCCTACCGGCGATGAACTCGGCAGGTCTCCGCGGATCGCGCAATCGGTGTTCCTTTTCCACGCCATCCAGCAAGTCTGGTGGCTCACGGGCCGACGGTTTCCCCTGCAGGACATCCACTTTACCCACGAGAGCCTTCTCGGCAGCGAGGAAACCCCCAAGCTGCTGAACACCATCTGTCGCTATGGGCAAGCTCAGGCCGGCCTGAGGTTCGACGCGCGCTGGCTCGATTTGCCGGTGGTGCAGACCCGGGATACGTTACGCCAACAGCTGTGCGACGCGCCTGACAGCCTGCTGATCCGTCATCGCGAATGCGCCACGCTGGCTGCTCAGGTGCGGGCCCGGCTACGGCGGCAACTGCCGGACCGCTCGCTTTCGCTCGCCGAGACGGCGCGCTTGCTCAACCTCACCGAGGCCACGCTGGATCGCCGCCTGCGCGAGGAGGGTGTGACATTCCAGGACGTCAAGGACAAGCTGCGCTGCGACGAGTCGCTGCGCCACCTCGAATGCACCACACTGTCAGTGAGAGAAATCGCCGGCGCAGTGGGCTTCTCCGAGGCGGCGACATTCTGCCGTGCCTTCAAAAAATGGACCGGCGTTGCGCCTGGACAGTACCGCCGCGGCGTTCGCCCCTGGCCCTGACGGGGGAACCGGGCGGAAAACGAGTACGGATGGAATCGGCCAAGAAATTTGCCGATATTGGCCATTTCCGCATGACGGCACTGCGGCAATACTTTCTCCATAGCTCCATAGCCATCAGCTTCAGCATCTCACGAGGAGACCCAAAGAGTATGCACCCACGCCCGCTAGCAAAATGGCTTCTCGCCGTCATCATGCCCGCCGCTGTGGCGTGCAGCACCACCACCGCCGCCGCCGACACGTTCCCCTCGCGCCCGCTGCGCATTGCCCTACTGATCGGCCCCGGCAGCAGCGGCGACGCAGTTACCCGCTTCGTAGCTGATCGTCTCGGCGCCGCACTGGGCCAGCCGGTGGTCGTCGAAAACAGGCCCGGTGCGGAAGGACTGGTGTCGGTGCAGAGCGTGCTCAATTCGCCGGCGGACGGATACAGCATCCTGCTGCTCAGCCCCTCCATGATTAGCGGCCCGCTGATGAACAAGGCCGCCGGATACGACGTGCAGCGCGATTTCCGTGTGCTGTCCTTCCTCCACCGCACTTCGGCCCTGCTGGTTACCGGCGCGAACGCCAGATACACCTCGCTGGACCAGGTGCTCGCGCAAGTCCGCGCCAAGCCAGGCACGGTCAGTCTGGCGGACTACGGAAATTCGTACCGCGTCGGCGGCATCCTGCTCGCCCAGCAAGGCCAACTGAGCTTCAACCAGGTCAGCTACAAGGGCTTCTCGCAGGTGTCTTCCGACGTCATCGGCGGTGCGGTCGACCTGGCACTGGTCGATGCCGGTGCCTCGCTGCCGCTGGTGCGCTCGGGCAAGATGCGCGCTCTGGCGAGCACCGCCAGGGCGCGCCTCGAGGATCTGCCGTCCGTGCCCACGCTGCACGAGAGCGCCCTTCCCGATTACGAGCTGTACATCTGGGTTGCACTGGCGGTACGCAGACAGACCCCCGAACCGGTGGTGCAGCGCCTGGAGCAGGAACTCGTGAAAATCACCGCCTCGCCAGACTTCCGGAAGTTCCTCGCCACATTCGGCAGCGCCGAGGCAATGCCAGTCAGCGGAGCACAGGCCGCGCACGAGATCGCCAGCGAGTCCGAGCGCTATCGCAAGGCCATCGGCATTCTCGAAGCCGCGCGACGCTGAGCGCGAACCCCATCGTCAAGCCCCCCCCTTTTCCGTCTCCACTCCGAGAGAGAATCACCATGAGTCAGCTTTGCAAGAATCGCGTTGTCGTTATCACCGGCGCCGGCCGCGGCATCGGCCGCGAGTACGCGCTGCAATTCGCCCGCCAGGGCGCCAAGGTTGTCGTCAATGACCTTGGCGCCGCGCCCGATGGCGGCGGCTCGCAAGCCGGCCCCGCCCACGCCGTGGTCGAGGAAATCCGCGCCTTTGGGGGCCAGGCGGTCGCCAACACGGACGATATCTCCGACTGGGACGGTGCTCAGCGCCTGATCCAGGCCGCCATCGACAACTTCGGCGGCCTCGATATCCTTGTCAACAATGCCGGCATCCTGCGTGACCGTACCCTGGTCAATATGACCGCCGAAGACTGGGACGCCGTGATCCGCGTGCATCTGCGCGGCACCTTCGCGCCGATGCGGCATGCTGCCGCCTACTGGCGCGACGAAGCCAAGGCAGGCCGCCAGCGCGTGGCCCGCGTCATCAACACCAGTTCGTCGTCCGGCCTGTACGGCATCATTGGGCAGACCAACTACGGCGCTGCCAAAGCCGGCATCGCCAATATGTCCATCGTTGCCTCCCGCGAACTGGAGCGCTATGGGGTGACCGTGAATGCGATTTATCCCACGGCCATGAGCCGCCTCACCGAGGACCTGTTCAAGCAGAACGGCATGGCCGCAAAGGCTGCCGACGCGCAGGCTGGCGGCGCCTTCGATCCGCTCGATGCCGGCAACGTGGCGCCGCTGATCGTATGGCTGGGCAGCACCGAATCGAGCGGTGTGACGGGCCGCGTCTTCGGCGTGCGCGGGGGTTCCATTACGGTGGCCGAAGGCTGGCACGCCGGCCCGCGCATCGAGAAGGATGGCCGCTGGCAGCCGGAAGAGCTTGGCGCGCGAATCCCCGCCCTGGTGGCTAGCGCGGCACCGAACGCGCTGATTTCCGGCGAAATCCCGGCAACCCAGGAGGCTTGAAGCATGACCAACGTCAATTCGGGCCTGGCCAAGGCGGTACCGGTGCCCATTCCCGCCACCCGGCCGTTCTGGGAAGGCACCCAGGCGGGCGAGCTTCGCCTGCAACTCTGCGATTGCTGCGGCGCTCACGTGCTTTACCCGCGCCTGAACTGCCCCAAGTGCGGTGCCAACGCGCTATCGTGGGTACGTGCCAGCGGACGCGGCCGGCTGTACTCTTACGTGATCAGCCACCTGGCCATGCCCGGCTGGGCAGGCGAAACGCCTTACGTGATTGCCGTCGTCGAACTCGATGAAGGTCCGCGCATGATGAGCAACCTGGTCGGCGTGCCGGCCGATCCCCAGTACCTGCCGCTGGATATGCCGCTGGAGGTAGTCTTCGAGCCCCGCGGCGAAATCATGCTGCCCCTGTTCACGCCGTCCACGGAGGCCGCCCGATGAGCAAGCTGACCCAAGTCATTGCCATTGCGGGTGCCGCCGAAACCGAACTCGGCGCGCTGCCGCACCTGTCCGAGATGGACCTGCGTGCCGACGCCGCGCACCGCGCCCTGGCCGATGCCGGGCTGACCCTGGCCGACGTCGACGGCATCACCAGCGCGGTCGACAGCCCGATCGATGTGGCGCACTACCTCGGCGTCACGCCGAAGTGGTATGACGGCACCTCGGTCGGCGGCTGCTCGTTCATGGTCCACGTGCGCCACGCCGCCGCCGCCATCCGGGCCGGCCTCTGCTCGACCGTGCTGGTGCTGCACGGCCAGTCGGGCCGCTCGCGCATGGGCTGGACGCCGCGCACGGTGGCGCCATTCTCGATGCTCGGCCAGTTCGAGCTGCCCTACGGCAGCGGCGCGCCGCCCAATACCTTCACGCTGCCGACGCTGCGCTACATGTTGGAGACCGGCACCACGCACGAACAATTGGCGGAAGTCGTGGTGGCGCAAAGCCACTGGGCGCAAGGTAATCCGCGCGCCAGCCGCAAGAAGCTGCTGACCGTGGAGGATGTCATGGCCTCGCCGATGATCGCCTACCCCTTTCACAAGCTGGAGTGCTGCGTGGTCACCGATGGCGGTGGCGCGCTGGTGATCACCTCCGCCGACCGCGCCCGCGATCTGCGCCGGTCCGCTTCGCCGGTCTACCTGCTGGGATCGGGCGAAGCGTGCGATAGCCCACTGATCTCGATGATGGACGACATGACCAGCTCAAAGGCGTTCCGCCTGTCGAGCCAGCAAGCCTTTGCCGAAGCCGGCGTAGGGCATGCGGACATCGACCATCTGATGATCTACGACGCCTTCGCCCATCTGCCGCTGTACGGTCTAGCCGATCTGGGCTTTGTCGAGCGCGGGGAAGCGGGCCACTTTATCGCCGATGGCCATACCCGTCCGGGCGGCAAGCTGCCACTGAACACCAACGGCGGCGGCATTCTCTACACGCACACCGGCATGTACGGCATGTTCGCCATCCTGGAAGCGGTGCGCCAGTTGCGCGGCGAGGCCTTCCGCCAGGTCGACAATGTCCGCACCTCCTTCGTGCAAGGCGTGGGCGGGATGTTCACAGCGGCGTCGGCACTCGTGCTGGCCAACGAGCTGCATTAACCAACGGAGCCGGGACGGGCAGCACCCGGTCCCGGCCGCCCGCGCAAGGCGGCGCCGTTTCCGGCTTGCACGGAAAACAGGAGACATTTCTATGGTCGTGGGTATGGATGCGGATATGGATGATTGGTCCTACCTGGGGGGACGCGCGCGGCTCACGCCGGACAAGACAGCCGTTGTCAATGGCACTACCGGCGCCTCGCTAAGCTACGCCGAACTCGATCGGCGGTCCAACCGCTTTGCCCGGTATCTCTACGCACAGGGACTGCGCCCGGGCGATCATATCGCCATGGTGCTGGAGAACAATATCCGGTGCTTCGAGATCGGCTGGGCAGCCCTGCGCTCGGGCCTGCAACTCACGCCCGTGAACCGTTTCCTGACACGAGACGAAGCCGCATACATCATTGCCGACAGCCAGTCGAAAGCCGTGGTCAGTTCTTACGCAATGCGCGAACTCGCCGCCGCCCTGACCGATGGCATGCCGCGCTGCCCACTACGCCTGATGGCCGATGGCTTGATTGACGGCTGGACTAGCTATGAGGATGCGATCGCCGCCCATCCAGCCGAACAACTCGCCGAGGAAACGCTTGGCGCGCTGATGCTCTATAGCTCGGGAACCACGGGCCGGCCCAAGGGCATCGTACGGGCGCAGCCGTCTTGCAATGTGCTGGATTACATTGACCCGTTCCGGCGGAAACAACTGGGCATCTACGGCTTTTTCCCTGACATGGTCTACCTGTCCACCGCGCCGCTATACCATTCGGCACCGCTGGCATGGGCGCTCCAGATCCAGGCGATCGGCGGCACCGTGGTGTTCATGGAAAAGTTCGACGCCAAGGACGCGCTCGCGCTAATCGAACGCTACCGCGTCACGCATAGCCAGTGGGTACCGACCATGTTCGTGCGCCTGCTCAAGCTGCCCCAGCAGGAACGCAGCGCGTTCGACCTGTCCAGCCTGCGCATGGCGGTCCACGCCGCGGCGCCCTGCCCGGTTGACGTCAAGCAGCAGATGATCAAGTGGTGGGGCCCGCTCATCCACGAATATTACGGCGCCACCGAAGGCTGCGGCCTGGCCATGATCGACAGCGCCGACTACCTCGCACACCCCGGTTCGGTGGGGCGCGCCGCGTTGGGCATCCTCCATATCTGTGACGACGAAGGCAAGGAGTTACCAGCCGGTGAGAGCGGGCTGATCTACTTCGAGCGCGACAAGGTACCGTTCCACTATCACAACGATCCGGACAAAACGCTTGCCGCGCAGCACCCGCACCACCCGACCTGGACCGCAGTGGGAGATATGGGCTACGTCGACAAGAACGGCTATCTCTACCTGACCGACCGCAAAAGCTTCATGATCATTTCAGGCGGCGTGAACATCTACCCGCAGGCGATCGAGGATGCACTGGTGACGCACGCCAAGGTCGGCGACGCGGCGGTGATCGGCGTACCGGATCCGGAAATGGGCGAGCAGGTCAAGGCAATCATCGAACCCGCTATTGGCGTGGAGCCGTCCGAAGCGCTGAAGGAGGAACTGATTGCCTACCTGCGCGGCAAGGTGGCGCGCTATATGGTCCCGCGTTCGGTGGAATTCATCGACAAGATGCCGAGGCTGCCGACCGGGAAGCTGTATAAGCAAGGTCTGCGGGAGCGCTATGGGATGGCCGCAGGCGTGTCCGCGACATCGAAAGCGCGTTAGTCCTGACGTCCTCCCTTTGCGCCGCTCGCGGTGAAGGGGAGGACGCCGGCGATGAATCAGTCCGGCTGGATGCCAGCGCTTGCTATGAAGCGCTTCCATTCTTGCTGGTCGGCGACAATGGCCTTGCGGAACGCCTCTCCGCTTGCGGGGTATGCCGTGGTCCCGCGCGCCGCATAGTGCGCCATCGCCTCGGCCGAATTGACGAACTCCAGGGTCAGGCGCGCGAGCTTGTCGACGATCGGCGCGGGCGTTCCCGCCGGCGCGAACAGGCCGATCCAGCTGGTCAGCGCGATGCCGGACACGCCGGCTTCGGCGAGCGTGGGCACCCCGGGCAGCGCGGGCACGCGTTGCGGGCTATAGAGCGCCAGCGCCCGCAGCTTGCGTGACTGCACATGCGGCACAACGGCAGACACCTCGACCGCGCTGAAATCCACGACACCGCCCATCAGGTCGGGCAGCAGGTTGCTCATTGCCTTGTACGGTACGTCCACGGCTTTGATCCCGGCGACCTGGCTGTAGGCGGACAGCATGGTGCGGTAGCCAGCGCTGCTGGTGCCGTAATTCAGCTTGCCGGGATTGGCGCGCGCGGCAGCGCTCAGTTCGGCGAGCGTCTGGTACGGAGAATTGCCCGGGACCACCAGCGCGACCGGGAGCGCCGACATGCGGGCAACCGGTACGAAGCTCTTCAGGGGATCGTAAGGCAGGCGCTTATACAGCGAGGGATTGGCCGCCATCGTGCTGCCTGCCGCGAGCAACAGCGTGTAGCCATCCGGCTCCGACTTGGCAACGTGGTCAGCGGCCAGGATAGTGTTCGCGCCCGGGCGGTTTTCCACCACGAAGCTCTGACCCAGCTTCTGGTTAAGGAACTTTGCCAGCAGCCGCGAATAGTCGTCGACCCCCGTGCCTACGCTGGTGACCGAGACGATACGGACAACCCGCGTGGGATATTCCTGCGCCATGGCCGGCGCGGCAATGGCGAGAACCGTGCCAAAAGAGGCGATGCCTCGCCGGGCCCAGGTTGGGTACTTCGTCATGTCTGTCTCCTGTTGTCGTTGTCGTGCTGGTGATGCCCCTGGCGCTCGCGGAAACTGCTTCACCTCCCGCGCCACGCCTCGATCTCTCCCTCGGGCAACCATCCCGCCAACGCATCGGCAAAACCTTCCGCGCTCGCTGCCTGCGGCGGCGTGGGCATGGCCGCCTGGCTGCGGCTGAAGCGCGGCGCCGGCGCCGGCTGGACCACGCCATCGACTTCGATGAAGGTGCCGCGCGCCTTCAGGTGCGCGTGCTCGGGTGCCTCGGCAAACGACAGCACTGGCGCAAAGCAGACATCCGTGCCTTCCAGCAGTTCGCACCACGCTTCGCGCGTGCGGGTCCGGAATACCCTGGCCAGCACTTCACGGGCCTTTGGCCAATTCTCCTGGTTCATCTGCTCACCGATCTCGCCGGGATCGATACCCATGCGCTGCAGCAACTCGGCGTGAAAGCGCGCCTCGATCGGGCCAACGGAAATCCACTTGCCGTCCTGGCACTGGTACACATCGTAGAAATGCGCGCCCGAATCCAGGATATTGGTGCCGCGTTCCGGATGCCATTGTCCGGCTGCGCTCAGGCCAAAGAAGGTGGTCGCCATCGAGGCGGTGCCGTCGACGATGGCGGCATCCACCACCTGGCCCGCGCCCGACGTGCGTGCTTCGATGATGCCCGCCAGCACGCCCATGGCCAGATACAGCGCGCCGCCGCTCATGTCGCCCAAAAGGGCCAATGGCACCGACGGAGGCTGGTCGCGGCGTCCGATGGCGTTGAGCACGCCGGTCAGGGCGATGTAGTTGATATCGTGCCCCGCCGCGCGGGCCAGCGGGCCGGTTTGCCCCCAACCCGTGATGCGCCCGTACACCAGCCGCGGATTGCGCGCCAGGCAAGCATCCGGGCCAAGGCCGAGGCGCTCGGTCACGCCCGGACGGAAGCCTTCGATCAGGGCATCTGCCGCGCCTGACAGCTTCAGCACCAGCTCTATCGATTCCGGCTTCTTCAGGTCCAGCGCGATCGACTTGCGATTGCGCAGCGTCAGGTTGTACTTGAGCGGCTTCTTCACACCGAGATCGACTGGCTCCAGGCGCTCGATGCGCAGGACCTCCGCGCCCATGTCCGCCAGCAGCATCGCTGCCATCGGCCCTGGCCCGATACCCGCCAGTTCCACCACCTTCACGCCAGCAAGCGGTCCCATCTTGTCTTCTCCTTCAAGTAGCAGTCTGATCGAAGATTCAGGCGACCTCGAGCGCCACCGCCGTCGCTTCGCCGCCGCCCAGGCACAGGCTAGCCACGCCACGGCGCAGGCCACGCTGCCTGAGCGCGTGGACCAGGCTCACCAGCAGCCGCGCTCCTGTTGCGCCCACCGGATGGCCCAGCGCGCAGGCGCCGCCGTTGACGTTGACACGCGCGTGGCGCAAACCCAGTTCGCGCATGGCGATCATCGTCACCACCGCAAAGGCCTCGTTGATCTCGTACAGATCGACCTCGTCCACATGCCAGCCGGCCTTGTCCAGCACCCGGCGGATTGCGCCGGCCGGCGCGAGCGCAAACTCCCCTGGCGCCAGCGCGTGCGTGGCCAGGCCCGTAATGCGCGCCAGCGGCGCCACGCCCTGCTGCCGGGCATCCCCTTCGCGCATCATCACCAGCGCCGCTGCGCCGTCGGAGATCGACGATGCATTGCCCGGCGTCACTGTGCCGTCCCGGCGGAATGCCGGCTTGAGCTTCGGGATCTTGTTGATATCGCAGCGTGCCGGCGTTTCGTCGTCGGCAAGGAGTTCGGCGCCGCGCGTCTTGAGCGTGACCGGCACGACTTCATCGCGAAAGCGCCCTTCGGCCACCGCCCGCAGTGCACGTGCCACGCTTTCGGCGGCGTAGGCGTCCTGTTCGGTCCGGGAGATACCGAGTTGCTCCGCGCTGACGTCCGCGTAGTGCCCCATCAAATGGCCTTCGTAGGCATCTTCCAGGCCATCACGGTACATATGGTCGAGCAACTGGCCGTGACCTAGGCGATAACCGTGGCGGCCGCGCGGCACGAGGTGCGGTGCGTTGGTCATCGACTCCATGCCGCCCGCCACCGCCAGGGAGCAACTGCCCGCACGCAACAGGTCATGCGCCAGCATGGCCGCCTTCATCCCGGAACCGCACATCTTGCTGATGGTGGTAGCCGGCACCGAGGTGGGCAGGCCAGCACCGAGCACGGCTTGCCGCGCCGGCGCCTGGCCCAGCCCGGCAAACAGGCAGCAGCCGATGATCGCCTCATCAACGGCGCCTGCCTCGATGCCGGCCTGGGCTACCGCGGCGCGGATGGCGATGGCGCCGAGCTCGGGCGCCGTGTGCGCGGCAAGGGCGCCGTGGAATGCGCCAATGGGCGTACGGCTGGCGCCTACGATGACGATGGAGTCGTTCTGTTGCTGCATCAGCTTGTTTCCAAAAATTCAGTTATGCAAAAAGGCGGCTTGCCGCGGCGGCCGGTTTTGTCGGGCGTCTATGCCAGGCACGCCTCGTGCAGGTTGCCCGCGGGCATCAGACGCAGGCGCACGAAGTCGAACATGGATTGACGCTCCTCCTTCAGCAGCGCTTCGCCCAGGCGAGCCGCACAACGGCCTTCCGTACCGGGACTGGCACGCCATTCGTGCAGGCGGCGGGTGAACAGGCCCAGCACATGCTCTTCGGTGATGCCGATGGCCCCATGCACCGCGTGCGAAATTGCCGCGACCCTGGTCGCCGCCTCGCTGGCGCGCAGCTTGGCGGTAGCGGCCAGCAGCGGGTCCGGCAGGAAACTCGCGCCGGAAGCGCAGCCAAGGCGCGCTGCCAGCCCCGTTGAGATCGCCTGCTCGGCCAGCACACTGAGTTCCTGCTGCACGGCCTGGAACTGGGAAATTGCCCGGCCGAACTGGCGCCGGTCATTAGCGTATTCCACGCTCAGCGCCTGGATGCGCGCCATGGCCCCGGCCATGCCCGCCGCGTGAAGTGCATTGCAGAGGGACTCGGCATCCGCGCCCTGCCCCTCGATCCGCGCGACCGCCTGCTCCGGTCCCGCCCACCGCAGCGATGCCGACACATGGGGCCGGTAGCTGCCCGGCTCGCAATGCGCCTGCACACGCGGCAGCAACAGCCAATCGCCGTGCCAGCTCACGAGCACATGCTCCGCGAGCGCGGCACCGGGAACATCGCGGCAGAGGATGGCCTGCCCTGTGCACGAGGCGGCGGGGGCGACAGCAATGCCGCCAGGCCCGGCGCGGTGACCTGCACTGGCCAGGATCGCACGCGCCACGGCGGTTTCGGCAAAAGGCAGGCTCAGGCCAGCCCTGCCGGCGGCGAAGAAGAGCGGATACATGTCCGCCAGCGCCAACCCGTGACCGCCATGCTCGACCGGTATCAATGCATCGGTATAGCCAAGCCTATCGATGCTGGTCCATAGCGCGTCGGCAGGCTCACCCGCCTCGATATCGCGCAGCCGTTCGTCCGTGCACAAGTCCAGCAAGGGACGCTCGAATCCTTCCAGTAGGGAATCAGTCATGATGTCGGTCTTTCAACGAAGTCCCAAGCCGCGCGCGATGATGCCGCGCAGGATCTGGCGAGTGCCGCCGCGCAGCGAATAGCTCGGCGCGATTTGATTCACATAGGCAAGTGTGCGCATCAGGGCCGGCGAAGGAAGCGGCGCGGTGCTCAGCGCCAGTGCCTCTTCAATCCAGCCAGGTACGGCTTGCTCGAATTCAGTGCCCAGGTCCTTGACCAGGGCCGCCTCCAGCTCCGGATTCTGGCCCTTGTTGAGCTTGTCGGCGACCGCCAGCGACATTGTCCTCAATACCGCCATGCGCCCTGCCATCCTGCCGGCAAAGATGGTGGCGCCTTGCGGCACGCCAGGCGCGCGGCGCAATTCCGCCAGCCAGGTTTCGGCCAGCACCAGGCTCGAGTAGATGCGCTCCGGGCCGCTGCGCTCGAAGGCCAGTTCCGCCGTCACCTGCCGCCAGCCCGAACCCTCTTCACCGATCAGTGCATCGGGCTCCAGTTCAACGTCCTCGAACAGGACTTCGCAGAAATGCGCGTCGCCCGCGACATCGCGGATCGGGCGGATGGTGATGCCGGGCAGCGAGAGGTCGACGATCAGTTGCGACAGGCCCTTGTGCCGGTCTTCCGGCGCGCCGGAGGTTCGCACCAGCGCGCACATGTACTGGGAGCGATGCGCATTGGTGGTCCATATCTTGCGCCCGTTCAGCCGCCATCCGTTCGCCGTGAGCGTGGCTCGCGTGCGCACGCTGGCGAGGTCCGAACCCGTATCGGGCTCGCTCATCCCAATGCAGAAGAATGCTTCGCCGCGGATGATCCTCGGTACGTAGTAGTCGCGCTGGGCAGCCGTGCCGTAGCGCAGGATCAGTGGTGCGCTCTGCCGGTCGGCGATCCAGTGCGCCGAGACGGGCGCGCCGGCGGCCAGCAACTCTTCGAGCAATACGAAGCGCGCGAAGCTGCTGCGGCCGCCGCCTCCATACTCTTTCGGCAAGGTCAGGCCGATCCAGCCCTGGCGCGCCAGCGCCCGGCTGAACCCGGCATCGAATCCAAGCCAGGACCGCGAGCGCACCTCGGGTGCAACGTCACGCATGGCGGCCTGCAGGAATTCCCGCACCGGGGCGCGCAGCGCCTCATCCTCGGGCGGGATCGCGGCCAGGGAGAGCGAAGACAGTATCGAAGTCAATGGAACTCCAGACGGATGAGTTTTGAATTTTTCGAATTTTTGAATTGCAGTACCCTGTGCCGGGGTACACCACGCGCGAGGCGGGCAGGCAGGGTCATGGCATAATTTACGACCCGGCAACCTGCGCCGTCCAATACCGGATACAGACCGGCCGATATCCCAAACGTATCGCGTGGAACGCGGCCCGCAAGCGCCGCTACACCCCGCTCCGAATCCCGATGGCGCCAAGCCGATGCCGGCGCCTGATAACCGTGAACCAATATGGAGCTTCGTCAACTCAAGCAGGTGCTGGTGCTGGCGGAGACGCTCAACTTCCACCGCGCCGCCGAGAAGCTGCACATGGCGCAGCCGCCGCTGTCCACTTCCATCAGGAAGCTGGAAGAGGAACTCGGCGTGACCTTGTTCGACCGGCTACCCTCGGGGCTCAGGCTGACACCGGCGGGCGAAGTGGTGCTTCGCAATGCGCGGCGCACGCTCTTCTTCTCCGAAGAGATTCGCCGCGCCGCGCGCGAGGGTGAATCCGGCGAGCAGGGCATGCTGCGGGTCGGCTTTGTGGGCTCGGCGACCTATTCGCTCATGCCCCAGCTTATCCGCAGCTTCCGCCGGCAATATCCACGCGTGGACCTGACCATCGAGGAGTCCACCACCGCCGAACTGCTGCGCCGGCTGGAGGAGCATTCGCTGGATGTCGCGCTGGTCCGTTTCCCTGTGCTGGAGCCGACCAGCGCCACGATCACGCTTCTGCAAACGGATCATTTCATGCTGGCGGTCAGCGCGGATGCACCGCTGGCCGGGCGCAGCGAGGTGGCGCTGGCGGAATTGGCCGAGGAGCCCTTCATCATGTACTCGCGCGCGCTGGTGCCATCCATGCACACGCTCACGACCTATGCCTTCCACGAGGTCGGCATCAAGCCGCGCGTGGTCCAGGAGGCAGTGCAGGTGCAAACCATCCTGAGCCTGGTCGAGAGCGGCCTTGGGATCGCGCTGGTGCCGGGGGCGGCCAGCAGGTACGCCGGCAGCGGCGTCAAGCTGATCCCGCTGACGGACTGGCCGGAAAGAATGAAGCTCGGCATAGCGCTGGCAACGGTGCCGGATGCGCTCACCGCGACCGCGAGAAACCTCCTCAACCTGGCCAGGACCATCGTGCCGCCCGATACCGAATCGAAAGCGTGAGTCATTGCGCTCCCGGCCCTGGCGCGACGATGCGTGAAGCACGCATCGTCGCGTCTCAGTGCTGGTTCCAGTAGCGCTCTCGCAGCACCTTCTTCTGCAGCTTACCGGTCGGCAGGCGCGGCATCTGGTCGATGAAATCGATCCCGCGCGGCACCATGTAGCGGGCGACTTTCCCTCGCAGGAAGGCAAGCAGTTCCTCGGCCAGGGCCGCGCAGGGCTGGATGCCGGCGGCCGGCTCGATGATCGCTCTCACCTGCTCGCCCATCTCCAGATCGGGCACGCCGATGACCGCCACGTCGCCGACGCTGGGATGCAGCGTCAGGGCGTTCTCAATCGCCTGAGGGTAGATGTTGACCCCGCCCGAGATAATCATGAAGGACTTGCGGTCGGTCAGATAAAGATAACCCCCGGCGTCGACATGACCGACATCGCCCAGCGTCGTCCACGCAGTTTTCGACGGATGCCGCGCGCCGCGGGTCTTCTCCGGATCGTTGTGATACTCGAACGGCACCGCGTCGCGCTCGAAATAGACCAGCCCGTCCTTACCCGCCGCCAGTTCGTTGCCGTCTTCATCGCAGATGTGAACCTGGCACATGAAAGGCCGACCGACCGATCCCGGGTGCGCAAGCCATTCCTCGCTGTTGATGGTAGTGCTGCCGTTGCCCTCGGAGCCGCCGTAGTTCTCGATCAGTATCGGCCCCCACCATTCGATCATCTGCCGCTTGACTTCAACCGCGCACGGTGCGGCGCCGTGGAGCGCGCCGCGATGGCTGGAAAGGTCGAAGGCGCGACGTTCTTCCTCCGGTAACTTCAGCATGCGCACGAACATGGTCGGCACCCATTGACTGAAATCGACGCGGTATCGCTCGATCAGGGCGAGCGCGTCCCTGGCGTCGAACTTCTCCATGAAGACGACGGTGCCGCCAAGGAACTGGGCGCCCATCGTGGCCATCAGCGGCGCCAGGTGATACTGCGGCGCAGGCGAAAGATAGACCGTACTGGCGGAGAATCCCATGCGCTCCCAGAGTGCCTGGCGAAAGGGCTCCATCCCCGCCGTCACCTTCCGCTCCGGCAGCGGCCGGACGATGCCTTTCGGGCGCCCCGTGGTGCCCGAGCTATACATCATGGCGCCGCCCAGCCATTCGTCCTCCAGGCGGTGCGCAGGATAGCGGGCGATCGTGTCTTCATAGCTCTCCCAGCCCGCGATGACACCGTCCGTCATCAAGCGCAAGCGGCAGCCCGGAATGCGGTCAGTCAGCGTTGCCGCCCGCTCGCGCATCGCGAACGAACTGAGCACGACCTGGGAGCCGCTGTCTTCGACGATATAGACGGCTTCGTCCGCGGTCAGCAAGGTACTGATCGGCGTCAGCAGCAATCCCGAACGCCAGGCCGCCCAGCTTGCTTCGAAGTAGCGGACATGATTTTCCATCAGGATCGCGAACCGGTCGCCCCGGCGCAGGCCCAGCGCGTGCAGGCATTGCGCCAGGCGCATCGAGTTCTCATCGAGCTCGCAATAGGTCAACGTCACGCCCGTCGTACCGTTGATGACTGCCGGCTTGTCTGGTGTCACACGGGCGTGGTCGCCCAGATACAGCGGTCTGCTCATCTATGTCTCCTCTATGATTGCGGCCTTGCATGGTCAACCGCGTACCGCCAGCATTCCGGCGCTCCGCCGAGGCTCGCCCTCCCTCGCGCGAGGGGGCAAACCAAGTCCCCCTGCTTCGCCTCAGGCAGCCATCGCCGCGCAGTAGCGTTCCATGTGGAAGTCCACATCGCCCAGCAGCACGTCCGTCATGGCGAGCTGCTTGAAGTAGTCGCCGACCTCCAGCTCATCGGTCATGCCCATGCCACCGTGCAGTTGAACGGCCTGCTGGCCCACAAAGCGCGCTGCGCGGGCCACCACCACTTTCGCTCCGGCCAGCATGCGCCTGCGCGCGCCGGCATCCGTCTCGTCCAGCGCCTGTGCAGCGACATAGGCCATCGACAGCGCCAGCTCCTTGTGCACCAGCATCTCGGCCACACGATGCTGCAGAGCCTGGAAGCCGGCCAGCGGCTTGCCGAACTGCTGGCGGGCGCGCAGGTATTCGCTCGTGATCTCGATCAGCCGCTCCATCGCGCCCGTCGAGGCGGCGCACTGTGCGGCGATGCCGTGGTCGAGACCGTGTTCGAGCGCGGCCAGTCCGGCGTCCGCCGGCCCAACCAGCGTATCGGCGGGCACCGCCACGTCCTGCAGTAACAGGTCGGCGCCGCGCAGGCCGTCAATGGTCGGATAGCCCGTCACGCTAAGGCCCGTGGCATCGCGCGGCACCAGGAACAGCGCATGCGCGCCCGCCAGCCGTGCGCTGACAAGATAGGCATCGGCAGCTTCGCCATGCCAGACCAGCGACTTGATGCCACTGAGCCGATAGCCGTCGCCGTCACGCACGGCACTGGCCTGCGCGGCTTCGGGGCGATAGCGGGTGCCCGGTTCGAGGTAGGCCACGGCCAGCACGCGCTCGCCAGCGGCGATGGCCGCCAGCCATTTGGCTTTCTGAGCCACGCTGCCATAGCCATCGAGCACTGCCGTGGCGATTACCGCGCCTGGAATCACCGGTTCCAACACCAGGCCGCGCCCCAGTTCGCGCTGCACCACCAGTTGGCTCGCGGCGCCTTCGCCGATGCCGCCAAATTCGGCCGGGACCGTCAGGCCCAGCACCCCCATTTCGGCCAGCGCCGACCACATGCCGCGGTCGAAGCCGTCGCCCTCGCGCGCTATTTCGCGACGTCTGGCGAACGGATATTCGGCATCGACGAACCGGCGCAGGCTGTCGGCCAGCATCTGCTGTTCTTCGCTGTAGTTGAAATCCATGTCTGTGATTCCCTTCAAAAACCAATGATCATCTTGGCGATGATGTTCTTCTGCACTTCATTGGCGCCGCCGTAGATCGACGTCTTGCGCATGTCGAAGTAGGTGGCGGCAGCGGGCGATGCCCAGCCCGGCCCACTCACGGGTTGCACTGTGCCCGCTTCGCGCCAGTCCGCCGAATATGGCCACGCGTGCGGGCCAGCCAGTTCCAGTTGCAGCATGGCGATGTCCTGTTGCAACTCGGAGCCGCGGATCTTCAGGATCGACGCTTCCGGGCCGGGGCCGCGGCCGCCTTCCTGCGTAGCCACGCGCAGCAACAGCATTTCCATCGCCATCAGGTCGATTTCGAGACGGGTGATCTTGTCGCGCATGCGCACGTCCTCAATCATCGGCCGGCCCTTGCCATCCGTCGTCTGGCTGGCGTAGTGCTTGAGCAGGCGCATTTCGCGATGACAATGGCCGATGCCCGCAATCGCCGTGCGCTCGTGCCCCAGCAAGTATTTGGCGTAGGTCCAGCCGTGGTTTTCCTCGCCCACCAGGTTCCCGACCGGCACTTCCACGTCTTCGAACCACGTCTCGTTGACGTCGTTGGCACCGTCAAGCGTGATGATCGGGCGTACCGTCACCCCAGGGCTCTTCATGTCGATCAGCAACATCGAAATGCCGTCCTGAGGCTTGGACTCGCTATCGGTACGGACCAGGCAGAAGATCCAGTCGGCGTATTGCGCGTAGGAAGTCCAGGTCTTCTGGCCGTTGACGATGTAGCGGTCGCCCTTGCGCACCGCGCGCGTCTTGAGCGAGGCCAGGTCGGAACCCGCGCCGGGTTCGGAGTAGCCCTGACACCAGAAGTCTTCCATGGTCGGAATCCGGGGCAGGAAGTGTGCTTTCTGCCCCGGACTTCCATATTTCATCAGCACCGGACCGATCATTGTCAGGCCGGTCGGCATCAGGCGAGGCGCATCGGCATTGAACGTCTCGATCTCGAAGATCAGCCGCTGCAGGGCGTTCCAGCCTGTACCGCCGTATTCGGCCGGCCAGCTCGGCGCGCCCCAGCCATGGGCCTGCAGGATGCGGTGCCACCGCACGTAGTCGTCCTTGCCGAGACGCTGATGGTTGCTGACCTTGTCACGGATATTGGCCGGCAGACTGTTCCGCACGAAGGCACGGACCGCCTCGCGGAAGTCTTGTTCGGCCGAGGTGAAACGTAAGTCCATTGACTACTCCCTGCTGACTGTTTGTCGAAAGATGTGCCGGCAGCGGACTCGCGGGCGAGCCCGCCCCTTGCTCCGCCCGGCAATCAGGCGGCCTGATACGCGGAGCATATCGGCCGCGACAGACCTTCCGCCCTCCCCGATGTGGGTAGGGTCGCTACCTGCCTTTTTCCGGGATCATGGCGTCATGGCGGCCTAGCCCGCACCATCGTTTTTTTCAGGAGTCACCGCCCCATGGATCAAGCCACATCCGAACAGCGGCCCCGCACGCTACTCCACGGACGCAAGATCGATTGCAAAGGGTACGGCCGCGACGACGGCCTGTATGACATCGAGGCCCGCATGATGGATCTCACCCCGAACGGAACCGAACTGCCGTTCAAGACGCTTGCACCAGGCGCCGCGATCCATGACATGTGGCTCGTCATGACGATCGACCGGGAACTGGTCATCCGTCAGTTCGAAGCGCGCACCGATGCCGGCGCGACCCCGTATTGCAGTGAAATCAACGCCGCCTACTCGGCGCTGGCCGGCCTCAAGATCGGTCCCGGCTTCAAGCAGAAGGCCAAGGCGCTGGTCGGTGGCGCGCGCGGCTGTACGCACCTGACCGAGCTGCTCGGCCCGCTCGCCACCACCGCCATGCAGACCATCATGTCGGAATGGCGCGCCGCGCGGCCCTGGCATGTCGTCAAGAACGAGCAGGGACCGTTGGCGAAGCCCTGGGTGCTCGACACCTGCCACGCGTATCGCCTGGAAGGCGAAGCCGCGGAAGTGATCTGGCCGCTGCACCGCCGCGACCACGACGCCCCGCCGCGGAAGATCGAACTGACCGTCCCGGTGAAATAACGCATCGGGAGGCGGCGCGCCACCGCCCTCGCCCGGCGATCCACCTCCCTCTGAACTTCCCCGGTGGGGTCCCGCTTGCCGCCAGGGGCCGGGGGAACCGCCCGGCCTGTTATTCCTGGTGAATTCCGGCCACCTCGACGATCCGTCTGGTCCTTTCGATCTCGCTCAACTGGAAATCGCGCAGTTGCTGCGGCCCGCCGGGAAAGGCGCTGCCGCCCAGCGAGTCCATGAAGCGCGCACCCTCCTCGGTTATCAAGGCCTCGCGCACCGCCTGCGACAGCCGGCTGACGATCTTTTCCGGCACCTTGGCGGGAGCAAACATGCCCGTCCACGCATACGACTCATAGCCCTTGCTGCCGCTTTCGGCAATGGTCGGCACTTGTGGCAGCTCCTTGAGGCGCTCGGCGCTGGTCACCGCGAGCGCGCGCACTTTGCCGGCGCGGATCAGCGGCATCACCGCGCTCACCTCGGCCATCGAGTAATCGACAGTGCCGGCGGCCAGGTCGCTGATGGCCAGCGAGGTGCCCTTGTAGGGGATCGGCGTGGCCCGGATGCCCCGTCCCTCATGGAAGTGTTCCAGCGCAACCTGGTAGGTCGGCGTGCCACTGGCATAGTTGAGCTTGCCCGGCGCGCTGCGCGCCGCCGCCACGAGGCTGTCCAGGGTCTTGTAGGGCGAGGTGGCCGGCACCGCCAGCACCATCGGAAAGCGCGCGATGCGCGCCACTGGCGCGAAATCCTTGACCGGATCGTAGGGCAGGCTCTTGAACACCGCGGCGTTGGTCACCATGGGCGAGTTGCTGGCCACGAAGACGGTGTACCCGTCCGGCGCGGCCTCCGCCACCGCCTTGGCAGCGATAAAGCTGTTGGCGCCGGGCTTGTTCTCGACCACGAAGGGCTGGCCGAACTTTTCAGTCAGGTGCTTGGCGATAAAGCGTGCGGTGGTATCCGCGCCGCTGCCCGGCGGCAACGACACGATGAGCTTGACCATCCGCTCGGGATAATCGGCTGCAGCCGCGCTCGCCCCAGCCGCGAGCATGGACAAGGTAACAAGGCAGTGCCCGAATTGGCGTCGTTTCATTTGTCTCCTCCTGTTTCTGCATCTTTTTCTATGTGACTGTCCGGCCTATTCCGGTTCCACGCCCGCCGCCCGCGCTGCGCTGGCCCAGCGCGCGGTTTCGCCGCGCAGGTAGGCCGCGAACTGCTCCGGCGTCGAATTCTGCAGCTCCACGCACTGCGGCGCAAACTGTTGCCTGATCTCGGGATCGCCGACCGCCTTGTTCGCCGCCGCGTTCAATCGCTGCACGATGGCCGCCGGCGTGCCCGCGGGCACCAGCATGCCATGCCAGGTCGGCGCGGCAAAACCGGGCATGATGGATTCGCTCAGCGCCGGCACGCCGGGCAGCACGGAGACGCGCTTCTGGCTGGTCACGGCCAGCGCGCGCACACGCTTGTCTCGTATATAAGGCAGCGCCGAGCTCACGGCATCCAGCATGAATTGCGTTTGCCCGCCGATCAGGTCGGTCATGGCCGGCGCCGTGCCCTTGTATGGCACGTGGATGGCCTGCAGTCCATTGGCCTGAAGGAACAGCGCGACGCCCAGGTGAGTGATGTTGCCAACGCCGCCCGTGCCATAGGACAACTGGCCCGGATGTGTCTTCAGGTACTGCACGAATTGCTGGATGTTTGCCGTGGGAAGCGATGGATTCACCATCAGGACCGCGGGAATCGTCGCGGTCATGGCGACCGGTGAAAAATCCTTCAGCGGATCGTAGGAAAGGCGCTTATAAAGTGCCGGGCTGATGGCAAAACCGGACGAATGATATAGGACGGTGTAACCGTCCGGCGCGGACCGGGCAACGTACTCGCAGGCGATATTGCCGCTCGCCCCGGTACGGTTGTCGACCACTACAGGCTGCCCCAGTTGCTGCGACATTTTCGCCACAAGCCCACGGGCAACCGCATCCGTTGGTCCTCCAGCCGCGTAGGGCAATACCAGCCTGATCGGCTTTTGCGGCCAAGCGGCAGGCTCGCCCGCCGCGCGCGCGAGCGGCCATCCTGCCATCGCACCCAACGCCGCGAGTACGCGGCGACGCTTGATCTCCATAGGTCGTCTCCTTGTCTTGTTTTTTCTCTAGGGCCAGTCAGCCGTTGCTTCGATTCAGGAAGCCGTCGAGCGCCGCCTCATGCTCCCCGGTGTGATGGGCCAGCGCCTGGAAGCCCGCCGACATCTCCAGCAGCGAATCCAGCCGGGCGTGTTGCCCCTCGCGCAGCAAGCGCTTGGTCATGCGCAGGGCGTGGGCCGGATTGCTGGCGATCCGGCGTGCCAGACCGAGTGCGGCCGGCATCAGTTCGTCCGCGGGCACCACGCGCGACACCAGGCCCCAGGCCAACGCCTGCGCGGCGTCGATCGGCTCCCCGGTGAACGACATCTCGCAAGCGCGCGACATACCCACCGCGCGCGGCAGCAGCCACGCGCCGCCGTCGCCCGGCAGCAGGCCGAGCTTGACAAAGCTCTCGGCGAACACTGCCTTGTCAGATGCGATGCGGATGTCGCACATGCAGGCCAGGTCATTACCAGCCCCATAGGCGGGCCCGTTGACCGCCGCGATGGTGGGCACTTCCAGGTTGCATAGCGCCAGCGGTATGCGCTGGATGCCATCGCGGTAGGCATAGCGGCTTTTGGCCGGCTCACCCAGACCCGTCCCCACCGAATCGCGGAGCGTCTTCAGGTTTCCGCCCGATGAGAATGCCGGACCGGCACCGGTCAGGATCACGGCGCGCACCGACATATCCTTGTTGATAGCCTCGCACATGGCGACCATGCTTTCAATCGCATCGTCGTCGGACAGCGCGTTGCGCGTCCGCGGACGGTTCATGGTCACCACCGCGACATGCCCGTCCTTCTCGATCTTCAGAAAAGCGCTCATCTCGACTCCTGTGCCTGTACGGCAATATTGGCTTCCGCCTTCATGCGCATCATGCGCAACGGCGCATAGGTAAGGACGGTCTTTCCGTGCTGGTTGACGACCGCGTTGCGGGTGCGCACCAGGCCGCGGCCCGGCTTGGAAGTGGCGCGGTGCTCGATCACCTCGCATTGCACGTGGATCGTGTCGCCCACGAAGGCGGGCGCGCTGACGTCCAGGCTGGCATTCAGGAAAGCCAGCCCGATGCCCTGCATGGCGGGCGTGACCAGCCCCTCCGCGCACGCATACAGCAGCGCCGCCGGTACCACGCGCCCCTGGATCGCCATGTCGGCGCGATCGCTGGCGTTGGTGAACAGTTCCTCGTTCAGCCAGCTCAGGTTGACGAAGTTGACGAGGTCAGCCTCGGTCACCGTACGGCTGCGCGAGCGAAAGCGCATGCCCAGCTCCAGATCGTCCCAGAAGAATCCCGTGTTTAGTGTGATCATGGCGATTCCCCGTTCAGTACGACTTGGGCAAGCCGAGCACCTTCTCGGCAATGAAGCACAGGATCAGTTGCGGGCTGATCGGTGCAATGCGCGGGATCAGCGATTCGCGCAGGTAGCGCTCCACGTGGTACTCCTTGGCATAGCCATAGCCGCCGTGGGTCATCACCGCGCTCTGGCAGGTCTTGTAGCAGGCCTCCGCGGCGAGGTACTTGGCTGCGTTTGCCTCGGCGCCACATGCCTCGCCGCGGTCGAACTTCGCGGCGGCGTTAAGCATCATCAGGTTTGCCGCCTCCAGCTCCATCCAGCATTCCGCCAGCGGATGCTGGATCCCCTGGTTCTTGCCGATCTGGCGGTCGAACACCACGCGCTCCCTGGCATACTGCGTGGCCCGCGCCAGCGCGGCGCGCCCCAGCCCCACCGCTTCCGCCGCCACCAGGATGCGTTCGGCATTCATGCCGTGCAGGATGTAGTGAAAGCCCTTGCCCTCGTCACCGATGCGGTCTTCTACCGCCACCTCGAGGCCGTCGATAAAGACCTGGTTGGTATCGACGGCCTTGCGGCCCATCTTGTCGATCTCGCGGGTTTCCACATGATTGCGGTCGATGGTCGTATAGAACAGGCTCAACCCGTCCGACTTGCTCTTGACCGACTCCAGCGGCGTGGTGCGCGCCAGGATCAGCATCTTTTCCACGCAACTGGCGGTCGAGATAAACGTCTTGGCGCCGTTGAGCACATAGTGATCGCCCTGCCGGTCCGCGCGCGTCTTCAGTTGCGTTGTATTCAGGCCAGTATTGGGCTCCGTCACCGCAAAGCATGCGCGTTCCTTGCCGGCAATCAGCGGCGGCAGCATGCGTTGCTTCTGTTCCTCATTGCCGAACATCACCACCGGATTGAGGCCGAAGATATTCATATGCACGGCGGACGCGCCACTCATTCCCGCGCCCGACTCGGCAATGGCCTGCATCATGATGGCGGCCTCGGAAATGCCCAGGCCGGAACCCCCATAGGCCTGGGGAATGCAGATGCCCAGCCAGCCGTCCTTTGCCAGGGCCTGGTGGAAGTCGGCCGGAAAGCCGCCGGCGCGGTCTTTTTCCAGCCAGTACTCGGCGCCGAAGCGCTCGCAGATTTTCAGGATGGCATCGCGGATCTCGCGATGCTCGGCGGAAAGGTTCAATTCCATGGCTTAGGCGTTATTACCTGCTGTTGTTACTGGCTGTTGTGCTCGGGAAGAAACGTCGCGGCCTGCGCGGCGAGCGCCTGGATTTGCGCCGCGCTGTAGCCGGCCTGCGCCAGCACCTCGGCGCTGTGCTCGCCCAGCCGCGGCGCCTGGCGCTCGACGCGCGGCTGCGACTTCGACCAGGCCGAAGGGATTGCCATCGAACGCACGCGGCCTTCGCTGGGATGCTCGACGATGCCGAAGAATCCCACCGCATTGAGATGCGGGTCCGCCATGAGCGAGTCGATGGTGTGCATGGGCATCACCGGGATGTCGGCGGCTTCGAGCACCGTGGTCCATTCGGCCGAGGTACGCGTTGCCATGACCTCGGCCAGCATCCGGTAAAGCTCGTGAATGTGTTCGGTACGCTTGCCGATGGAGCTGAAGCGTGGATCGCTTTCCATGACCTCGGGCTTGCCGATCAGGTCGAAGAAGGACTTCCACTGCTTGTCGTTGTAGACCATCACGCAAAGATGCCCGTCCCGGGTCCGGTACGGACGGCGGTGATCGTTCAGCAAGCGCCCGTAACCGGCGGGTCCTTCCGGTGGGTCGAAGGTGTGCCCGTACATGTGATCGCCAAGGACGAACTGTGCCATGGTCTCGAACATCGGCACTTCGATCGATTGCCCTTCTCCCGTGCGCTCGCGGTGGTACAGCGCCGCGCTTACGGCATTGGCGGCGCTCATGCCGACGATACGGTCTGCCATGGCATTGGGTGCGTACCGCGGCACTTCCGAGCCGGCCTGGGTGCTTAGCGACGGAATCGCGACCGCGCCCTGGATCAGATCGTCGTAGGCAGGCTTGGCGGCATAGGGGCCGCGCTGCCCGTAGCCATAGACGCCGACATAGATGATTTTCGGGTTAACCCCGACGATTTCCTCATAGCCGAGGCCAAGCCTCGCCATGGCTTGCGGCCGCACGTTGTAGATCAGCACGTCCGCATCGGCCGCCAGGCGCAGCAGCGCATCGCGTCCGCCGGCCTGCTTGAGATCCAGCACCACGCTGCGCTTGCCGCGGTTGGCGTGCAGGAAAACGCCACCCATGCCCGGGTTGCGGCTGGGACCAATGCCGCGGACGGTGTCCCCTCCGGGGGGTTCAACCTTGATGACATCCGCGCCCAGTTCGCCGAGTATCTGGGTCGCGTACGGCCCCATCAACACCGTGGTCATGTCGACGATACGCACGCCTGCAAGGGGGCCGCTCACGCTTTGCTCCCTGAGCACAAGGTGGGCGGGAAAGTATCGGGCTTCATGGATGCCTCCTCGAATAGAACGAGGCCATGCTACGGAAGCCGGTGCAGCGAGAAAAATACTTTCTTTGTGTCGGCCGATACGCCAAACGTATCGCGCTGTCGCCAGCGCCGCGCCAGCGCCGCGCCAGCGCGGCACTATAATGTGTCCGCGTCTTCGCTCCGTCTCCGGAATCTGCTGCATGGCCGCAATCGGAGCCGGCAAGCCAGCTGACCATTAAAGTTGATCAACAAGCCTGCGCCAATGCCTCCCTCCAGCATCCCGTCCGAAGGAACGTCCGTCTCCACCGGCCATGCGGCTCAATCCATCGCCAGCACCAAGCTGGTTCCGCCGCGCGGCGCGCGCCGGCTGATGCCGCGCGAAGCGCTGCTGGCGCGGCTGCTCGAAGCGAGGCGCCAGCGCTGCGTGGTGATCCAGGGGCCGGCCGGCAGTGGCAAAACCAGCACATTGGTGGCATGGCGGCAGGCGCTTTTGTCTCTCGACTTCGACGTGGCCTGGCTTTCGTTGGGCGCCGAGGACAACGAGCCCACGCGCTTCTTCGACTGCCTGCTGGCCAGCCTGGCCGAAGTGGATGCCAGGATGGTGCGCGAAGCTGCCTTGCTCATGGGGCGCGACAGCGAAGACTCGGCCATCGAGCATTGGGTGATCACGCTGGTCAACGGCATCGCAAGCCGGACGCGCGAACTGGTGCTGATGCTCGACGACCTCCAGCACGTGAACGATCCGCGCATCATCGAAGCCCTGCAATGCCTGATCGATTACGCGCCCCCGCAACTGCACCTGGCGCTAGGCTCCCGCAGCGCGCTGCCGCTGTCGCTGTCGCGCCTGCGCGCACAGGGATTGCTGAGCGAATTCGACCTGCGCGACCTGCGTTTTAGCGCGGAAGAGTCCGAACGCTTCCTGCTCGAGCAGCTCGGCAAGATCGATAAGCGCGATGCCGAGGTGCTGCATGAACTGACCGATGGATGGATCGCCGGCTTGCAGCTATTCGCCCTCGACCTCAAGACCAAGCAAGGCGCGCCGCAATACGCGCAATACGCGCGCATGGAGGTGCGCGACGCGCGTGCCTTCGCCAGTTACCTCGAGCGCGAGGTGCTGCTGAGGCTGGCGCCGGACGACCTCGAACTGCTTACCCGTATTTCGATCTGCAACCGGTTTTCCGCGCCGTTGTGCGCCACCCTGATGGGCATGCCGCACGCCGTGGCGCGCATGATGGCGCGGCTTGCGCACCTGGACAGCGACAACCTCTTCATTACGCAGATCAGCAGCCGCGACCGCGAGACCTGGTACCGGATACATCCGCTTTTGCGCGAGGTGCTGCAGGCCCGCCTGACAGTCTTGTCCGACGATGAGCAGCGTGCCTTGCATGCGGCAGCGTGGCGCTGGTTCGAGCAGCATGGCCATGTCGATGAGGCGGTTCGTCATGCCGTGCAGGCGGGCGAGCCGCAGGCTGCGGCCGATCTGGTCGAGGCCTGCGCCCGTGAGCTGTATGTGCAGGGCGAACTGAGCCAGGTTGCCGCCCTGGTGCGGCGGCTGCCGCCGGCCGAAGTGGAGGCGCGTTTCAGCCTGCGCTTGCTGTTGGCGCATCTGCGCCTGTACGCACGTGACCTGGACGCCGTCGCGCGGACCATCGATCAGTTGGAGGCGCCGGCCACGCTTGGCGAACTCGATGTCGGCCAGCGCTATGCGCTCATCCTGCTGCGGGCCGGACTGGCGCTGCAGCGCGACGACACCGATGCGGTGGTTGCCCTGCTCCCCGAGCTGCAGCGCGTGCCCGCCGACGCCGACGACCTCACCCTCGCCGGGCGGAGCAATGTCCTGTCGTGGATGTACATGTACCGCGGCGAGTATGAAATGGCCCGCAAGGTGCTGGAAGACGAGGGCTGGCGCGAGGGTGCGCCGCGCACCAGCCTGGTGGGACGCTGCCTGGGCGGCATGAGCCACGCGCTGGAAGGCGATATCGTACGTGCCGAACGCATCTTCCGCGACGCGCTGCAGGAGGCGGAGAAGTATGGCGCCGCCTTCATCGGCGTCGCCTGCATGGCCGCGGGCCTGCTGGGCGATGCCATGTACGAGCTAAACGAAGTCGACGTCGCGCGGCGGATGCTGGAGGCGCGCATCGAGGTGCTGGAGCGCATCTCGATCCCCGACACCGTGTTCCGGGCGCTGCTGGTACTCGCCTCCGCCCACTGGCGCGCAGGCGGCTACCTGGAAGCGCGGGCCTATCTCGATCGTCTCGAAGAGTATGCCACCACCCATGGCCTGGACCGGCTCCTCGCACACGCACTTGGCTCACGCCTGCGCTGGCACCTCCAGCAGGGCGAGCCGGACCAGGCCGAAGCGGTCCTGGCACGGCTTGAAACGCTCGGCGTGCGCCACGCCGACGCTACCCGCAGCCCCGCATGGGAGATCACTGTCTGCGCCAGGCGCGCGCGTATTGACATGTGCGTGCACCGCAAGGATTTCGAAGCGGCGCTGGCCCAGTTGGTACCGCTTATCTCGATGACCGAGGCGAGCGGCCGCTGGCGGCGCGTAGCCAGCCTGCGCATGCAACTCGCGCTGGTCGAGCAGGCCTGCGGACGCACCCGCTCGGCAAGCGAAAACCTCCTCCAGGCCGTCCGCCTGGGCCATCGGCTTGGGCTGGTGCGCACCTTGCTTGATGTTTCGTCGCGCGTACCGGAGCACCTCGACGCGCTACTGCAGGAGAAAGTGCTCGACCCGGTGCTCACGTTTTACGTCCAGCGCCTGCTGGCAGCGGCGGCCCAAACCGTGGGCGAACCTGCGGCCCGCCCGTCCGCCGGCCCGGCAGGCGCAATGCCTAACCTCACCGAGCGCGAGGCGGAAGTGGTGGAGCTGCTCGCGCAGGCCATGGCCAACAAGAGAATCGCAAAGGTGCTCAACGTGACGCCGGAGACCGTGAAATGGCACCTGAAGAACATCTACGCCAAGCTCAACGTAGCTGGGCGAGACGAGGCTGTGGGCCGCTTGCGCGATCTGGCGGCCAGCCAGTCGCAGGTGCCTGCCCGCCCTCGCTAGCACCGGGGCGGCCCTCAAAGCCGCACAGTTTGATCGGCAGTCGCGCCAGGTCCGCAGCACGCTAGCCCCCCCGACTCGGGGAGTGCCGCCCGCCCCGCTCTCCACGAAGATGAATGCAATGCGGCGCCGTGCCATAAATCAGCACAACGCCGCCCTTCATCCAGACATCAGGGGAGCATCGGGTGGACGTCATCCGTACCGTTTTTCGCGAAGACCACGAAATGCTGCGCGACAGCGCGCGGCGCTTCTTCGAGAGGGAGTGCGCGCCGCGCCAGTCCGATTGGGACCAGGCCGGCCGCGTGGACCGCGAGACCTGGCTCAAGGCCGGCCGCGAGGGCCTGCTGTGCGTCGCCATTCCCACCGGGTACGGCGGCGGCGGTGGAGACTTCGGGCATTCCGCGGTCGTTCTCGAGGAAATGCACCGCGCCGGCATTTCCGGGGCAGGCTTCTCGCTGCATTCCGACATCATCGCGCCTTACATCAACCGGCTGGGCACCGAAGCGCAGAAACAGCAGTGGCTGCCCTCGATCTGCGCCGGGGAGACCATCCTGGCGGTCGGCATCACCGAGCCTGGCGGCGGCTCCGATGTCAAGGCCGCGCGCACCACGGCCGTACGCGATGGCGACGAATACGTCATCAACGGCAGCAAGACGTTCATCTCGAATGGCATGAGCGCCGACATGATCATGCTCGTCTGCAAGACCGACCCGGCGGCCGGCGCCAAGGGCATCAGCCTGATCATGGTCGAGACCAACCGCGAGGGTTTCCGCCGCGGCCGCAAGCTCCAGAAGGTCGGCCAGCCGGCAGCGGATACGGCCGAGCTGTTCTTCGACAACGTGCGCGTGCCCGTGGGCAATCTGCTGGGCGAGCCGAATCAGGGCTTTGGCTACCTGATGCAGGAACTGGCTCAGGAACGCCTGATCATCGCGCTGTACGCCGCCACCGCGCTTGAACGCCTGCTCGGCGTGACGCTGGATTATGTGAAGGACCGCAAGGCCTTCGGTCAAACCGTCTGGGACTTCCAGAACACCAAGTTCAAGCTGGCCGATGCCAAGGCCCACGCGGTGGCGCTGCGCACCATGGTCGACTACTACCTGGGCGAGCACCTGCGCCGCAAACTCACCGTGCACGAAGCCGCCATCGCCAAGCTCCACGCCACCGAAACCCTGTGGAAATGCCTCGACGACATGGTGCAACTGCACGGCGGCTACGGCTACATGCTTGAGTATCCGATCGCGCGCGCCTTTGCCGACTACCGCGTGTCGCGCGTGGTCGGCGGTGCCAACGAGGTCATGCGCGACCTGATTGCACGCAAGCTCTAGGCAGAGCCTGGAAGCTTCCCTGGCGATTCCCCCTTTCAATCCCGTTATTGCAAACAAGGCGGGCAGTGGCCGAAGGCCGCGCCCCCATCGAAACACTGGAGACAGACATGAGTGAAAAAGTGCTGGTTGGCGGCGTAGGCATGATCCAGTTCAGCAAGCCGGGCGCCAGCCCGAGCTATACCGACATGGGTGCCGAGGCCACGCGCCGCGCGCTGGCCGATGCCGGGATCGACTACCGGATGGTACAGCAAGCCTATGTCGGCTACGTGTACGGCGACTCCACCTGCGGGCAGACTGCGCTGTACGAGGTGGGCCTGAGCGGCATCCCCATCGTCAACGTCAACAACAACTGCTCGACCGGCTCGACCGCGCTCTACCTGGCCCGCCAGGCGGTGGCGCTCGGCGATGCCGACTGCGTGCTGGCGCTGGGCTTCGAACAGATGCAGGCGGGCGCGCTGAAATCGCACTGGGACGACCGCCCTGCCACGCGTGCGCGCTTCCAGCCCATCATGCGCGAGCTCACCGCCGACGTGTCCGACTTGCCGCAGGCCCTGCGCACCTTCGGCGGCGCCGGCCGCGAGCACATGCAGAAGTACGGCACCAGGATGGAGACCTTTGCCGCCATCCGCGCCAAGGCCAGCCGCCACGCCGCCAACAACCCGCTGGCGCTCTTCAAGAACGTCCTCACCACCGAGGACGTGATGAATGACAAGGTGATGTGGCCCGGCGTGATGACGCGCCTGATGGCCTGCCCGCCGACCTGTGGCGCTGCCGCCGCGCTCATCGTCTCCGAGAAGTTCGCCAAGAAGCACGGCCTGCGCACGGACGTGCAGATCCTGGCCCAGTCGATGACCACCGACCCGGTCGAGTCCTTCGACCCGCCCTCGCTGATCAGCTATGCGGGCTTTCACATGGCCAAGGCGGCGGCGGACAAGGTCTACGAGAAAGCCGGCGTAGATCCCAAGGATATCCGCGTCTGCGAACTGCACGACTGCTTCGCCCACAACGAACTGCTGAGCTACGAAGCGCTCGGCCTGTGCGGCATCGGCGAGGCCGAGAAGTTCGTGATGAATGGCGACAATACCTACGGCGGCCAGGTCGTGACCAACCCCTCCGGCGGCCTGCTGTCCAAGGGCCATCCGCTGGGCGCCACTGGTCTGGCCCAGTGCTACGAGCTGACGAACCAGTTGCGCGGCACCGCGGACAAGCGCCAGGTCGAGGGCGTGAATCTTGCCTTGCAGCATAACCTCGGCCTGGGCGGCGCCTGCGTTGTCACGCTCTACGGCAAGAACTGAATCCAGGAAGGCGCGGTTCGCGCCTATGCGAAGGCCATCGGCGAGACCGACCCGACCTATGGCGACCTCGCTGCCGCTCGCGACGCGGGCCACCGTCCGGTACGCGTTCCGCCCACCTTCCTGTCCTGCCTGGAGGGGCGCATCTTCGACACGCGCGCGCGTCGAAGTGCCATACGCCAACCGGAAGGGCGAAATCAAGATCACCGGCCAGGCCGTGGTCGCGGTTCTCCGAATTTCATCAAGTACCCAAGTATCCATACACCAGGAGTTAGATTCATGAGCAAGACACTGCAAGGCTAGGTTGCCATCGTTACCGGCTCGGGCCGCGGCATCGGCCGCTGCGTGGCCCTCAAGCTCGCCAGCCAGGGTGCACGCGTGGTGGTCAACGATCTCGACGAAGCCCCCGCCAACGAGGTGGTGGCGGAGATCCGCAGCGCCGGTGGCGAAGCCGTGGCATTCGCCGGCAACATCATCGCACCGGATTTCGGCACCCGCATTGTGAAGACCGCGGTGGATGCGTTTGGCGGGCTCGATATCATCGTCAACAATGCCGGCTACACCTGGGACAACGTGATCCAGAAAATGTCCGATGAACAGTGGGACGCGATTGTCGACTGCCACCTGAAGGCGCCGTTCAACCTGCTGCGCGCCGCCCAGCCGGTGTTCCGCGAACTCAGCAAGGCCGAGGCCGAAGCCGGCAAGGAAGTCTTCCGCAAGGTGGTGAACATCTCGTCGATCTCCGGCACGCAGGGCAACGCCGGCCAGGTCAACTACTCGGCCGCCAAGGCTGGCGTGATGGGCATGACCAAGTCCCTCGCCAAGGAGTGGGGCCGCATGAAGGTCAACGTGAACTGCGTGGCCTTCGGCTTTATCTCGACCCGCCTGACCGAGGCGACCACCGAAGAAAAAACCGTGAGCATCGAAGGACGCGATATCAAGGTCGGCGTCAATCCGGACCGCATCGCTCAGGCCAGCAAGGAAATCGCGCTCGGCCGCCCTGGTACTGCCGAGGAAGCCGCGGGTTCGGTGTACATGTTCTGCATTCCTGAGTCGAACTACGTGACCGGCCAAACCCTGATTTGCGGCGGCGGCCGCGGCGGCTTCTAAGCCTCGGAACCGGCAAGCGCCGCCCCGCGCCGCAAGGTCCGGGGCGGACGGAACCAGACAATATGCCCCCTCGCCCCCAACTGACATGCCCCGCCTGACGCACCATTACGCACACTGGCCCGCCGGCGTCCCCCATACGGCGGCGCCGCCGGACTGCAATCTGTTCGATCATCTCGCGCTCAGCGCGGAGCGTCATCCAGACCGGACCGCGATTGAATACTATGGCCGGCAGACCAGCTACCGTGCGCTGCACGCTGCCACACTGGCGCTCGCCGGCTACCTGCAACAGCACCTGCAGGTCAGCCGTGGCGACAGGGTCGTGTTGCTGATGCAGAACTGCCCGCAGTTCGCCATCGCCTACTACGCGATCCTCCGCTGCGGTGGCGTGGTGGTGGCGGTGAACCCGACGAGCACAACCGAGGAAGTCCGGTACTACGTACAGGACTCCGGTGGACGGGCGCTCATCACCATGCAGGACATGTTGCCCAAGGTGCAACCGCTGCTAGACGATAGCGGCCTGGAGGGCTGCGTGGTGGGCGCCTGCTCGGAGTTTGCCGGCCGTGCCGGCGACGTGCCGTTCATGCATGTGCCGACGTTCGTGCAAGAAGCGCCAGACGCACCGCAACATAGGCGCCTCCACTCCTTCAGCGGCGCCCTGGCGGCGGGCATCGGCCCCGTCCTCGTGACGGCGGGCGGCGCGGACCTGGCAGTCATCGCCTATACCTCCGGCACGACCGGCAAGCCCAAGGGCGCCATGCTCAGCCATTGCGCCTTTGTCCATGCAATCGCTCAGCGCAAGCTATGGCAAGGCGACAGGGCTGGCCAGGTGGAACTGGCGGCATTGCCGGTCAGCCATCTGGCCGGCATGAGCATCCTGAACCTGGCGCTGTCGGCAGGCCGCACCCTGATCATGATGGCGCGCTGGGATGCGGATGCCGCCATCGAGTTGATCGAGTGCCATCGTGTCAATGCCTGGGGGGCGGTGACGCCAATGATCCTTGAGGTGCTGGCCCGCCTCGCTGTCACCCCGCGCGACTTTTCCTCGCTCACCTGGCTGTTTGGCGGCGCCACCGCCATACCGGAGGCCGTGGCCAGCGAGATCGAGATGCGCTTCGGTCTCGCCCTGATTGAGAGCTACGGCATGACCGAAACCTGCGCCGCCACGCACATCAACCCGCCGCAGGCGCCGCGCCGCCAGTGCGCCGGCGTGCCTTATGTGAATGTCGACGCGCGCATACTCGATCCGCAAAGCGGCGCCGAACTCGGCCCCGGCCAGTCCGGCGAGATCGTCATGCATACGCCGACGCTGTTCGACGGCTACTGGAACAAGCCAGAGGCCACGCGCGACGCCTTTATCGAGATCGACGGCAAGCGCTTCATGCGCAGCGGCGACATCGGCCATTACGATGAAGACGGCTACTTCTATGTCACGGATCGCCTCAAGCGCATGATCAATGCTTCCGGCCTGAAGGTATGGCCGGCCGAGATCGAGTCCAGGCTGTTCGAGCATCCCGCCGTGCAGGAAGCCTGCGTGATCTCCGCGCACGACGCGCGTCGCGGCGAGACCGTCAAGGCCTGCATCGTGCTGCGGCCATCCGCACGCGGCACGCTGCAACCCGAGCAATTGATCGAGTGGGCCCGTGCGCGCATGGCCGTCTACAAAGTGCCTCGCGTGATCGAGTTCGTCGACAGCCTGCCCAGGACCTCCACTGGCAAGCTATTGTGGCGCGTGCTACAGGACGAGCAGAATGCGCGCGATCGCGCTGCCCGTCCTTCCCGTCCTTCCCGCTGAACCGGGCGACCACCATCCCTTGTGCTCTCAGCCTCAGCGCTTCCCCAACCCGGTTTCCGCCACCAGCCGCCTATACCGCTCCGTGTCCGCCACCACCAGCGACGCAAGTTGCTTGCCGGAATCTCCCGCCACGACATAGCCGCCGTTCTGCAAGGCAAAGGTGCGGAATTCCGGCTGACGCACTACGTGGAGCAGCGCCGCTTCCAGCGCCTGCGCGACAGGTTCCGGCGTCTTGGCGCTCACGCCGAAGCCGATCCAAATCCTGTAGTCGTAGTTCGGTACACCGCCCTCGGCGACGGTGGGCACATCAGGCAGGTCCGGATGGCGCGCCTTTCCCGTGACTGCCAAGGCGCGAACTTTCCCTGAGCGAATGAGCGGCAAGGCACCGCCAATGTCGAGCATCCCCACGGCGATCGACCCGCCCATCAGGTCGGTCATCATCTGGCCCGCACCCTTGTAGGGAATGTAATTGAACGCGACCTTCGCCATGTCCTCCAGCAATACGACCCCCGCCTGATAGGTCAGCCCGTAGCTGGCCAGACTGACAGCCATCGGCCTGTTCCGCGCGGCGGCAAGCACGTCGCCCACGCTCTTGTAAGGCGAGTCGGCAGGCACGACCAGTGCCGCCGAGGCGTGCACTACGCTCACAAGGGGCCGGATATCACGCTGCGCGTCGTAGGGTATGTCCTTAAGGGTCAGGGGATTCAGCACCAGCGAGGCGGGCGACAGGAGCAAAATGCTGGCGCCGTCGGCCGGTGCATTGAGCATGCTTTGCACCGCGATCACCGAGTCGCCGCCCGGCCTGTTCGCGACAATGGCAGACTGTCCAATGACCTTGGCCATGCGCTCGGCCACAAAGCGGGTAATCGTATCACCACCGCTGCCTGGCCCGACTGGCACGATAAACCGCAACGGCCGCTTCAGCACCGTATCGGCCCGCGCACCTGACATGGTCCCCGGCAGCAGGCCCGCGGCCACCACGATACTGCAGTCAAGCATGCGCAACAACGACAAACGACGGTTCATCAAGGTCTCCAAATTCCATCTGGTTCTTGTGGGGCAAGTCTCGGTGTACCGCCCGCCGCCCGTAAATGGCCGAAGCCCGCAGAATCGTTGGCCGATGCCAGCGCACGCGACGAACATGCGCACAAACCCTGAGCGGCTCGGACGGCTGCGCGAATCGGCCAATTCGTTTGCGGGAACTTGCCATTTCAAGGCTGTTTCCCAAGCTTCATACTGAGCCGAGCATTCCAGGCAGTTGCAGCAGAAATCATTCAGCAGTGAGTACCGGCGCCCGCAGCGGTGCCAGCCCCGCCGGGTCACCAACAGCCAATCGGCGGGGAGCGATTGTGAATTTTTTGCCCGATTCGTGACCGCTGTGGAACCGTCTCGTTGCCAGCGTTGTCCCAAGTCGGTTCCCCCTGATCGGAGTGTGATGACAGTGAGACAGCCGAACTATCCCGGTGACTACGCCGCCCTGACACCCGGCAAGCCTGCCGCCATCGATGCGGCAACTGGCGCGGTGCTGACTTACCGCGAGCTTGACGAGCGCTCCAACCGGCTCGCGCAATATCTGCATGCGAACGGCCTGCGCCGCGGCGACCACTTCGCCGTGGTGCTGGAGAACAATCTCCGGATGTTCGAGATTGCCTGGGCGGCGCTGCGCTCCGGGTTGCTGATGACGGCGGTCAACCGCTTCCTGACGCCAGCCGAGACCGCCTACATCGTCGAAGATTGCGGCGCGCGCGTCGTCATTGGTTCCTACGCCATGCGCGAGCTGGCGGCGGCATTAACATCATGCATTCCAGCGGCCGCCACGCGCCTGATGCTGGACGGCACCATCGAAGGTTGGGGGAGCTACGAGCACGCCATCGCGGAACATCCGGCGCGCCCGCTGGAGGAAGAATGGCTGGGTGCCTTCATGCTCTACACCTCCGGCACCACCGGCCGGCCCAAGGGCGTGGTAGCCGCGACCCCGTCATGCAAGGTCTCGGACGACATGGCCATGGCGGCGCGCCATTCCATGTTTCGGGACCGCTATGGCTTTGCCACCGACACCGTTTACCTTTCCACTGCGCCGCTGTATCACGCGGCTCCGCTCGGCTATGCCATCAGCACACAGTACTATGGCGGCACCGTGGTCTGCATGAGCAAGTTCGATGCGGCGCAAGCGCTGGCACTGATCGAGCGCTATCGGATCACGCATAGCCAGTGGGTGCCGACAATGTTCGTGCGCCTGCTGAAGCTCTCCCCCGAGGCGCGCGCGAGACATGACTTGTCGAGCCACCGCTGCGCAATCCATGCCGCGGCACCATGCCCGGTGGAGGTCAAGCACCAGATGATCGCCTGGTGGGGGCCGATCATCCAGGAATACTATGGTGGCAGCGAAGGAAACGGCCTGACCGCCATCGACAGCCATGAGTGGCTCGCGCGACCTGGCTCGGTCGGGCGCCAGGTAAAGGGCGTGCTGCATGTCTGCGACGAGGATGGGCAGGAAGTCCCGGCGGGCGAGAAAGGTCTTATTTATTTCGAGTACCCACTGCCGTTCCATTACCACAACGCGCCCGACAAGACGGACGCGGGCCGGCACCCCCGGCAGCCCACCTGGAGCGCCATCGGCGACATTGGATACGTCGATGCCGAAGGCTATCTGTATCTGACTGACCGCAAGTCCTTCATGATCATTTCCGGCGGGGTCAACATCTATCCGCAGGCCATCGAGGACGCACTCGTCATGCACCCGCGCGTGGCCGACGCGGCAGTGATCGGCGTGCCGGATGCCGAGATGGGAGAGGCGGTCAAGGCGATCATCGAGCCCGCCCCGGGCGTGGCGCCGACAGAGGCGCTCGCAAACGAGCTTGTCGACTTCCTACGCGACAAGGTAGCGCGCTACATGTTGCCGCGCTCAGTGGACTTCATCGATGTCATGCCGCGGCTGGCCACCGGCAAGCTGTACAAGCAGTCCTTGCGCGAACGCTTCGGCAAAGCGCCATAACGCGCGGGCGCTGCCCGCCTGAGCGCCCCCGAAACGGTTTGCCAAAAGAACAAGATAACAACACAACGTCCGTTAAACAGGAGACAAGCCATGATTCAATCGCCTATCCAGCAGGTCTCGCTACGCGAGTCCCGCCTGACCATCGACAACGGTATCGCCGAATTCAGCCATCAAAGCCCGGCGGTGCGCAATGCACTATCCAGCGCCCTGATGGAAGATTACGAGGACCTGATCCGCCGCATCAACGGCGACCGCAGCGTCCGGGTGCTGATCATCACGGGCTCGGGCGGCAGCTTCTGCGCCGGCGGCGACATCAAATCGATGTGGGAACGACTGTCCAGCACCGACTCCGAATACAACTCGCCCGACTATATGCGGCGCCGGATCGATCGCTCGCAACGCATGTTGAAGCAACTGCGCGAGCTGGATGTGCCGGTGATCGCCGCCGTCGATGGCGCTGCCTACGGCGCCGGCTTCGGTCTCGCGCTGCAGGCGGACATGGTGCTGGCCTCGGACCGCGCCGCGTTTTCCATGTCGTTTGCGCGCGTCGGCGCGGTACCTGACTACGGTACGGCCTACACGCTCCCGCGCATCGTCGGCATGGCCCGGGCCAAGGAGATCGTCCTGACGGCGCGCCGGATCGACGCCCGGGAAGCATTGGCGCTGGGCTTCGTGCTTTCCGTCCATGCGGCGGATGATCTGCTTGCGCAAGCGCGCGCACTCGCTCTGCGTCTGATGGCAGGCCCACGCGAGGCCTTTGGCCTCGCCAAGCACATGCTGAACCTTAGCTACGAAACCGATTATGCCACCCTCGCCTCGCTGGAGGCGTCCGCACAGGGTGTCTGCTTGAGCTCGGCGTATCACCGGGAGGCCGCCACCCGCTTTTCGCAGGGCGAGCCGCCGCTCTATGACTGGGATCGCCCCGCCTCGGCGGCATAGGAACGATGCCAGGCCGGCGACCGCGCTATCCGCCGGTCGCTTTCGCCTCGCCGCTTACGCCGCGCGCCACACCTTGTCCGGCGCGGCGCCGTTCAAGGCCGCCAGGATCTCCTCGCTTTGCTCGCCCCGTTGCGGGATCGGTCCCGGGGAGCGTACCTCACCATCGAAGCGCGGCGCCGGCGACGACTGCAGCAATCCATCACGCTCGAAGTAAATGCCGCGCGCCATGTTGTGCGGATGCGTCGCCGCTTCCTGGGGACTAAGGACCGGGCCAAAGCAAATATCGGTGTTCTCCATCAGCGCGCACCATTCATCGCGCGTCTTGCTGCCGAACACCTCGGTGAAATGCTGGTGCAGTTCCGGCCAGCGCTTGCGATCCCATTGCTGGGTAAAGCGCGGATCGCCCTTGAGGTCAAGCTTGTCCAGCAGCAGTGCATAGAACTGCGGTTCGAGCGAGCCCAGCGTGACAAAGCCGCCATCGGCGCAGCGATAGGTGCCGTAGAAGTGCGAGCCATCGTGAACATTCTCGCCGCGCGCGCCGGTCACGAGTCCCTTGGTGCGGGTGGAGAGGATCAGTTGCAGCATATGCGCCGAGCCATCGACGATCGAGGCGTCCACAACCGTGCCCTTGCCCGTCTCGCGCGCCTTCAGGATGCCTGCGAGCAAACCCACGGCCAAGTAGAGCGCGCCGCCGCCTACGTCGCCAACCAGGGTGATGGCCGAAGACGGCGGCTCTTTCGGCGTGCCGTTGTAGTAAAGCGCGCCCGATAGCGAGATGTAGTTGTTGTCATGGCCGGCGGCCTGGGACATCGGCCCGTTCTGGCCCCAACCCGTCATGCGCCCGTAGACGAGCTTCGGGTTACGCCCCAGGCAAGCCTCCGGCCCCAGGCCGAGGCGTTCCATCACGCCGGGGCGCATGCCTTCGATCAGGGCGTCGGCCCCCTCGATCAGGCGCAGCACCGTTTCACGGCCTTCCGGCGTCTTGAGGTTCGCCACCACCGAGCGCTTGCCGCGATTGAGCAGGCTGGGGCCGGTCGCCGGGCCAGCCCAGCCCGCCGCTTCCTCGCGCTCTACCGCGATCACGTCAGCCCCCAGGTCGGCCAGATGCATGGCGCAAAACGGCCCGGGACCAATTCCGCAAATCTCCACAATCCTGATACCTGACAACATCGCGTCTCCTCTTGGTTGATTCATTCAGGCGGGTAGTCCGTCACTACACCAGCACGACACACAGACTAATACGGCACAGCGCTCCCGACCCCACCCGCATTGAGGAGGGTCATCGGGGACGGAAACACCAGGCCTCGCGAAGCGCACCCCGGAGATTGCGCTTGCAGGCAAGTTCCTCCCCATCTTGGGGGGGCGGGCAGTCAGGGGGGCGCAAGTAGACTGCTTTCCCGGGAGCGCGTGCGCGTCTCCTGCCCTTCGGCCGTGCGCCACACCCGGTGCATTGCCCGCTTCGTTTCCCGACCGCCACCTGCCACCTCATGAAGTACGCCCATCAAATCGCTCCTGATCGCGAACCGCTCGGAGATCGCCATCCGCGTGATGCGCGCGGCTGCGGAAATGCATATCCGCACCGTGGCGATCTATTCGAAGGAAGACCGCCTTGCCTTGCACCGCTTCAAGGCCGACGAAAGCTATCTCGTGGGCGAGGGCAAGAAGCCCTTGGCCGCTTATCTCGATATCGACGATATCCTGCGTATCGCCAGGCAGGCCAAGGTCGATGCCATCCACCCGGGCTATGGCTTCCTGTCCGAGAATCCCGATTTCGCGCAGGCGGTCATCGATGCCGGTATCCGCTGGATCGGCCCGTCGCCCGAGGCGATGCGCACGCTCGGCAATAAGGTAGCGGCGCGCAACGCGGCGCTTGCCGCCGGTGTGCCGGTGATGCCGGCCACCGCCCCGTTGCCGCACGACCTGGAGGAATGCAAACGCCTGGCCGCCACGGTCGGTTATCCCCTCATGCTCAAAGCGAGCTGGGGCGGCGGCGGGCGTGGCATGCGCGTACTGGAAAGCGAGCGCGACCTGGACACGGCGCTGGCGGCCGCCCGCCGGGAGGCGCTCACCGCGTTCGGCAACGATGAGGTCTATGTCGAGAAGCTGGTGCGCAATGCGCGTCACGTGGAGGTCCAGGTGCTGGGCGACACCCACGGCTCGCTGGTCCACTTGTACGAGCGGGACTGCACCGTGCAGCGCCGCAACCAGAAGGTGGTCGAGCGCGCCCCGGCGCCCTACCTCGACGCGGCTGGCCGCGAGGGCCTGTGCGAGTCAGCGCTGCGCCTGATGCGGGCTGTCGGCTACAGCCACGCTGGCACCGTCGAGTTCCTGCAGGATGCCGACACCGGGCAGTTCTACTTCATCGAAGTCAATCCGCGCATCCAGGTGGAACACACCGTCACCGAGATGGTCACCGGCGTGGACATCGTCAAGGCGCAGATCGGCATCACCGAAGGGGGCCGGATCGGCAAGATCGAAGATGACTTTGACAGCCGCGGAACCCTGTTGGCGCGCGGGACCGGCGTGCCGCACCAGGCGGATATCCGGCTCAACGGCCATGCCCTGCAATGCCGCATCACCACCGAAGACCCCGAGAACGGCTTCCTGCCCGATTACGGCCAGCTCACCGCCTACCGCAGCGCGGCGGGCTTCGGCGTACGGCTGGATGCCGGGACCGCCTATGGCGGCGCCGTCATCACGCCCTACTATGACTCGCTGCTAGTCAAGGTCACTACATGGGCGCCCACCGTGCCCGAGTCGATCAGCCGGATGGACCGCGCCCTGCGCGAATTCCGCATCCGGGGCGTGGCTTCCAACCTGCAGTTCCTCGAGAACGTCATCAACCATCCGGACTTCGGCAGCAGCAAGGTCACCACGCGCTTTATCGACACCACGCCCGCGCTGCTCGCCTTCACCAGGCGGCGCGACCGCGCCACCAAACTGCTGCGCTACTTGGGCGAACTGGCCGTCAACGGCAACCCCGAGATGAGCGGGCGCACGCCGCCCCAGTTGCCGCTGCCAAAGCCGCTGCGCCCCGATGCGGACATTGCCAGCCCGCCGCCACCCGGCACGCGCGACCGCCTGCGAGAGCTGGGACCGGAGAAATTCTCCCGCTGGATGCTGGAACAGAAGCAGGTCTTGCTGACCGACACCACCATGCGCGACGCGCACCAGTCCCTGTTCGCGACCCGCATGCGCACCGCCGATATGCTGCCTATCGCCCCCTTCTATGCGCGTGAGCTGCCGCAGCTGTTCTCGCTGGAATGCTGGGGTGGCGCCACCTTCGACGTGGCGCTGCGCTTCCTGAAGGAAGACCCGTGGCAGCGCCTTGCGCAACTGCGCGAGCGGGTGCCGAATATCCTGTTCCAGATGCTGCTGCGCGGATCGAACGCGGTGGGCTACACCAACTACGCCGACAACGTGGTGCGCTTCTTCGTCCGGCAGGCGGCCAGCACTGGCATCGACCTCTTCCGCGTGTTCGACTCGCTCAACTGGGTGCGCAATATGCGCGTGGCGATCGACGCTGTGGGCGAGAGCGGCGCCCTGTGCGAAGGGGCGATCTGCTACACCGGCGACCTGCTCGACGGGGCTCGGCCCAAATACGACCTCAAGTATTACGTGGGCATCGCGCGCGAGCTGCAGCGCGCCGGCGTGCATGTGCTGGGCATCAAGGACATGGCCGGCATCTGCCGCCCGCAGGCCGCCGCTGCCCTGGTCAAGGCGCTCAAGGAAGAGACCGGTTTGCCGATCCACTTCCATACGCACGACACCAGCGGGATCTCCGCTGCTGCCGCGCTGGCGGCGATCGGCGCTGGCTGCGACGCGGTGGACGGCGCGCTGGATGCCATGAGCGGGCTGACTTCGCAGCCCAACCTGTCGAGCATGGCCGCCGCGCTGGCCGGCAGCCCGCGTGATCCGGGCCTGAGCCTGGAGCGCCTGCATGAGGCCTCGATGTACTGGGAAGGCGTGCGCCGCTACTACGCACCCTTCGAGTCCGAGATCCGCGCCGGCACCGCCTACGTCTACCGCCACGAAATGCCCGGCGGGCAGTACACCAACCTGCGCGAACAGGCACGCTCGCTCGGCATCGACCATCGCTGGACGGAGGTCTCGCGCGCCTATGCGGACGTGAACCGCATGTTTGGCGATATTGTCAAGGTCACCCCGACCTCCAAGGTGGTGGGCGACATGGCACTGATGATGGTGGCCAACGACCTGAGCGCGGCGCAAGTGAGCGAACCCGCACGCGACGTAGCCTTTCCCGAATCGGTGGTGTCGCTGTTCAAGGGCGAGCTCGGCTTTCCGCCGGACGGCTTCCCGGCCGAGTTGTCGCGCAAGGTGCTCAAGGGCGAGCCCCCGGCGCCCTACCGCCCTGGCGACCACCTGGCCCCGGTCGACCTGGAGCAGGCGCGCGCGCAGGGCGAGGCCGCCTGCGAGCACGGGCTCGACGACCGCCAGCTGGCTTCCTACTTGATGTATCCCAAGCAGACCACTGAGTACTTCCAGCACCGCCGCGCCTATGGCGATACGTCCGTACTGCCGACGCAGTCCTTCTTCTATGGCCCGCAGCCGCAAGAGGAGGTGGCAGTCGAGATCGCACCGGGCAAGACGCTGCTGATCACGCTACAAGGCGCGCATCCCGACGCCGATAACGGCGTCGTCAAGGTCCAGTTCGAACTGAACGGCCAATCGCGCACGGCGCGTGTCGAGCGCCGCATCGCGGCGCAATCCGAACAGGCCCGCAAGGCGCGCCCCTCGGCCGACCCGTCCAATCGGCTGCATATCGCCGCACCCATGCCGGGCGCGGTGGTGACAGTCGCGGCCCAGCCGGGGCAGCGGGTGGCAGCCGGCAGTGCGCTGGTCTCCCTGGAAGCCATGAAGATGGAGACGCACATCGTCGCCGAACGAGACTGTGAAATCTTGGCAGTGCATGTCCGCCCGGGCGACCGCATTGCGGCAAAGGACCTGCTGATCGAACTGAAGGGTACGTCCTGAGCAGGGGGGCGCTGATTGCTGCGGTACGGAAATTAACCTCCCCCCCCAATTCGAGAGGGTTGCGAAGCCGGACAGGCCGGTACGCTGAGATCTGTCGGCGCTGCACGCCGCCATGGAAACAGCGTGCAAGGCGGCCGGATGGCGCTGGAGGACCTAAGAGACGCCGCCGACCCATCGCGGCGCCATATCAATCAAGCATGAACCGGAGACTGAAACAATGAAAAAGCTCAATGGCAAGGTTGCCCTGGTAACGGGTTCGGGACGCGGTATCGGCCGCAGCGTGGCGCTGAAGCTCGCCGCCGACGGCGCGCGCGTCGTGGTCAACGACCTGGACGCCGAACCGGCGCACGCGGTGGTTGAAGAGATCCGCAAGCTCGGCGGCGAGGCCGTGGCCTGCGTCGGCAGCGTCACCGCCCCCGACTTCGCCGAACGCTTCGTCAAGACCGCGGTGGAGAACTACAAGGGCATTGACATCATCGTCAACAATGCCGGCTACACCTGGGACAACGTGGTGCAGAAGATGAGCGACGAGCAGTGGTACGCCATCATGGACTGCCACCTGACCGCGCCGTTCCGCATCCTGCGCGCCGCTTACCCGGTGATCAGCGCGGCTGCCAAGGCCGAGGCGGCCGAAGGCAAGGAAGTCTTCCGCAAGATCGTCAATATCTCCTCGGGCGCCGCCGGCGGCAACCCTGGCCAGATCAACTATTCGTCGGCCAAGGCCGGCATCCTGGGCATGACCAAGACCATCGCCAAGGAGTGGGGCCGCCTGAAGGTCAACGTCAATGCCGTGGCCTTCGGCCTGATCGAGACGCGCCTGACCGAAGCGCTGGCCGGCAGCGAGAGCAAGACCGTGAACATCGAAGGCCGCGAGATCAAGGTCGGCGTGCAGAAGGCCATGCTCGACGGCGCCGCCACGCGGATCCCGCTGGGCCGTGCCGGCACGGTCGAGGAAGCGGCCGGTGCCGTCTACCTGTTCTGCACCCCCGAGTCCAACTATGTCTCCGGCCAGGTACTTGTCTGCGGCGGCGGCAACGGCGCGGTCTGACGCGCTCCTGTGCCGTACCGTGCGTGCGCGGGGTACGGCCAGGGCAAACGCCGCCTGGCCTGCGCGACCGGCTTGCCGGCCCGGGCACGAGGAGAGAACGAGATGAATGAGAAGTCGAATGCCGACGGAAAGCGTCTGTTTGAGCCGCCCGATCCAATGTCGGCCAGCAAGCCTTCGCGTAGCAAGCCGCACGCACCGCCCAGCGGTAGCGTAGCAGCAAAGTTCGCCCAGGAAAGCCATGCCAACCCTGCCGAGCGGGAGTTGTACGACGGCATTGCCGTGCGGGGATACAACTAGTCCGTTGAGTGATTGAAATAGGGTTTCGACCAGTATAGGCCCATCCGGGCTCCCTGCGACCCCCAACACCTACACGTCTTTTGCCAGGAATCAAATATGGAAGTCCACCGCAGTGTTTATCGTGAGGATCACGAGCAGTTCCGCACTACCGTGCGCCGCTTCTTGGAGCGCGAGTGCGCGCCACGCCAGGAGCAGTGGCTCGTGGAGGGCATCGTTGACCGCGAGACCTGGCTGAAGGCCGGGCGCGAAGGCCTGCTCTGCACCGCGCTGCCGACCGAATACGGCGGCGGCGGCGGCGACTTTGGCCACGCGGCCGTCATCGCCGAGGAAATGGCCTACACCGGTGTCAGCATATCGTTCGGCCTGCACTCGGACATCGTTGCCCCGTACATCGCACGCCTCGGCACCGAGGAGCAGAAGCAGCGCTGGCTGCCGAAGGTCTGCAGCGGCGAGACTATCCTGGCCGTGGCCATCACCGAGCCAAGTGGCGGCTCGGACGTCAAGGCCTGCCGCACCACCGCAGTGCGCGACGGTGATGAGTGGGTCATCAACGGCAGCAAGACCTTCATCTCCAACGGTTTCATCTCCGACATGGTGATGGTGGTCTGCAAGACCGACCCCGCCGCCGGCGCCAAGGGCGTCAGCCTGATCATGGTCGAGACCAACCGCGAGGGCTTCCGCCATGGCCGCAAGCTGCACAAGGTGGGCATGCACTCGCAGGATACCGCCGAGCTGTTCTTCGACGACGTGCGCGTGCCGGCCACAAACTTGCTGGGCGAGGTGAACAAGGGCTTCCCCTACCTGATGCACGACCTGGCCCAGGAGCGCTTCATCATCGCCGTGGGCGCCGCAGCCAAGGTCGAGCGCCTGCTGGAGCAGACCCTCGAGTACGTCAAGGACCGCAAGGCCTTCGGCCAGACCGTGTGGGACTTCCAGAACACCAAGTTCAAACTGGCGGACATCAAGGCCCAGTCGGTGGCGCTGCGCACCATGGTCGACTACTACCTCGGCGAACACATGCGCCGCCGCCTGACCGGGGAGGAAGCTGCCATCGCCAAGTTGTACTCCACCGAGACGATGTGGAAGTGCATCGACGACATGGTGCAACTGCATGGCGGCTACGGCTACATGCTCGAATACCCGATCGCGCGCGCCTTCGTCGACACGCGTATAGCGCGCGTCTACGGCGGCAGCAACGAAGTCATGCGGGACATCATTACGCGCAAGCTCTGAGCCGGAATCCGGCCATTCAGGCAAAGCGGGGCCCGCGCCCTGCGCGCCATCATCGAACCCTCCAAGGAGAGAGACTGTGACCAATAAAGTGTATGTTGCCGGCGTGGGCATGGTGCCCTTCAGCAAGCCGGGTACTAGCGCCCCCTATGACGTAATGGCCGGAGACGCGGCCAACATGGCCCTGGCGGACGCCGGCATCGACTATCAGGATGTGCAGCAGGCCTTCGCCGGCTATGTGTATGGCGATTCCACCTGCGGCCAGAAGGCGCTGTACCGGGTCGGCATGACCGGCATCCCGGTGGTCAACGTCAATAACAACTGCTCGACCGGTTCCTCGGCGCTGTTCCTTGCGCGCCAGCTAGTGGAAAGCGGCGCGGTGGACTGCGCGCTGGCCGTAGGTTTCGAACAGATGAACCCGGGCGCGCTGAAATCGCCCTGGACAGACCGCCCCGGCGCGATGGAGCATTTCCAGACGCAGGCCGATGCGCTGCTCGGCCAGATCGAAGTGCCGAACGCGCTGCGCCTGTTCGGCGGCGCCGGCCAGGCCCATATGCGCAAGTACGGCACCAAGCTGGAAACCTTCGCCAAGATCCGCGCCAAGGCCAGCCAGCACGCAGCGCGCAATCCGCTTGCGGTGTTCCGCAATGTCGTCACGACCGAGGACGTGATGGCCGACAAGGTGATGTGGCCCGGCGTGCTGACCCGCCTGATGGCATGCCCACCGACTTGCGGCGCCGCTGCCGCGCTGATCGTCTCGGAGAAGTTCGCGCGCGCCAAGGGCCTGCGCACCGATGTGCGAATTGCCGGTCAGGCCATGACAACCGATCCGGCCAGCACCTTCGACGCCAATGACATGATCCGCCTGGTCGGCTTCGATATGGCCAGGAAGGCCGCGGGCATCGCCTACGAACAAGCCGGCATCGGCCCGCGGGATGTCGATGTGGTCGAACTGCACGACTGCTTCGCCCAGAACGAACTCCTGACCTACGAGTCGCTCGGCCTGTGCGGCGAGGGCGAAGGCGAGAAGATGGTCAACGACGGCGACAACACCTACGGCGGACGCTACGTGACCAATCCCTCGGGTGGCCTGCTCTCCAAGGGGCATCCGCTCGGCGCCACCGGTCTGGCGCAATGCTTCGAGCTGGTCCACCAGTTGCGCGGCACCGCGGCAGACCGGCAGGTCGCCAACGCACGCGTGGCCTTGCAACACAACCTCGGCCTGGGCGGCGCCTGCGTGGTGACCGTCTACCAGAAGAACTGATTTCCGTACGCCCCCAATTGAACCGGATACATCGACATGATTGACAAGAAAATCATCGGCATGACTTTCCCGCCGCTGCACGTCGCCGCGGAGGCCGGCCAGCTGCGTTTCTTTGCGAAAGCCATCGGCGAAACCAACCCCATCTACTTCGACGAAGCCGCCGCGCATGACGCCGGCCATCCCGCGTTGCCGCTGCCGCCCACATTCCTGTTTTCACTGGAACTGATGCGGCCGCCCAGCAACTGGCGCGAGGAAGCCGGCATCGAACTGGCACGCGTGCTGCACGGTGAGCAACAGTTCACCTATCACCGCATGGCCTACGCCGGCGACACGCTCACCTTCGAGAGCAAGATTACCGACGCGTACGAGAAGAAAGGCGGCGCGTTGTCGTTCCTGGTGCGCGAGAGCCGCGTCACCAACCAGCGCGGCGAACACATCGCCGACGTGCGCAACGTGCTGGTACACCGCAACGGATAATCGGGAGAACTGAACCATGACCATGCCCAGCTTCGACACCCTCAAGGTCGGCGACGTGCTGCCGCCCCTGGCACTGCCGCCGATCGACCGCACCACGCTGGCGCTGTTTGCCGGCGCCTCCAACGACCATAACCCGATGCATATCGACATCGACTTCGCCCGCAAGGGACGCATGCCGGACGTGTTCGCGCACGGCATGCTGTCGATGGCCTATCTCGGACGCCTGTTGACGCAGTGGGTCAGCCAGGCCCAGGTGCGCGAGTTCAATGCGCGCTTTGCCGGCATCACCCACCTCGGCCACCGGATCACCTGCTCCGGCAAGATTATCGAGAAATTCGAGGCCGGCGGCGAGCGCCGCGTCAAGTTGCAGATCCAGACGGCCAACCAGTACGGCGAAGTGAAGATTCTCGGCGACGCCGTCGTGGCGCTGTGAGTCCAGGGCCGCTCTCGCCGCGTGATCGCCCGACGGCAAAGAGCGGCCCGCAGCAAGCATGACCGCGCCCCGCCGCCGCCTCGGCGTGGCGGTGGGGCCGGATAGCGGAAGCAATGCAGCGCAGCAGTAAAGGCACACTGCCGCGCTATTGGCGCGGCAACCCAAACACACCGAGAGCCAAAAGGCTCCGCCGAGGAGACATTGCCATGCTGAAGTCACTGATTACCACGCTTGCGCTCGCGATCGCCGCCAGCCCCGCGAGCGTCAACGCATCCGACCTGCCCTATCCATCCAGGCCCATCACCTTTGTGCTGCCCTATCCGGCCGGAGGCGCCTCCGACAGCCTCACGCGCGCGATGGCCGAGGAGATGGGAAAGAAGCTTGGCCAGCCGGTCATTGTTGAAAACCGGCCGGGCGCGGCCGGCGCGATCGGTACCAACTACGTGGCCAAGGCACCTGCGGACGGGTACACCGTCCTGGTCACGCTGACCCAGTCAATCCTGAACAATCAGCTCCTGTTCAGCAAACTCCCCTACGACACCCGCAAGGAACTGGCGTTCATCTCGGAACTCTTCACCGGAAATGTGGTGCTGGTGGTCAATCAAAGCCTGCCGGTGAGGAATGTAAAGGAACTGCTGGAGTATTGCGCGCAGAACAGGGGGACTTATGGCTCGTGGGGCATCGGTTCCTATGCCCACCTGGCTGGCGGCTATCTTGGGCAGAGCCGAAACCTGAACCTGACCCATGTGCCCTACAAGGGCGAAGCGCCGGAACTCCAGGACATCATCGGTGGCCAGTTGACCTTCGCCTTTGGCTCGATCGGTGGCACGCGGCCGTTCGTCGAGGCGGGCAAGCTGCGGGCACTTGCCGTCTCGGGCGAACAGCGCATGAAAGGCTTGCCGAATGTGCCCACCTTTGCTGAAGCCGGGATCAACGGCCCGGAATTCAAGCCAAACGGGTCAGTCGTGATGATGGCGCCCATCGCCACGCCCGCGCCGATTCTGGCCAGGCTGGAGAAAGAAGCGCGCGCGGCAGTCGATACGCTCCAGGTACGTGCACGCCTGCAGACCTACGGCCTGGAGCCGCTTGGCACTGACGCCAGGCGGGCGCGTGAAAACTATGACGCGCTGTACCCGGTCCAGGAACGCCTGATCAAGTTGACCGGGGCAAAGCTGGACTGACGCCCTGGCGCGGCCAGCCCCGTCTTCCTTCTTGTCCACTGGCGCGCCACTCGGGCGCCAGACTCTTTCGCCTCACCGGTTTCCCGGTCGCCGGAACCAGCGACACTCGCGCTATCTTCCGTCCCGCCCCCCTTTGCGCCGTTTCCTGCCCCAGGGAACTGCCGGCGCTACAGCTCCGTGCCTACTCGTAGCGTCGTCCTGGCGGGGGTTGCTGCGGACGCGCGCGACCAGCTCAGCGAGGCATGCCACGCCAGCCGCGCAACCCGTTCGGCGCTGCAACCGAATCGATCGCGGAAGGCCACATCCAGGCGTTCGAACGAGGCAAAGCCATGCCCCAGCGCCATCTCCCGGGACGAGAAGCGCCCGCTGGCGAGTTTCAGCAGCACGCGCATCAAGCGCTGTTCGCGCACGATATCGGTCAGCGCCGAGCCTTCCCGGAACAAATGGCGACAGAATTCGCGCGCCGGCAGATTCAGGGCGTCCGCCGCGTAGCGGACCGACCACGGGGCGCCCGGATCCTGGAATACGGCCCTGGCCAGTTGCAAAGTCGAAGGCCCTGCAATGTGGCTTTGCCAGGGAGCCGGCATCGCCATCCGGCCTGCGTGCTCGGCATGTGGCGGCGGCTGATGCGCTTCGTCTTGCACCACCAGATGCAGCTCCTTGCCGCCCCGCAGATCGATGACCGGGGCACCTTCGCAATGGAATAGCTGATAGGCGGGAACACGAACGGTTGCCCCTTCGGGCAACAGACCGGTGCGCCGGCCGCTGGCCAGATGGAATTCGCCTCTCAGGCAGACGATGTCCACCGGGAACGGCAGCCGCAGGTTGCGCAGATAAAGCCCGGCATATGGCGCGCACCCTGACGCCGAGGACATGATCGACGCCGCCGACGATGCGAAGCCGACGTTGCGCGCCGATGCTGGCGCGCGCTCGTCAGCCGTCTCAAATTCCGCAACTACCATGGCGACGGCGGCTCCGCCCGGATGCTGCCGCATGCGCGAGGCTTCACGTCAACAATCTGCCAATTCATGTACTGCCTTTTCATTCCCGATTTCAAGTCACGCGTCCTTAGTCGAGCCGGACGTCGGCTGAGCGGATCAGTTCGCCCCAGTAGACCTGGTCGCGCCGGACCACCTCGGAGAACGCCGCCGGTGTACTGCCCTTGAGCAGGATGCCTGCCTCCAGCATGCGCGCGCGCAGGGCCGGATTTTCCAGCGCCTTGTTGACGTCGGCCGAGATCGTCTGGACAAGGGATGGCGGCGTGGCCGCCGGTGCGAACATCCCGAACCAGCCGGTCCGATCCATCCCGGAAAAGCCCGCCTCCTGGAAGGTGGGAACATCCGGAAGCAAAGACGAACGGTTCATGCCGCCAACCGCCAGCGGGCGCAGCTTGCCGGTGCGCACGTGCTGGCGGGCCGTGACCGCGGCTACCAGCCCCACTTGCACCTGGCCACCGAGCAGGTCGGTCATCAAGGGCGCTTCTCCCTTGTAGGGGACATGCGTAAGCGCCACCTTGGCATTGCGCCCGAACACTTCCATTTGCAGGTGGCTGCTCGACCCCAGGCCGACGGTGCCATAGGGCAAGGGCTTGCCGAGTTTCTGCGCGTACTCGGCAAGCCCTTTCATGTTGGTCACCGGCAAGTCGGGATGTACCACCAAGGTCTGGTGGATGGTTGCCAGTTCCGAGATAGCCGCCAGATCGCGCACCGGGTTGTAAGGTGCCTTGCCATACAGCAAAGGCGTCTGCACCACGCTGGTCAGTGCCATCAGCAGGGTGTGGCCGTCCGGCTCGGCCTTGACGACCATGTCCGCGGCGATCATGCCGCCCGCCCCCGGGCGGTTGTCGACCACCACGGCCTTGCCCCAGATGCCGGCCAGTGCTTCGGCCAGCGCCCTGGCGAACTGGTCGCCGGTGCCGCCCGCGCTATAGGGCCACACGAGCCGCACCACGCGCTTGGGGAAGGCGGACGGCTGCGCGAGCGCGGTGCCGGTAGTCAGCCCCGTCAGCGTTGCGGCTGCGGCTCCCTTTGCCAGTTGCCGCAATACGCGGCGTCTTGCCTGTTGCATCCTATGTCCCTCCGGGCATTGGCGTCTCCGATACGAGATCGCTTCATTTTTGCTGGTGCGCCGGGCGCGCCTTCGAACGGGCGCGCCCGGCCGGTAGTGCGGCTCGGCCGAATCCGCACCGTCAAATCGAACAGAAAGGCTCCGGCCAGGTGGCCGGAGCGAAAAGCCCGTCGGCACCGACAGCCGGAGAGCATGGAGATCGTTGGGCGGATGCAGCCGATAGCCAGCCTCCGGCCGGCACCCTGTCCGCTGGCTCCGCAGACGGGACGCATGCGGATTCTTGTCTTGAGCAGACGTCCTGAGCGGACATCTTGTACGAACGGCTAGAGCATAGGCCAACGGTGTGGGCATCAACCCACTCGCGAAGGGTGGGTCGCCGCAACCATCCACACCGGATGCGACCGGGCCCTTCAGCCATGATCGGCACCAAGGCCCAGCTTGCGCGCGGCAACGAAGGCCTCGTAGCGGCTCGAAACATCGAGCTTGTTGAAGATCATCCTGAGGTTCCACTTGACGGTCTGGACGCTGATGTTCAGCGTGAGCGCAATCCGTTTGTTTGACATGGCCTGCTCCAGCAACGCCACGATCTCCTGCTCGCGCCGGGTCAGCACGGAGCACTCGGCCGCCGTGGCTGGCACTGGCGAAGTCGGCGCATCCCTGGCGGCCTGAGCGCCATCTGGCGCAACGCCGGTCCCCGCCCCGGTCAGCCGGGTAAGGTAAGAGCACATTGCATCGCCGCAGCCGCTGGCCAGGCGCTGCAGCATGGCCACCGTCCTTGTCCCTTCATCCATGACGGTCCGCACCAGCCCCAGACGGTATCCCGCGGCGAGCGCCGCGCGCAGGTATTTGGTTGCCTCGGACTCGCGTCCCAGCTCTTCCAGCGCCCTTGCCTCAAGCAAATCGGCACTCACCAGGAACGCACCCCTGCCGTACTGCGCAGCGGTGCCACGCACCGTCGCCAGCGCTTGCAGCGCCTTCTTCGGCTGGTGCCGGGCCAGCGCAAGACGGGCACGCGAGCCTGCCGCGAGCATGCCGATCTCGGCATCGCGCGGGCTGGTACCCGCATGGCACTGCGCAAAATCGTCAAGCGAAGCCTGCAGGCATTCAGCATGGCGCAGGTCGCCATCTCCGAGCGCAATGCGCAACTGCTCAGCTACCAGATGCGCCGCGCAACGATCGATGCCGAGGTTGCGCAGATGCGCCTCTTGCTCGACAAGATAGTTCACGGCCTGGCCTCGCATGCCGTCCGCCAGCAGCAGCCTGGCGTGACACAGTGCCACACGAAGCATGATGTCAGGGGACGAAATGCGCAGCATGTCAAGGCGGTTTGCCAGCAGCTCGCGCGCACCATCGAGCCGATCCAGCTCATATAGCGTGTCGGCCAGCACAGCCGCGCACATGCAAGCGCTGACCGAGCGGCGGCCGTAGCGTGCTTCCGCCTGCTCGAGCGCACTTGCGCTGATCCGCTCGGCCTCATCTGGCTTTCCTTCCAGCAGGCAACCGCCGGCCATGGCGGCGGCGGCAATCAGCGCCAGCTCGGCAGATGCGATGCGGGTGGCGCGAGCCGCCGGACCGTTGTAGAGGCGACGGGCTTGTGCATGGCGTCCCTCGGCGCTCAAGCAGCGGATGGTCAGGGCAACACGCAAATGCTGCGCCAAGGGATGGCCGAGTCGCGTCTCCTCGAGCGAGCGCAGGAGGATATGCGCACCTTCCACGTCGTCATGCTGCACAGCGAGCATGGCCTTCAGCAAGCCGATTTGCGGCGGATCCTCCGTTGCAGCCCCGGCCGATTCAAACGCAGCGATCCACTTCCCTGCCTTGGACGCACGACCGGTCATGACACAGGCCCAGGCGGCCAGCATTGCGAGACGGGGATGGTGCGAGAGCCGTTCTGGCGGCACGCGATCCACCCAACGCAGGAAGGCGCCGAGCTGGATGATGCTGCTCAATGGCGGCGTGGAGCCCTCCAGCAGTTGCACCACCGGCTCGAAGGCGTCACCCAATAACGCATGGTGCATGGCCTCCGCCAGCGCACCATGCTGCGCAAACCATTGGGCCGCGCGGCAGTGCAGACCGCGCACGTTCACCCCATCCTGCTCCAGGCGCTTGCTCAGGTACTCCGCGAACAATGGGTGGAACCGGTACCAGTGATACTGGTCCTTCGTGTCCACCGGCAGCAGGAAGAGATTACGCGCATCGATTGCCGCGATCATCTCGGCCGCCCGCGCAAACTCGGTGACATATGCCGCCACCTCCGGACTGAAGCGGCGCAGCACCGAGACACGCAGCAGGAAGGCGAACAGATCTGGCGGCAAATCCGCAATCACGTCCTCGGACAAATAAGCCGCGAGATCTACGCTCTTTGGGCCCAGCGAACGCGGCCGCCAGCGAGCGCGGGGACTTGCCTTTAGCGAGATCGATACCAGTTGCAAGCCGATGGCCCAGCCGTCGGTCAGGTCATGAATGCGCTTGGCGGTATCGAGATCGACCTTCGGATCCAGGTGGACCCTCAGGAAGGAAAGCGCATCCTGGAAATCGAACAAAAGCTCCGCGCTGCGAACCTCTGTCAACTCGCCCATAGCGCGCAGCCGCCCGAGCAGCAACGGAGACGCGGCGCGGGAAGCCAGCGTCAGATGCAGGCTGGGCAAAGTGGCATCGACCAATGCCTGCATCAGGGCGATGGTGGCGGCGTCCGTGATGTGATGCACATCGTCGATCAGCAGGTACAACTCCCTCTGGCTGCGCGCCAATGCGTTGACAAGGATCCGCGCCACGTCATGAGGGGCACGCTCCGACGCGCCGGGCATTGCCTGATCCCCATCGGGCAACAGGCCTGCCCGTTGCAACGCGGCGTGCAAGGTAGCACAGAACCGGGGCAGCGCGTTGTCATCGAGAGCAAGCGACAGCCACACCACGTCCGCACCCGACTTGACGAGTTCCCGGCGCCACTGCGCCATCAGCATGGTCTTGCCGAATCCCGCGCTCCCGGTGATAAGCGCCAGCTTTCGGTGCTGCTCCTGCACGAGACGCGTGATCAGGCGATTGCGCGGGATGGTGCGCCTGCCGAGGCGGGGCGTAGCATGCTTGACGGCAACGGGGGACGGTGATGGTTCCATACGGGTTATGTCTCTGGCATTCTCGTCTGACGCGCCGGCACAGCACTGATGCCCGCTGCGCTAATTGCGTGCGCAAGGTGAAGAGGAACGGGTCCGCTGCCGCCGCCCCCTGGTTCCGCTCTCGTGCCCCCCTCCGAAGCACTCCTTTAGGAGTGGGCATCTCATGCCACCACGCTTTAATATGGATTGTCCGAGCACCGTGGAAGGAAGCCTTGGGGGGTTTCCACCATGCGTGGCGGCAGCCTTCATCGCGAAAGCCGGAGCAGCGGCAGCTGCCCGGTATGCTGGCGCCTCATTGGGCGCACCACGGTCAGCGGCACGCGAAGGCATCCTGCATGGTGCGGCGTAGATCGGTCACCCCCCGATTTGGGGTGGTTCAGCCGGTGGTGCCTACGACATACTCTTTTGCATCCGCGAGGCCGCTACTAGCGCCTCCGCGTATCGTATCGATAACGTCAAGACTCCGGTCGGCTGCGTGATGCCGCAGCAAGCGCCGGGGCAACGGAGACAAGCATGTATATGACGCAAGGCCTGCACCGTTCGGCACAACAGCGACCGAACGACGTTGCAGTTCACTTTCAGGGCAAGGCCCTGACTTTTGCACAACTCTCCGATCGCGTCGCAAGACTCGCGGGTGCATTGAGAGGGCTCGGCGTAAAGGACGGCGAGCGCGTGGCAATGCTGTCGATCAATTCGGCGCGCTATCTCGAATACGACATGGCCGTGCCGTGGGCCGGAGGCGTTCTCAACCCCGTCAATATCCGCTGGAGTTCCGCTGAGATCCTGTACGCGCTGAATGACTCCGCCAGCCTGATCCTGATTGTCGACGATACGTTCAAGGCACTCGGAACTAAGCTTGCCAATGAGGCGGGAACAGTACGGCATCTTATCTACACCGGTGACGACGAGACGCCCGCAGGCATGCTCAGCTACGAGCAACTCATCGGGGCTGCCGAGCCCATCGAAGATGCCTGGAGACACGGCGACGACCTGGCCGGCATCTTCTATACAGGCGGCACCACGGGTTTTCCCAAGGGCGTCATGCTAAGCCACAACAATCTTGGCATCTCGGCAATGGCACAGTTGATGACTGGCCGCTGTGGCGCGGATGCGGCCTTCCTGCATGCCATGCCGATGTTCCACCTGGCCAATTTCGCCGCGGTATGCGCACTATTCCTCAGTGGAGGCACCCACGTGGTGATTCCGGCGTTCACCCCGCAGGCCACGCTGGAAGCCATTTCGCGCGATCGCGTAACACAGATCACGCTGGCCCCGACCATGCTCCAGATGCTGCTGGACTGGCTCAAGCAACATCCTGGCGAAGCCGCCCGGTTGGACATGTCCTCACTGAAGCTGATCGGCTACGGCGCGTCACCCATCTCCCAGACCTTGCTGCGGCAAGCGCAGCAGACTTTCCCAGAGGCGGAGTTCGCCCAAGGTTACGGCATGACCGAGCTAGCTCCGCTCGCAACCGTGCTCGGACCTGAGTATCACACCGAAGGAGCTTTCGTGAGCGGCAAGATGCGTGCGGCGGGCAGGCCGCATCTGTGCGTTGAGGTCAAGATCGTCGACGAGTTCGACCGGGAGGTACCGCGCGGCACCGTCGGCGAAATCGCCGTGCGCGGCGGCAATGTCATGCTGGGCTACTGGAACCAGCCCGAGGCCACGGCGCAGGCAGTGCGCGGCGGCTGGATGCATACGGGTGACGGTGGCTACATGGACGAGGAAGGGCTCATCTATGTGGTGGACCGCATCAAGGACATGATCGTCAGCGGCGGCGAGAACATCTACTCCGCTGAAGTGGAAAATGCCATCGCCAGCCAGCCGGCTGTCGGGCAGTGCGCGGTAATTGGCGTGCCCAGCGAAAAATGGGGCGAGTCGGTGCACGCCGTGATCGTTCTCAAGCCAGGCGCGAGCGCAACTGCGGAAGACATCCAGGCGCACTGCCGTGAACGCATAGCCGGCTACAAATGCCCACGCAGCGTGGAATTCCGGGAAGCGCTTCCGCTTTCCAGCGTGGGAAAAATTCTCAAGAACGACCTGCGCAAGCCCTATTGGGAGCAGCAAGGGCGCGGGGTGGCGTAAGCCAGCCGCCGGCCGCTTCCCCTCGGCGCCATCAAGTTTCGATTCGACGCGCGCCAGCTCCTCATCTGATTCTAGTTGCATCGTGCTGCCGAGCGCGGACGCCTTAATGGCGTCACGCGACCGGCGGCTGCCTTGAATCAAGTGCTTGCGATCAACATCCGCGCCGCCAAGGCGGTGCTCCGCATCACCTACGTCCGGCTTTCGAATGGCCGGCAATTCATGTTTCCGGAGACTGTAGCCGTGCATCATCTCAATACCTTCTACATTGGCGGCCAATGGGTCGAGCCCGCGCCCGGTGGCACCGTCGCCGACATCGTCAATCCTGCGACGGAAGCCATTATCGGCACGTTGGCCATGGGACACAGCGATGACGTTGAGCGCGCGGTGCGCGCTGCGCGGGTGGCGCTCCCGGCATGGTCGCGTTCGAGCCGCGAGGAACGCCTCGCCCTGCTCTCCCGTATTGCCGAGCTATACCGCGCACGCATGGACGCGATTGGCGAGGCAATCAGCGCCGAGATGGGTGCGCCGCTGTGGTTCGCCAAGACACGCCAGGCCGGGTTGGGGCTCGGGCAGATCCAGGCGGCCATCGCCGCCCTGCAGGAAACAGAATTTGTCACGACACGCGGCACCACGCGGGTACAGCGTGAGCCCATCGGCGTGGCGGCGCTGATTACGCCGTGGAACTGGCCGGTCGGCGTGATCGCCAGCAAGGTCGGGGCCGCGCTCGCGGCGGGCTGCACCGTGGTACTCAAGCCATCCGAGCTTTCGCCGCTGGACGCGCGTATCTTCGCCGAGATCGTGCATGAGGCCGGCGTACCGGCGGGCGTATTCAACATGCTCTATGGCGAGGGAAAAACCGTGGGTGCCTCGCTGTCCCGCCATCCCGGCGTCGACATGGTGTCGATCACAGGCTCCACGCGTGCCGGTGTGGATGTTGCCATTACCGCTGCTCCGACCGTCAAGCGGGTCACGCAGGAGCTGGGCGGGAAGTCGCCCAACGTGATCCTTGACGACGCGGATCTGCAAAAGGCCGTTTCGAATGGCGTGCTCAGTTGCATGTTCAATTCAGGCCAGACGTGTGCCGCGCCCACACGGATGCTGGTGCCGCGACCGCTGTATGAGCAGGCGGTAGCCATCGCTACGGCCACCGCCACCGCACTGACCGTAGGCGATCCGTCGCTGGCGTCGAGCAAACTCGGCCCTGTCGCGAACCGCGCGCAGTTTGAGAAGGTGCAACGCATGATCGGCGTCGGCATCGAAGAGGGTGCCCGGGTTGTGGCAGGCGGTCCGGGGCGCCCTGAAGGGCTAACCCATGGCTACTACGTACGTCCCACCGTGTTCGCGGATGTGCGCAACGATATGAAGATAGCGCGCGAAGAGATCTTCGGACCGGTCCTTGCGATGATCGTCTACGACACCGAGGAGGAGGCCATCGCCATCGCCAATGACAGCGATTACGGGCTGGCGGCCAATGTCTGGTCTGCCGACCTGGCACGCGCCCAGCGGGTGGCGGCCAGCCTGCAGGCCGGCATGGTCCAGATCAACGGCGCCGGCATGGACCTCAACGTGCCATTTGGCGGCTATAAGACTTCCGGCAACGGCCGCGAGCATGGTGTCTATGGGTTGGCCGAATACCTGGAATACAAGTCAGTGATGGGTTGCGCGCAGTAACGGCGAGGCCTGATCAATGCGCACGAATCCTGCCAGCACCGCAGATTGAAGTACAAACGTTTTTCATCCTATGAAAATCTCAAAAAGATACATCCGGCCATTGCTGATGACGGCAGCCACAACCAGCGTAGCCATCAGCCTTGCCGCGCATGCCACCGCCGACAGCCGGCCGGCCCGTAACCCGTACCTCTCCGCTGAGAAGTACGCCGTTACCCATTTCGATCCTGCCCAGTCCGACCTCTTTCCTTATGCCGTGCCGCGTGGCACGTTCCACGTCGACCTGCGCAAGATGCCGCGGGTTTCGTCTGGCCCGATCAACATCATGACGCTCGCCACAACGTCGCCGAACTATATGTGGGCCGCCTCGAGCGGAGACGTGGCCTATATGGAGACCTCCGGCAATGGCTGGCGCGAGGTCGCGCGGATCAAGCTGCCGGGCGCCAAGGTGCTGCCCGACGGACAACTCGACCAGGTACTCGCGCAGCGGTTCACCGACGTCGCACAGGTGGAGAAGGCTGTCAAGCAGGACCTCGGGCTGAACCAGCGCCGTATCTTCGCCAACGTTTATACCGTGGCCGGCAGCGATGGTGTCCTCTATTCCACCAACCTCGCTGCAATCACGGCGTTCGCCCTGGTTGACCAGAATGATCCCGCCAAGGGCATCAAGATTATCAACACGGTTGATTTCGCGAAGGATCTCGGCAAAGGCGAACATAGTGTCTACCTGAACATGACCTATGACGGCAATCTGGTGGTCGGCTCCCAGCGCTCCATACGGATTGTCGATCGCAGCCTGAAGAAGGTCCTGGGCATGGTCCGGCTCCATGACGATGAGTACGTCACCAATGCTGTTGCGATCGACGACAAGAACGGCATCTACGTCGCGTCCGACAAGCTCATGCGCAAGCTCGTGTGGACAGGGTCCAGGCTCTCCGAAGACGAGGCTGATGGCGCCTGGTCCGCGCCGTACGACATCAGCGACCGGCAGCCGCCTAGCGTCAAGTTCGGTACCGGCACGGGGTCAACGCCGACGCTGATGGGCTTCGGTGACGATCCGGACAAGCTGGTTGTGATCACCGATGGCGCCGACCACATGAAGCTGGTGGCTTTTTGGCGTGACCAGATTCCGGCCGGATGGAAACGGCAGGCAGGCGCAACATCCGATCGCGTCGCCGGGCAGATTCCGGTGACCTGTGGACTATATCCGCTGCCTGAGTTCATCCAGAGCGAACAGTCGGTGGTCGCACGCGGCTACGGCGCGTTCGTGGTCAACAATATCCGCGACAAGGGCGTGGAAGACAGGCTGGTGGACGTCGTGGCCGGCGGCCCCGTGCTGGAGCCGGCACGCGGCGCCGAGCGCTTCGAATGGGACCCGAAGAAGCATGCATGGCGCTCAGTCTGGAAGCGCAATGATGTCGTATCCACCAGCATGGTGCCCACCGTGAGTGGCCCGTCCGGCATCGTGTTCGCCAACGGCTACACAAAGAAGGACGGCTGGGAAGTGACCGGCATGGACTGGGCAACGGGCAAGACCGTTCACCGCACCATCTTTGGGCAGGACAACCTCGGCAACGGTGCTTACGCACTGATCCAGTTCTTCCCCAACGGAGACATGCTGTTCAACAGCATCGGCGGGCCGGTGCGTGTGCCACTGAAATAGAGGGCCAGGAAGGCAATCGCCACCCTGATCTACCGAACATACGAAAGGGCCACATCCACGCTAGCCGGTCAAAGGCAGGCCGGACGGGGCCAAGCGCAACAGAGGTCGTTGCAAGACGATTCCGGTGACGGCCTCGAAATGGAGAGAGATATGAAAGCCGCAGTCCTGCACGCACCCAAAACGCCGCTGGTGATCGAGGACGTCACCATCGCCAAGCCCGGCCCGCGCGAAGTGCTGGTGCGCACCGCAGCGGTGGGCGTGTGCCATTCCGACCTGCATTTCGTCGATGGCACCTATCCTTACCCCATGCCGGTGGTGCTGGGGCATGAGGCTGCCGGTGTGGTCGAGCAAGTGGGCTCCGATGTGCGCACGGTCAAGCCTGGCGATCACGTCATCACCTGCCTGTCGGCCTATTGCGGCCACTGCGAGCACTGCCTGAGCGGGCGGCTGTCGCTATGCGTGGAGCCGGACACGCGCCGGCGCGAGGATGAAGAGCCGCGCCTGCGCGCTCCCCAGGGCGCTGCAATGAGCCAGTTCGTCAATCTGTCTGCTTTTGCCGAACAGATGCTGGTCCATGAGCACGCGCTGGTGGCCATCCGGCGCGACATGCCGCTGGACCGTGCGGCCCTGATCGGCTGCGCCGTCATGACCGGCGCGGGTGCGGCCATCCATACCGCCAAGGTGCGCCCGGGCGAGACCGTGGCAGTGATCGGCTGCGGCGGCATCGGTCTGGCTACCATCAATGGCGCGGCGCTGGCTGGCGCCGGGCGCATCATCGCGATCGACCGGGTACCCGCCAAGCTGGAGCTGGCGCGCCAGTTCGGCGCCACCGATGTGATTGAGGCCAGCAGCGCCGACGCCGTAGAGGCGGTGCGCTCCCTGACCCGCGGCGGCGTGCACTATGCCTTCGAGGCCATTGGCCTGAAGCAAACCGCCGAGCAGGCCTTTGCCATGCTGCGCCGCGGCGGAACCGCCATCGTAATCGGCATGCTCCCACCGGGCGTGAAGATTGAGATCAAGGGCAGCGAGCTCCTCTCGGAAAAGCGTATCCAGGGCTCGGTGATGGGCTCCAACCGCTTTCCGGTGGACATGCCGCGCCTGGTCGACGCCTATATGGCCGGCAAGCTCAAGCTGGACGAACTGATCTCGCGCCGCATGCAGCTGGCAAATATCAACGAGGCGTTCGACGAGCTGCGCCGCGGTGAACTGGCGCGTTCCGTGATCATGTTCAACCAGTAAGATTCAAGTATCGCTAAACAAACCGTCCGTCATGGAGACACGTTGAGCAACAAGGCAGCAAACGGTAATGCGCAGCTGGCGGCGGCGATGTTTGACGACATCGTCGTTTGCGCGGGTTCGACCGGCTGTGCCTATTACACCGAGCCTCCGCCTGGACTCAACGGCCGGCGCAACCGCCGCAAATCCGACCCGGTGGCGCCTGATGCCAGCCCCAAGAAAGAGGAGACACGAGATGCAATCCGCTGTTACTGCTGTTACCCATGTTGCCGCACCCAACTCACCTGAATCCCAGCCAGCTGCAACGAAGGCGACGGACACTGAGAACTGGCCCTTCACTGTCAAGCGCACAACACCGACCATCGGCGCCGAGATCGGCGACGTCGACCTGCGCAATCGGCTAGACGATGCAACTTACTTAGCCCTGCGCCGCGCACTGGTGAAGTTCAAGGTCCTGTTCTTCCGCGACCAGGATCTCTCGCCAGCGCAGCACGTTGCCGTGGCGCGGCGCTTCGGGGAACTGGAAATCCATCCCATGATCGGCCACCATCCGGACCACCCGGAGCTGGTGGTGTTTGGCCGCGACGGCGAGCAGCGCGGCCGTGAGAACCTGTACCACTCCGATGTATCGTGGCGCGAGGTCCCATCGATGGGATCGATGCTGCGTTGCGTGGAGACGCCCGAGGTGGGCGGCGACACCATCTGGGTCAATATGGCGGCGGCCTACGCCAACCTGCCGGAAGACGTGAAAGCGCGCATCGCCCGGCTCCAGGCCGTGCACGATGCAATGCCCACCTTTGGCCAGAGCCTTTCGGATGAGCGGTACGAGATCATGCGCAAGAAGTACCCGCCGACTGTCCACCCCGTGGTACGCACGCATCCGGAAACCGGCGAAAAGGTCCTGTTCGTCAATGAAGGATTCACGACACATCTCGCCAATTTTTCCAAGGAACAGCCGTACCGCATCGGCTCCGACTTCCGGCAGGCCGAAATGGACCTGCTGCAGTACCTCTTCCGCCAGGCCGCCGCGCCCGAGTACCAGGTGCGGCTGAAGTGGCAGAGCAACACGATTGCCTTCTGGGATAACCGCTCCACCCAGCACTACGCCATACAGGACTATTTCCCGGCGGTCCGGCATATGATGCGGGCCACCGTCATCGGCGATCGTCCGGTCTGAGCCAGTCATCCCCCGCTGCGCGCCTGGTATACGTCGAACTGGATTTCAGTGTCAGGGCCAAGCGCCCTCTGGAGACGAACCGCTCCGCGAAATGCTGATGCACATCGGGCCAGGCGTCGCGGTCCCACTGACAGGCGCAGCGCGCGTCCTCGCTCAGGCCAAGTTTCTCAAGCAACAGCGCGTAGAACCGAGGCTCGATGGACCCGACAGTAATGAAGTTGCCATCAGCGCACCGGTAGGTTGAATAGAAGTGCGAACTGTCGTGGATATTGCGAGGGGGGGCCCCATCAATGTAGCCCTTCCTCGTTGTGGAAAGCAGCAGCTGCAACATATGCGCGGAGCCATCCACGATGGCCGCATCCACTACCGTACGCCTCACCAGCCCAGAGTGACGCTCGCCAGGCCTGTCGCTTAGTCCAAAGTAATCCGCGCGCTCGTAGCAATCCGGTTCCAGATCTGCGCATCGCGTCGCATGAGCTTCGCGAACTCGTCCGGGGCGAGCGCGCCGGGCTCGAGTCCTTGCCCACGAGTAATTGCCAACGTCTCAGGCTTGCTCAGAATGCTCATCACCGCCGAAGTGAGCTTCTCAACGACCGCCTTTGGGGTCCCGGCGGGAACGAACAAGCCGTACCAGCCGTTTGGCTCGAAGTCGCGGAAGCCGAGCTCCGTGAACGTAGGCACATCGGGAAGCAGCTGCAATCTGCGCTCACCCGTCACGGCCAGTACCTTGATCTTGGGGGATACCAGGCTGGAGCGGCTGCTGGCCACATCGACAAACGCAGCGCCGACCTGCCCGCCCAACAAATCCTGCATCGCAGGCATACCACCTTTGTAAGCGACGTGGGTCAGGTCGACCCCGCCCTGCATCCGCAGCAGTTCGCCATGCATATGCGAAGATGTCCCGTTGCCATAGGACCCGTAGCTGAGTTTCCCGGGGTTGGCACGCGCGGCAGCGATGAATTCCCGCGCGCTGTTGATACCTGTCGTGGCGGGTACAGCAAATACGTCAGCAGAAAGCGCCACCCGCGCCACCGGGCTGAAGTCCCGGAACGTGTCATATGGCAGGCTCTTGTAAACGGACTGCAGTTGAACAAGGGGCGTGGCGCCCAATAGCAAGGTGTAGCCGTCACGCCCCGCCTTTGCCGCGGCCGTAAAGCCAAGCGTGCCACTGGCCCCGGGCTTGTTCTCGACCACAACCGGCTGACCCCACATCGCCGTCAGTTGATGGCCAATCAGGCGTGCCACGGTATCCGAACCACCGCCAGCCGGGAACGGCACGATCATGCGAATCGGCTTCTGGGGATAACTCGCGGCTTCGTCGGCCCGGCTCGCCTGCGGGACGAGCAGTGCGGCCGCCAGCGCGACCACAGCCGCCAGCCCGATACGGTTGCGATGGGAATCAGACATTGACATGAGGGATATGCGGGACATATTGGCTTGATGTGGGTTGCATGTGTCGATCGCACCTGCGCGGCAACGCATGGTTCAAATTGGCAACGGGGCCGTAAGCTGAACGGTTTCCCGAGGGACGCACGATCCCTCAGGCTTCCGGCATGAGTCATTTATCGGACCAGTTCGAACTGCGGCAGCTTCATGTCTTCCGACACCTTCTCGAAGACCACTTTCACTCGCTTGCCGATGCCAATTTCCGCGGGATCGGCGTTCAGAATGTTCGCCATCAGCCGCACACCCTCATCCAGTTCGACGATCGCCACGGCATAGGGCAATCGCGCCTTCATGAAGGCATTCGGCGCGCGGTGATTGATGGTGAAGGTATAGATGGAACCATTGCCCGACACCTCTTCCCAATCAACCTGCTCCGACTCGCACTGCAGGCAAAACGGCCGGGGGGGAAACTGACGATGCCCACAGGACTGGCAGCATTGCACCACCAGGCGCTCTTCATTGGCCGCGTTCCAGTACCCTTGAGTCATGTCTGTCGGCTGTGGCAGGGGACGTTGTGCTTCGCTCATGCTTAGACTCCGAGAATCATGGTGGTATTGCAGGAGAAGACCAGGCCGGGCGCGTGGCACAGCGCCAGTTCCGCTTTGGGCAGTTGCCGTTCGCCGCATTCGCCACGTAGCTGGCGCACGGCTTCGATCACGACAAATATCCCGAACATGCCAGGGTGTCCATACGACAACCCGCCCCCTGACGTGTTGATCGGGAAGCGCCCTCCCGGTGCCAGCGCGCCGTCGGCCACGAAACTGCCGCCCTCCCCGCGCTTGCAGAATCCGAGTTCCTCCAGCGACTGAATCACGCCGATGGTGAAGTGGTCATAGATCTGCACCACATCGATGTCGCTACGCGTAACGCCGGCCATGCGAAACGCTGCATCCGCCGTTTCGGCGACGCCGGTGTCGAGCCAGTCAGCCGTGTTGAAGGGCGTGTAGTGATGCGAATGGGATTCGGCGATGCCCATCACATAGACCGGCTTGCCTGGCAGGTCGCGTGCGCGCGAGGCTGAGGTAATCACCAGCGCCCCACCGCCGTCGGTAACGAGGCAGCAATCCCGCTGGCGCAGCGGTGCGGCCATGACCGGCGAGGCCATCACCTCTTCGAGGCTGGTAGGCTCACGGCGATATGCCTTCGGGTTGAGCTGCCCCCACTCGCGTGCCGCGACGGCGACTTCGGCGAGGTCGCGCGGCGTGGTGCCGTAGCGATGCATGTGAAGCTGCGCGATCATGGCGTAGTAGCCGATGGGGCTCAACTGGCCATAGGGCGTAATGAACTGGCCCCTTGGCGAGGCCGCGCTATCGGCCGCCACGGCGCCGCTCTTGCGCGAACCGTCCGAGAGCTGTGTGCTGCCGTATGTGACCAGTGCCACCGTGCACATGCCCGCCGCGATGGCAGCCATGGCGTGGCGGATATGCATGATGTTGGACATGCCGCCGACATTGGTCGAGTCCACATAGCCCGGGCGCACACCGAGATACTCCGACAATTGCAGGCTGGAGAAGCGGTCATCGGTATGCGCAAACACGCCGTCGACATCGCGCAGCGTAAGGCCTGCGTCCTTCAGGGCCCGATGCGCGGCCTGTGCCTGCAGTTCGAGGGCCGTCTTGCCTGGAACCTTGCCCAGGTCGGATTCCGCCGCGCCGACAATGGCGACGGAGCGAGACAGGTTTTGCGTCATGGGTAGATCCGGTGAATCGTTCAGAGGGCACGCGCAATGACTTCGCGCATGATTTCGGAGGAGCCGCCGTAGATGCGGTTGGGGCGCACGTCCGTATAGGCGCGCGCGATAGGGTACTCGCGCATGTATCCGTATCCGCCGAAGAACTGCATCAGATCGTCGATGGCACGGGTCGCCTCGCTGGCCCAGAACTTGGCCATGGCAGCGCCATCCACCGTCAGCGTTCCGTCGAGATACTGCGCAAGGCAACTGTCGACAAAGGCGCGCGTAGCGCACGAGTGCGTCTTGATCTCGGCAAGCTTGAAGCGAATGAACTGATTGTCGATAAGTGCCTTGTCGAAAGCACGGCGCTGCTTGACGTGGTTCAGCGTCCATTCGAGCGCGACTTCCAGCGCAGTGGCGCAGCGCAGCGCGATCAGCAGGCGCTCGCGCACTAGACCGCTCATTGCGTAGCCAAAGCCCGCATTGAGCTCGCCAACCAGCATATCCTCCGGCACGAAGACATCGCCAAAGAATAGCTCGGCGGTGTCCTGTGCCTTTTGGCCGACCTTGTCCAGCAGGCGCCCGCGGGTGAAGCCCTGCGCCTTGGCATCCACCCAGAACAGGCTGATCCCGCGCGCGCCTGCCGCCGGATCGGTCTTGGCGAAGACGAGCACGCGGTCGGCGTGATAGCCGTTGGTAATGAACGTCTTCTGGCCGTTGAGGCAGTAGCCGCCGTCAACCTTGACCGCGCTGGTGCGGATCGCCTTCAGGTCGCTGCCCGCGCCGGGTTCCGTCATGGCGAGCGAGCCCACCACTTCCCCGCTGGCCATCTTCGGCAGGAAAGCTGCCTTTTGCGCCTCCGTGCCGAAGTCCAGCAGATAGGGCGCGACATTCTCCGAATGCGTGGTGAAGCCGGTCACGCCGGTCACCAGTGCGCGGGCAATCTCCTCCACGACAATGGCGCTGTGCAGGAAGTCGCCGCCACCGCCGCCGTAGGTCTCGGGAATGCCGGGGAGCAGGAGCCCGGCTTCGCCTGCCGCGCGCCAGAGATCACGTGGAACGAGGCCCTCCTGCTCCCACATTGCATGGAAAGGCTCGATCTTGTCCGCGATGAAGCGTGCGACGCTCGACCGGTAAAGCTCATGGTCAGGCGTGAACATCGTGCGCCGCGCGTAGTAGGTAGCTTCGTGTCTTGTCATTTGCGTGGCCCCATCAATGAGCGATGCGGTTATCGGTCGGCCAGTAGCCGGCTTTGACGGCGCGCTTGAGCAGCTTGCCGGTCTCGGTCCGCGGCAGCGCCTGGACGAAATCGACCGAGCGTGGGCACTTGATGGCGGAGATGCGGCTGCGGCACAGCGAAATCAGTTCCTGTGCCAGCGCTTCGCTGGCAAGGCCGTGCTCATACAGTTGCACAACCGCCTTGACCTCTTCGCCGAATTCCTCGTTCGGCACGCCCACCACCGCTACGTCGGCGACGGCGCCGTGCGTCATCAGGACGTTCTCGGATTCCTGCGGATAGATGTTCACGCCGCCGGAGACGATCGTGTTGGCGAGCCGGTCGGTCAGGTAGAGGAAGCCGTCGGCGTCAAGGTGACCCACATCGCCGTAGGTCGCCCAGCCTCGCTTGTTGTAGGCTTGCCGGGTCTTCTCGGGGTCGTTGTGATAGGTGAAGGCGCTCCCTCCGGAGAAGTAGACGACGCCGGTCCCGCCCTGCGGCAACTCGCGACCCGCCTCATCCACGATATGCACCTGGCCAAACTCCGGCTTGCCCACCGAGCCCTTGTGCGCCAGCCATTCCCCGGAACTCAGCGAGGTCCGGCCAACCAGTTCCGTGCCGCTGTAATACTCGTACAGGATCGGCCCCCACCAATCGATCATCTGCTCTTTGACCGACACCGGGCAGGGCGCCGCCGCGTGGATCGCGAATCGCAGGCTGGAGAGGTCGAAGCGCGCGCGCTCCGAAGCGTCCAGGCGCAACAACCGGACGAACATGGTTGGCACCCACTGGGCGTGCGTGACCCCGTAGCCCTGGATCGCATCGAGCGCGCTCAGCGGATCGAACTTCTCCATGAGCACGCATGTGCCGCCCGCGCGCATGGCTGCCATGTTCCAGCGCACGGGTGCGGTGTGATAGAACGGTGCCGTGGAGAGGTAGACCGAACTGCTGTCGAAGTCCTTCCATCGTGTTCGAGGATCCGCACTCGCATTGAAGAAACCGTTGGCGCCCGCAAGCGGCCGCTTGATGCCCTTGGGCATGCCGGTGGTGCCCGACGAGTATGAAAAATCGGTGCCTTCCATTGTCTGTGGCAACTGCACGTCGTCGGGGATCTGCGCCAGCCATGCCTCGTAGTTCGAGAAGCCCGCGCGGCTGCCGTCGACCAGCACCCGGTTCAGCGACATCGCTTCGATCGCGCCGGGCGCGAGATCGCCCAGCGTTTCCGTGGAGCAGAACAGCGTCTTTGCTTCGCAGTCGGTGACGATATAGCGCACCTCGTCGGCCTTCAGGTGACGGCTGATCGTGGTGTAGTACAGGCCGATACGATGGGCCGCCCAGAGGATTTCAAAGTAGCGGACGTGGTTCTCCAGCAGCACGGCGATGCCGTCGCCGACACGATGCCCTGCGGCGAGCAGTGCGGCGGCGCACTTGCGGGAACGCAATTCCAGCTCGCACCAGGTGACTGCCTGGCCTGACGGCACCATCCGGTAAGCAACACGTTCTGGTGTCAGCTGTGCGTGAAGTTCGATAAGAGACATAGTGGATTCTTTTGGAGTTGGCTTACGCATGGCGGATGTCGGCAACGCCGTTACTGAGCACCACGACATTCCGTTCCACAGCCAGCACGCGGAAGCGCACCTGATCCTCGATTCGCCACATCTCCGCGCGTAGTGTCTCGCCGGGCACGACCGGCGAGGAAAACCGCGCGGCTAGGCTGCCCAGCCGTGCGGGCACGCCGCCGCAAGCGTGTTTCAGGATCGCGCGGGCCGCCATGCCATACGTGCACAAACCATGCAGGATCGGACGGTCGAAACCAGCCTTGTGCGCGGCGACGGGCAGCGCGTGGATCGGATTGCGGTCGCCGTTCAGCCGGTACAACAGTGCCGCGTTCGGAAGGGTCGGCATCTCCATGACCATGTCGGGCTCCCCTTGCGGTGTGGCGGGCAGCGCGTCAAGCGGCGCATCGCCCGGCTTGTCGGCGGTGGCGAAGCCACCATCCGCGCGGCAGAACGAGACATGCTCGACGGTGGCCAGCAGTTCACCGCTAACCTGATTGATAATGCTGCGCTCGGTCACCACCAGCGCACCCTTCCCGGCGCCTTTGTCCACGACGCGGCTTACGCGGGTCTTGCTCCGCACCGTAGCGGCCGCGGGCATTGTGCCGTGGAAACGCATGCGGTGCTCGCCGTGCAGGATCTGCATCCAGTCGATGCCAGTACGCGGGTTGGACGCCCACGCACCAGGCGCCCCGACGGTAGCCAGGAAAGTCGGCACGACATGCATGCCTTCCTCATGGACGTACCTCAGGTCACCCTCGTCAAGCGGATCGCTGGCAATGCCGAGGCTGAGCGCATAGCGGATGCAGTCATTCTCTACATAGGGAGAGACCTGCTCGAAGAAGTCCCATTGCTTGAGCTTGCGATAATCGATGGCCATAATGCGCGCCTCAGATCGGGTCCCAGCTAAAGACTTCGGGCGAGCGTTCCAGCGGCGTGAAAGCACGCTGGATCGCCGGCACTGCATGTTCCGCCAGGCTCTCGAGCGTCCACCCCTCGGCGCGGTGGACCGATGCCACCGGCCGAGGCTGGCTCATCACGATCAGCTCATTGCCGCGCACGGCCAGCACCTGGCCATTGACATCGCGTGCCGCGTCGCTCGACAGGAAGACGGCCACCGGCGCCACCTGCTCCGGCGTCATGGACTGCATGCGTGCCAGGCGCTTCTTCTCCGCTTCGGTCTCGCTGGGCAGCGTGCCGATCAGCCGGCTCCAGGCGAACGGCGCGATGCAATTGGAGCGCACATTGAAGCGCGCCATGTCCAGCGCAATCGACTTTGACAGGGCAACAATGCCGAGCTTGGCCGCCGCGTAGTTGGCCTGGCCGAAGTTGCCAATCAGGCCGGCGGTCGAAGTCATATGCACGAAGACGCCGCTTTGCTGCTCCTTGAAAAACGGTGCGGCGGCGCGGCTGACGTAGTAGGCGCCGTTCAGGTGCACGTCGAGTACGCCCTGCCATTCGTCCTTAGACATCTTGTGGAAGATGCGATCGCGCAGGATTCCCGCGTTGTTGATCACGCCGTCGATACGGCCGAAGCTGTCAATCGCCGTGCGCACGATCGCTTCGGCGCTGTCGACTGTGGCCACGGAGTGGGTATCCGGCACCGCCGTGCCGCCGGCGGCGCAAATCTCATTTGCCACGCGGCTGGCGGGACCGCTGTCGCTGCCGTCGCCACTCCCGCTGGAGCCCAGGTCGTTGACGACGACCTTTGCGCCCTGAGCGCCGAGCAGCGTCGCGATGGCGCGTCCGATGCCGTTCCCTGCGCCGGTTACAACGATGACTTTGTCTTTCATGGTGTTCTCCTATGGATTGATAAGTGAGCCTGAAACAGGGTCGGGACCGCGGCTCGCTGGCGCGATGCCACGGCGCCCTTATTCCGGTTTGATGTTTCCGGCTTTGATCACTTGCGCCCAGCGCAGTTTTTCGGCCCGCACGAAGGCAGCGAACTCCTGCGTGGTGCCCCCGGCAGCCTTGCCGCCCTGTTCGGCCAGCCTCTGGCGAAGCCCAGGGTCGGCCAGCGCCTTGTTCACTTCGGCATTCAGCGCCTGGACGATCGCGGGCGGCGTCTTCGACGAAACGAACAATCCCAGCCAGACCGACACATCGAAGTCCTTGTAGCCAGACTCCATCACCGTGGGCGTGTCCGGCAACTCGGCGCTGCGCTCCCTGGTGGTCACGGCGAGCGCACGCAGCTTGCCGGCGCGAATCAGCGGCAAGGCCGTAACGAGGTTGTCCACCATGAAGTCAACCTGCCCGGCCACCAGGTCATTCAGCGCAGGCGAAGCGCCGCGGTAAACCACGTCTACGGCTGCAATCCCTGCGCGCTGCTTGAGCAGGTCACCGGCCAAGTGACCGGAGGAACCGCTGGTGGAGACCGCCATCGACAGCCCATTCGGCCTGGACGCGGCATAGGTTTTCAGCTCGGCAATGGTGTGGACCGGCAGCCTTGGATTGACCACAAGGACATCCGGCATCGAGAGCACGTGGGCGACCGGCGCCAGGTCCTCGTAGGCGTAGGGAAGCTTGTCGTGCAACGCATAGTTGGCGGCGTTCGGCCCAAGGCTGCCCATGACAAGGGTGTGTCCGTCCGGGTCGGCACGCAGCATGGCCTGGATGCCGATGACACCGCCCGCGCCGGGGAAGTTCTCCACAATCACCGGTCGCTTGAGCCGCTCCCCCAGGGACTTGCCGAGCAGCCTGCTGGTCAGGTCGAGGATGCCGCCCGGGGAACTGGGCGCAATCAGGCGAATCGGCTTGGTGGGTTGAAATGCCGGCTGCTGCGCCATGCCTATGGCGGGGACGATCAACGCGAGCGACGGCAAGGCCACCCGCAGGAATTTCCACGGTTTCAAGATTGTCTCCTTCGTTTCCTTAGTGGGTCATTTTGTGTAAAATGACCGCCTAGCGGATATCATGATCCGTCTGGCGGATATTTAAGGCCGTTTTTGTTGTGGTGTCAACCGATTTCAGGCAGATGCGCGCCGCCACACGGATGGGCAATTCAAATCAAATCGTGGACAATCACGCCCCATGGCAAATCCTGACAACGAAGGCTTCATCCGCTCCTTCGCTCGCGGCCTGTCCGTGATCGAGGCAATGGGACGCAGCGGAACACACACGGTGGCGACGGTTTCCACCGCTACCGGCCTGCCCCGTACGGTCGTGCGGCGCATTCTTTTGACGCTGTGCGAACTCGGTTTTGCGGCGGAATCAGAGGAGAGAGGCTTCAGGCTGACACCGAAGATCCTCAATCTCGGCATGACCTACCTGACCTCATTGCCCTTCTGGGGCCATGCCCAGCGAGTGCTGGAGAATCTTTGCATGCAGATGAAGGAGTCGTGCGCGCTGGCCGTGTTCGACGGCGACGAGGTCGTATTCGTATTGCGCATCCCTTCGCCGAAGATCATGTCGCTGCGCCTGGGGATGGGCAGCCGCCTGCCGGCCTACGCCACTGCACCGGGACGCGCGCTCCTGGCGTTTCAGAGCGCGGAACTCCTGGGTCACTATGCCGACCAGACCGACCTGAAGGCGTTTACGTCCAGCACAGTGGATAGCAAGGCAAAGTTGATGGCGGAACTGGAAGTGGTGGCGCGTGATGGCTACGCCTGGGTCGATGCAGAGTTCGACCAGCACGTCTGCGGGCTGGCAGTGCCGGTGCGCGACGAGCAGCGCAACGTGGTGGCGGCTATCAGCGCCAACCTGCTGTCCGGTGAAGTCAGCCGTGAGCAGGCTGTCAGGGAGATCCTGCCGGCCCTGCGTGCGGCGGCGGAGCAATTGTCGGGCTTGGCCCCCGCGTTCCTCGGCCCGGCCAACCGGCCGTTCTCGCGGACAAATGGAGCCCGCCAGATCGGAGCTGACTGAGTTAGCCACGCCTTCCGCATTCGTTGTGTCGTCGTACGCGAGCGCATCGGCAACGGCAACGGCAACGGCAATACGCTTAGAAACGCGCCGAGTACTGGAGCATGTAAAAGTTGATACCGGGGTTGGGCTCCTTAATGCCAGCGTTGGAGTAGTGCTGGAAACGCACCGCCAGTTCCGATTCGAACGGATCGCCAAACCGGTAGCCCGCGGCAATGCGATCGCCAAACTGGAACGCCGTCGAGAAAACCTTGGAGTCCGAGATGTGCGTCCGAGACAGCAGGTGCATGCCGGCGCCAATCTCCGCGAAGGCACCTGAGCGGCCCGAGCCCTGGATCCGGAAGATGGGCGTAAAGCCGATATCGCCCATCACGCTGCTGTTGCTGCCATGTGGATTCCAGCCACCCACGGAAGCCTCGAGACCCAGGCGAACCCGGACCGACTGCGAGCTCGTCGCCCAAAGGTCGTTCTTCAAGTTCCATCGCGCCTCCAGGCGCGCAATCGAAGCCGCATCTCCCGCACCCAATGCGACCCCGAGACGAACCGGATCGAACCACGAGGCGTCCTCGCTGGTGGGCGCGGCACCCGCGGCGCCGCTGGCAAACGCACTGGAAAGCAGGATGATGGAGATGACGGATCGAAGCATGACTAAAGCCTTATGAAAAGTAATTCTTGCTTTTGGTGACACGTTGCACGGCGCTGAAAGTGAACACGAACCATGAGGATTTCATCGCCGTGCCGAACACTCCCCAGGTTCGCCGCACCGCCTGGGCGAGCTCCGCGCGAAAATCCGGAAGTATGCTTTCAGCGCAAGCGGTCGAATAGACGCCGCCAGCGCATATCTGCGTTCCACATTTGGAACGATGTGATCGGATGGAATACTGTCCGTGGAAGAAGGAGCGTCGTTGGTCGCGTGGAAGGTCGCTTCACGAAGCTTCCCGATGTGTGGCCAACGAGGGGGCGAACATGGCGCGAGTCTGCGGGTCGTCATCGGCGTGGCGCCTGCAATCAAGCGGGGCGCCGGCACGCGAGAAAGGTGCTCTTGGGGTTGACTGCGGAGGACCCGCTCGTAAAGCGAGTGAATTGTTGAAGGCCGGCACGGGTAATGGGGCAAATATCCGGTGCCGGCCTGGTGCTTGAGCTAATCGGCGACCGACTGTGTAAAAGACATAACAATCTCTCACACAGCGGCAGCACGGACGATCAGCGAGCCGAGTCCAGCACCTCGCTGTCCTTCACGACGTTCTGGGCCTTGGTATAGCTCTCGATCAGCAATTGGTACGCCGGGAAGATCTTGGTGTAGATCTCGGCCCACTGCATGGCATCGTCCCGGTGCCAGGTTTTCTGCAGTTCCGAAGCAACCGCGGCGGTATCCATCGGAACCACCCCGGCTTGTACAACCCGGGCAAGCGTGATCTCCTGGGCCATCTTCGAGTACGTGCCAGACGCATCGACTACCGCGAAAACCCTGTAACCATCCGCGACCGCGCTAATCGAGGGGAAGGCCATGCACACGCTCGTAATGGTGCCCGCGATAATCAGCGTCTTGCGGCCGGTCGCCTTCACCGCTGCCACGAAATCCGGATTGTCCCAAGCATTGATCTCGCCTTTGCGGGCGACATACTGGGCATGCGGCGCGTTTTCATGGATTTCAGGGATTAGCGGACCATTGGGCCCTTGCGGCACTGAAGCCGTCGTGATGACCGGCAGCTTGGAAAGCGTGGCCATCTTCGCCAATGCAGCGGCACGGGCCCGTAGTTCCAGCATGGGCATATCGCCTACAGTTTGGAACAAGCCGCTCTGATGGTCGATCAACAGCATGGCCGCATCGCTGGGATCGATAACCGGGCGCTGCCCATTGAAGTTCGCAGGTGTGCTCATCGTGCTTCTCCTTGAGGGGTGAACGGTGCATCGGCACCAACTTTAGAATGTTCTGCCGCTCCGAGGCGGCAGAACAGGAACTATCCTTGCATCTGACCAAAGCGACCACTGTTGAAGTCGGCATAGGCCTGGACAATTTCTTCCTGGCTGTTCATCACGAAGGGACCGTAACCCACGATAGGCTCATCAATAGGCTCGCCGCTCAAGAGAAGTGCGACGGTATCGCTAGTGGCCTCGATCGATATGTCCTGCCCTGCTCGGTCCAGTACGATCATTTGCGCATCGCCGGCCACCGTATCGCCATTCACCAGCACCGCACCTCGCAGGATCACGAGTGCCGTGCTCCAACCGTCCGGTAGAGACATTTCGTTGCTGCCGCCTTGCGTCAACCGCAGGTCCCAGACATGCATCGGCGAGAAGGTTTGCGCGGGGCCTGAGTGGCCGGCATACTCGCCCGCAATCACTCGAACCGTCCCGGCGCCATTTGGGAGCGTCACGGCCAGAATGTCCCGGTCGAGGATAGCCTGGTAGCCGGGCTCGGTCATCTTGTCCCTCGCAGGCAGATTCACCCAGAGCTGGACCATCTCCAGCGCGCCACCGGATTGGGTGAAGGCCGGGGAATGGAATTCCTCATGCAGAATGCCAGCGCCCGCCGTCATCCATTGCACATCGCCGGGACCAATGACGCCGCCCCGCCCTGTCGAATCGCCGTGTGCCACCTCACCCTTGTAGACGATCGTAACCGTCTCGAAGCCGCGGTGGGGGTGCTGGCCGACCCCGCGTGGCCTCTCGGAAGGGGTGAAATCGGCCGGCCCAGCGTAGTCGAACAGCAGGAACGGACTAAGGTGTCTTCCAAGGGTCTGGTAAGAGAACATCGACCGCACCGGGAAGCCATCCCCCACCCAGTGGCGGTGCGGTGCGCTGTACACGCCAAGGACTCGTTTCATGTGAATCTCCAAGGGCGATTGGATTCAATCGCGTCATTTGCGGTAAGCATAGGGGGGATGCCGCTTCCCCGGTAGTCTGCCAAATCGGGCTACAGAGTCCTACTTCGTGAACGATGGGCCCACGCTTCCCGTGCAAGACCCGCAGCTCGCTCCCACAGCACCTATCGTCAGACCTCGGAATTGACCGTAAAGTCCGAAGGCGAGTCAGGTCCCCATATGTACAAGATCTCGTCTCGCGCATGGGTTCGCTCCTTCCAATCGGCACCCGCCGGAATATAGTCAATGTGAGCGGCGTACTCACAGAAGGAACCCCACGGATCTCTCGCATAGTAGAAATAGTTGGAGCCAAGAATGTGTCTACCAACTCCCCAGCCGTCGCAAAACCCCGCAGCCCTCATCTGCGTCGCACCACTTCCCACGTCGTCCATGTCCGGGACCTCCCAGGAACTGTGATGCCACCCCGTCGCCGAGGACGCCGCAAAGGCAACTATGTGATGGTCGCTTCCATGCCTTGCATGCATATACCCGACCAACCCGTCCGCGTTGTCGGTGATTCGCATGCCGAGGGCCTGAACATAGAACGCCATAACCGCCTCCATCTGGGGCACGAAGAGCATCACATGAGACAAACGTAAGGGCTGGACCTCTCTGATTTCGCTACGGATCAGCACATTCCTCGCTACGGCATCGCGTTGCAGCGCTGTCGAGACGACACCTCGGTCGAGTTTCACCGGTGCATCGATGGGTCCCTGACGTAGCTGGACAAGATTTCCAACGATGTCACGAAACCAGTAGCCGTCGGGTGGCGCTTCGGGGAACGGCGTCGCTGGAGTACCGCCAGCACAAACAACTTGCGCACAAATTCTCTCGAAGTCTTCTGGAAAGCAGCGGAACGCGATATACCCCAAGGTTCTCGACCACCCAGGGAAAATGCGGGCCCAACAGCGTTGTGCACCGCCAGCGCGCAACTCCAGATTGCTGCCGGGAGTCTCGACTACATCGAGGCCGAATGCCCAGAAGAACTCTGTTGCAATGCGAAGGTCCGGTACAACAAGGCCAAAATGGTCAATCGAATGTATGCCAGCCAACTCATCCATGTTTGACATCTCTTCGTGCATCTTCCCTGCTCCTCTGCTCTGCTTCAGCCGAGAGCAGACGGCACATCAACGCTGTGCCGCAAGCGCACGACTAAGCTCTCCGCGCAGCGGCAACGCCGTGCACATTCCGTAGCCCCGCCACCTAGCTTGCGAGGGCAATCATTCGGATGCACCCCGCCGCCGGACCAATGATGTGGATTGCCGGAGCGAAGCGGATTGGCCAGCAGGCTGACCAGTCGTGCATTTGGAATCAGGTCCCGGCACATCACTGTCCACGCTAGTCCGACTGGTCGTCTTTCAGCGAGTGCGTGCCGGGACGCGAAGAGTAGCATCGGAACACCGCCTTTACGTACGCCTCTTGCCGAAAACGGCGTTCTTCGCTGCCGAACAATCCCCCTCCGGGGACCGGGTTCCACGCGATCATCGGGGCGATTGCTGAACGCAATCGACCTTGGGTATCCTATGGACCCGACGCATCCCTCTCTATACATTCGAATGCAGCTAAGAACGGACGAACTTGAAGCTTTCCTGTTGGTTGTTGAGCAAGGCAGCGTCAGCGGGGCCGCCCGTCACCTCAATTTGTCGAAATCCGTTATCAGCAAGCGATTAAGTGACCTGGAGCGTACGCTCGGCGTTTTGCTCCTTCAACGCTCGACGCGACGCGTTCAGCCCACGGAGAATGGTGCAAGATTCTATGAAGAGACGCGCTCAGCATTGGCGCAGCTCACGCGCGCGGCCGAGACCATTTCTCAGAACTCACAAGAGTTGTGCGGCGAATTGCGAATTCTTGCTCCCATGAGTTTTGGTACGCTCTGGCTCTCGCCACTCCTGTCCCGGTTCGCAGCCGCAAATCCAAAACTGAATCTGGTCGTCGATCTCGACGACCGACTCGTCGATACCGAACACGCGCGGTTTGATGTGGCAATCCGGGTGACGCGCCTGGGCGACACTGCGATGATCGCAAGGAAGCTTGCGGCAAGTCGCAGGATCGTCTGCTGCAGCCCAGCATACGCGCAACGAGCGGGGCTTCCCAAGACGCTGGACGACATCACACGCCATGCCTGCCTGACTTATAGCAACGCGCCGCCCGGCCAGATCTGGGCATTCCAGGGTCCGACACCCCGGTCCGCCCCGAGAGTGGTCACGCCGCGGGGTCAGTTCACCGCGAATAATGGCGAGGTGCTGAGGGATGCAGCGACATCTGGACAGGGGCTGGCTGTGCTGCCGCTCTTCATCGTGGCCGACGACATTCGGGCGGGCCGTCTTATCAATGCGCTACCCAACGAGACGCCGCTGGACGACGGCATCTTTGCCGTCTATCAACGCACCCCGTTTGTCTCGCACAAGCTGAAGGCACTTATCCTGTTCCTGCAACAATCACTGTCGCCACCTCCCTGGGAGGAGCCGGGGCATCAGGAATAGCCGGCGACATCATTGTCTTGCGGCTGTACGAAGGCCAGCCTAACCTTGTGCTCATAAGCGAAATCCTGCCGTAGCGGCAGGCTTCCAACTGACGAACGGAATTCGAACCACGGGTCGCTAGTCAGGAAAGACATGAGCACGGGAGCGCTCCCAAAACGAAGTCGCCGGCTACGTCCGGCCACTCGTTCCGGCTTCGGGAGGGTGGCTGGCGCGATGCTTGCCGCCCTGGCCACCGCTCTGGAGATGACCTGCGCCACCGCCCAGCAGTCTTCTCCGGCGGCTGCCACTGCGCCCGCCTACAAGCTGATGCGCTACGACGAGGACTACAGCTACCTGCAAGACCCCGCCAGACGGAGCGACTTTTGGGATCCCGTCAAGTACATTCCGATCAGCGAGTCTGGCTGGTTCATCAGTCTCGGCGGCGAAGTGCGGGAACGCTTCGAAGATTACACGGCGGCGAATTTTGGCGTGCCGGGCAAACAGGGCGACAGTTACCTGCTGCATCGCGCCCTGCTCCATGCCGATCTGCATGCGGGTGAATTCGTTCGCGGCTTCGTGCAGCTTGGCAATCAGCTGGCGCCCGGCAAGGATAATGCGGCGCCGCCCTATAGTGACCGGCTCGACGTGCAACAGGCCTTCGTTGACGTGCGGTTTCCGTTGAAGGAACGTCCGGCCGATGACCCGTTCCTGCGGATTGGACGTCAGGAAATGGCATTTGGTGCACAGCGCCTGATCTCGATCCGGGACGCGCCGAATGTGCGGCGCGCTTTCGATGGCGCCCGCCTGGGCGGAACGGTCGACCAGGTTCGCGTCGACGCCTTCGCCACGCGCCCGGTACTGTTGCGGGACGGCGTTTTCGATGATCAACCCAACCATGCGCAGGGGTTCTGGGGCGCCTACGCGACGGTAGCGGACAGCGTCATACCCCACTCCGGTTTCGATCTCTACTATCTTGGTTTCGAGAACGACCACGCGCTGTTTAGCACCGGCACAAGCGTGGAGCGAAGGCACTCGATCGGCGCACGTGTCTTTGGCCACCACGGACGCTGGGACTGGGATTGGGAAACGCTCGGCCAGTTCGGATCCTTCTCCCAGCGACAGATCCGGGCGTGGGGATTTTCAACCGATACCGGCTACACGCTGGCGGCTTACGACTGGAAGCCCAGGGGCGGGATCAAGGCGACCATGGGCAGCGGCGACCGGAACCCCCACGACGGAACGCTCGGCACATACGACGGACTCTTTCCAAAGCTCGCGTATTTCAATCAGGCCGGGCTGATTGGGGCCTCCAACGTGATCGATATACAGCCATCGCTGACCCTGCACCCGACCCCTGCCCTGAAGCTCACGCTGGCCTGCGATTTCATCTGGCGAGCGACAACCCACGATTCCGTCTACACCTCAGTGGGCATACCGATCGCGGGTACTGCAGGACACCCGGGCCAGTACAGCAGCAGCCAGTTTTCAGTCGATGCGGTCTGGCAGGTAAATCGCCACATTCTCTTCAATGCCGGCCTTGTCTATGTGGATATTTCCAAGGCCTTGAGCACAGTGGGCGGGCGCAATACAACGTTCACCTATATCGCGGCCAGCTACACGTTCTGACCGTGTCGGGCGTTACGCAAATGCATGGCGGCTCGCTAGCGCCCGCGGCTGGCCTTGATCTGGAGCCCTGCCATATCGGGGGCGACAAGACGGGGCGAGGTACTGCCCCTGACCTCGCCAAAGCGCTCGCCGTTGTGGTTCCATTCATGCGTCGCGGCCTCGATCTCGGCCTGAGTGCGCCCGACGAAGTTCCACCACAGCAGAATTTCCTCGTCGAACGGCACGCCGCCAATGATGAGCAATTGCGCCGGCCCGGCACAGCGCAGGCTCAGGTGTGTCCGGCCTGCGCCGAGGTACATCAAGGTGCCGGGGGCGAGTTGCTCCCCGTCAATCTCCACTTCGCCGCGCAGGGTCATCGCGGCATACTCGAAGCCGGCATCCAGCGGCACCGATTGCGCCCCGGCACCCGCGGCCGCGAGATCGAGTCCCACCAGCGGCGAGTACACCGGGACGGGAGACGTTTCGCCGAATGCCGTCCCCACCAGTACTGTTATACGGAAGCCGCCGGCATCCACCACCGGCAGGTCGGGATAGTTCCGGAACGCCGGCTCCCGGTGACGCTCGGCGTCCGGCAGTGCAATCCAGAGCTGCGCGGCATGCAACCGGCCTGCGCTTGCATTCGGCGTATCTTCGGCGTGAACGATGCCCCGCCCGGCGGTCATCAGGTTGACCTGCCCCGGGCTGATCAGTTGTTCATAGCCCAGGCTGTCGCGGTGCAGGACTTCTCCCTCGATCATCCAGGTGAAGGTCTGCAGCCCGATGTGCGGATGCGGACCCACGCGCAAGCCCTGTCCGTCCCCAAACTCGGCAGGACCCGCGTGATCAAGGAAACACCAGGCTCCGACCATGCGCCGTTGCCGGCTGGGCAGCGCGCGGTGAATGACGAAGCCCTCGCCGATCTGGGCCGCGCGCGTCGGGATGCGCTCCAGTACCGGATGGCCGGGGCATTGCGGACAGTCGCGCGACAGCGAAGCGGCGCTGTCTGTCGTTACATTACTCATGGAAAACTCCTCTATTCGGACTAGGCGATCCACAGCCGCGGCCCGATCAGGCGCGCAGCGGATACGGCTTGCCAGGGTCGATTTCATACTTTTCGATGGCACGCTGCACGATAGCCTTGTCCAAGGTACCCTCATCCGCCAAGGCCTTCAAAGCGGCCAGGACAATCCAGTGGCGGTCGACTTCGAAGAAATGGCGCAATTGTTCACGCGTGTCCGATCTGCCGTAGCCGTCGGTACCGAGCACCGTGTACCGCCGCGGCACAAACGGGCGAATCTGCTCCGCCAGCGCACGTACGTAGTCGGTGGCGGCAATCACCGGGCCTTGCGCCTGCCCAAGGCACTGTTCGACATGGGACCGCCGTGGCGGCGCTTCCGGGTGCAGGAGATTCCACCGCGTTGCCTCGTTGCCCTCGCGCGCCAGTTCGGTAAAGCTGGGGCAACCCCAGAGGTCAGCCTGCACGCCCCAGTCCCGCTGCAGCAGATCCGCCGCCGCGATGACCTCGCGGAAGATGGTGCCGGCGCCGAGCAGCTGAACTCGGGGCGATGCGCCGTTGCCGTCCTCGCCGCGCCGGAACAGGTACATGCCCTTCTGGATGTTGGCCTCGGCGCCGGAAGGCATCGCCGGATGCTCGTAGTTCTCGTTCATCACGGTGATGTAGTAATACACATCCTCCTGGTCCTGGATCATCCGGCGCAGGCCATCCTGGATGATCACAGCCAGCTCGTAGGCGAACGTCGGGTCGTAGCTGATGCAGTTGGGGATGGTTCCGCCCCAAACCAGGCTATGGCCGTCCTCGTGCTGCAGGCCCTCCCCGTTCAGCGTCGTGCGGCCCGCGGTTCCCCCCAGCAGGAAGCCGCGCGCGCGCTGGTCGCCGGCGGCCCAGGCCAGATCGCCGAAGCGCTGGAAGCCGAAGATCGAGTAGAAGATAAAGAACGGGATCATCGGCTCGCCGTGCGTCGAGTACGCCGTGGCGGCGGCAATCCAGTCCGCCATCGCCCCCGCCTCGTTGATGCCCTCCTGCAGAATCTGCCCGTCCTTCGATTCCTTGTAGAACATCAGCTGCGTGGCATCCTGCGGCGTGTAGGTCTGCCCCTGCTGCGACCAGATGCCGATCTGCCGGAACAACCCTTCCATGCCGAAGGTACGCGATTCGTCCGAGACGATCGGCACGATACGCCGGCCCAGTACCTTGTCGCGCAGCAGCGTATTCAGGATGCGGACGTAGCTCATCGCGGTCGAGAACTCGCGCCCCTCGCCACCGGCCTTGAGCTGGGCGTCGAAGGCCGACAAGGGCGGCACCGGCAGCGACGGGCCGCGCCTGCGCCGGGACGGAAGATAGCCGCCCAGCGCGCTGCGGCGCGCATGCAGGTATGCGTGCTCGCGGGAGCCTTCCTCGAACTTCAGGTAGGGCAGGGCTTCGAGCTGCTGGTCCGATAGCGGCAACTTGAACCGGTCACGGAAATGCATGAGCGCTTCCACGCGCATGCTCTTTTGCTGATGCGTGATGTTCTGGGCTTCGCCCGCCTCGCCCATGCCGTAGCCCTTGATGGTCTTCGCCAGGATGACGGTCGGCTGGCCCTGATGATCCGCGGCGGCCTGATAGGCGGCATAGACCTTGTGCGGATCATGGCCGCCGCGGTTCAACGCCCAGATATCGTCGTCCGACCAGTCGGCGACCATGGCCTTCAACTCGGGCGTGTTGAAGAAATGCTCGCGCACGTACGCGCCATCCTTGGCCTTGAAGGTCTGGTAGTCGCCGTCCACGCATTCCATCATCCGCCTGGCCAGGATACCGGCCTTGTCCCGCGCCAGCAGCGCATCCCACTTGCTGCCCCACACCACCTTGATGACGTTCCAGCCGGCGCCACGGAATTCCGCCTCCAGCTCCTGGATGATCTTGCCGTTGCCGCGGACCGGGCCATCGAGCCGTTGCAGGTTGCAGTTGACGACAAACACCAGGTTGTCCAGGTGCTCCCGCCCTGCCATGCCCAGCGCGCCACGGGATTCGGGCTCGTCCATCTCGCCGTCGCCGCTGAACACCCAGACCTTGCGGCCGGCGTGCTGCCCGAAACCGCGGTCTTGCAGGTACTTCATGAAACGGGCCTGGTAGATGCCCATGATGGGGCCCAGCCCCATCGACACCGTCGGGAACTGCCAGAAGTCGGGCATCAGCCAGGGGTGCGGATAGGAAGAGATGCCCTTGCCGTCCACTTCCTGGCGGAAGTTGTCCATCTGTTCTTCCGTCAACCGGCCTTCGAGGAATGCCCGCGCATAAAAGCCCGGCGAAGAGTGCCCCTGGAAGAAGACCAGGTCGCCGCCATGCTCGCCGGACGGCGCATGCCAGAAGTGATTGAAGCCGACCTCATACAGCGTCGCGGCCGATGCGAAGCTGGCGATATGGCCGCCGACATTGGTGTCGCGCGCTGCTCGCAGGACAAGCGCAACCGCGTTCCAGCGGATATACGTCCGGATGCGGTGTTCGAGGTCCTGGTCGCCGGTACTCCTGGCCTGCACGTCAACGGGAATGGTATTGACGTAGGCCGTGTTCGCGCTGAACGGCAGGTAGATGCCGGCGCCATGCGCACGCTCGATCAGTTTCTCGATCAGGAAGTGCGCACGTTCATTCCCTTCGTACGCGATGACGGCATCGAGCGCGTCGAGCCATTCCGCAGTCTCCTGCGTGTCAATGTCGTCGTTTGGAAAAATGGGCGGCGTAGCTTGCGCCATGTTGAACTCCTCGTGGGCAAGGTTGGAGCGAAGCGTCCGGCAATCCATATGGGAAGACTCCCCGGACAGGGGAGTGAAGCGTAGCATCCGCACTTCGCCGCGGTAAAGTTACAGCTATCGAACACGCTGTTCCATCGGCGCGAACAGCAGGCCGACGGATCAGGCTGGCGAACCTGTCACGCTGCGCGTGCCGGCACGGGCGTTGACGCCCATGCGACCATCTGCCAGCCACTGCCGCCATGCTTCCAAACGCTCAGGAATTGGTTGTCCAGGGTGCGCTCGACGCCATCGACGACAGCTTCGATCACCGCCATGCCGTGCATCACCGCCATGCCGTCATAGATGGTTTGCTCCACATCACTCAAGCGGGCGTCCAGGTACCTGACCCGGCCGTTCGCAAGCGAGGCGAGGTACGCTTGCTTGCCCTCCCGCAGCGCGGACGAATGCGTGTAGGAAAGCTCCTCGGCCAGCAGGCCTTCCAGCGCGGCGATATCGCCGGCGAGCATGGCGCGGTACCGGGCTTCGTCGGCTAGCTTCAGTTGCGCCACGGCCGTTGTGTGTTCCATGCTGTCTTCTCCTTGAATCGCCGGGCATCAGCCCTGCAGGTAGGCTTTGATCAATGTCTTGTCGTTCAACACCGCGCTCCATTCCCCCCGGCGAACCTCATGGATGACGCGCCCCACCGACAGGACGTAAGCCCGGTCGGTCATCTCGGAGGCAATCGCGACGCTCTGCTCCACCAGCACGATGCTCATGCCGCGCGCCCGCAGCTGGTTCAGCACCGCCAGTATCTCCTTGACGATCCTGGGCGCCAGCCCGGTGGTCAGTTCATCCATGATCAGCAAGTCGGGCTGCAGCAACAGCGCGCGGGCGATCGCGACCATCTGCTGCTGGCCGCCGGACAGCAGTTCCACCGCGCACTGCCCGCGCTCGCGCAGGATCTCGAAGAGATTGCAGACTTCGTCGAATGAAAAGCGCGTCTTGCCGCCATTGGCACGCTTGCCCGCGCGCTCGGCAAGCCGCAGGTTGTCATGGACCGACAGCTCGGTGAACAGGTTCCGGTTCTCCAGCACCACCGCGATGCCGTGCTCGAACCGCCGGCAGCCAGGCACCCGGCTTATCTCGACGCCATCCTTGACAATGCTGCCGCCCATCGGCCTGATCAGGCCGGACAGGGTCCGCACCAGTGCCGTCTTGCCGGCGCCATTCGCGCCCACTACGGCAACCGCCTCGCCTTGCTCCACATCGATATCGATCTCGTGCAGCACCGGCACTGTCCCGTAGCCGGCGCGCAAGCCTCTTACCTGTAGCATCGTCAGACCCCCATATAGGCTTCACGTACACGCGAATCGGCCTGCACCTCATGCAGCGCCCCGGTGGCGATGATCTCGCCAAAATACAGCACGTGCACGGTGTCGCAAGCCGTCATCAGCCCCATATCGTGCGAGACCAGCAGGATGGTGATGCCTTCCTCGTTCAGGCGCGCGATCCACGCTGCCAGCGTTTCGATCTCGTCGCCGTTGAGACCGGAGGACGGCTCATCCAGCAGCAGCAGGCGCGGATTGCCGATGCAGGCGCGCGCCAGTTCGACAATGCGGCGCTGCCCGGCAGGGAGGCTTCCCGCCAGGCTGTCCTGCAGCCGTGCCAGGCCGAACTTCTCGCAGCAAGCCTGTGCGGAAGCGCGCATCGCACGTAGTTCGGCACGGGACTTCGGGGTGCGCAGCATAGCTTGCAGCACGCCCGAACTCGTCGCCTTGTAGCAGCCCACCATCAGGTTTTCCAGCACGGTCATGTGCTCGAAGACCTGGGGCGTCTGGAACGTCCGGACCAGGCCGGCGCGGCTGCGCTGCTGGATCGTATCGGCGGTGATCTCTCGCTCCGCCAGCGATACCCTGCCGCCCTTCGGGCGCAGGAAGCCGGAGATGATATTGAAGCAGGTAGTCTTGCCGCTGCCGTTCGGACCGATCAGGCCGACGATCCGGCCCGCGGGCACCTCGAAACTTACGTTGCGCAGGACGTCGAGGCCGCCGAAACTGTGCGCGACGCCTTCGAGCGTCAGCAAGGGCGGCGTGGCGGCGTGCACGGCATGCGCGCCGGTACTGAAATCAGGCACGGGAGCATTCATTGCGCCGCCCTCCACGACCGGGCGCGCATCAGCGCACCCACCAGCCCACCCGGCATCAGGGTCACGACCAGAACCAGCGCCAGACCGAACAGCACCTGGTGGAAGTCTCCCAGGCCGCTGAGCAACTCCGGCGCCAGGGCGACAAACAGCGCCCCCAGCACCACGCCATAGACAGAACGCGCACCGGCAACGACCGGCACCAGCAAGAAGACGATGGAACGCTCCACGGTGAAGCTCTGCACGCTGACAAACGACACGTAGTGCGCGAACAGGGAACCCGCCAGCGAGCCGAGCATGGCGGACAGCACGAACATCGCCGTCTTCAGCCCGCGCATGTCGATGCCCAGCACTTCGGCCGCCGGCGCGGCGTCGCGCATGGCCCGCATCGACAGGCCCGGCCTGCCCTTGACCAGGTTGTCCACCAGCCACAGCAGCAGGATCGCGAGCGGCCAGATGAAGTAGTAGTAGCGCTCCGGCGTGTCGAGCATAAAGCCGAACAGCGACAGCTTCGGAATGCCGCCGATGCCGAGCGTGCCGCCGGTCAGCCAGTCCCACTCGAAGAAGAGCACATTGGCGATGCTCCCCACCGCAAGCGTAGCCAGGGCGAGAAAGAAGCCGCCGAGGCGCAGCACCGGCATGCCGATGATCGCAGCCAGCACGGCGCTGAAGACCAGGCCGGCGGCGAACCCGCCCAGCGCCGGCCAGCCGAGTACCGTGGTGCAGTAGGCCGACGCATACGCACCAAAGCCATAGAACGCGGCCTGCCCGAGGTTGACGATGCCGCACTGCCCGAGCAGCAGGCCAACGCCCAGTCCGCCGACCGTCAGGATCGCCGCGAAGTTCAGCATGTCCAGGTAGTGCCGCGACAGCATCTGCCCGGCCACCGCCCATAGCACCAGGGCGATGAGCACCAGCGCACGCGAGTAGTTCATGGTTATCCTCCTTTGCGGCCCACGCGGCCAAGCATGCCGTTGGGAAGCAGAATCATGATGACGATCAGGATCGACAAAGCGATCACATCGCGGTAGCCCGATGGGAAGCCCAGCACGGCCAGCGATTCGATCAGGCCAAGCATCAGCCCGCCGACGACGGCGCCCAGCGGATTGCTCAGCCCGCCGAGGATGGCGGCCGCGAAGCCTTTCAGCGTGAGGCCGATGCCCATCTGGTAGTTCATGGCGATCAGCGGCGTGACCAGGATGCCGGCAATGGCGCCGAACCCGCCGCCAAGCAGGAACGTCAGGGACCGCATCCGGCGCACATTGATGCCGGTGGTGGTGGCCCCGTCGGGATCGAGCGAGGCGGCCGTCATGGCCAGGCCCGTCAGCGTCCTGGTATAGAACAGGCGCAGCAGGCCAACCAGCAGCGCGGCAATGCCGATCAGGGACAAAGCGTGCGTCGGCGTGACGGCGCCGAGGAGTTCGACCACGCCGTCACCGCCGATGCCCGGCAGCAGATGCGAATCGCGCCCGCCGACATACAGCGCGGCGGCGGACAAGGTGAAGGCCAGCCCGATGGTCAGCAGCAGATAGCTTTCCTCGGTGGCTCCGCGCCGCGTCATCGGCCGCACGAACAGCAGGTCGATGACCAGGCCGCTGGCCGCCCCGGCGGCGATGCCGGCAGGGATGGCCAGCGCGTAGGGCAGCCCGACGGCCTGCAACGCGAACACCGCCACCAGTCCGCCGACCACGGCGAACTCGCCTTGCATGGCGTTGACGATGCGGGTGCCCTTGTAGATGACTGCCATGCCGACGCCGATCAGCGCGTAGACAAAGCCATTGGTGATCCCGGACAGGGCCGCCTGGATGGTGAGGCTCATGGACATCGTGGTTCCTCTCAGATTACCGGTATCCCGCTATGGCTTGGCGGCCGTGTAGCCCAGGCGCACGAACTGGCCCTTTTGCAACCGCGAGTAGGTGAAGCCGGCAAGCGTCATGCCGCCCATGTCGGACGCGGAGAAGTCATAGCCGGTGGTGGCGCCCAGATATGGCTTGCGCAGTGCGCCGCAGAGCTTGTCGTTCGGCGCGTCCGCGCCGGCGGTCTTCAGGCCGTCGGCCAGCGCCATCACGGCGTCCCACGCGACCGCGGAGAAGTGCTTGGGCAGCTTGCCGTACTCCTTGCGATACGCTTCGACGAACACCTTCTGGTTCGGCAGCGGGTCCTCGGCCACCACGAACTCCGGGTGGATGATGTTGTCCGCCGCATCGCCCATCGCCCTGACGGTCTCGTAGGTGGCGGTGCCGTGCACGGAAAGGATGGGCACGCCGATCTTCAACTGGCGCACATTGCGGAACGGCGCGGGCGAGGTCGAGATGATGATGAGCGCATCGGGCGTGGTTGCCTTCACCTTGGCCGCCTGGGTGGTCACGTCGGTCGCGGCGATTTCGAATTTCTCCACCTGCACGAAGCTGACCCCGTACTCGCGGTCCAGGTTCTTCATGCTGTTCCACACCACTTGCCCGTAGCCGGAGTCATGCAGCACGCCAATCCGCTTGAGGCCGTTGTCGCGGGCGTAGGAGAGCACGGCGCGAGCGTTGAGCTCCTGCGAGGGCGTCATGTGAAAGACGCAGGTGCGCTCGCGCTCCACCGCCGGCCCCAGGCCGGAAAAGGCGAATACGGGCAGTTTCTGCGGCTGCGTGATGCTGCCGATGGCGACGGTCTGCGCAATTCCCGTGGGCCCCACAATGGCGCGCACCTTGTGCGTGTACATCAGTGCGTTCGCCTTGGCCACCGCGGAGTCCGGGCTGGACCCGTCGTCCTCGAACACGATCTCGAGCGGACGTCCCTGGATGCCGCCGCGGCCATTGATCACCTTCTGGGCCAGCAGGGCGCCTTCGCGTTCGGCGAGCCCCACGGCGGCAAGTCCGCCGGTCGTCGACAACAGCGCGCCGATACGGATTGGCTCGCCGCCCGGCTTCGGCTGGGCCAGGGCCGGCTGTACCGCGCATGTGAATGCCGTGCCCGCAATGACGGCGGCCATCGCCTTCCCGGGCATCCGTAGATGGATTGCTCTGTAGCTCATGTCTGCTCCGTTTCTATTATTAGTGATTGACCCGATGGCCTTGAAGGATCGGCCCGGGCTCACGGCCCCGGGCAAGACGGGCGGAAGTCCTGCGCATCGGCATGCCCGCTCATCATCGCCAGCACGTCAGCAAGCGCGGCCACATCGAGATGACTCATATCCCGGCTCTGCATCATGGCGAGGTACTGGCGCACCAGGGATGAAATCGGCAGCGCGGCGTCGTTGCGGCGAGCGACCGCCAGCGCCAGGTCCAGGTCCTTCACCACAAGCGAGATGGCGCCGTCGGCGCCGTACTCGCGCTGCTTCAGTTTTTCCGCCTTGGTCTTGTAGTGCGGACTGGCCACGATGCTGTCGTTGATCGCGTCGATCATGAGCGCGCGGTCCAGCCCCGCGCGCGCGCCGAAGGCGAGCCCTTCGCCGATCACCGCGGTGCTCATGAACACCATCAGGTTGATCATGAGCTTGATGACGCGCGCCTCTTCGGCCTCCCCGACATAGGTTTGCCTCGCCGTGAGACAGGCCAGGACCGGGCGCACGGCCTCGAAGGCCTCCTTCGGGCCGGAGACATAGCTGCTCAATTGCGCGTTCGCCGCCAGCGACACCGTCCCGGAGACCGGAGCGCGCAGGTACTGCACGCCACGCTGTGCAAGCGCCTGCGCAACCGTGGCAGAGACATCGGGCGAGACGGTGCTCATATCGACATGGATCCCGGCACCCGCCGCTCCGGCGAGGAGGCCATCCTCGGACATGACAATGTCGCGCAACCCCTCGTCGTTGAATATCGTCGAGAAGACCACGTCCACCGCCGCCATCAGCTCCTTCGGCGAAGCTGCCATGGCCGCGCCCGCCGCGACGACGGGTTCGCACTGCGAAGCTGTCTTGTCGAAGACCATCACCGGATAGCCGGCTTTCAGCAGGTTCAGGCACATTGGCCGGCCCATGGCGCCGACGCCAATCCAGCCGATTCGCAAGGGATTCATGCTTTGTCTCGTCCTTTATGTGCTTTTGGTCAACGCTCATTTTTTGCGTTGAGCGCAAACAAAGTCGTTGTGCGAAGAAATTTAGTTGAGAACCCGCAGGCAGGCAAGGCGGGGTTTTCACCGGGGGTGGGAGATACCGCGAGCCATGCGGGCATGGGGGCGCCTTGCAGCCTGAAAGAGGCCGCAAGGCGCGATGCGGGAACAGCCCTCGACGCCCGATTGCCTGTGCAAAGAGAGTGATCGAGGGCACGACGGCCATGTGCCGCCGATGGACCGGCCAGTTAGTCGACCTTCGCGCCGGAGAGCGCCACGATCTTCCTGGTCTGCTGCGTCTGCTCGTCGATATAGCGCGAGAACTGCTCCGGGCTGACCTTCATCGGCACCATCCCCTGCGCGGCGAAGTTCTTCTCGACGAAGTCCCGCTCATTGAGGATCTCGACAATGGTGGTGTTCAGCTTGGTCACCACCTGCCTGGGCATTTTTGCCGGGGCAAGCACGCCGTAGACGGCGGAGATATTCATCTCCTTGAAGCCGGCCTCCGTAAATGTGGGGACATCCGGCAGGGCCTGGGTCCGCTTCTCGCCGCTCACCGCCAGCACTTTGATCTTGCGCGCGCCGACGAAGCTCTGGATGGTAGGCAGAGCCGGGAACGTCAGGAGGATCTGGCCGCCCACGACATCGCTGACCGCCGGCGCGGAGCCCTTGTAGGGCACGTGGACCAGATCGGTGCCGGCCAGCTTGTTGAACAGCGCCCCCATCAGGTGGGGCTGGCTGCCGTTGCCGAACGAGCCGTAGCTGAGCGTGCCTGGCCGGCTCTTTGCATAGGCCGCCAGTTCTTTGAGACTATTGACCGGCAAGCTGCCCGACACGGCCATGACGAGGGGCACATAGCCAATGGCGGCCACCGGCACGAAATCCCGCGATACGTTGTAGGAAAGCGTGGGCAGTACCACCGGGTTCAGCACAAAGGTGGCGTCGTTCGTCAGCAGCAGCGTATAGCCATCGGGTTGCGCCTTGGCCACGGCTTCCGCGCCGATCACGGTGTTGCCGCCGCTCTTGTTTTCGACCACGACTTGCTGGCCCAGCTTTTCGGACATGCGATGGGCCAGTTGCCTGGCGATGATGTCGGTGGTGCCGCCGGGCGCGTACGGCACCACCAGCCTGATGGGCTGGGCGGGAAAGGACTGCGCCCACGCCGTGCCCGCCCCGGTCAGCCAGGCGAGGGCAAGGCCCGCCAGGCCCATGTGCCTGCAGTGGCGGGAAAGCCCGCTGGTCTTTGCGTCCGCCCTTGCATCCTTGTTCCCGCGCGCAGGGGAATTTTCGCGGCCAGGTTGCCGCTTGTGGTCTTGCCAAAGCATAGTGTCTCCATCCATTTCAGTATTGGAATCCAGCTCGCCGGCTGGCTTTCATTCAGGCAAACAACCAGGGCTCCCGCCGTGCCCGCTCTTGTTCATAGCCGCGGATTTGTACGGTATGGCGCAGGGCCAGCGCGATATCGTCAAGCCCGTTCAGCAGGCAGTACTTCTTGAACGGATCGAGCGAAAAGCCAATCGCTTCGCCGGACGGTGTCGTCACGGTCTGCTCGGCGAGGTCGATTTGCAGGCGGTAGCCGGGCGTCGCCGCGACCTCGGCAAACAGCCGGTCGACAATGGCCGCATCGGCGACGATCGGCAGCAAACCGTTCTTCATGCAGTTGTTGTAAAAGATGTCGGCGAAACCGGGCGCGATCAGGGCGCGCATGCCAAAGTCTTCGAGTGCCCACGGCGCGTGTTCACGGGACGAGCCGCAACCGAAGTTCTCGCGCGCCAGCATGACCGAGGCACCCAGATAGCGCGGCTGGTTGAGCACAAAGTCCGGGTTCAGCGGACGGCTGCTACAGTCCTGCCCCGGCTCGCCGTGATCCAGGTAGCGCCATTCATCGAACAGGTAGGGACCGAATCCGCTGCGCTTGATGGATTTCAGGAACTGCTTGGGAAGCATGGCGTCGGTATCGACATTGGCGCGGTCCAGCGGCGCCACCAGTCCATCCAGCGTGGTAAAGGCTCTCATCGTTACCTCCTCTGTCAAAGCGCGCGAATGTCGACGAAATGGCCCGCCACCGCCGCCGCGGCCGCCATCTGCGGGCTCACCAAGTGGGTTCGTCCCCCTGGTCCCTGCCGGCCCTCGAAGTTGCGGTTCGAGGTAGACGCGCATCGCTCGCCGGCCGCCAGCCTGTCGTCGTTCATGCCCAGGCACATGGAACACCCCGGCTCCCGCCACTCGAAGCCGGCCGCGATAAAGACCTGGTCCAGCCCTTCGGCCTCCGCCTGCGACTTCACCAGCCCGGAACCAGGCACCGCCAGGGCCAGGCGGATGCTCGGGGCGATGTGCCGGCCGCGCAGCACTTGCGCTGCCGCGCGAAGATCCTCAAGGCGGGCGTTGGTGCACGAGCCGATGAAGATCTTGTCCAGCGGGATGGACTCCAGCGGCGTATCCGGCTGCAAGCCCATATAGTCGAGCGCCCGTTCCATGCTCTTGCGCTTGACCGGATCGCGCTCCCACTGGGGATCGGGTACGCGCTCGCCGATGGCCACCACCATTTCCGGAGAGGTGCCCCAGGTCACATGCGGGCGGATCGAAGCCGCATCGATCTCCACGATGGCATCGAAAACCGCGTGCGGGTCGCTGCGCAAGTTCCGCCAGAACGCGCTGGCGGTCTCCCACGCCTGGCCTTCAGGCGCGAGCGGACGGCCCCGGAGATAGGACAGCGTGGTCTCGTCGACCGCCACCATGCCGGCCCGCGCCCCGGCCTCGATCGCCATGTTGCAGACCGTCATACGTGCTTCCATGCTCAGGCCGCGAATAGTGCTGCCAGCGAACTCGATCACATGCCCGGTCGCGCCGGCGGTGCCGATCCGGCCAATCAGGCTGAGCGCGATATCCTTGGCGGAAACACCCGGCGACAACTCGCCTTCCACCCTGACCAGCATCGATTTCGGCTTGGTCATCCACAGGCATTGCGCGCCCAGCACCTGCTCGACCTCCGAAGTCCCGATACCAAAGGCGAACGCAGCGAATGCGCCGTGCGTGGATGTGTGCGAGTCGCCGCAGGCAATGGTCATGCCGGGCAGCGTGGCCCCGCGCTCTGGCCCGACCACGTGCAGGATGCCCTGGCGCGGATCATCCATGCCGAAGTTGACAATGCCGTGCTCGGCGCAGTTCTGGTCCAGCGCCTCCACCTGGGCGCGGCTCACAGGATCGGTGATGCCCTGCGCGCGCGCGGTGGTCGGCACATTGTGGTCGGCCGTGGCAAGCACCGATGCGGCGCGCCAGAGCTTGCGCCCGTTCAGGCGCAGGCCTTCGAAGGCCTGGGGACTGGTCACCTCGTTCACCAGGTGCCGGTCGATATAGATCAGCGAGGGCCCGTCGGCTTCCTCGTGGATGACGTGGCTGGCCCAGAGCTTATCGAGCAGGCTGGCCGGCTGGCTGACTTCAAGCATGATGTTTGTCTCCGTAATACCCCGCGCAGGCGCAGGTCGCGCGCGGGCCTTGCCAAGGGATGCTGGATTGCGCTGCCGGCCTATCGTGTTTCCAGCCAGGCCGGCCTGGGATGGAGGTCGGTGCGCTTGCCGGCCTTGACGACCTGCCCGGAAATGTCGTGCCCGACCAGGGCCGGCAGGCCTAGCGCCACACCGAGCAACCGGTCCAGGTCGACCCCGGTGTCAACGCCGGACGACTTCAGCATGTGCACCAGGTCTTCGGTGCAGATGTTGCCGGTGGCGCCCGGCGCGAACGGGCAGCCGCCCAGCCCGCCCAGCGACGCGTCGAAGCTGGTCACCCCCGCCGCCAGTCCCGCCAGCACGTTGCTCAGTCCCATGCCGCGCGTGTTGTGGAAGTGCAAGGTCAAGGGCACGCCGGGGAACCATGCGCGGAAGGCCGCCACCAGTGCGCCCACCTGGCGAGGATCGGCCATGCCGGTGGTATCCGCCAGCGTGATGCTGTGCATGCCCATGCCGAGATACTGCTCGGCAGCCCATTTCACCCGCTCGGGCGCAATCTCGCCTTCGAACGGGCAGCCGAAGGCCGTCGCGATGCAGCCGCTGACCCGCAGCGCCGTTCCCTGCACCAGTTGCATCACACCGCGAAACTGCTCGATCGACCGCGCGCAGGTCATGCGCATATTGGCCAGGTTATGCGTCTCGCTTGCCGACATGACCAGATTGATCTCGTCTATGCCGCAAGTGAGCGCCCGTTCGCAGCCGCGCGCGTTGGGCACCAGCGCCGCGTAGGTGACATCCGGATGGCGCCGGATCCCCCTGGCGACCGCTTCGGCATCACGCAGATTCGGAATGGCCTTGGGCGAGACGAAGGAAGTGATCTCGATCTTGGCCAGTCCCGTTGCCGATAGCCGGTCGATCAGATCGATCTTCCGCTCGGTCGGAATAAACTCTGGTTCGATCTGGAAGCCGTCCCGTACCGAAACCTCGTTGATGAATACCCGCTGCGGGGCGTTTGAAAACCACATGACTTTCTCCTGTCGTGCTGGCTGGCGGTTCAGACCACGCCGGCGTCGCGCAATGCCTGGAATTCGGCGCCGGAGATGCCGAGCGATGCCAGCACCTCCTCCGTGTGGGCACCCAGCGCGGGGCCGAGCCACTGGGTCTTGCCCGGGGTCTCGCTGAGCTTGGGCACGATCCCCGCCATTTCCACTGGCACGCCGTCCGGCAGGGTGTGGGTCTCGATCATGTCGCGGGCGCGATAGTGCTCATCGGTGCAGATTTCGGCGGCCGTGTAGATCTTGCCGCAGGGGACGGCCGCGGCGCCCAGCGTGGCGAGCACCGTTTCCAGGTCATGCGAGGATGTCCACGCGGCGATGGCCTCGTCGAGCATCGCGTTATGCGCGACCCGGCCGTCGTTATGGGCAAGGCGCGGGTCTTCGGCGAGATCGCCGCGGCCGATGGCCGTCATGAAGCGCTTGAAGATGGCGTCGCCATTGCCGGCGATGACGACGTAGTGGCCGTCCTTGCAGGGATAGGTATTGGAAGGCGAGATACCCGGCAGGCTTGTGCCCGATCTCTCCCGCACATGCTTGAGCATCGAGTATTCGGGAACCAGGCTCTCCATCACGGCGAAGACCGATTCGTAGAGCGCCACGTCGATAAACTGGCCCTCGCCGCCGTTGACGCGCAAGTGATGCATGGCCAGCAGCGCGCCGATCACGCCGTAGAGCGAGGCCAGCGTATCGCCGATGCTCACACCCGAGCGGACCGGCGGCCGGTCCGGATAGCCCGAGACGTAGCGCAGCCCGCCCATCGATTCCGCGATGGCGGCAAAGCCCGGCCGGTCCTTGTAGGGACCAGTCTGACCGTACCCGGAAATCCTGACCATGATCAGCGCCGGATTCACCTGGCGCAGGTCTTCCCAGCCGAGGCCCCATTTTTCGAGCGTCCCCGGCCGGAAGTTCTCGATCACGATATCGGCACTGGCGACCAGCTTGCGCACGATGTCCTGGCCCGCGGGCGAGCGCAGGTCCAGCGTCACCGATTTCTTGTTGCGGCTCTGGCTGTACCACCACAGGGAGGTGCCCTCGTACAGCTTGCGCCATTTGCGCAGCGGATCGCCCTCCTCGGGCGGCTCGATCTTCAGCACGTCGGCACCGAACTGGGCCAGCAGGCTGCCCGCGTATGGTCCGGCGATCAGCGAACCGAGTTCAATGACCCGGATGCCCCAGAGGGAGGGTTTGTCGTTGACGTTGTCTTTGTCGTCGTTGTTGGCTTCGGCCATGGCTGTATCGAACTCCTATCTGCCACTATTGCCTGGTGGCTCGCGGTACTGAAGGTTGAAAGAAGTCGCGCAAGCCGTAAAGCAACCATTGGCGAGCGCGCCATCGCAAAACGCGATGGCAGGGCCGGCACGGCTACGGCGCCTCGCGAAGGTGGTCGACCAGCAGCCTCGCCACCACGGACAAGCCCTGGTACGCGCGTACCCCGATCACAAGCTGGCGCTCCGCCCACGGTTCGTCCAGCCTGATGGTGTGGATGCCAAGCGTGTGCTGGTATGGCGCGGCGCTGCATTTGGGCAGGATGCCCAGGCCCAGGCCGGCCTGCACCATCAAGCACAGGGCGTCGTAGCCCGGCACGTGAATACGCGGCTTGAGCGCCCTTCCCGCCTCGCTGGCGGCCTTGATCAGCTGCAGGTTGATGTGGCTGCCCGCGTGCAGGCTCACGTGGTCGTAGTCCAGCGTCTCGCGTATCGCCACCGACTGCCGGCCGGCAAGCGCGTGCCCTTGCGGCACGATCAGCACCAGTTCGTCGCGCCGGTAGGGAAAGGTCTCCAGCTCCGCCCCTGCCGCCCCGGCGGTAAAGATGCCGATATCGGCGGCGTTCTCCGCCACGGCCCGCACAATCGCGGAACTGATGCGCTCCTCCAGGTGCACGTCGATCAGCGGATATGCCGCCAGGAAGGACTTGAGTTGCGCCGGCAGGAACTGCGTGATGGTGGAGATATTGGCGAATACCCTGGCTCGCCCCCGCAGTCCCCCGGCATAGTCGCGCATGCGAACGGCAATATCGTCGAGGTCGTGCAGGACGCCACGCGCCAGGTGCATCAGCTCCACCCCCGCTGCCGTCGGGCGCACCCCCTTGTTGCTGCGCACGAGCAACGCCGTTCCCAGGCAGTGCTCCAGCTCGCTGACGCGCTTGCTTACCGCCGCCGCGGCAAGATGCGCGCGTTCGGCGGCAGCCGAGATGGATCCCTCTTCGAGGATGCAGACGAAGAGCCGCAATGACGTTGGATCGAGCCTCACGATGATCTTGTGCTCCGGAATGCCGATGGCGGCTGTCTTGTGGCTAAAATACGCGCATGAAACCAATCGCCAAACCCACTGCCGCGGCCGACGAGGACGCGCAGCCCAAACTGGAAGAAGGCCACCGCGACTATGTCGCGGCCCTGGCGCGAGGCCTTGCGGTCATTCAGGCGTTCACCGACAGCGAACCCGAAATGACGCTGAGCGAAGTCGCCCAGGCCACGGGAATGAGCCCCGCCACCGCACGCCGCGCGCTGCTGACGCTGCAATCGCTCGGTTACATCGGCGCGAACGGGCGTCGATTCCTGCTCTTGCCCAAGGTGCTGTCGCTTGGGGCGGCCTTCCTCAGCTCCATGAACCTGCGCGACATCGTGCAGCCCTTCCTGCAAGAGGTGGCCGAGCGCTTTCGCGATTCGGTCTCGCTGGCCATCCTCGACGGCGACAGCGTGGTCTATCTTGCGCACGTGCCAAGCAGCCGCCGCATCGCGTTTCGCGCCTCGGTTGGCTACCGCCTGCCGGTCCACTGCACCTCGCTCGGGCGGCTGCTGCTTGCGCACGCGCCGAAGCGGCAGCAGAACGCTGTCCTCGCCAAGGCGCCGTTCCAGAAGTACACCCCGATGACGCTGAGCGAAGCGGACGATCTGCGGGCGGCGCTGGCCAAGGCACTGGAGCAGGGTTACGCGGCACAGGACAGCCAGCTGGAAATCGGCGTGCTGTCGATCGCGGTACCGGTGCGCGACCCGCAGCAGCGGGTGATCGCCGCCATCAATTGCTCGACCGAAGCCGAACGGACCAGCATGGACGAACTGCTCTCCACCCGCTTGCCCGCGCTGCGCGAGGCCGCCGCCTCGATCGAGGCGGCGATACAGCGAGCGCCCGCCCTGGCGCACTCCATTTCGGCGGCGTCCTGAGCCGGGCAAGACCGGCACGCGCCTAGCGTGCCGCCTCGGGCTCCATGGCGATATCGAGCTCCACCAGTTGGTAGTTGTCGCGCTCGGGATGCGGGCGCACTGCCACGATGTGGTCGTCGATGGTCGAGAAGATACAGTCGACCGGATTGGCGGGATCGCCGGCGAAATAAACCTGCGAGGTGAGCATCCGATAGCCGGGATGTACCACGCGGTAGTGGATATGCGGAGCGCGCTGGCGGTTGCGGCCGAGCCGCTTCATCAGCACGCCGACTTCGGTGTCTTCGCGGCCGATGATGTAGCCGCCTGGCCGCACCGTGAGAATGCTGAAACCGCCATCCGCGTTGCAGCGCAGCTTGCCGCGCAGGTTGTCCGCCGACTGGGAATCGTCCTCGTTTTCATAGCGGCCGAACTGGTTCGGCTGCCACACGATGAGTTGCGCCCCCGCGATGGAACGGCCGGTCACGGCGTCGCGCACCTGCCCCCTTAGCTCGAGACGCTGGCCGGGCTCTTCGTCCGTCGCCAGTGAACAAGGATTGGGGCCTTCGGCGATGCCGTCCTTCGGGAAGGGACCGGTCACGTTCTGCGGGGTGGCCTGATCGTCGGAGCGTGCCAGATCGAGCGCCCGCATGGTCATGCCCATCATGTCGCAAAGCATGATGAGTTCATCCTGGGCCGCCACCTTGCCCAGCCAGCCTACGATGCGATAGAGCTCCTGGTCCGTCAGGCGCAATTCGTCCAGCATGGCGTGAAAGTGGCGAAGCGCCACCGCGAAGCGAGCCTGAAGCGCCGGATCGGAACCTGCGGCACCTTCGCACATCGCGCCGATTGCCCGTTGCAGGGTGGGATTGTCTTGCATGTTCATGGTTGTCTCCGTCTCGATTTATCGGGTTGCGGCGCCGCCGGCCAGGTCGACGGCTCGCGCAAGCAGGGTCGAATCCGCCTTCAGCTTGTGCTTGGCCGGCTTATGCGTGGGCGTGTGGGGAATGGCGTCGACCAGCACCACGAAGCGCGGCAGCTTGTGCGCGGCAAGCCGGTCTTTGGCCCAGGCAACCAGGGCTGCCGGATTGACCGTCTGGCCCTTCCTGAGCTGCACTGCCAGCATGATTTCTTCTTCGCCAAGCTCGGCCGGCACGCCAACGGCCGCGGCTTCTTCGACCGCGGGATGCTCGCCGAAAATGCGGTCGAGTTCGGCGCCGGACACGTTTTCGCCCTTGCGCCGGATGACGTCCTTCTTGCGGGCGACGAAGACGTAGTAGCCGTCGGCGTCCTGGCGCACCAGGTCGCCAGTGGCGAACCAGCCGGCCTTGAACGCGGCTTCGGTCTGCGTGGCGTCTCGAAAGTAGCCCTGCATCAAGGTGGGCGTGCGGATCAGCAACTCGCCCTCCTCGCCCTGGGCCACGTCAACTCCCTCGTCGTCAACGATGCGGGCTTCGGGCGCCGCGATGCTGGTATCGGGATGACGCGAGATAAGGCCCATCGTCCCCAGCTTGTGCGGCCCATTGAAGGGGTTGGCGATCACCCCCGGAATTTCGGTCATGCCATAGCACTCGATCAGCCGCGGCACATGAAACTCGTTCTTCATCACGCGGACCATCTCCTGCGTCTGCGGCGCGATGAACATCTTGGTGATGCGGTGGCCGGGGACGAATTCCTCGCGTGGCCGGCGCGCCAGGATGCTGCCGGCGGCAGCCACGAGGTTGACCTCGGTCGCGCCGCTCTCCGCGGCAAAGCGCCAGAAGGACGAGGCGGAGAACTTGCGCAGCAGCACCAGGCAGCCGCCGCATGCGAAGGCGCCGCCAACCGAGTACATCAGCGCATTGATGTGGAACAACGGCATCACGCACATCACCCGCTCGCTGGGCTGCAGGTGGAGGCGGCCAACGAATGCCTCCGCGGTCAGCACATAGCCGCGATGGCTGTGCATGGCGCCTTTCGGGAAACCGGTGGTGCCCGAGGTGTAAATGATCAGCGCGGTATCGGTCGCGTTGCCCGTGCCCGGCGGTACCTGCGCCGGCGTGCCGGCGCCCATCGATTCCTCAAGCGTGGGCACCGCGTGCTGGCCGGCCTCGTTGGCACGCAGCCAGACACTCTCGCCAAGTTCGGCGACGACGGCCGCCGCGGTTTCGAAGGTGGCCGGGGAACACACCACGCCCGAGACCTGCGCGTGCCGGAGCACGTAGAGCGCCTCGTCCAGCCGGTAGTCCGGATTCGCCGGCACCATGCTGGCGCCGATCCGCGCCAGCGCGAACATCAGTACCACCGTGGAGGGATGGTTGGCCGACAGGATGCCGATCCTGTCGCCGGGGCGCACACGCATATCGTGCGCCAGCCAGTTCGCGGCGCGGGAAATCCGCGCTTCCAGCTGCCCATAGGTCCAGGACTCGCCTTCGAACAGGACGGCGGGCTTGTCCGGATGTGCTTCGACCCGCGCGGCGAGAAAATCCGGGAGCGTGAAGTCATGCGCCCGGTACTGCCGGAGCACCTCCAGCGGGGTGATCATCGCCGGGTTACCGACGGAATGAGGATGGCTCATGCTGCCCTCGCCGGGATGCCGTCAAAAGCGATGGCGTGTTCGGCGGCATCGGCCAGGATGAAGCCAATAGGCTGCCGTTGCTCTTCCTGCAGGTGGGCGATCAGGCTTGCCACGCGGGCCAGCAGCGGCACCCCCTTCAAGGCGCCGGCCGGATATCCGGCATCCAGCAGAACCGCCGGGATCGCCCCGGACACGTTCATGGGCAATGGCTTGGCGTAGTGCGCCGGGACCGCTTCGGCGACCGCTTCCAGCGCGGCGACGTGTTCGCCCGCCAGGCCTAGTTCGCGCGAGTACGCCAGCAGCCGGTGCGCGCGCGGGTCGCCCTGCTTGTGCGTGGGATGGCCAAAGCCCGGCAGCGACTTGCGCGCCTGGCGCAAGGCCCGGACCACCGAGTGCGCGCTTTCGGCAATGGAACCAACCTCCCTGCCCGCCAGCACTTCCTTGAGCATCAGGCCAGCGGTTTCCGATGCACCCAGTATCACGGAGCCGCAGCCAAGGACGCCGGCCGCGACCGCGCCCTGCAGCGCGTCCGGGGCAGCCGCAAGGGTCATTCGCGCAGCCTGCACGGACGGCACCAGGCCATGTTCGGCGATGGCGACGAGGCAGGCATTGGTGACCGCCACCAGTCCTTGGTCAGGTATCCGCCCGGTAAGGAGAAACAGGAAGTACTCCGTGAAGCCGACCTTGCCGATGAGTTCCTGGCTCAGGTCCTTGCCGTGCACGGAGACCCCATGGATATCCACCTCGGCGATGGCCGTACGGCCAGCCGGGGGCTGCTTTGTCTGCTCGATTGTCATATCATCTCCTCTTTATTTTTGCGTTAGGCGCAAATAATAGCGATATGCGAAATAATTCTAGGGCGGGATCTACCAGTTGGCAAGCCACCTGAACGAGGACAGGCGAACCGCATAGCTCGGCAGGTTCGCCCAAGGCATCGCTCACGCTCCGTCCGTGAATGGCTCCGCATTGCCGATCTTTGCCAGCGAACCGTCCGTGAACGGATCGACTTGCCGGATGGCCCCATCGGTGAAGGGATCAACTGGGCGAGCCGCGCCATTGGTATAGGGATCAGCCTTTTGCACCGCTACCTTGCGGAACTGCTCATCGACAAGTCCGCCGTGTCGCGGGAGGTCCTGCGTCGCCACCTGGGGTGCTTCGAGCCGACTGCTGCGCGCACCATCCAAAAAGACGTCGGGAGAACGCACAGTCGCCTGCGCGACTGAACTCGCTACCAGCATCACGGCCGCGCCAATCATTGCCTTTCTCATCGCACTTGCTCCTTTGAAAACTAAAAAAGAGAACGGTAAATCACGTCAGATGCACTTTTCGACCCGAGTGGTTACGCCCTTGGAGCACACTATAGACAAAACCGTACCGTATGGTATTCTTCGGTTTGGAAGACAGGGTTCGGTATCGTTGAATGCTCTGAGCGGCGCAGGACTGCCGCAAGGCCCTGGATCTTCGATTTGATAGACTGCAGAGGACCTGAGACATCAGGTCGCGATTTTGGCGCTTGGCCTCTTAACCACCTTGCTACTCAATGGACCTACAACAGAGCACGTTGACGAAAACCTCCGCGAAGTCGCCTGTGCGCTTGACGCGCCGGGGGGAAGATAAGCGCGCGCTGATTCTGACCATCGCCGCCGACATGTTTCTCGATCACGGCTACGACGGCGTCAGCCTCGACGAGATTGTCAAGGCGTGTGGAGGCTCAAAGACCAATGTCTACAGCTACTTTGGCGGCAAGGACGGGCTCTTTGTCGCCGTTGTAGAGATGCTTTGCGGCAAATTCCTGGAGAAAACCGAGTGCCTGGACCTCTCGCACAGCAGCGCGGCGCAGGGCTTGCAGAAAATAGCGCACAGCTTCCTTCAGTCGCTGCTGGAGGAACGCCACCTCGCATTCCTGCGGCTCATCATCGCCGAATCACGCCGGTTCCCTGAACTAGGGCGATGCGTGGTACACCCGCGGCCCGAAGGCTTCCTGCACGTATATCGCCAGTTTCCTGGCAATGCATGAGGCGGCAGGGGCCACGCTGGTTGCAACACCTGAGATCGCCGCCCAGACATTCCACAGCATCGTGATCGCCGGCACATTGCACCGCGCGCTCGCGACTGACTACCGCCCCACCGAAGGCGAACTCGACGCGCTCATTCTGTCTGCCATTGCTTTGATCGTAAGGTCATAGCTGCCTATCGGTATTTCCCGAATGCCGGGGCCTTGTCGGCTCACAGCGCCGCATTGCGAGCGTCAACGCGCTCGACGCGCGTCCTGTGCTCACTCGGCTCCTCTGACAATCGGTTGCGACAGCCGCTTGCTCCCTCCACCGCCGGTGGCGGAGATATCGCCGTTGTTCCAGCAAGGCCTAGAGTCCCTTCTCGGCCAGCACCTGCCGACTATCCTCGATTGACGTCAAAGCGGGCGCCATCACACATCAACAGGCTGTGATATGAAAATTACGCGCCAGCTTTTGCCGCTGATTTGCTGCGCCTTTTTGTCGTCCGCCGCCCTGGCGGACGCGGTGACACTGCCCCCGATGAATCTCGGCAACACGAGCTTTCTGGACGGCATCGCAGGGCCGGGCTTCCTTTTTGAAGTTGGCTCCAGCTACTACCACGCCACGACCATCAAGGACGACGCCGGCCAACGCCGGTCCGGCGGCCCCGCGCATCGAGGTGGCTGCCATCGTCCCACATATTGCCTACATATCCCCCAATATCACGCTGCTTGGCGGACACGTTGGCGGCGAGATATTGCTTCCGCTTGTCTATGCCAACCTGAAAGTCGGGCCCGGCCTCGAAGACAGCAACTTTGCCGCCGGCGGACGTCCAGTTCAGCCCCTTCCTGGTTCAATGGGACGGGCCAGACGCTGTTTGACATGCCCTTCTTCCAGCGGTTCGATCTGCTTGTTTCGGCGCCAACCGGGCAGTACAACCGCAATGCGCTCGCCAACGCCGGAAGCCATGCCTGGGACGGTCGCGCCTTACTATGCTTTCACGCTGATGCCCACCGATAAGTTCGAGATCAGTGCCCGGCTCAACTACCAGTGGAGCAGCAAGAACACCAAGCCATCCTCGGCCTTCAACGCAGACTCCGTGCAGGCCGGTGACGCGCTGTCTCTAAACCTCTCTGGCTCCTATGCTGTTTCCAAGCACTGGCGGATCGGCATCGCTGGCTATGCCCTGCAACAACTCAGCGAGGATCGCATCAATGGCAAGTACCAGTCGGACTCCAAGGAACGGCTCTTCGGGGCTGGCCCGGGGGTGCTATACCAAGAAAGTTCGTACCAGATCCTGTTGAATGCATATAAGGAATGGGGCGCCAGGAATCGCCCGGAGGGCAGCAAGATCGTGCTGCGGTACCTGCTCCCGTTCTGATTGGAAACACCGCGCCAGCCTCTTGCCTCACTTTCCAGGGGCGGCTTGTTATGGCTGCATGAATTGGCATCATCCGTACGAAAGGTCTCGCCATGGAATATTTGCTGGATCCTCTTTGCCTGGGTGTTGGCTTGGTGCTATGCGACGTTCTCGCCTGGCGCCTCATCGAACCCGGCTACAAGCGGCTGCGCCTTGCCGCCCGGCTGGCAATATTTGCATTGCTGACTGCCGTGCTTCTCCATGGCGGCATGAGCCCGCTCGATGCAGCACCGTCGCCTGAACAGCCGGTTCGCCATTTCCTTGGACAGGCGCTGGAGATCATCTGGTGGCTGCTCGGCGCCCGCGCCCTCACCATTCTCCTGGACGCGCTCTTCATGCCCAAGGCCTGGCACCAGGAGCGCCTGTTCCAGGACGTGCTGGGTGCGCTGATCTTCGTTGCCGCGGCCGTGGCGGCCATCGCCTACGTGCTTGAGCTTCCTGTGAGCGGCTTGCTGGCGACGTCGGGCGCCCTGGCCATCATTGTTGGCCTGGCGATCCAAAGTACATTGAGCGATGTGTTCTCGGGACTCGTACTGAACGCCACACAGCCCTACCATCTCGGCGACTGGGTCTCCATCGATGGCGTGGACGGCAAGGTGCTGGAGATAAACTGGCGCGCCACCCATCTGCTGAGCGCCCAAGGGAATCTGGTGGTGATCCCCAACAACGTGACTGCCCGGGCCAAGATCACCAATATCAGCCGGCCCTCGGAACTGCACGGCGTCAACGTATCCATCCAGGTCACACCGGAAGCCCGCCCGAATGTGGTTGTGGAAGCGCTGGAGCGCGCGGTTCTAGGTTGCAAAGTCGCATTGGCAAAGCCCGCGCCATCGGTGATGGTGAAACAGGCCGGCGCCAACTCGATCGAATATGAAATTACCTGCTACGTCGAGGATATCGCCAATAAGAGACTGGCCACGAATCAACTCTTCGATCTCGCGCATCGGCACCTCGCATCCGTCGACGTCAATCTCCGTCCGCTCGCCGTCCCCAACACAGGCACCCCGGCGACCGATCGCCGCCAGCGCCTGCTTTCGACTGTGAGCATCTTCCAGGCGCTCGGCGCGGACGAACTCTCCCAGCTTGCCAAACGCCTGTCGCGGCATGAATACCAGGCGCACCAGACGGTTGTGACAAGTTCCGATGTCACGGACTACATGCTCCTTGTGGACTCGGGTGTGCTCTCCGTCTCAATTGCACGCGGAAACGAGCGCGTGGAGACTGCCCGCCTCGGACCGGGTGAAGCGTTCGGCGAGCCTGGCGTTTTGGCGGGCATTGCCATGCAGGTGACCATTGAGGCAATTACCGGCGTGGTCCTCTACCGGCTCGATAAAACGGATCTCACACCGGTACTTCAATCCCGTCCTGAAGTGGGATCGCAAATGTGCCAGCTGCTTTCCCAGCGGCAGGAATCGAACAGCGCCTTCGGCAACATGCAACCGCCTGCCCATGCCGGCAAATCCAGCGTCTTGCAATGGCTCCAGGACAAGATGCACAGCCTCCATCATCTTGCCGGACACTAGGTGCCGTGACCCCGGGCACTGGCCTCTCCGGCAGAACACCGTGTTCGGTCGCGCAGAACGCCGGCGCACCTCGTGCTCGACTATGATGACACCAGTCCAGAAACTGCGGGAACACCAGCGTTTGCGCTCTTTTACCACCCTCGTCAGGCTCTGACCCAAGTGCAATGGCAAAGACATCCGGCAGCACGTTAGCGCCAGAGCGCGCATCATTCGCCAATGCCGTCCGGACATACTGGCAGGCGGACCGGGGACGGCTGGTGCACGCGTCCAAGACCGCGCTTGCCGTGGTCCTTGCCATGTGGCTCTCGATGCGGCTTGAGCTTTCCTCGCCGCGCACCGCCATGGTTTCAGCGGTCATCCTGATGATGCATCAGCATAGCGGCATGGTGCTGGCAAGAGGTTTCTACCGCGCCCTGGGGATGCTGGTTGGCAATCTGGCCGCCCTGCTGCTGTTCTTCGCCTTTCCACAAGAACGCGTGCTATTCCTGCTCTGCTTGTCCGTCTGGACCGGGCTATGTGTTTGCGGGGCTGCCTACTACCGGAACTATCAATCGTATGGGTTCGTACTCGCGGGCTACGCGACGTGTATTGCCGCCGTTCCGTCCATCAACAATCCCTATGCGATCTTTGATAACGTGATTGTCAGCCTTAGCGAGGTATCGATCGGGATCCTTTGCGCAGGGTTGGTAAGCGCGCTGATCTTCCCACAGCGGGTCGCCACGATGATGCTGGCTGCGGGCCAGCAGCATATCACCACCTTTGTCGGCTTCATCCGCGAGGCCCTGCACGGCAGGCAATCCCCGTCCGCGCTTGGACTTTCACACCTGCATCTGATGGGCGAACGCGCCCAGCTTGAGAACTTGCGCAGCGCGGTGGTCTTCGAGGATCCGGAGCTGCGCGCGAACAATGACCTGATGGTTCGCCTGAATCACGATTTCCTCGATGCCATTGCGCGCTTTCACACCATTCACCAACTGCGCGCACGCATCGAAAAGACCGACGATCATCGGGCCGGAGGCGCGCTCGATGCCCTCTTCGACTCGCTGTCCAGAATCCTGCCTTTCCCCTCGGACGGCGCCAGGCTAAGCCTGGCGGAGGTACGCGGCCTGCATGCCGGATTGCTGGCATTGAAGTCCGAACTGCCCGGCAGCATCGCGTCCGCCTCGGCGGCGCTTTCCGATGCCCCGCCGCCGGCATCGGACCGGTTTGCCGCTGGTGCGGCAGCACTCGACGAAGCCACGGCCGATCTGCTCTCCTATACCGAGCACTATATTGCCCTGCGCACGGCGCGCACATTCGTCACGGAGCGCCCCCGCAAACGGCCGCACAAACTCTTGTACTCGGGGAATCGCGCCTTTGCCCTGGCATCCGGCCTGCGCGCGGCGATAGCCATCCTGGCATGCTCCTGGCTCTGGATTGTGTCGGGCTGGAACGGCGGCAGCTCGGCAGTCATCGCCGCTGCCATCGCCATCGCGCTCTACTCGGTCATGCCCCAGCCGACCGCCGTCGCCCGGCAGATGCTCATCGGTTGTGCGGCGGCCTGGCTGGCCGGCCTGTTTTTCAACTTCTTCATCCTGCCTCGCCTGGATGGATTCCTGCTGCTCGCGGTCTGGATCGTCCCGTTCATCATGGCAGGCAGCTATCTCGGCACCTTTCCGAAAACCGCGACGATCGGGTTGGGATTCGGTATCTATTTCAATTTCCTCAGCAATCTGACAAACCCGACTATCTACAACCCGACCAGCTATCTCGACTCGGGCCTTGCCACGCTGCTTGGCATTGCGATAGCATCGCTCGCGTTTGCGACCATCGTGCCCCAGGGCGGCCATTGGCTGGCCGAGCGCTATCTGCATCAGTTGCGCAAGCTGGTGGCAAGAGAGGCGTGCCATGGCGCACTCGACGGCCTGCGCCTGACCTTCGAGAGCAATATCCGCGATTTCGTGCAGTACGCCGGCACCCGGCCGGTGACCGGCCGCGCCAGCCAGGCGGAACTGTTGGGATGGTCTTTCGCCGCGCTGGAAATCGGGCTTGGTGTGATCAATATTCGTGAAGCCACGGCCAGGGAGACCATGCCAGCGAGATGGAAAGAACAACAAGACAGCATGCTGGCGGCGATCTCCGCGCTATTCCTTGCACCCTCGCCGCAGACTCATGGGGTCGCGTTGCGCGCCGTCGAAAACGCCATTGAACAGACAGCCGGAACGGCAAGCAATACAAGCAATACGGCAGGCGGCGAGCCTGGATCGCGGCCGTCGCAGGTCCGGGCCTTCCTGCACTTCATCAGGCTGTCGCTGCTGGACGATGCCCTCCCCCTGGTCAATGCCTTTCCGGGCACCGGTGCCGAAGCTGCCTGATGCAAGCATGCGCGCCGTTGCCTCCCATCATGCGGGTGTTCGCCGTGCCAGCTAGATCCCTGATTTGCGCCTGTGCCTGCGCTTGCGCCCTCGCCGGTTGCGCCAATACAGGCGGCATCGCCCCGTCATCCACCCTGATCGATGCCACCGCGGTCGATGCCGGTGCCGCCTTGCGCGCGACGCAGCAGGACGCCGACTGGCCGCAGCAGGCCTGGTGGGACCGCCTTGGTGACCCGGCTTTGAATGCGCTGGTAGAACGTGCGGTCGCAGGCAGTCCCGATATGCGAATCGCGCAGGCAAGAAGCCAGCTTGCCGAAGCGCAAGCCCGGATTGCCGGCGCTGCCGTCGAACCCAGCGTCACCGGTGGCGGTGCATTTGGCCGGACTCGGTTTCCACGCCTGTCCACCCCGCAGCCCATTGGCGGCCACACCACATGGAACAACCGCATAGGCATCGATCTCTCCTACGACCTCGACCTTTGGGGCAGGAACCGGGCCGTACTGCAGGGCACCATCGACAATGTGCAAGCGGCCGCCGCCGATGCCCGCGCCGTGCAGTTGAACCTGGAGACCTCCGTAGTTCGTGCCTATGTGGAACTGGCCCTGCAGTATGCGATCTGGGATGTGAACAAGGCAATGCTTGCGCGGCAAAGCAACATCTACGACATCATCCGCAAGCGCGGGAGCCGGGGCCTGGCCAGCCAACTGGAACTGAGCCAGGCGCGCACGCCGATCCCCGCCCTGCTTGCGCAGCTACAACAATCGGAACGGGAGATCGCGCTGATCAAGAACCAGCTTGCGGTGCTCAGCGGCGACGGCCCGGGCGCGGGGGAGCGGCTGCAGCGCCCAAAACTGGTACTGGAAACGCCGATTACCGTGCCAGCCATGCTGCCGGCGGAACTGGTCGGACACAGGCCCGACATCGTCGCGCAACGCTGGCGCGTAGAAACGGCCGCGCAAGGCATGAAGGTGGCAAAGGCGGATTTCTACCCGAACATCAATCTCGTGGCGAGCCTGGGCCTGGCTTCCGCGGCCTTCGGCAACTTCTTTACGTTTATCAACAACGACGCGATCGGACACAACGTTGGCGCCGCGTTCTCGCTGCCTATCTTTGACGGTGGGAGAAGACAGGGCAACTATGGCGCCGCAACCTCGAACTACGACCTCGCGGTCGAGAGCTACAATAAGGCTGTGCTTTCCGCCTTCCAAAGCGTGGCGGATCAAGTGATCTCCCTCCAGTCGCTCACACAGCAGCAGGCCGGCATCGAGGAAGCGCTACTGTCGGCAAAGCAGGCGTACGGGCTCGCCGAGAAGGGCTACCGCAGCGGGTTCACCGACTACCTCAACGTACTGAACACCGAGAACGAACTCAGGCGCCAGCAGCAAAGCCTCGCGCTGGTGCAGGCCAGCCGCCTCGATGCATGGGCACGTCTCATGCAAGCCCTGGGCGGCGGCTTTGACGCGACAAAATCTGCGAGCCAGAAATGAGCAATGCCGGAGCACTGTCCCATGCCTCGTGAAATCGCCTTGTCATCTGTTCTGATGCCGACGTTGTTGCCGGTATTCCTGGCTTGCGTGGTGCTCTACCTGCTGGTCGACTACCTGTTCGCACGCATTGGTCTCTATCGCCTGGTGTGGCACCCCGCGCTGTTTCGCGCGGCCTTGTTCGTGTGCATGTTCAGCGGCATCGGCCTCATGCTATGGGCCTGATCTTCCCATCCGGGGTTATCGCCAATCACTAATCGGATCAAAATCATTCAGGAACATGAAATTGAAAACGCAATTCCTGTTGCGTCTGCTTGTCACCTTGCTATTGACAACAGCGGCGATCGTACTCGGCTACAGTCTCTGGACGCACTATATGTACTCACCATGGACGCGTGACGGCCGTGTCCGCGCGGAAGTGGTGAATATCGCGGCGGATGTCTCCGGCCTGGTTTCCCGCGTGCCCGTGAAGGATAACCAGGAGGTACATCAAGGCGATCTGCTTTTCGTGATCGATCAGGAACGCTTCCGGCAGGCGCTCGCCCAGGCCGAAGCACAGGTCCAGGCCCGCAAGGCGGAGCTGGACATGCGGCACCAGCAGACTATCCGGCGCCGTGACCTCGATAGTTCTGTCATCTCGATAGAGAGCCGGGAAGATACCAGTGCCCAGGAAAAGCAAGCGAAAGCGAACTACGACGCAAGCCTGGCAGCCCTAGACACCGCGAAGCTGAATCTGCAAAGAAGCGAGATTCGTTCCCCGGTAGACGGATACGTGACCAACCTGAATCTCTATGCTGGCGATTACGTGAGTGCCGGGTCGGCTCGCATGGCCGTCATCAACAAGCACTCCTACTGGATTTACGGCTACTTCGAAGAAACCAAACTATCGAAGGTGCGCGTAGGCGCGAAAGTCGAGATCAGGCTGCTATCTGGTGGCGATCCGTTAAGCGGACATGTGGAGAGCATCGCACGAGGCATTGCCGACCGCGACAACCCTACCAGTGCGAATCTGTTGGCTGACGTGAATCCCGTGTTCACCTGGATCCGGCTGGCGCAGCGCGTGCCCGTGCGCATCCATCTGGATGCTCCCCCTGACGATCTCCGCCTTGCCATGGGGACCACGTGCACCGTCACCGTCGTTGCCGACGGCGGCGGCAAATAGAGCGCGCCCGTTCCGGCGGCGCGATGCCAAGCCATGCATGCCTAGGAAACGAGCTTCAGCTTGTAGAACAATTCGACACGCTCCACCAAGTCACCTTTGTGCTCCTCGAACCGGCGTATATGTTCGGCTTGCGTGTGATGCTCTCCCTGGGCCTCTTCGCTCGCCCAATGCTCTAGGAAGACGAATCGGTTCGGATCATCCTGCTGTTCAAATAGCTCATAGCGCAAGTTGCCCCGGTCCTTGCGCGATGGCTCCACCAGAGCGTTCAGCTTCTCCCTGAGATCCGCCTCGCGCCCCGGCTTCGCATATACGATTACCATTACAAAGAAATCGTCCATTTTCCCCTCCGTCGTGCCGTCAAGAGCGTGCAGCCGTGCCGCTATCGGGCCGGGACATGGCAGGCGCGTCAAAAAGGGGCCACGAACTCGCTAAGTCCCCCTGCAGCGTGAACCAATGAAACGGTCCGCCAGGCACGGCGGCCGGAACCGGGCCGATACTAATCCTTCTTCTCGTAGGCGAACTGGATGCCGGCCGTTCCCCCCGTCTCGATGAAGAGATTCATGAAGGCAGGCACCGTATCCGACCTGGCCCAGTCGCGCTGGAGTTCACACAGCATCTGCGTCCAGCTGATCATCTGGCCGCCCGCTTGCTCGATCCGCCGCAATGCGGCCTCATGCGCCGCAACCGAGGTTCCGCCAACGGCGTCCACTACTGCATAGACTTCGTAACCCTCCTCCAGCGCATCCAGTGCGGGAAAGGATAAGCACGCCTCTGTCCACAGCGCGGTCATGATCAGCTTCTTCCGCCCCGTTGCCTTTACCGCCTGCTTGAACTCCGTGTCCTCCCAAGAGTTGATGGAGGTGCGATCGATGGTCGGCAGGTGGCCGAGCACCTTCTGAATCTGCGGGATTGGCGGCTTGTTCAGCCCGGTCTTCACATTCACCGTCGAATGGACAATCGGCAACCCGTACGCCACTGCCATCTTCGCGGTGCCTACGATGTTGTCGATCAGGAGCTGACGATCCATCGAGGCAATGGAGTTAACCTGCACCGGCTGGTAATCGATGATGATGAAGGTTGAGTTCTGCGGGGTGAGAAGGTGATCACTCTTCGGATCGCGGATCGCTTCGCTGGTCATACTAGTCTCCAATGCGGTAGTTTTGCCATGGGTGCCATGATTGGGCACACACCTGTCGAACCGCCTTTCAATGCCAAAAAGCGCGGTACCGGCACGCAGCTAGACAGGTCATCCACCTCCTAGCAACTCGATGTGTCGAGCCGAGTAAAAGATACCCCCTCAATCAAGGACAATCCGCCAGCAAGAAAAAGTGAACGTGTTCGCGATTTCCCGTTGCCACGAAGAACAGAATGTCAGCGCCGAATTCCGCACCGCCGCCGGGAACTCTGTCGTAGCTGGCTATCGTTTTTTGAGCCGGCGCCGCCACCTTGGTGATAGCGCGCCTGGCACGCGGCCAGAAACAGTACATGCATCTGTCCACGCGAATGCCGCAATGCTCAATCCAGTTGGGCCCCTGAATCCTTGACGAGCTTTGCCCACTTTGCCAGTTCATCCATGATCAAGGCCCGGAACTGTTCTGGCGTGTCGGAAGTAGCTTCGGCTCCCTGCACCGCCAGCCTGTCCTGCACATCCTTGCTATTGAGCACCTTCACGGTCTCCGCGTGAAGTTTCGCGAGGATATCTTTCGGCGTGCCCGCTGGCGCAAGCAGGCCATACCAGGAAACGGCTCCGTAGCCGGAAACGGTTTCCGCGATTGCCGGAACCTCGGGCACGAGCCGGGAACGCTTCTCCGTAGCCACGCCAAGCACGCGCAGCTGCCCAGTTTTCACAAATGGCATCACGCCGGGCAGGCTGCCGAACGTGATCGGGACCTGGCCACCGACGACGTCGGTAGCCGCGGCAGCAGCGCCTTTATATGGTACGTGCGCAAGATCGATCCCCGCCTTTGCCTTCAGCATTTCCCCAAGCAAATGATTCAGCGTGCCATTTCCCGCCGACGCGTAGTCGAGCTTGCCCGGCCTGGATTTGGCCAGACTGATCAACTCCTTGACGGATCTCGCCGGAAACGCAGGATTCGTGACCAGCAGATAGGGGGCCGTAGCCACCAGCGTGATCGGCTCGAAGTCCTTGACAGGATCGAAGGGAATCTTCCTGTACAGCGACGGATTGATCGTGTACGAGCTGCCCACGGTCAGCAGCAGCGTATAGCCATCGCGTGGTGCCTTTGCCGCCAGCTGAATCCCGATATTGCCGCCCGCCCCCGGCCGGTTGTCGATGATGAAAGGCTGCCCCAGGTTTGCGCTTAGCCTTTGCGCGACAATTCGTGCCACCGCATCATTGGCGCCGCCAGGGGCCTGGGGAACGATCAGCGTCACTGGCTTGCCGGGATAGCCGCTGGCCGCCGCCGTGCCGCAGGCAAGTGAGAGGGTCAGGGAAGCCGCCGCGCCAAAGAGGCGGCAAAATGGCTTTGTCGTGTTCTTCAAGTTCTGTCTCCATACAGGGCATGTCCCTGTTCTTCCACCTACGCTACCTGCGCGGTGGAAGCCATGGAGGGTGAAAGAACCCGAGGCGGCTGTAAAGCAATCTTTGGTGAAAGCGCCATCGCGGAAAACGATGGCAAGACAGGAATGAGGCGGACTACCGCAGAAGACGACTGGCGAAGATCGGCCGAAACGGCGTCAGCCCCCCAGTTCCACCGATGCGCTCCGCTTGCGCGCCCGCGCCGACTTGGCTTTCGGTTGCTGGAGGAACTTCAGCACCAGGTTCGTGGTCGCCTGGAAATGATCGGAAAGAAGCCTGCAAGCTTTGTTGGCATCGCGCTCGACGATGGCATTGACGATTGCCTCATGTTCCACCGCCACATCCCGGCCTCGTTCAGCCTTGGGCACAGCGAGAGAAATAAAGCGGTAACGCGCCGTCTGGTCCCTGAGCACTGTCGAAAACCGGCGCATCCATGGCGACTTGCATCCTGCGATCAGAACCTCATGAAAGGCGGCATCGGCCTCCTCCCACTCGGGATTCAGCGCTCCATCCTGTCCACGCAGAACCATCGGGATGCGCGTCAGGCGATAATGCGCGGCAACGACCTCTCCCTCCCAAGCGATATCTCCCGTTTCGATCGCGTCCCGGAGTGCGCTGGTTTCGATCTGCTGCCTGACACGGGTGATGTCCAGAAGCTCCTCCGGCGACAACTCCGCTACCCGAAAGCCCTTTTGATCGATTGCCAATACGAATCCGGTCGTGCACAGGCGAGACAGTGCCTCTCTTAGCGGAATAACACCTGCCTGGTAGCGCTCAGCCGCGAGAGGAAGCGGGAACTGCCTGACCCGGCGAGCGCATCACGACGACGCGCCCCGAGGATGTCGGGCATCCGGGAGACCATGGATCGGAGACAGCATGCACTCAATTGCCCCGCCACATCGTTCGACAAGATAGAACAGCGTGTTCGGCATATGCCTATCACACTCAGCACGGGGGATCGCCTATCCTGCACAGGCTCATCGCGGCGTTTCGATCGATCGAAAGGCGGCAAGCTAACGCCGACAGCCCGCGGTGCGCACACAGGCATCATCAATGCGTATTGAATAGCAGCATCTTTCTTACTGATATGGAGAAAACTATGGCCAGCGAACCCATCCGTGATCCTGCAAGCGACCATCTGCTGACTCCGCAGAATGCAGCGTTTGTCATCATCGATTACCAACCGGTGCAAGTGAACTCCATTGCGTCGATGGACCGCCAGCTTTTGATCAACAATATCGTTGGGACGTCGAAGGCGGCCATTGCATACAAGCTGCCCATCATTCACTCAACGGTGAATGTGAAGACCGGCTTGAACAAACCACCGATTCCGCAGCTGCGCAAGGTCTTGGGCGACTATCCGACCTATGACCGCACGACCATCAACTCGTGGGAAGACGTCGAATTCAAAGCGGCCGTCAAGGCCACGGGCCGCAAGAAGCTCATCATGACTGCACTGTGGACCGAGGCTTGCCTGACGTTCCCCGCACTGGACGCGCTCAAGGAAGGATATGAAGTCTATGTGGTGGTGGACGCCGTCGGCGGTACTTCGGTGGCGGCACACGAAGCTGCCCTGCGTCGCATTGAGCAGGCCGGCGGCAAGATGATCAGTGCTGCGCAGTTGTTCTGCGAATTGCAGCGCGACTGGGCGCGGGAGGAAACCGTACCGGCCTTCATTAACCTGTTCGTTGAAACAGGCGGCACTGCCGGAATCCAGTTCTCCTACGATCGCAGCTGACGATAGCCGGGCTGGCGCCGCACGCCGTTGCGGGCCAGTCCGTTTTTCCCATTGCCAGGAATGCAGCCACGGCCTTCCGGCACTGACCGGCCCATTTGGAGTCTATATGCCTGATTACTACTTGCTTGCTGGACGTGTATTCATCGCATTCATGTACGTGCTCAGCGGCGCCAATAAATTTCTGTTCTTCAGCCATGGCCTGGAAGAAGTCAGATCAAGAAATATTCCGTTTCCGCGTTTGATCCTGTCTAGCACAATACTGGTTCAGCTTACATGCGGCGTAGCCGTCATGGCTGGATGGCAAACCGGGATCGCTTCGCTGCTTCTTGCAGTATTCACGCTGGCAACTGCGTTGGTATTCTACGACTTCTGGAATCTGAAAAGCGCGCAGCGCACTGTCTCCCTAACGGGCTTTCTGGAACATATCAGCATTATTGGCGGGTTTATCATCCTGATTGCGGCGGGACCCGGAAATATCGTCGTCCGAACTCTTTAAGTCCACCGTTTTCCATTGTTCCGGTGTTCCTTTCTTTGATTGTGTGTAGCGAAGATAGTAACGGGGCGCCCGCAGCAGCACCTCAGCTGCCAGCCCGGCCACCGAGTCATCGGCGTCGAGCACAGGGGCTATCGAGTCGGCGATATCGGCCAGGGCATCCACCTGATGCGCCCAGATCCGCGCATCGGAAAGATGCCCGGGCAGCAGCAAGAGCGGCTCCCGCACGCCGGCGCCAGCGCATGCGTCAGCCATGCACAGCCATGTTGCGCCAGCGGCCTGTGGCGCCCTGCCCGTGATTGGAGACGCTGCCCATGCCGGCTTCGAGAGGCTTGAGCGTCATCAGGCCCACGCCAGGCGTGACGCTCCGGACCTCCACCGGGATATCAGTCACGGAATACATGCGCTTACCGTCCAGCCACCATTCGCAAGCGCGCGCCTTCCGGTCGAAGCGGATCTCGTACCGGTGAAACTCGCCTGGACGGGACTGCGCCATCAGCGGGGACTGCACCACATGGATCCAGTCCGCGCCCGTGGGCACGATGCCCGGCAGGGCGAGACGCTCATAGACCACGCCGATGCATTTGCCCGACATGATGAAATCGAACACCATGCCGGTTCCGAAGTCCCCGAGGCTCAATACGGCAAAGCCGTCAAGCAGGTCGTCGGGATTGCCGTTGTGGTTCTCACAGGCCATCTCCCATGAAATCGTCGTGACGTTCGTCTCAGAGAGCGGCACCGGCTGGCGCATCACCATGAGCAGCTTCGGGTTGTCGAACATCTGCACGTGGTCATGCCGGATCCGGAACGTTTCGATGCTCGCCTCCAGCACGCCGTCAGAGGCGCTCAGCTGCAGGCCGGGATCGCGGAACGCCCAGGTGGTGCCGTCGCCGGCCGGCAGCTCAAGCATGCGCCAGGTTGCCGGCACGGGCTGCCCGGAAGTGAATGGGTCGAGAATGATGGTTGGCATGTCGTGGTCTCCGTAGCGCTGTACTGTACTCAGGAAAAGCTGCGGCCTTCAAAGGCTGCGATCTGCGATTGGCCGACCGGCCAGCCCGCGACCGTTTCCGCCACGAAATCCTCATAGCTGCGCGGGGAATGTCCGAGCAGACTGGCAAGGCGGCCCAGTTCTTCGTCGGTGGCGACCAGGCCATCGGCCTGCCAGGCGGTGAACATCATCTTCAGGTCCAGTGCGAACCACTGGGGTGCCCCATGGGTGAGCTGTTGCTGCTCCCACCGCTCCATGTCATGGTCACCATACGTAATCGCCTTGCCCAGCACGGCCGACCACAGCGCCGCCGCGCGCTTTCCCGTAAATGGCTCCGGCCCGGCGATGGTGTAGGCCTGCCCGTCATAGCCATCGGTGGTCAGCACAATGGCCGCGGCCTCGGCAATATCCCGCACATCGCACAGCGAAGCGCCCAGGTCACCCAGCGGCTGCGGATAGATGCCATGGCCGAGCAAGGCGTCCCGGTACCAGTAGTCGTTCTGCATGAACACATTGGGACGGAGAAAGGTGTAGGGCACACCGGAGTCCCGTATCACCGACTCGATCAGCAGCTTCGAGCCGATATGCGGCACGTGGCGTGGCGGCCTGGCGGTCTGGTGCACCGACAGGTAGACGATGCGCTTCACGCCAGCCGCGCGTGCCAGCGCCACGGCCGTCAGCCCCTCGTGCGCCTCGCTCGGGACGCCCGCCAGCAGCAGGAAGAGCGCGTCGATATCCTCGAACGCCGGGCGGAGATCGGAGGGGCTGAGAAGGTCGCCCACCACGGCCTCCACGCGCGGCGAAATCGCCTTGGCGCGCTCCGCGCTGCGCGTCAGGACCTTGACCTGCACTCCTCGCGCGAGCAGCTCGCGCACCACCCGGCTGCCGGTCGTGCCGGTACCGCCTGTCACCATGACTTTCATTGCCGCTCCTCTTCTCGTTGTGTTGGTTTTGGATTGTTGGATTTCAGTGCCGGACGCCGGATGCGCCATCGGCGATTGCATCAACGGGCACCGGCGATCTTCCGGCCCTGCCTTCCGGCAGCAGCACCCATGCCAGCGCCGGCAGCAGGATCAGGGCGCCGAGCATGTTCCACAGGAACATGAAGGCGAGTAGGACGCCCATATCGGCCTGGAACTTGATTGGCGACAGCGTCCAGGTGGCCACGGCAATCGCCAGCGTCACTCCGGTCAGCATCACCACCTTGCCAGTGAAGCGCAGCGCGCGCCGGTAAGCCTGCGGCAGGCTGGCGCCGGCGCGCAGTTCGGCCAGCAAGATCGCCATGATGTAGAGCGCATAGTCCACGCCTATGCCGACGCCCAGCGCGATGACCGGCAGCGTCGCCACCTTGACGCCAAGACCCAGAGCCACCATGAGTGCCTCGGCCAGCACCGAGGTAAGCAGCAGCGGCACCACAGCACACACTGCCGCGCGCCAGGAGCGGAATGTCAGCATGCACAGGACGATGACCGCGCCGTAGACCCAGAACAGCATCTCGCGGCTGGCTTGCCGCACCACGATATTGGTGGCAGCCTCGATCCCCGCGCTGCCGGCCGCCAGCATGAAGCGCGCGTGCTGGCTGTCGTGCGTCGCTGCGAAGGCTTCCACCGCGCTCACCACCCTGGCCAGCGTCTCGGCGCGGTGGTCCTGCAGATAGACATAGAGCGACAGCAGGTTGCACGCCTGGTTGAAGCTCTCGCGTGGAGACCGGTTGGCGGCCGTATTGAGCGTGGCCTGGTTCTGCACTAGCTCGTACCACTTCGGGCTGCCCTCCGCCATGCCCGCGACGATGCGGCGCGCCAGCAGCGCCAGCGAGTTGGTACCCTCGACGCCCGGCAGCTTCCTGAGCTGCCATTCGAGCGCATCCACCTGCCTGAGCGTGGCGTAGTCCGCGCAGTGCCCGTCCGGCGTGCGCACCATCACCACCAGCAGGTCGCTGCTGGCTGCATAGTTGGCGGTCATGAAGCGGTCGTCGCGGTTATAGCGCGAGTTGGCGCGCAGTTCCGGCGCGCCTTCATCGAGATCGCCTACCTGAAGGTGCTGGCTGACCAGGTATCCGCCCAGGCCGAGCACGGCTGCCGGCAGCAATGCAGCCAGGGCCCACCGGGCGGTGGTGAAACGCTCCAGGAAACGCCACGGGCCGCCGGCCTGTGCCGGGGTGTCTTGCGAGCGCAGCGCCCTGGCCGCCGCTTTCGCGTCCACGCCCGTGTATGAAAGCAGCACCGGCAGCAACACCAGGTTAGTGAAGATCAGAATGGCAACGCCCAGGCTCGCCACTACCGCCAGTTCCTGGATCACCGGAATGCGGATCACGAGCAGCACCGCGAAGCCGACTGCATCGCACAGCAAGGCGGACAACCCCGCCATGAACAAGCGCCGGAAGGTATAGCGCGCCGCCACGAGCCGGTGCATGCCACGCCCGATGTCCTGCATGATGCCGTTCATCTTCTGCGCGCCATGGCTCATGCCGATGGCAAACACCAGGAAGGGCACCAGCACAGAATATGGATCGAGCGCATACCCCAGCAGCGGCAGCAGCCCGAGCTGCCAGACCACCGCCAGCAGGGATGTCAGCACCACCAGGAGCATGCTGCGCAGGCAGCGTGTGTACCAGAGCACCGCCGCAGCAGCAATCACCACGGCCAGCGCGAAGAACACCATGACTTCGCCGGTGCCGGTGATCAGGTCGCCCACCACCTTGGCGAAGCCGGTGACGTGAATGCGGATATCCCTGGTCTCGTACCGCTGCCGCACAGCTTCGAGCGCATCCGATAAGCGCTTGTAGTCGAGCGCCTGTCCGTCCTTGGGGTCTCGCTCCAGCAGCGGCAGGAAGATGATCGACGATCGATAGTTGCCGGCAACCAGCTGGCCGATTTCGCCCGACCGCTCCACATTGCGCCGCACCTGCTCCACGGTCTGTGCCGAGCCGTCATAGTCGTCGGGAATCACCGTGCCGCCTTCCAGGCCCTCCTCGGTCACGCCAAGCCATCGCGTGTTCGCGGTCCAGAGCGACTTCTGGTAGGCGCGGTCGACACCGGGGATGAGGAAGAGCTCGTCGTTGATCCTCTTGAGCCGGTCCAGATACGCGGCATCGAAGATCGTCCCTTCGCGCGTCTCCACCGCGACGCGCACCGAGTTGCCCAGGCCGCTCAGATCCGCCTTGTTCTGCAGGTAGTTCTGGATATACGGATGCGCGGCGGGGATCATCTTCTCGAAGTCGGCGTTCAGTCGCACTTGCATCGCCTGCCAGCCGAGCAGCACGGTGACGATGACGCACAGCGCCACGATCCAGGCGCGGTGATTGAAGATAAGACGTTCGACCACCGAGCCCGAGCCGGCGTCGAAATCCTGGATACACTGCACCACCTGCCAGTCGGCCTGGCCTGCCTTGCTTTGCTTCTCATGCATGAGAGGAAACTCCGGTTTGCATCACCGCCTGCCGGCTGTTGCTGGCGCCGCCGAACTGCCGCGAGCGCCCACCAGCACGATCCTGTCGCGCTGCTGCGCCGCACCGGCAAAGGGTTGCGGATGGTCCGGCGCAACCCGCACGAAGGCCTCGGGGTGCAACGGCTCGCTCACGAACATTTCGCCTGCCTGTGTCACCAGCGCTGCCCGGCCGTCGGCCAGGGCCACGCCGGCGGTAATTGCGGCGCTGGTGCCGAGGGCCAGCTTCGACCAGTTCGCGCCCTGGTCGGTCGAACGGAAGGCATTGCCGCGCAGGCCGTACACGATGACGCTGCCATCGGCCTGCGCCAGTACGCCGAAGAGCGTGCCCCGATATGGCGAGACCAGCGGCCGGAAAGTCTCGCCAGCATCGGCCGAGCGCAGCAGCAACCCTTGCTCGCCCGCGATGTACAGATTGCGGCCCGCGCCTGCAATGCCGTACAGATGCAGCGCCTTGGGATTGGGAATGCGATCCTGCCACGGCACCCAGTGCCTGCCGCCATCGGTGGTGCGAAACGCAAGATTGAAGGCACCCACCACCAGCGCCGTGCGGGCGTCGGCCGCATACAGGTCGAGGAATGGCTTGTCCGGCCCGTCCTCCACCAGTTGCTGGGCCTCGGCACGCCGGGCGGGGTCGTTCCCCGCGGCCGCCAGCACCAGACGGGCGGCGGCTTCACCGTCAAGCTGCCGCGACCAGGTCAGGCCACCATCGGCCGTGTGTAGCACCGTCCCGGCGTGGCCGGCTGCCCAACCCTCCAGCGGCGTGGCGAAGCGGACCGATGTGAGCGTGACATCGGTTGGCGCACTGGCGTGCCGCCAGTGCCGGCTGCCATCGTCGGACAGCACCACCGTGCCGCGCTCGCCCACCGCCACCAGGCGCGTGCCAGCGCTCGCCACGCCGACCAGCGCAGCATCCTGGCGAAAGGCGCGTACGGGCTCCGCCGCCGCGGCGCCCTGCACCAGCGCGACCGCCGCGCCGGCGCCGGCCAGCAGCATGGCCAGGCGGCCCGCGGTGCGGCGCCGTGGCGTTTTCAAGCATGCAAACATGGCAATCGTCTCCACAGGGATCATCGCCGGCTTGCTAGCGCACGCCCTCGCCCGCGAGGGCCTCGGGCGAGAAGTAGCTGGAAGGGATGCGGTCGAGCAGCTTGTAGTGATAGCGGAAGCCCGGGCTGCCGTAGTCGGGGTATGCGGCGGCCAGGTATGCGCCGGAAAGCAAGTTGTAGATGCACCACGAGCTGGTGGCGTTGACGAAGGGGCCCTCGGGCACCACATACGGATTGGCGACCTGCACGCGCCACAACTGGCCTTGCGCATCCCAGCCTTCGCCCAGCACCGCGGCCCAGGTGTCCTCGTCGAGATACAGGCGGCGCTTGGGCACGACATGGCGTTTGCCCTGCGCCAGTTCGGCCTCCACCACCCAGACACGATGCAGCTCCCAGCGCATCGAATCGGGGTTGGCATGATGGGGCATCAGCAGTTGCTCGGGCGAAAGGCCCTTCTGGTACAGCTTGTTATTGTTGTAGGGAATGTAAATCTCCTTCTTGCCGACCAGCTTCCAGCTGTAGCGATCCAGCTCGCCCAGGAAGACAAAGGCCTCGTCGAAGTAGCTCTGGCCGGAATTGATGTCGTCCGGCGTGTCATAGCCAAGCGTGGGCGCCTTGCGCACGCGGCGCTGCCCGGTCAGGTATTCCCAGGCCTGGCGCGGCCGGTTGACCGCATCGACCAGCAGGAACTGCGAGCCGGCCTTGAGCGGCGGCTCGGTGGTAAAAATGCGCAGCTGCTGCGACTCGCCCGTAAACTTGTCTGCGGCCCCGCCCTTCTCGTAGTACGGATACTGCGACTTGTTGTAGCCCTTGGTGACCATGATCAGCTTGCCATCCGGCGTGCCGATGTAGTTGACGAAGTAGCTTGAAACCGTCTCGCCCGTCCATTGCAACTTGTGGTTCCACATGGCCTCGTTGCCGCTCTTCGGAATCGGAAACGGAATGCCGCCATAGGCACCTTCCACCCACAGGCCGTTGTCGGTGGTGCGCGCGCGGGTGGCGTTCTGGAAGGTGTTGTCGTAGACCCACTGCGGCGCCGCAGCCGTGCGCCGGGTCGGGTAAACGTCAAGCCGGAAGGTGTCGGGATACTTCTTCAGAAGGCCCATGACGCCCTCGCTGAGCTTGTCGGCGTACTGCGCGGCGTTCTTTGCGTCGATCTTCAGGAGGGGCTTGTCGGCGGCGAACAGGTCGGGTGGTGGATCGCCACTCTTGTAGTTCGGCGGCATCAGGGTATGGCCTCCTGTCCATGCGGGAATGCTGCCATCCTTATTGCCGGCACGCTCAGCGCCAAACGGTGTGAGCGTGGACTTGAGCGCGGCGGCTTCCTGCGCGCTGACCATGGCCAGCGCTGGCTGCGCCGCCAGCATGGCTGCGGCGAGCCATGGCGTCACAATGGAAAAGGCTTTCATCAATCGTCTCCTCTGTTTCAGAACGCGCGCTGGATCGTCAGCGACACGAAATCCCGGTCTTTGAAGGTCTGGCCGTAGGAATACGCCTGGCTGGCGGCGTTAGGCGGCGTCAGCACGGTTGCGGCTGGGCCGAAGTAGTGGGTGTAGTTCAGGCCGATGTTCCAGACCTGCTCGTAGATGCCGTTGACACCCACGCTCAGGTCTCCGCCACGATGCACGCCGAAGCCCGGATTGATCACGGACGACTGGCCGAACAGGCCATAGCCGATGCCGATCGGCACGTTGATGTCGAGTCCGTTGATCACCTGGTAGTAGGCGGGCTGGAACACCATGCGGATGGCCCCCGCGTCGCGCGTTGCGTTGGGATCCAGCGCGCCGGCATTGCGGCTTACGCCCAGGCGCCGGTTCCACGCAATCTCCCCGACGATGCTGCCGCCCCCCCAGATTGCCGTGGGCGGCAGCAGGTTGACCCATGAAATCTGCCCATGCAGGGTATCGCCCACCGGGTACAGCGCATTGCCAGCATTGTTGGCGCTCATCCCGGGCGGCACGAACACCGAGCCACCGCGCGCTACCAGTGGCATGTTGTGCCGGTAAGAGAGCTCGCCAGCCACGTTGGCCGTGCCCAGCGTGGTGGAGAAGCTTGTGCCGAGCACTTTGATGTCTTCCGGGAACACCAACTGGTACTGGCCCAGCTTGCCGGCAGCCAGGTCCTGCCCGGCAAAGCTGGTGTACACGACCGGATCCTTGGCGTGGAAATTCGCGGCATACAGACCGAACTCCGCATCGAGGCCGCGCGGGCGGTAGCGCAGCTGCATGCCGCCCTGACCGGACGACTTCGCCTTGATGTCACCGGTGCGGCTGAAGTACGCGCCGGGGCCGGCAAGAATCCGCTCGCCGCCGGCGTCGAGAATATCCACCGCGGAAAAATAACTGCCCACGCCGGGCAGGCGGTTGCGCTCCCAGTCGAACTGGTAGTACCCGCCCACAGCCAGGTTTGGCGTGACCTGCACTTGTCCGGAGAGCTGCGGCACCGGCCGGATCAGTTCCTTGAACTGAGTGTTCGGTACCGACAGCAGCTTGACCAGGTCGATCGGCGACTGCGCCGCCGCAATGCCGTTGTTGCCGAAAAAGAGACTCTCGCCATAGAGCAACGAATGCTGCCCCAACCGCATGCTGACGGGAATTCCACCCACTTCGACCTTGCCAAAGGCGAAGGCATCCAGCAGTTCCACATCGCGGCCGTTGATGGTACGCGTGCCAGCGGGGAAACGGTCGTGCGGCACTGATGCAGCGTTGGCCGTGGCGGGGGAGTTGTTGTCGTTGCCGCGGTTGTAGACATCGTCGTACCATGCCGCGCCGCTCACGCGCACGCCGAAGTTGCGGTAGCTGACGTCGAACTCCGAGAGCAGGTCAACCCGGTTCGAGATCAGCCCCCAGCGCCGGAAGTTACGGTCGCCATCGTCGGCATTGGCATCGGCCGTCAGGGTGGAAGAGCGGTCCTTGAGGCGCTGGGCGACGCTGTACTTGACGGTGTTGTCCCAGCGGATCATCAGGTCTTCGCTATCGGTCGGAATCTGGAAGGCATGCGCAGGCGGCGCGAGCAGCGCGCACGAGGCCAGCGCCAGCGCGCCGGCGGCGCGGGCCTGGAAGGTGTTGGCGTTCAAGATGGTCTCCTCGCTACTTTATTTTTGTGTGTGCCGCATTGGCGGCCGCTCCCCTTTTTTAGGGGCGATTACCGCTGCATGGCCGCCTCGCTCGGATGGATGCCATACTCGCGCGTATCCAGCAGCGCGGATGCCTCCAGCGCTATCGGCGTGAGACGCAGTGTCGGCCGCGTCTCCAGCAGCCATGCCTGGTAGCCTTCCGGCACGTTCTCGCTGGGCCCCTGGTGGATGACCCCCTTCGGCACCCAGCTCACCGTGCCGGGCTCGCTCACGTCACCCCATGCGCCCGGACCGGCGTGGTAGAGAATCACTTCGTCAAAATCGGCGTTGACATGGATCGGCGGACGCTGCGTGATGCGCGCGCAGAGCGTGTAGATCATGATCTCTCCATCGTCCGAGGTGATGAACTGGAACGGCGGGCCGCCATGCGGCAGGTAGGTGCCGACCTGGACGTTGGCCAGGTTCACCTTCCACACCGGCACGTTCCCATACACGTGCGCCACCGCGCGCAGCGGGTCCTGCGGCAGCCGGAACACCGTCGGACCGTCCTCGGCCTTCAGCACCAGCGTCACCTCCGTCGGCGCGTGGCCGTCTTGTTGCGGTTCAACCCTGGCGTAGTGCACGTCGCGCGCGAAATTGATCATGCCGGACGGGGTCTGGGGGTTCAGGCGCAGCGGCGAGGGGCTTTCGACGATGAACCGCCACGCCGGACCGCCGCGCGGCGTGGTGCGGTAGGCCACCGATCGCGGAATGCAGACAAAATCCCCGGCCTGCGCGTCCAGCACGCCGCAATCGGTTTCGAAGCGCACCTCCCCGCGGTGCACGAAATGCAGTTCGTCGGCCTCGACGTTGCGTACCACAATGAAGGGCTCCTGATCCTGGAGCGCGACGCTCAGCGACACCCCTTTGCGCGAGCTGGCAACCGGCACCGGCATGGCAAGCGCGTCATCGCCGTGAGACATCGCCAGCTTGTCCAGCTGGAATCGGCGCGGCGCATGCGGCCCCTGTGCCGACAGATACGCCGGCGCGTAGTGCGGGCGCAATACCATCGAGCAGGCGCCGTTGAAGCCGTCACGCGTCCACAGCTCGCCCTGCCCCGCCGCGTCGCCATCGCCGGGCGCCGGCCCGAATCGGTTGTCTTTCACGCTACCCCCTCCTTCTTACGTTTTGCTTCGGACAATACGGAGTCGAACCGATATGGTTCGACAACGGATGATTTGCTTCCCTGGCCTTGCCGGCGGACGGTGGTAAACTCCCCTCGCCTGACAAAGCGGAGAATGTAAACGTGGCCACCAGCCGAACCAAGCCCACCACGAAATCCGGCAAGCCGGAGCCTACCGAAGTCCACCCTCCGGTGTTCGACGTAGGAGGCCGCAGCATCGCCTGGCATGTGCGCGACATGCACCGGCTGTTCACCAGCCACCTGCAAGCCCTGATGACCGACGAAGGCGCTTCGGTGGGACATTGGTACTACCTGCGCGTGCTGTCGGAGCAGAACGGGCTGACGCAACTGGAGCTCAGCCGCCGCGTCGGGCTGGCCGCCACCACCTCCGTGCCCGCGCTCGACAGCATGGAAAAGCAGGGCCTGGTCAAGCGCGTGCGCGACACTGAGGACCGGCGGCGCAGCTTTGTGTTCATCACCGACCAGGGCCGCGCCCTGGTCGAACGGCTGATGCCCGCGATCACGGCGCTGCTGCAGCATGCCGTCGACGGTGTCTCCGAACGCGAGCTCAAGAGCTTCCTGAAGGTCATGGTGCACATCGAGGAAAACCTGCTCACGGCAGCCCCAAGCCTCAGCGAAGTGAACGACTGAAACGCCCGGCGCGCGCGTCATACCCGATGCACCTCCAGGGTCGAAGGGTGCAGCAGTTCCTCGACCCGCACCCGGCGTGGCGACAGCCCCTGCGCATGGTGGTACTGCAGGAATGCGTCGAGCGTATGCAGGTTCTGCGCCGCGCCGTAGCTCCAGTAGTCGTGCCCCATCAGGCCCTGCATGGCCTGCATGGTCTCCTGCGCGAGCGGCAGGGTGATGGCGGATGCGGCGATCTCGGCCAGCGATGTCATCGCCACCGCCTTGGCACGCTCGAAGGCCTTGAGCAATGTGCCCGGCAGCCAGGGATGCGCGTGCACCAGCTCGCGCCGCACGCCCAGCAGGTGCATGATGGGAAAGATGCCGGTGCGCCGGAAGTAGTCGCTGGCGGCCTGCACCGGCTCGGAGAACAGCCTGCCCACACCGGGATGGCCCTGCACCCAGCATGAAGGCGGGCGCGGCGCGATCAGGGCATCGATCTCGCCCGCCGCCAGCATCGCGTTGAGCGTAGCGCCGTCAGGCGCGCTCTCCAGGCGCACATCGGCAGGCAGCGCGAGCTCGATCTTCTCGACCCGGCCCGGCTGCTCCTGCCCGCCACGTATCCACTGCAGTTCCGACGGCCGCACGCCATAATCCTCTACGAGCATCGCGCGCACCCAGACGCATGCGGTCAGCTGGTACTCCGGCACGCCCACGCGCTTGCCGCGCAGGTCGGCCGGCTCGCGGATGCCGCGGTCGGTACGGATGTAGATGGCGGTGTGCCGGAAGGCGCGCGACAGGAACACGGGCACGCCGACATAAGGACAGGATTCGCGCGCCGTCTTGACGGTAAAGCTGCTCAATGACAGCTCGCAGACATCGAATTCGGCGTGCCGGAACGCGCGAAAGAAGATCTCTTCCGGATCCAGCGCGAGGAAGACCGGGTCGACACCATCGATCGGTACCCGCCCGTCCAGCAGTGCCCGCGTGCGGTCGTAGTCGCCCATTGCCAGCGACAGGTTCAGCTTGCTCATATCAGATTTACCTTCGCACAGGTTCCATTCCGCCTGCCGCTCACGCGAAGCGGGCCCAGAGATTGCGCCAGCGCCCGCTTGCGCCTTGACCGTGGTTTGACACGCTGCCCATGCCTGCCACGGCAGGCTTCAGCGTGAACAGCCCAAGCGCCACCACCACGCTGCCGATATCCACCGCGCTATCGCGCACGGCATACATGCGCCTGCCATCCACATGCCATGTACAGGTGCGTGCCGGGCGGTCGATGGTGATCTCGTAGCGGTGGAACTCTCCCGGGTGGTTCTGCGCCAGCAGGGGCGACTGCACCACGTGCAGCCAGTCGCCGCCAGCTGGCGTCACACCGGGGATTGGCAGCCGCTCATGCACCACGCCGATCCGCGTGCCGGAGATAATGAAGTCAAACACCATGCCCTTGGCGAGGTCGCACACATTGAAGCCCGCAAAGCCATCGAACAGGTCGTCCGGGTTGCCGTTGCGGTTCTCGCACGCCATCTCGCAGCCGATGGTGAGCACGCCGCCTTCGGCGATGGTCAGAGGCTCGCGCATGGCCAGGAAATGCTTGGGGTTGTCGAACATCGGTATGCGTGCGTGCTGCCGCGTGAACCTGTCCACCTGTATTTCCAGAACACCACTTTCGGCCCGCACGCGCGCGCCGGGCTCCTCGTAGCGCCACTTGCCGCCGTCCGGCATGGGCATCTCCAGCACCTGCCACACTGCCGGGTCCGGCGAGCCGGTCCAGAAGCCGTCCAGCGGGTGGGGCGTCATGCAGGCACCTGTGCGGCGGCTGCAACGCCTACACGGGCGGGCTTGCCGATCATGCGGCGATAGGTGTCCGCGCTGGCGGTGCGGCGGCCATGAAGCTCGGCAATGTCGCGTGCCATGCGGAACATCTCCAGGTTGTCACGCAGACGGACATCGCTGTTGGGGTATTTCCACGGCGTGTCTTCGGTGCCGACGCGGATGTTCAGGCCCATCATGGTGGCCAGCGTGGTCATGTAGAGTGTGGACCGGCCCGCCGCGCAAACGGTGATGACCGAAGCGGGATCGATCTGGCGGATCTGGTCGACCATCATGAACATATGGCGCGCCATGTCCTGCGCATTGCTGGCCCAGGTACCCGAGATCAGCGTACGGCCGACGTTGAACGGCAGCCCATACAGAATGATCCAGTTGTAAGGACCTTTCAGGATGCCGGTATCGATCAGCTTGCGCTTGGCCAGCTCGATCTCGCCGGAACTGTGGATCACGATTTCCGGCTTGACGTCGTACTGCTCCAGCGTGCGCACCGCCGGCACCATGAAAGCATCCGGGTGCCCCGCGGCGCACGGCGCGACTTCCGCCAGCCCGGCCCGGGCGGGGCTCATGCAGATATCGAACGTGCTGCCGTTGAGCACGTTCAGGTTGGCGACGAACTCATGGCCAAAGCGGTCGCGCAGCGGGCGCAGCACTGCGGCGTACGCTTCCACCGGCGGCACGTCGCGGTCCAGGCGGCGCCCCCGGTGGTCGGTAACCATCGAGAAATCGATATGCACGCCGCAAGCGCCAGCCTCGATGACCTCGGAGGCGGCATCGACATAGGCTTCAATGGAGGTCGGATGGCCCTCTTCCTGGCTGTCGCTGAAGCGGCCCGACACGGCAACATTGATGGCGATCTCGGACGGCACGTCCCACTTCGGCTGAAGCTCGGCCCCGGCAACGAACTGGTAGTCGTCCATTTCGCGCTTCGCGGCTTCCCACAACGAGATTCCTTCCTGCATAGCTCACCTCTTTTTTGTTGGCTGATGGGTTGGCTCTCCGGCCCTGCGGCAGAACCAATAAAACTTCTACGTCGGAAAATTTGATATCGACTAATTTTGATACCGCAACTGCAAGAATCAGGCGGCTCAGGCCGTACCGCGCTCCTTCGCCAGGACCAGCGCGAAAAGCACGGCCGCGGCCAGCAGCGGCGTTGCCAGCACGATCGAAAACTGCGTGCGCGACCAGCCCGCCTGAATCAGCACCCCCGCCAGCCAGGGGCCGACTGTGCCACCCAGGCGGCCAAAGCCCAGCGCCAGCCCGGTGCCCGTGGCGCGCACTTCCGGCGGGAAGACCCGGGTCGAGAGCGCGTTCAGGCAGGCCACGGCACCGGTGATGAGGAATCCGATCACCGCGCTCACGGTCAGCACGTGGCCGGCTGCCGCCGACAGCGAACCAAACCAGGCAACCGACAGGAAGCACAGGCAGAGGTAGATCACTGACATCGCCCTGAGCCCGTAGCGGCCGGCCGACCAGCCCAGGGCAATGCCGCCGACAACCCCCGACAGGTTCATGATGACGGCCCCGGAAATGCCCTGCTCCATGCTCATGCCCATGTCCACCAGCAGCTTCGGCATCCAGCTCAGCAAGAAGTAGTTCGTGAGCATGACCAGCAGGTAGCAGGCGCAGGCCAGCAAGGTCAGCCGACGGAAGTCCGGGTGAAACAGCGCGCGCCACGCCGAGCCCTGCCGGACCTGCTCCCCGTGCGGCGGCAGCATCTGCAGCGGCTCCGCGCCAGCCTTGCGCAGTACCCGGTTCAACCGTGCCAGCGCATTGCCCGGCCGCTTGCCGGCAAGGAAGTCAAGTGATTCGGGCAGCCAGGCGAACGCTACCGGCACCATCAACACCGAAAGCAGGCCGCCCACGAGGAACACGGAGCGCCAGCCGTAGCTGCCAACCAGCAGCCCGGAAGCCGCGCCGCCGCAGATGGCGCCCACGGCATAGCCAACGGTCGTCATGCTCAGCGCCAGGTCCTGGCGCCGGTTCGATGCATACTCCGCAACCAGCGTATTGATGCCGGCGATGATGCCGCCCACGCCCAGACCTGTCACCAGGCGCAGGCCGGCAAGCTGCCAGGCGTTGGCCACAAATGCCGAGGCAAGCATGGCGGCGCTGATCATGCCAAGGCATCCAAGCACGATGGGACGGCGGCCCAGCTTGTCGCCCAATGGAGCGATCAGGACCGAGCCGAGCGCCATGCCCGCCACACTGGCGCTCAGCAGCATGCCCAGCAATGCTGCCGGCAGTTGCCACTGCGCCGCTACCGCAGGCGCGGTGAAGGCGGATGCGAGGGCGTCGAAGCCGTCCAGCACGTTGATGGCGATGCAGATGCCGATCACTATCTGCTGATAGCGTGACATCGGCCTGCTGCGCAGCATCGCGCCGACTGCGGCGACGGCGGGCTGCGGTGCGGCGAGCGTCTCGTTCATCGCGGTCATGGGCTCAGACCCTCCCCGCCATGGCTGCGTCGGTGGCGACCGCGCGGGGCGCATACAGCCAGTCCACCGGGGCGAAACTGTCGTCTGCCCGCGCCGACAGCAGCGCATTGCGCACCTCGGCCCCCATATGGCCCAGGTGGATGAAGTCGCCGAACCATCGCGCCGTCAGCTGCACGCGCGCGGTGTGCAGCCGCCTGGCCTCCTGGTAGGCCAGCAGTCCGCCCGGCACGTCGCGGGCGTGACGGCTCAGCGCATCGGCCAGCGTGCCCGCATCCTCGATAGCCTGGGCCGCGCCCTGCGCGAGGTATTGCAGCATCGGGTGAGCGGCATCGCCCAGCAGGGCGATGTGGTTGCGCGTCCAGTCGGCGATGGGATGGCGGTCATACATGGGCCAGCGCCGGTTCGTGTGGATCAGGCTGATCGCGCCACGCACGGGTGCGCAGGCATTGGCGAAGCGCGCCTCCAGCTCGTCAACCGTGCCCCAGTCGTCTGTGGACGGATCGAAGCGGTAGCTGCGGAACACTGCCACCTGGTTATAGAGTTCCCCGCGGCGTACCGGATACTGGACAAGATGCATGTCATGGCCGGTCCACATCACCACATTGTCCAGCCCGGCATGCTCGGGCATGTTCTCCAACGGCAGGGTGCCACGGTAGGCCACATATTCCGAGCACACCGGTGCGCCGTCGTCCGCAATCATGCTGCGCACGGTGGAGTGCAGCCCGTCCGCTCCGATCAGCGCCTGGCAACGATAAACCGAGCCGTCGGCACATCGGACCTCGGCGCCGTCGCCAAGATCCTGCACCGCCACCACGTCGCGGCTGGTTTCCAGCGTGATGCGGGCGTCGCGCCGGCACGCGGCCAGCAGCGCGGCGAGCAGGTCGCTGCGGTGCATCACCAGGTAGGGATAGCCGTATGCCTGCCGGAAGTTGGCGCCAAGGTCCAGCGCGGTCAGCCGGCGGCCGCTCATCGCGTCCATCCACATCAGCTGGCGCGGAAACACCGCGCTTTGCCAGACCGCATCGAGCACACCCAGACGCTCGAGCATGCGCGATGCGTTGGGCGCCAGCTGCAGGCCGGCGCCAACCTCGCTGAACTGCGGCGCACGCTCGAGCACGTGCACCGTGCGGCCGGACTGGGCCAGGGCTAGCGCCGTGGCGAGGCCGCCGATGCCGCCCCCCACAATCAAAGTCTGGATCTTGTTGCTATCGTTCATGAAGGATATCCGTGTGCGGTGAACTCAGGCGGCGCGTACCGGGACACGCATGGCGCCGATGCCTTCGATGCTGGCCTCGATCAGGTCACCAGGCACCACCGGCCCCACGCCGTCCGGGGTGCCTGTGTAGATGACGTCGCCGGGATGCAGGGTGTAGTAGGACGATGCCCAGGCAATCAGCTGCGGAACGCCGACCACCAGGTCACGCGTGTTGGCACGCTGGCGCAGCTCGCCGTTGACGCGCAGTTCCAGCTCCAGGTTTGCCGGGTCGGCGATCTCGTCGGCGGTGACAAGCCACGGGCCGAGCACCGAATAGCTGTCAATCGATTTGCGCAGCGAGCGCTCCTGCGGGCCGCGCACGGTCATGTCCAGCCCGATGGCATAGCCGGCAACGTAGTCCATTGCACTGTCCACCGAAACACGATCCGCGGTGCGGCCGATGACCACCGCCAGCTCCAGTTCGTGGTCGTTGCGGCGGTCGGTGTGGCGCAGCGCCACGCCCTCGCCGGGGCCGGCGAGCGAACTCGATGCCTTGAGGAACAGCCCCACCTCCTGGATGCGCTGCAACTGGTGCGCATGGAAGGTCGCGGGATCGGCCTGTGCCTCGGCCAGGTGGCTGAGATAGTTGACCGGCGCCGCGGCCAGCTTGGACGGATTGGCCACCGGGCTAAGCAGGCGCACGCCGGACAAGGCGCAGCGCGGTGCCGCATCCAGCAGGCGCGGCGCGTGCTCGCGAATGAGCGGCAGGTGCGCAATGAGCGAGTCGCCTTGGGGGAAGGGCCAGCGGTATGAGGGCAGCATCTCCAGGGCGGGTGAGATATCCGCTACGAAGTGGTCCTCGACGATGCCGAGGCGCTCGCCCCGATCATCCTGGAATCGGCAAAATCGCATGGTGCAGGCAGTTTGAAGGATTGATCGGTGTTGTTCAGGCGAGCTGGCGTGCCTGGAAGAAGCCCAGCTTCTTCTGCAGGGGCGCGTCGTCAACGCGAATCAGGAATGCAGGCTGCCCGGGCGTGACACGGTGCGAGACGCGAGCGAACGTGGTGGCGCTGAAGGTGTCGCCCGCGCTCCAGTCAAACACGTGATCGTCGACCCGACTCTCGCCGCTGCCCTCGACAACGTGAAACACCGAACTGGCTGACGTGGGCACTGCCTGCCAGTGCTGGCCAGGGCCGATCATCATCGCCGTAAAACCAAGGATTGGCAGGCAGTCCTGCCCGGTCTCCGGGTTGACATAGGCCAGCTCCGCGCAAGCTTGACCCGTCCCCTCGGCCAGCCGCTCCAGCGCAACCCTGGCGGTCTGCCACGGATAGCGCAGCATCGGGTAGGGATTCTCCCTGCGCCAGCCTTGCGGTGGCCGCAAGCCCTGGCGCAGCAGTTCTGACGTCAGCGTCATCAGCGGCTCTTCGACATTGCAGCCATCATGGCCACCTTCGGCATAAGCGGATTCCGCCGCGGTGAACACCGGCAGGTCCAGCACATCGAGCCAGGTCACCGGACCTTCGCCGTCATGGCCGTGGTCGTGCCACTGCCCGCCCGGCGTGAGGATGAGGTCGCCCCGCTCCATATCGCATCGCTGCCCGTTGACGACGGTGAAGCCGCCGCGGCCTTCGATGACGATGCGCGCCGCGCTCGGCGAATGGCGATGCGTGGGGGCGGTCTCACCGGGCAGGAGCAACTGGATGCCCGCGTAGAGCGTGCCCGTCGCCGACATCGCATTGGGACCGCGCCCAGGATCGCTCAGCACGATCACGCGGCGCTCGGCCTGCGCAACCGGCACCAGGCGCCCGGCTTCCAGCAGCAGCGGACGCACATCGGCATAGCGCCAGCGGTGCGGACGCGTGACGCCCGCGGGGCGGCCGTGCGGCAGGGCAGCCTTGAGGAAGTCCCACAACGGAGCCAGTGCGTGATCGCGCAGCGCTGCGCGGAAATCCTCGGGCAACGAGGCAGTCTCGCGGGCATGCCGGTCCTGAGTGTTTGAGGTGATGGTCTGATTTATCATTTTTATCGAATCATTCGACATCGAATCAATGTGTGTATGATAATCAGCGTGCTTCACATATCCACTGGGGTAAACGTCAGGGTAGGGTCGATCCCACCTGTCGGACCGATCCGCGAAATAGAATGATGGACGAATCCAATCTCGACGAACTGATCTACAACAAGCCGGGCCATCTCATCCGGCGGCTGCACCAGATTGCCACCTCGGTCTTTCACGAAGAGACCGATGGCTTCGATACGACGCCCGTGCAATACGCCGCGCTGTCGGCAGTGCGCGCCTATCCGGGCATCGACCAGCTCAGGCTGGCCAATGCTATCGGCTTTGACCGCACCACAATTGCCGGTGTGGTGGAGAGGCTGGAGGGAAAGGGACTGATCTCGCGCTCGCCGGGCATCGCCGATCGGCGTACCAAGCTGCTATCGCTGACGGCAACCGGTGCGGCGCTGCTGCAGGACATCTACCCGGGCACGGAGCGCGCCCAGACCCGCACGTTGGCCGGTTTGGACCCGGCAGAGCGGGCACTGTTCGTTGCCATGCTGCAACGCGTAGTGGCGGCCAACAACGAGACCAGCCGGGTGCCGGTGTCGCCGCCGCCCGCGCGCGTTGCCTGAGCACGCTCAGCACGCGCGCGGACCCTCCACGAACGCAGCGAAGCCAGCAACGAATTCCTTGAGCCGCGTACGCGTGCCGGCATCCGTGAGTTCACCCTGCGCCTCGAACACCTGGCCCGCGCGCGCAACCAGCAGCCAGCCTGCTGCCGCTATAGTGCCGCGTGCCCAGTGTCTTGAGCACCGGCAGCCAGTCGTTCTGTGCCAGCACGGTGCCAAAGCCCCCGGCGGACGCCCCGAGGACTGCTACCGGGCGATCGCCGAAGACTGCGAGAATATCGCTGGCCGGTCGCGAGAGCCAGTCGATGGCGTTCTTGAAGACACCGAGGATGCCGTCGTTGTATTCAGGCGTGGCCAGCATCAGGCCATCGTTCGCCATGACCTGTTCGCGTAACGCCACCACGGCGGCGGGCAGCCCCTTTACGCGCCTCCAGGTCTGCGTCGTAAAGGGGAATGCCATGCAGGGTGGCGATATCGAGGCGGACCTGCGCGTCAGCGTCGTCCTGCGCCGCCCGCAGCAACGCAGTGTTGTACGATCGCGCACGCAGGCTGCCCGAAATTCCCAGGATTCTGATCATGTGGTGTTCCTCTGGCTATTTCAATCTCGGTGTCTGCTGGCTGCCCGTCGCGCGGGCATGTGCAGGGCGGCAGCGACATGGGCATTGCGTTTCGCGATCCGCACTGCCCCACGCCTACTATTGACGCCCCGCAGCCAACCATCACGCCGGCTCTTGTGCCGCTGCTGTTCGTTCCGCTGGCAGAAGTGCTCAGGCAGCGCTTTTCATACTCTGACACGGTGCCTGAATGGCCGGAAAACGCCGGCCCGATGCCGGGTTCGGCGGGCGGACTTGCCAGGGCCAGCACCGTTGCGACATCGTTTGTTCCCGGAAATAAAAATGGCAACCGGTGTATGGAACCTGGTTGCCATCAAACATCTTTCACTACACCGTGCAACCTGCGCGGTCGCCTCTCACGGCTTCTTTGCACCGTCCGTGTATGGGTCCGCCTTACCAGTCTTGGCGCCATCCGTATACGGGCTACGCGGATCGCCAGCCTTGGCCGCACTTTCACCCGGCTTCAGGTTGCTCTTTGTCGATTGCTTTGCGCCATCGGTATAGGGGTCGAACTTGCCCGACTTTGCACCGTCGGTGTAGGGGTCTGCCGCGCCTGAGCGACCGCCATTGGTATGAACGCTGTTGCCATCCGACTTGTTCGACTGGGCGAAGGCTGGCGAAACTACACCTGCCGCGGCAACCGAAGCTACCAGGACTGTCTTCAGAATTTTGCTCAACATCGTGGTCCTCGTGAAATCGAGACGCATTGCGTCACAGAAGTTTGCGGATGCCGGCAGCCGGCATTAGATCTTCGCGAGCGTTCTATGCCTGCCACCCGCTGGATGACGCTGGTACTCTAGCCGAGTTTAGGGGAATTGCTCGTGATAAAGTAGCCCTGATACAAGAAACTCCATGTTTCACGAGCCCGAACAAGGCTCTCCGCATTAGTGCTCAACAATGCTGGCGCTCCAGGGCTTACAAGCGGCTCTGCCGTCGTCTGCAGGCATCGCTGCTCTCCGAGCCCACGCACCTGTTTCACTTCGCCGATTGCGACTACACTGGGCCAGTCATCAGCAGGCCGCGCCGCCGGATTGGAGCACGCTGCCACGTGTTGCAGGGCTATCCATATGAAATTGACTCATGACCCAAGACCCTACGGCAGGATCGCTCATATACCGGGATGGCCGGCACGCCGGTGCAAGCCGCTCTGGCGATCACTTGCGGCGGCCTGGCTCGCCGCAAGTGGTCTGCTAGGGATCGCGTGTCACCGCGTGTACGCCGGACAAATATGCGACGCGCCCTATGTTCATGAGGGCGGGCAGATCCGTTTCGAAGCGGATGGACTGACGCCGATGACGACGATAGCCTTCTTCAGGAACGTCAACGACCTCGAGCGCGACATTTGTTCGCTCGATCTGGATATCTACTCCAAGTCTGCCCTCCGGCGCTTGATGGGGCCGCCCGTCGAGACAGTGCAGCGTCACCGGCTCGTGATTGATGAGCGCTCAGGACAACCGATCGTACGCAGTCTGAACGCACGTGTTCAGGCCCACGGCCAGTACACCGATCTGGACGGGGAAATGAGTACCAACTCGAACGGACTGCTGCTCTACCCGCCGACGCTGGTCGAGGGCCAGGTACTCCCTGCGGAAACGTTTGTGTCCCGCTACGACTTTCGTATCGTGGATCGCCGCACCGGCACCAAGGTCTCCGATTTCTTCGGTTCAAATGTCCGCCTGACCTTGTCCGAGCGGACGGTGGGGCCACTGCAGCGTTTGCAACTTGCCACCGGCACACTCCTCTGCTGGCCCATCCGATATACCAAGTTCGTTGATCCAGGCAGCTTTCGGTTGGTCGATACTGATATCGAACTGGAGCCGACGGTGCTCGACATGACCGACTGGTATTGTCCCGCCCGGCGATTCGTCATGCGTCAGGAAGTCCGCTACAGGAATCAGCAGCAAATGGTAGATGTGGTGGAAATTGAATAGGACAGCCGTAGACCAAAGGAAAGTTGGGTCTTCCGCAATTTGTGTGACGACGGCGAACTCGCGTGGAGGACCTTGCCGTCGTCTCCCCCGCCCCATTACCACCATTCTTCTGCTTGTTGACAAACGTGGGCGAGCCCGCCAGTCTCGTCCTGGCCGCACGAGCTCACTCGCCTGCGATGGCGACCGGACTAGTACAACATTCCGCAAATAGGTTTAATAATTATCGGGCTGCAAATATGGCTCCAGTAGGGTGACGATCACCTTTAACCATCTCGTCAAGTGTGCCGGTGCCGGGCAGAGGTTCCCAACGCCCACTATGGGTACGAAAGGCGGCGCCATAACGATTGCAGCTGAGCTCGGTCAGCCAAGCCACCACTGTCGGCTCCTCGTCGTCCATACGTTTGATCAGCAGATAACGCCCGTAGGCCTGCGTGACGATTTGCTCGTGGCCGAGCAGGGTGCGTAGTTGCCGCTGCAATTCGGCAGCGTAATGTTTGGCGGGCAAAGCTGGCATGTCGATCCTCGATTACGATGCGCCGGTTTGCAGCGGATAGCCCCGGAAAGTCCATTTGAATGGGCGTGCCGCCTGATTGTGCGCGCTGACAAACTGCTCGGTGCGCTCGCGCAGGTGCGCGGTGCTGGTGTGGCTCGCATGGCGCAGCACCCGCGGCGTGTAGCGGGCAAACCAGAGTTCGATCTGATTGACCCAACTCGTGTGCAATGGCGTGAAGTGGAAGTGAAACCGTCCATCGTGCCGCGCGTTGAACGCCTGCCAGACCGCGTGGGCGCGATGCGTGTTCAGGTTGTCCCAGACGACGTGCACCTGTTTGTCTGGGTACGCGCTTGCCACGCGCTCCATGAAGGCCACCAGATCGTCCTGGGTGCGCCGCTCGCGGCATTCTGCCAGCACCTGTCCGGTATGCACGTCTAACGCGGCAATCACCGCCTGGGTGCCGTGACGAATATATTCAAACTCACGGCGACGCAGCCGCCCCGGCGCGGGCGCGCGTCCCGGGTACTTGCGCTCGATGGCCTGAATGCCTGTCTTCTCGTCAATACTGAGCACTACCGCATTTCGAGGCGCCTTACGGTACAGCTTGCAAATTCCGTTGACCTTCTCGCGAAAGGCCGGATCTGGGCTGTGTAGCCATTGCTGGACCCGGTGCGGACGCACGTCGCCGGCCTGCAGAATGCGCTGCACCTGGCAGCGGCTGATCTGCCCGACGACGCCGCGCTCCACGGCGCGCGCCACAATCTCGTCGAGCGTGGGCGTGACCCGTCCCTCAGGTTCCTGCGTTTCACACGCCAGCGCGATTACCTGTAGCCGCTCCTCGTGCATGATGCGTGGCGGACGGCCACTGCGCTCGCCCTCGCGAATGCCTTGGGCACCTTGCTGGGCAATCCGCTTGCGCCACAGGCAGACCGTTTGCACCGACACGCCCAGTTCCTGCGCAATGACCGTATTGCTGTGGCCCTCGTGGGCCCACAACGCGATTCGCGCCCGCATCACATCTCGCTGTGCAGCCGTCTTGCGTTCGATTAGCGATAGCAGTTCCTGTCTTTCTTTTTTCGCCAGCTTCACTGGCGTTGCATGGCGGCCTCGACTCATCCCGCCATGATATCCGAGGCAATTAATTATTCAACCTATTTGCGGGATGTTGTACTAGCTGGTCCAGCAGGACAAGGCAGGCCAGTTTACGTTATCGCAGAAACGACAGCCGCCGCAGTCGTAGACCAAAGGAAAGTTGGGTCTTCCGCAATTTGTGTGACGACGGCGAACTCGCGTGGAGGACCTTACCGTCGTCTCCCCCGCCCCACTACCACCATTCTTCTGCTTGTTGACAAACGTGGGCGAGCCCGCCAGCCTCGTCCTGGTCGTACGAGCTCACTTGCCTGCGATGGCGACCGGACTAGCGGGTCCAGCAGGACAAGGCAGGCCGGTTTAGCTTGGCTTCAATACCCGCAGCCGCAGAAGCTCAATGTTTGCGCGGCCATACATCTGGCGCTTGAGGAACTTGAGCCGGTTGACGTGACCCTCGGTCTGGCCATTGCTCCATGGCACCTTGAAGGCCGCCCGCACAGCCGGTAAGTCGGCGCGCAGGCTCTGCGCGAACCTACGCATTTCCGCAGCGTCGCAGCGCGAAAGACGCTTCAACCATCGATCGAACTGCCGCGGACTTCGCCGGTGCATGAGCCCGAGAAACTCCCGCGCGAGGCTGCGGACGTCGCCCACCACGGGTTCGATCTTGCACAGCGCCTGCACGAAGCGCTCGTGGTCCGCGCTCCTGGGCTCCTCGACCGCGAGCTTCCTCCATCCGACAGCCATCCGAACACGCGCCTGGCCGACGGGCACGGCATCGTGCGCACGGGTGCCTGGAGAAGCGACTCCTTGCCCTGCGGAAAGAGGAGGCGAACCACGCAATTCCGCACGGCGGCGCGGCTGCCCGTATAGCCTCGCTGCTTGAGTTCGTGCCAGATCAGTTCAGGAAAGCAACAGCCCTGCGCGATTCGTTCCTCGATATAGCTGAGATAGGGATCCAACGGCGTCGGACTCCGCGCCCTGGGTGCGCGCTCGGGGAATGCCTCCGCGGTGACGAAGTTGCGCACGGTTCGTTGGTCAATTGAGAGCTCGCGCGCAATTCCTTTCATCGTGCCGCCCTGGGCACGTAGCGCCATCACCCGCTCGTACAGCGCCAGCCGCGTGGCGCGTCGCTGATCGTTCAGGCGCTGCCATGACCACAGTGAGTTGCGGCTCAGCACCCGCTGCCGGCCCAGGGTCACGCCACCGACTTCGACTTGCTGCGCGGCTTGGCGCAGTTGCGGTCCGAGTCGGTACAGCAGCCTCTCGACGTTGTCGCGCAGGTTGCACAGCAGATGCCAGCGATCGGAGACTTGCGTGGCTGCCGGCAGCGCGATGTCGACCGCCTCGGAGTAGGCCCCGGCCCGGTCCCTGGCGACGATCTCGATCGATGGGTGCGCACGCATCCACGCGGCCACCGCAGTTGCTTCCCTGCCGGCGAACACTTCGATCGGCTCACGTCGCTCCAGGTCGACGATGATCGTTCCGTACTGGTGACCGCGCGCGATCGCCCAGTCATCGATGCCGACGACCCGCGGTCGTGGTTTGCGCTTGCGCCCAGGAGCTCTACGCGACTCCCGCAGCACGGTGTCGGCACTGGTGCGCAAGCCCAAGGCGTTGGCAAGCCGGGCGGCCGCCTCACCACCGAGGGCATGGCCCAGCGCGTGCAACGCCCGAGCCTGCGATCGCGTACGACGTTGATGCCGACCGGCCAAGGCGTGGATACTCTCGGCAAACGTACGACGCGGGCAACCGGCGTTTGGACACTTGAAGCGACGCACCTCAACGGCGAGAACGACCCGTTGCTCGAGCATCGGACGTTCTTCCAGCTTGCGCACATAGCTGCCGTGGCGTCGGTTACTCCAACGATGGCAGGCAGGACAAGCTGCCGCGCGAACCGTACTGCAGGCTTCGACAGTGATGGTCTCCCCTCGCGCGTCGCTGGAGACGACGCGCTTACCCACACGGGCGAGAATACGATCGATCCCATCGAGAACTTGGCTCATGGTAACGATCAACGTGGGGCCAGATCGGCCCGAAATCAAGCCCTCGACGCGGCCGTCACACAAAGTGCGGAAGACCCAGAATTGCTTCGTTCTACGTTTCCTGAACTGATCTGGCAAGAACTCAAGCAGCGAGGCTATACGGGCAGCCGCGCCGCCGTGCGGAATTGCGTGGTTCGCCTCCTCTTTCCGTAGGGCAAGGAGTCGCTTCTCCAGGCACCCGTGCGCACGATGCCGTGCCCGTCGGCCAGGCGCGTGTTCGGATGGCTGTCGGATGGAGGAAGCTCGCGGTCGAGGAGCCCAGGAGCGCGGACCACGAGCGCTTCGTGCAGGCGCTGTGCAAGATCGAACCCGTGGTGGGCGAGGTCCGCAGCCTCGCGCGGGAGTTTCTCGGGCTCATGCACCGGCGAAGTCCGCGGCAGTTCGATCGATGGTTGAAGCGTCTTTCGCGCTGCGACGCTGCGGAAATGCGTAGGTTCGCGCAGAGCCTGCGCGCCGACTTACCGGCTGTGTGGGCGGCCTTCAAGGTGCCATGGAGCAATGGCCAGACCGAGGGTCACGTCAACCGGCTCAAGTTCCTCAAGCGCCAGATGTATGGCCGCGCAAACATTGAGCTTCTGCGGCTGCGGGTATTGAAGCCAAGCTAAACCGGCCTGCCTTGTCCTGCTGGACCCGCTAGTCCGGTCGCCATCGCAGGCGAGTGAGCTCGTACGACCAGGACGAGGCTGGCGGGCTCGCCCACGTTTGTCAACAAGCAGAAGAATGGTGGTAGTGGGGCGGGGGAGACGAGGGCAAGGTCCTCCGCGCGAGTTCGCCGTCGTCACACAAATTGCGGAAGACCCGTTATTCGCCTCACCTAGTGCGGCGATAGCCCCTGATATTCACTGCAGAGAGGCAAAGCTGGCCGGTCGCCTAGCCCGGGCACCAGCGGCAGTTTCCATGGATTGGCCAGTGACGTGTGTCTTGGCCCTGGCAAAGACCGTCCCGGGCTTTTTAACGGCTTCCCTCAACTGTTGCCCACCGCCGGGCGGCGTCGTGGGCGACACAAGCGCCCCGCCGCCCGCCCGTGGACAACTCGCACGACGCCATCAAAAGGAACCCAACTATCGACATAAAGTTCAAATGTAAGACTTTCCAACGAAGCGGGGTAACCTCGAAAGGTTCAAGCGATTCGGTCGACTACATTCATCCCCTCCTTATTATGTGGAAAAACCTCACCTGCAAACCAAGGATGGTTTGAGTTGGCAACCGCAAATGGCTCCCAAGGGTGTCGCCAGATCGCCTCACTTATTCGACGACGATCTTGCGGTCCTTGATGAGGGTCGACAGCCTCTTGCTCTCGTCGGCCAGCAATTCCCGGAATGCGGTCCGGTCCATCGCCGCCGGTTCGGCACCGAGTTGTCCGAACCGCTGCTTGAGGGTCGGTGATGCCAGGGCCTTCTTCAACGCGGCCGAGAACCGCTCCGTAGTGTCGGCCGGGACCTTGTTCGGCGCCCAGACGCCGAACCAGATGTCCAGGCTCGCATTTCGAATGCCCAGTTCCGCGTAGGTGGGCGCATCCGGGAAGAAGGACGACTTCCTTTCACTGGCAACAGCCAGCAACTTGACCTTGCCGCTCTTGATAAGCGCCTCACAAGAAGTATCTCTATACTGTCGGGCCGAACAAGAACCGCTACATAGACGATGGCCGTATTGAAGCCGCTGGAACTGACGAAGGAAGAACGTACCGAGCTTGAGGTTCTGGCGAGAAGCCGCCGTGATTGGAGAACACGAGACAGGTCTCGGACGATTCTGATGTTTAGCAACGGCGTGCCAGCCAAGGAGATAGCCAGGCGGCAGGAGTTGACGTTGGAGGCGGTGTACGAGAGGCGCTATCGTTGGTTGGACAAAGGCATGGCAGGGCTGTCGGACGCGCCGCGTAGCGGTGCGCCGTCGAAGCTGTCGCCGGCGCAGGTTGAGCAGTTGAAGATGTGGGCGACGCAGGAGGCGCTGACGGCCGCGGAACTGCTGGCACGACTCGAAGAGAAGTTCGGGATTCGAGTTCATGTGCGACCTGAAAGTCGCTTGAGTTTCTGTTTCACTGGAGCAGGTATTACCTGATGAAACCGGTTGTTCCATCAACCGTTCCCTACCCGGGCATGCGGAGCCGGTAACAGCTCGGTGTGAAGCTCTGGGGACAACGTAGCCGCCGGATAACCGGTACGCCGAGCCGCGAGGTAAGGCCGAATCTGCCAGCACAGAGGCGGAGAGGAGCAAGGGATGAGTGGGTACGATCAACATATGTGAACTTCCGATAAACGTCGTCAGAATCAACAAGCCAAACGTGCTGACAGGCTTGGACCAAAACGGTACGCGGTGTGGAGTGGCCTTCGTGAACTGGGCCACCATGGACGACAAGCCGCCGGCGAAGAGGAAGGGTCCGCCCCGCTCGGAAATTCATGCGGAACAGGGTAAGCCCATCGCGGCGCCGGCAACGGCAGGCGAACCGCGAGGAACGCTGTTGGCGCGGTGGGTAAAGGAATGCGGAGAAAGCGAACGCCCGGCTGTAATGGACGGGATACGGGCTGAGACATCGCCCGACGCGAAAGCGGGCAGACTTCCGCGTGGTCATTCATGGCGAGATAACCTTGAACAATCGTTATACGGGGGAAAGCAGATGACGGCAACGGACGCGAAAGCTCCTGACGCTGGTGCACTCTCGAGCGCTGCGCAGATGTGGGACCATGCAAACTGGTCGCACATCGAAGCAGAGGTGAAGCGACTTCAGATGCGTATCGCCAAGGCCGCTCAGGAAGGCCGATGGGGCAAGGTGAAAGCATTGCAACGTCTGCTAACCCGCTCGCATGGCGGCAAGATGCTCGCCGTCAAGCGTGTGACGGAGAATCGCGGTAAGAGAACGCCGGGGGTGGACGGCAAGATATGGTCATCCCCGGCGGCCAGATGGAACGGAATGCTGTCGCTACGACATCGCGGCTATCGTGCGATGCCGTTGCGGCGTGTCTACATTCCCAAGAGTAATGGGAAGAAGCGTCCGTTAGGAATCCCGTGTATGCGGTGCAGGGCGATGCAGGCCTTATGGAAGCTCGCTCTGGAACCCGTCGCGGAGACCCTTGCAGACGCCAATTCCTACGGCTTTCGGCCCGAGCGCTCGACCGCCGATGCCATCGAACAGTGCTTCAACGTTCTGGCCAAGCGTGCCTCGTCAGAATGGATTCTGGAGGGTGACATTCGGGGCTGTTTCGACAACTTCAGTCATTCCTGGTTTCTGGAGAACGTACCGATGGATAAGGAGGTTCTGCGCAAGTGGCTTCGAGCCGGATATATCGATGAAGGAACCTTGTTCGAGTCACAAGCGGGCACACCCCAAGGGGGTGTGATCTCGCCTGTGATCGCGAATATGGCGTTGGACGGACTTGAAGCAGCAGTTCATGCAAGTGTGGGCACATCCACACTTGAGTGCAGAAAGGCGCAGCTCAACGTCGTCCGCTATGCCGATGACTTTGTGGTGACTGGCGTATCGAAAGATGTGCTGGAATCCCGGGTACTTCCGGCAGTCAGGCAGTTCATGGCGGCTCGGGGTCTGGAGCTCTCGGAAGAGAAAACCCGGATCACGAACATAGCGGCGGGTTTCGATTTCCTTGGCCAGAACGTGCGCAAGTACGACGGCAAGTTGCTGATCAAGCCAGCGAACAAGAGCATCAAGTCGCTGCTTGACAAGGTCAGGGGAATCATCAAGGAAAACGCGAGCGCCACGCAGGAGGCGTTGATACGACAGCTCAACCCTGTGATCCGGGGATGGGCCCAGTATCACCGTCACGTCGTGTCGAAAGCGATCTTCTCCTCAATCGACTCCCACATCTGGCAACGGCTCTGGAGATGGGCGAAGCGTCGTCACCCCCATGAAAGGAGCCCGATGGGTCCGGCAACGGTACTTCCGGCGCGACGGATACCGGTCCTGGGATTTTGCAACAGAGGGTTCAACCGAGGGTGACACCTGCGGCCTGCAACTCTTCCGCGCAACGACCGTCGCGATCCAGCGACACGTCAAAATCCGGGGACTGGCCAATCCGTTTGACCCGGCATGGGCCGCCTACTTTGCCCGCCGTCGAACCGCGAAACGTTCCGCTGGTCTGCCCGGTGCCACACAATGGTGCTGAACGAATGGCTTGAGCCGGATGCGGGGCGACTCGCACGTCCGGTTCTTAGGGGGCGGCGACGTAGTAATGCGTCGCTGCTACCCGACCGCAATACGCTGACAGGGATTCTCAAACGGGCGGGGCTGGTATGGAAGCGAACCCGGCATAGCTTAAAAAAAAGCGGGACGAACAGCGGTTCCGACAAGCCCAATCCGAAATTGGGGAGTTGGTCCAGCAAGCCCAGCGTGGCGAAATCGAACTCGCCTACGTAGACGAAGTTGGCTTCGCGCAAGCGCAGCCGAATCGAAGTGCGTGGACACCTGTCGGGGAGCAACACATGATTGAAGCCCGGCGTGGTAAGCGTCTGAACGTGGTCGGAGCACTGCTGTCCTCGGGAGAACTGTTTGCAGCGAAGTTGTGGGAGACGATGACCTCGATGCTGTTCGCTGGATTTCTCGGCCTGCTGGTCGAACACGTCGGCAAGCCGCTGACCGTGATTCTCGACAATGCTTCGGTCCACACGGCCCGCGCACTGCGGCCTTATCTCCGGCTGCTACAAACGAAAGGCTTGACGTTGTATTTCCTGCCACCGTACAGCCCGGAGCTCAATCGCATCGAGAAGCTCTGGCACAAGATGAAATACGAGTGGCTGGCCTTCAAGGCCCGCGACACCAAAACCCTTGAAGCTGATGTCGATGTAATCCTTCAGGGATTCGGGGCAGACTACAGATTCACTTTTTGTTGAAAGCTTATGCGGGAAGCCGATACCGGGATCGAAGACGACGTCGGCCTGACCGGCCATCACGTCTTGCAGGGCGGGCGCGGAGCCTTTGTAAGGTACGTGCGTAATGGAGGTGCCGTTGCTCTGGTTGAACAACTCCGCAGCGAGATGGGGCGCCGTACCAGTGCCGGACGACGCGATGGTCAGCTTGCCGGGTTGAGCCTTGGCCGACGCGATGAACTGTTTTACGTCCTTGGCTTCCAGCGTGGGGCGGGCAACGAGATACATCTGGGCGCGTCCGATCGCCATCACCGGAGTGAGGTCGCGAGAAGGCAGCAGATTGGACTTGAACAAATAGGGGTTGGCCGTTTCAACCGAGGTTGGCGCGATGAGAAACGTGTAGCCGTCGGGCGCCGCCCTGACCACTTCTCCAACCGCCATGTTGCCGCTGGCACCAGGCTTGTTGTCGACGATCACGCTCTGTCCCAGCGCTTCGGTGAGCAACTGTCCGATCGCGCGCGCCATCACGTCCGTCCCGCCGCCCGGGGCGAAACCCACCACCAGGCGAATGGGCCTGGACGGCCACGGCGCGGTCTGGCTTGCCGCCGGAAAGGCTGCACCAGCCAGCATCAAGGCCGCAAGAGCCATCACCGAACGGCGTGACAGGGAATGAACGATGGGATTGGACTTGGGATCCATGGGTGTCTCCTCGTGTGTGAATTGGTGGACGCGTCATCGATGCGCCGTTCGCATCGCTCGTCCGTGCCTTAGTCGAGTTCAGCGCTTGTTTGCCTCCCCGCCGAAGCCAAGAAAGTGCAAGTCACCGAAACATAGACTGCCGCGATGATGTTGTAAATAGGGTCTCATGATTATCCATAGGATAACTTTTGAGGTGCTGGCTCCGAGCGAGCTTGATCACGGTCCCATGCGTTTCCTGGATCACAACGTAGTCATATCGCCGCGCTGAGCGGGCTCCGAGGCGTTCAAGCCGCAACAACCCGACGGAGCGCCATCCGCCAAATGCCGTGCAAGCACCACAGAGCCGCCACGCCCTTAAAATTATCCTATAGATAACGGTATAACCCTATTTACAAAGCCAAGGCAATGTTCTACCGTTCGATCACTGGCACTTTCCTGGCACCGATCTGCACTGCATCGCGCAGCAGTCGTCCGAAAGCCCCTTCTGTTCCGCATCCGAAAATTGAGAGACAACGTGCTTGATAAGAGACAGTTTTATATCGATGGGAAGTGGGTCACACCTGAGACGGCCCGCGAGCTAGTGGTGATCAATCCATCGACCGAACAGCCCTGCGCTGTCATTTCCATCGGCGGTGTGGCCGACACCGACCGCGCAGTGAACGCTGCGCGGCAGGCGCTCGAGAGTTGGTCCAGAACCAGGCCCGCTGAACGTCTTCGGCTGGTCGAGCGACTTCTCGAAATCTACGAACGACGTGCCCCCGAGATGGCGCTCGCGATCAGTCTGGAAATGGGCGCGCCGATCGACATGGCGCTGTCCGATCACGTTGGAGCCGGCGCTTATCACACCCGGAACTTCATCACGGCGTTTCGCGAGTTTTCGTTCGAGCGGCCGCTCGGCCTGCATGCGCCCGGAGATCGCATCCTCATGGAGCCGATTGGCGTAGCGGGCTTGATTACGCCGTGGAACTGGCCCATGAATCAAGTGGCGCTCAAGGTTGTGCCGGCATTGCTGGCGGGATGCACGACGGTGCTGAAGCCCTCGGAAATCGCGCCGCTTTCATCGATGCTCTTTGCCGAGTACATCGATGAAGCCGGCTTCCCGAGGGGCGTCTTCAATCTCGTCAACGGTGACGGCGCTGGGGTCGGTACGCGCCTGTCTTCTCATCCAGATGTCGACATGATCAGCTTTACGGGCTCCACGCGCGCGGGCATCGCCATCTCCAAGGCAGCCGCCGATACGCTCAAGCGCGTGGTGCTTGAGCTTGGTGGCAAGGGTGCAAACCTCATATTCCCGGATGCGGATGCCAACGCGGTAAAGCGCGGCGTGCTTCATTGCTTCAAGAACACCGGGCAAAGCTGCAACGCACCCACGCGCATGCTGGTCGAGCGCTCCATCTATGGGCGGGTGGTCGAAGAGGCCCGGGTGATCGCGGAGAGCGTCGCAGTCGATGCGGCGCACGCGGCTGGCAAGCATATCGGTCCGCTCGCCTCGGATGCGCAGTTTCAGAGAGTCCAGGAGATGATCGAAAAAGGTATTGCCGATGGTGCGCGTCTCGTCGCCGGTGGCCTCGGCCGTCCGAAGGGACATGACACCGGCTACTTCGTCCGGCCAACCGTATTCGCAGATGTGAACAACCAGATGGCCCTCGCTCGCGAGGAGATTTTCGGACCGGTGCTCTCGATCATGCCGTTCGACAGTGAGGAAGAGGCGATCGCCATCGCAAACGACACGCCTTATGGGCTTGCCAATTACGTGCAGTCGACCGATGGCGAGAAGCGCAACCGCGTGGCTGGCCGGCTGCGATCCGGCATGGTCGAGATGAACGGCAAGCCTCGCGCTCCAGGATCGCCTTTCGGCGGTATCAAGGCATCCGGACGAGCCCGTGAAGGCGGTGTATGGGGCATCGAAGAGTTTCTCGAAGTCAAAGCGGTTTCGGGTTGGGCCGATCGGCCGAACGCACTCCAGTAGAGCAAGCCCCGAGGCAACGGCGGTCCCCGCCATTGAATGACATTGATCTGGCGCGAGGAGATGCCCCAAAGCGATATCCGGAGTTTTTCCGCGTACTCGCCTTGTCGCCACCCGACCCGCAGATTGTTGAACCGGAGAATACGGAATGAACGGCGCTGAAAGTCTAGTCACCACCCTGCTGGAGTCGGGCATCGATACCTGCTTCGCCAATCCTGGAACCAGTGAGATGCACTTTGTCGCGGCCCTGGACCAGATTCCCGGCATGCGCTGTGTGCTGGGTCTTCAGGAAAATGTCGTGACCGGCATGGCCGATGGCTACTATCGCATTGCCCGCAAACCCGCGAGCACGCTGCTGCATTGCGGGCCGGGACTCGCGAATGGCTGGGCCAACCTGCATAACGCGCGGCGGGCGAACAGCGGGATCGTGAATATCGTGGGCGATCAGGCAACCTATCATCAACCCTACGACGCGCCACTCACTGCCGATACGGCTGGTCTCGCGGGCGCCGTTTCCGCGTGGGTACGCACCAGCCGGCAAGCGGCCGATGTCGGGCGCGACGCCGCCGCCGCCGTGTCCGCAGCCCGAACCGCTCCTGGCCAGATTGCCACGCTGATCCTGCCCTCAGACACATCCTGGGACGAGGGTGGCGCGGCCGCTCACGCGCTGCCAGTGCCCGCGGCGCCGGCGATCGATCCGTTCGCCGTCGACAACGCAGCGCGAATACTGCGTCAGAACAAGAACGTACTGATTCTTCTCGGCGGAGGCGCTGCGCTTCCCAAAGCCCAGGCCCTCGCGTGGCGCATTGCCAGCGCAACCGGCGCGACCTTGAGGTACGAATACGTCATCGGACGGGTCGCGCGTGGACGCGGTCGTCTTCCAATTGAACGGGTGCCGTACAACACCGATCAGGCAATCAAGGTGCTGGCGTCGTTTCGGCACATCATCCTGGTCAATGCGAAGCCGCCAGTCGGGTTTTTCGCTTATCCCGGAAAGCCCTCCATCCAGCATTCGGCCAGCGCGCAGTTGCACTATCTGTCGCGGGTCGATCAAGACCCCGAAGCTGCGCTGCTGGCCCTGGCCGAAGCCCTGAAAGCCCCGGCCGTCGATATGCCGGGTTGCGGGCCATGCCCCGAGGCAGCTAGCGGCGCGCCGACGCCGGAAGGCCTGGCTCAGACGCTCGCGGCCTTGATGCCAGAGAACGCAATCATCTCGGATGAAAGCATTTCCTTTGGCCGTGGCTTTTACCGATTCACGCATGGCGCGGCACCGCATGACTGGCTGCCACTGACCGGAGGCGCCATTGGCGATGGCCTTCCCGTAGCAACTGGCGCCGCTGTTGCCTGTGGCGGATCCAGACGAGTCATTAGTCTGCAAGCAGACGGCTCGGCCATGTACTCGCTTCAATCCTTATGGACCCAAGGTCGCGAGAAGCTTCCCTGCACGACGATCCTGCTCAGTAACCGCAAGTACAACATCCTGATCGGTGAATACGAGAACGTTGGCGCTGTCCCGGGGCCAACTGCCATGGGCATGCTCGATTTGTCGAATCCTGATCTCGACTGGGTCAAGCTTGCGAATGGCATGGGCGTTGAGGCGGCGCGCGCCACGACGCTGGAGGGATGCGCCGATCTGATGAAGCAGAGCTTTCGTCAGGACGGCCCGTTCCTGATCGAATTGCAGATTTGACAGGGGTTGTCGTGGCATGCCCACACACTCCCGTCAAATGACAGACAGACAACATGAGTACCGGGTTGGGATCGCTGTCATGCCCTCAGTCCGAGCAAAACATTGGAGACATACGAATGAGCGACAGAGAACACGTCGGATTTCTTGGCCTTGGGAACATGGGCGCCGCGATGGCCAAGCGCCTTATTCATCCTGAGTCGAAACTTCATGTTTTCGACCCGGATCCCGAGGCCGTGTCGCAACTCGTTGAGCTGGGCGCGGTTGCCCATACGAGCCCTCGCTCGGTTGCGGATTCCGCTTCTGCCGTCTTCGCCTGCCTGCCGAGCAGCGCAGTTTGCGAGACGGCGATCTTCGGGCCGGAGGGCATTGCGGGTGGCAAGAACGTGCGCACCTACGTCGAGATGTCGACGATAGGACCGACTGCCGTCTCGTCGATTGCGCAGAGGCTTGCCCACAACAATATCGCCACGGTCGATGCGCCCGTCAGTGGCGGCCCCTCGGCCGCGCGCGCCGGCAAGCTTTCGATCATGTTGTCCGGCGACAGCAACGATATCGCACATGCCATGCCGTGGTTAAGGCAGATCGCCAAGACGATTCACAAGCTGGGCGATCGAGCCGGTCAGGCGCAGGCAATGAAGCTGGTCAACAACATCATGCTGGCCGCCAACATGGCGGTTGCATCGGAAGCGCTGACGATGGGCGCCAAGGCGGGGTTGAATGCCGACGCCATGATCGAAGTGATCAAATCCAGCACAGGGCAGAGCGCAGCGGCGGACATCCTGGCCCGATTTGCAATTCCCGGAACATTCGATTTCGGCGCGCATATTGCTATCGTCGCGAAGGATGTGGAACTGGCCATTGCCGAAGCGCGCGCCCTGGAGGTTTCCGTTCCCGTCCTGGACCAGGCCAGGGGCGTTTGGCACTCAGCGATGGAACAAGGCCGCGGTAGTGACGATTTCACTTCGATTCTCAAGAGCGTGGAAGAACGCGCCAATGTGCTGGTACGTGGAGCGCCACGACAGTGATCTGCCAATCGGCAGTCATCCACTCCAGACAATTTCAGACCCTTACGGAGAAGACCATGGATTCATCCAGCGAGAACATCCATTCGACCACCAAATCTGATGACGTCGCCGGGCTTGCCGGAAAGCTCGCATATGCCACGCTTGAGACGGCGCCACTTGTGCCGGGACGCCGAACGTTCTTCAAGTATCGCGACCTCGGCGTCACGGACGCTACGGATGGGCGCATGCGCGCCCAGATCACTATCGCGACGGGAGAAATGCAGCAGACTGGCTGGCACTATCATCTCTGCGAATCACAGTTCATTTTTACGCTGCGCGGCTGGGTCGATCTGGTGTTCGAAGACGGTCGCCAGCTTCGAGTGAGTGCGGGAGAGTCGCTCCATATTCCGGGCGGACTCAAGCATAACGAACTCGCGATCTCTGAAGACCTCGAGCTTCTCGAGGTGTCGGTTCCGGCGAAGATGGGTACGGTAGCTTGCGATGCGCCGCCGAACCTTGTCGCGCAGGGCTAATTGCACTCCGACAGACATGTCACGCTGCCGAGGTGCCAGAGAACCGGCATGGCGCGCGGTGAAACCCAATCAAATGCAAAACAAAATGACTAAAGGTTATATCTTCGCCGAAGTGGACATTCATTCTCCCGGAGCGGAATGGGAAGAATACAGCAGCAAGGTCCAGCCTACGCTGGACGCCTATGGTGGCGTGTTCCTGATTCGGGGCGGTACCCCAAACGTGCTGGAAGGCAAGGGCGAAACCGGCACTATCGTGGTTCTCGAGTTTGAGAGTCCGCAGAAGGCCGAGGAGTGGTATGCATCGGAGGACTATCAGAAAATCCTGCCTCTTCGGCTGCGCAATGCCGAGGCGCGAGTTATTTGTCTGCCGGGCGCAAACTAAGGTTTCGAGAAGCGACGGCGTCACTGGGTTCTTGCGCTCCAATGACGTCCTGTGCTTTGTCCTTTCAGACTGGCCTCTCAGAAGTGCTTCGCTTCGCCGTTGAAACAGCCCCGTGATAGACTCGAAAGCCGTTTAGGTGCCCTGCGAGTCGAGGCTCTCGCTAAAGTGGCACACGCGCGAGAAGAACGCGCAAACTGGTTCGCGGCCCGAGCCCTTTTGAGGAGTATCGACGGCTTTGACAGAAGCAAAAAAAACAGTCGCAAAACGATCCGCGGTGATGGCGGACGACGCACCTTCGGCTCCAGCGGGCAACGGTGGAGGGCGGCGCCGCATTCAGTCGGCTGACAAGGCAACGGAAGTTCTCCTCGCGCTTGTCAACGCAGGAAAGGCGACGCCCCTGCGTGACCTGGCGCGCGCCATCGGCATGCCAAATAGTCTCGCGCACCGCTATCTGGCGAGTCTGATGGCGAGCGGCCTGGCGGTTCAGAACGAAATCACCGGTCTTTATGACCTGGGACCTACCGCGGTTCGCATAGGCGCTTCGGCGCTGGCGCGTGTCGATCATCTGCGCCTTGCAAGCGAAGCCATGCCGCAACTGGTAGCCAGTACGGGACTTCCTGCACTGCTCAGCGTCCTGGGGGATCGCGGCCCGACCATCGTTCGTTGGGAGCGCAGTTTTGTTCCGTTTATCACCACGCTGTCGGTTGGCTCCACATTCCAGTTGACCAATTCTGCGACCGGACGAGTATTGCTGGCATTCACACCTGAGCAGGTCAGGAATGATCTGATCGAGCTGGCTGTCTCCCGTAATCTGGAGCAGCCGCCAGCGAAATTGCTCGAGCATCTTGAGAAGATCCGCAAGCGAGGATACGACGAAGCCGAATCGGTCCTGATTCCAGGCCTGTCAGCGATCAGTGCCCCGATACTGGATGTGCAGAACGAGGCGGCTGCCTGTCTGACGTTGATCGGCGCAAGCCCTGATGTGCAGCGTATCAAAGCCAAGGCTATCTCGTGTCTGGTAGAGACAAGTACACGTATCTCGCAAGCTTGTGGGAGCAACTTGTCGTTCGCTTGATAGTTTCAGCCGTGGCAGCCTAAACACGAATATCGCACGGACACCTCGGGATCGCGCAATAGGCGATGCCGCTTCCGGCTTGCCTTAAGCGCGATCTCCACGCCTGCCTTCGCCTTGACCATTTCCATGGTGACGTAGCCCACGCTGGCCGGACCGGACGAGCCATAACTGAGCTGGCGCGCCCCGCGCGCCTGCGCTCGCGCGGCCCCGAGTGGGAAAGCCGGGCCACGGTGCTCGCCAGCGCGTCGGCGCACTGGCTGCGCCATACCGCGGGGTCGCACATGACCGACCAGCAGGTGGACCTGCGTTTCGTGAGGGACAATTTCGGGCACGCTTCCATATCGACCACCAGCGCTTACCTGCACACGGAGGACGATGCGCGGCACGAGGCTACGCAGGGACGCCACCGGATCGGCTGGACGTCTGCCACCGCGGCGCCAGCCCACGCGCAGCCGGAGGAGGCGGTGCCGTTAGACCCCGGTGTCGGCACGCCCGGGAAATCTTCACGTTCGTGAAAGAATCCACGGCCCCCGTCACTCGGCGCTCGCGATGCTGTTCTGCCGGCACGGCGGACGGACCGCACGGCGTTCGTCACGCGCGAGGGGGGTTGCGGCGCGCGGGTCGCGCCACCCACCCACGCCGAGTTGCACGCGGGAACGATGTTCGCCACGAAGCCTCGCCGGTGCGCCCAGCAGATGGAATGGGCGTCCCGCTCAGGCTTGCAGGCCCTGCCCTCACGCCGCAGCGCTCCTCTGGCAAGCGGCCCCCTCCTGCTGATCTGTGTTCTAGTCGTTGGGTGCAAGTGCTGGCGATTAATTGCGTTTTTAGCCCAACTGACAGCGCCGGGCGCTGGGCGCTTAGATTAGACGTCTGCCATCCTGCCAGTATGATCGGACCTCGCAGATCCGACATGAGGGCCTTGGCGTCATGCTGCTCAACAGCCCGCGTTGGCGCTCGCCCCGGATCGCCGGCATCGCCATCGAGATGGCAGCACCGGCATCGACTATCGGGAGCGTTTTTCCTGCGGGACGACGGGATAAGCCTGAGCCTCTATCCGCCCTGGCAGCAAAGCAAGCGGTTGTTGTGTCAGAACATGACCCCCGACAGGTTCACCCACCCACAGGATTGCCAAGACCAGAGGGGACGGTCTAACGACACTTTGGTCTTGTCTTGCTGCTTATACCAGTTTTGGTATAATACTGCCATGACCAACAAAGAAAAATCGCTTGTCTGGATCGGGAGCAGCAAAAAGGACTTGATGGCGCTTCCGCGCTCGACGTGCGGAAGTTCTTTGGTCACGCCTTGGACTTCGCGCAGCACGGCGACCAGCACGACGCGGCGAAAGTGCTCAAAGGCTTCGGCGGCGCCGGCGTCCTGGAAGTGGTCGAAGACGATGCCGGCGGCACTTACCGCGCCGTCTACACCGTTAAATTCGCGGAAGCTGTGTTCGTCCTTCACTGCTTCCAGAAGAAAAGCAAGAGTGGCATCGCCACGCCGAAGGAGGACATGGATATCATTCGCGCCAGGCTGAAGGTAGCCGAGGCGCTGGCAAAGGAGTTAAGACATGGCAAAGCGCATGATTGACGGCATCGAGGTCGAAACCAGTTCCGGCAACGTGTTTGCCGACCTGGGCCTGCCGGATGCCGACAAGCTCAAGATCAAGTCCGGCCTGGTGATCGAAATCGCTCGCGCCGTGCGCCGTCTCGGCCTGACCCAAGACGAGGCCGCCCGACGCATGGGCATCGCGCAACCGAAGGTTTCTGGCCTGCTGCGCGGCGACTTCGCTAACCTGTCCGAACGCAAGTTGATGGACTGTTTGAACCGCCTCGGATACGACATTGAAATCAAGGTGAAGCCTGCGGCTGAACCGGTCGGGCACCTGACGCTGGCGGTTGCTTGAAGCGAGTTGCGGAGGCCGACCCTCTATCGCGTTCAGCACCGCGGAAATGTCTCTCCCCGTGGCTGGTGGCATTGCCGAAGTGCATGTCCCCATTGCAGCCGGCTTTGTCGGGCTCGTGTCCCTGCAGGCGCAGGCACGCACATTTTCACGCCGTCGTCCACGAACTCGGCGGTACGACGAACGCCGCTGCCAACTTGTTCCGGAAGTCGTGACGCGTTGAGAATTCGGGGACGAAGGAAGCCTGGGGAAGTTTTTTTTCCGCCAACTCGGTTGACCGCGCAGTAGAAGGGGGGCTTTTCGTGCATGTAAAATCTAGCGCTTTACCCCGGCGCACCGGCACGCAATCGATAGTCCGCGAGGAGTTGTGCCTGCGCGTCGAACTGTGCGGTCGTCGGGGTAGGGGTAATCGTACTTTTCGTGAATCTGGCGGTTTTGATCTAAAAATCCATATAGATCAATAGGTTGCCAGATTGCTTGATGCGCAAAACAGCAGCGAGCGAAGAGGCTTGCTGCAAGCGCCTCTTCGGTTGCCTTCCGCCACATATCGCACGAAGAGTACGATTACCCCGAACCTGCCCCAACGTCAAGCCGGTGCTGCTGCTCCAGGCCGACACCAGATGAATCGCACTTTGTTCGCCATCATGCGAGCCGCGCACGCACTTGCCGTCGATAGCAATGTGATGCCCTTCCAAACTGGACTGTGCCCGCTAATGTCTTCAAACGTTTTCTAGACGCTCTAGCGAATTGAGCCCGCGTATCAACATGTCCGCATAGCTACGCGGGTTGATATTTGCGCCACAAATAACGACAGCTACGCGCTTGCCTGCGAGCCGAGCTCTGTATGGACCCAAGGCTGCGGCGATCGCGGCCGCACCGGCCGGTTCGACCGCGATCTTTGCCTCTTGTTGTAAAAGAGCGAGCCCAGCGCAAATCAAATCGTCGTCTATCGCAACGAGGTCGTCGAGGTGCGTGCGGCACAGCTGATAAGAGTATGGCGTCACCATAGGCGGAGCGAGGCTGTCGGCGACGGTAGAAGTGCGCCCGAGTTCAATTGCATGGCCAGCCTGAAAGCTCCGGAGCATCGCGTCAGCCCCCGTCGGCTCAACGCCCAGTACTTCGCAGTTTCGATGCACCGCCTTGATCGCTGCCGCAAGACCACCGGCAAGTCCGCCGCCGCCAACTGAAACTACCACCGCATCGAGATCAGGTATTTGCTGGACTAGTTCAAGTCCTAAGGTGCCGGTACCGCAGGCAGTCCGCTCTCCGTCAAATGGGTGGAGGAACGTCATTTTCTCCTCACGCTCAATGCGCATCGCTTCGGCAAACGCTTCAGACGGTGGCTTTAATATCACTTCGGCTCCAAAGTCGCGTGCGAGCCTGACGCGCATAGGGTCTGCGATTGACTGCATGACGACCTTCGCACGAGTACCCATCTTCGAGGCGGCCCACGCAACGGCCACAGCGTGATTTCCTGCACTTACTGCGGTTACACCACGCTTGAGCGCGTCAGGAGATAACGCAAGCATGTTCGCAAGCGCTCCGCGAGCCTTGAATGTGCCGGTGTATTGGAATAACTCCAACTTGAGTACAAGCTGCGATATTCCCTTGGGCACAGTTCCCGGCCATGGAATAGCGGGCGTGCGACGCACATAAGAAAACAGTTCAGCAGCGGTGTTCTCTATCTGTTTTAGTGTCGGCATGTTCTCTTCTTTCTGCTTTAGTGTGGGCATGTTCTCCTCTTTCCGGAAATCTCTGCCGGTTTGGCGCGTCAATATTTCATCGGCTTTCGCTGGCGCGGGACCATATGTCGCTTCTTCATTTCTGCCATTGCTTCACCAACTCGATCATTCATGAACTTCGAGAAAACCTGCTGCGCCACGCGAGGCCCATCAGCGCGCCGTATTTTGCGGCGCGGCGACCGCGCTGGCGGCCAGGCCATCGGGACGGGCGATGCGTGCCTGCGCCCACTCGGCCACCAGCAGCCCGGCCGCGATGAGCACGGCACCGACGAGACCCAGCGCGTGGGGGTCGATCCAGGTGATGGCGGCACCTCCAAGCAAGCCCGACATCGATACGCCGACATAGATCGCGGCCGAATTCAGCCCCAGGAGCAGCGGCGCGGCGGTGGGCGTGATGCTGATCAGGCGATGCTGCTGCGGAACGACCAAGCCCCATCCGCACACGCCCCAGACGACAAGGGCGGGAATAGCGGTGGCGAGCGACGCCGAGGTCCAGGGCAACAGCGCGAAATCGAGCGCGACGAGCGCGATCGTGGCATTGATGATGCGGCGGCTTCCGAAGCGGTCGGTCATCCGGCCGGCAGCCAGGTTGCCGGCCGTCGCCGCCACGCCCCACAGCAGCAGCAGTCCGGCCAGGATGCGCGCGTCGCCGCCCGTGGCCCGGTCGAAGCTCGATCCGATGTACGTGTAGACCAGGAAAAGACCCGAGTAGACGAGCCATGTCGTCAGCAGCGTCAGCAGCACCCGGGCATCGCCCAGCGGCGCGAGCCGACGTGCGAGGCTGACCGGCGGCGGCGTCGGGATATCGCGCAGGCGCCAGGCCACGCCCATCGCGGCCAACGTGCCGACCGCCGCGACAAACCACATCGTCGCGCGCCAGTCGAGCCAGCCGCCGATGAAGGTGCCCAGCGGCGCGCCCAGCGCGGTGGCACTGGACAGCCCGGCGACAACGATAGCAAGCGCGCGGCCCCGCTGTTCGGGAGGCACCAGCGACGCACCGGTGGCCGTCGCGGTCGGGCTGAACATTGCGGCCCCCAAGCCGGCGATTAGGCGGCTGGCCAGGACGAGCCCGATGCTGGGCGCCACGGCCGTCACCACGTTGCCCAGCACGAACACGGCAAGCCCGGCCAGCAGCAGCCGCTTGCGCGGCCAATGGGCCGCCGCCGCCGCGATGACTGGCGAAAGCAGCGCGTAGCTCATCGCATAGAGCGTGACCATTTGCCCGGCCAGCGCCACCGATACGCCCAGCGATGCCGAAACCTGGGAGAGCACGCCAGCTACCACGAAGCTGTCCGTACCGATGGCAAACATGCCGCTGGCCAGAATTATCAGACGTTTATCCATTTGGAAGTCCTTTTGCGACACATGCGGGCCATCCAGGCGCACGTTGGGTGCCAGTAAGTTTCGTGACGAAACTTACGATAGCGCATTACGTTGCATGACGCAACTCTTTCATTTAGGATGACGACATGTACCGAAAAACTTTCGAAGGCATGAACTGCTCGGTGGCGGGCGCGCTCGAGCAGGTCGGCGAATGGTGGAGCCTGCTTATCGTGCGGGAATGCACGATGGGTACGACACGCTTTGACGATTTCCAGCACAAGCTGGGCATCGCGCGCAACGTGCTGACCGCGCGGCTCAACCGCCTGATCGAGCACGGCGTGCTGGTGAAGGTGCTGGCCGAGGGCAGCGAGCGCCGCAACGAGTACCGGCTGACGGAGAAGGGAGAGGCGCTCTACCCGGTCCTTGTCGCGCTGATGCAATGGGGCGACGCGTGGTGTGGGCCCCAGACGCCGATCCGTATCGTCGAGGACAGCTCCGGGCACCCCATCGAACCGGTAAGCGTGCGCGTAGGAGCGCGAAAGCTTGGCCTGCGTGACGTACGATTCGAGCTGGGCGACGGCGCCACGGCAGGTACCAAAGAGGTCGTCAGGGCGCGCAACCTTGCCATTCTGGGCAAGGAGTGACAGACCTGAACGCCTGCTGGGGTCAGGCACAGCCTGTAAGCGTCCCAACGCGGCCGGCTATTTGTCCACCAGTACTCGCGCTTCTCTCCCGCGAAATAGAGTGGCCGCCCCGTGACGGATCGCGCGCTCACTTGGCCGGCACCACAAGCTGGGCACCCTTCTTCACGATATAGGTGGCCAGTTCCGATGCCGTGCCGCTGCCGACATTGCGCGCCGAGTGAGGGGTCCCGGCCGGGATGAACAGCGACTCACCAGCCTTGAGCGTGACCGGCCGGTTGTCGCCAAGCTGGTATTCGAGCGTCCCTTGCAGGACATGTTGCAGATCGCTATTTCGGCTAATGGCGATCTCTAATTACGCAAATGTGGGTGCCGGCCAGGATAGATGAAGGAAAAACGCTCTTCTCCTGCCGATGCTCGCGAGTGCTTTCAATGGAGATCTCCCTGGCGCGCAGATCGTGGCGTGCACGCGGATCGCCAGAATACCCCTATTTTTCCGATCTTTCGCGAGGTCATACGCATGGCTCTACCGAGCTATCACCCTCCCCGTCCGCCCTGCCCGGCCAGCAATAGAATTTCGCCGACACCGGCTCGGCGTAGCCCGCGTTAGCCGAATTAATGATCCGCCGCGCCGCATTAGCGGAATCGTTGGACATGGACGGAAAATGGCGTTGCTCTTGCACAACGGCCAAAGACGCTGCTGAACGCCGGTTTCTCCATTTAGATCAATGGGTTACAGCCATGTGATCGCTAGCGGATATAGCGGTCACCGCTAGCGGAATTAATGATCTTCAACAGCACGATCCGATCCATCTCCCCGAAAAACTTCTCGCGCCGCGTCACGCGCTTCTTCGTCGCAAACTCAACATCGGCAAAGCTGGTCTGTTTCAATTTCCCCATGCCTTCACCTTCATCGCGCCACGCTTTCCGTCCGATGACCAGTGGCTGAATTGATCAGCATTCCCTAAAGGACGAGGCCGTTCTGGGAGGGCCGGCGCCGCATCGACTGCATTGCCGCCGCGTTGCAGCATCTGGAAGCCAGCCGAGGGTGCAAGCGGTTGCGAAGTCGTCACGACATTGTCGGCGAGGAGCGGCAAGCGCTACGACGTGGAAGGAAAAGTCCAAAATGCGTTTTGATTCGATGCCATAAAATTTCGATCTCGAAAGGGGCCGACGCCAAGGCGACTGTGAACGGCCATCCAGTTTGAATACGACGGTAGGGTCGGAAATATGGCGGTACAGCGAGCCACATGGAAGGGCATACCGAATTCCCAGGCCACCACATCCGGGACCCTGATATATGCCCGCCCAAGTGCGTGGTCTCTTGTTCAGCTTGCTTGATGGCGCGCCAGCACGCGCCCTGGCCGCGCGCCCGTCGATCGTCCGCCATGCCAGACGAGGGAGCCATTGACAATCACTGTATCGATACCATGCGCCGGAGCGGTCGGCGCCTCGTAGGTGGCGGCCGCGTCGATGGTCTCGGCGTCGAACAGGACCAGGTCGGCGAACGCACCCTCCTTGAGCAGGCCTCGGTCTTTCAGGCCGAAATTCTTCGCGGTGAGACCGGTCATCTTGCGTACGGCAGTTTCGAGGGGGAACAAGCCGAGGGTCCGGCCATAGTGGCCCAGCACGCGGGGGAAGCTACCCCACAGGCGCGGGTGCGGAGACGCGTCGTGCGGCAAGCCGTCTGAGCCGATCATGACCTTTTCGTGCTTCAGGATGCGCTGCACGTCGCCCTCGTCCAACCGGAAGTAAATCCCCCCCGCTGGACTCAGGCGGCGGATCGCCTCCTCCTGGTCCACGCCAAGCTTTCGAGCGATGGCGTCCAGATCCTGCCCCGCGAATTCCGGAAGCGACTTCGACCAGCTCACAATGACGCGAGTCGAACTCGCCGCGCGGTGGGCCGACAGAACCGTGGAGCCGGCCGTATAGGGATAGCAGTCGATACAGATCGGCTGGGTCGCCATGTTCCGCTCAATGAAGGACAGGGCTTCCTGCGATCGGCCCTTGTTCTTTTCGCCGACCACCTTGAGGTGCGAGATCACCACCGGCACGCCAACCTCACGGCCAATTCGGAAGCTCTCCTCCAGCGAATCGATCACCCGATCCGCTTCATCACGCATGTGGGTGCAGTACACGCCGCCGAATGCCTGGAGCGGGCCGCAGATGTCGATCACCTCCTCGGTCGGCGCCGCAATCGATGGCTCGTAGAACAGGCCGGTCGAGACACCGATCGCGCCGGCTTCCAGCGCTTCGAGCACCAGGCTGCGCATCTGCTCTATCTGCGCCCGCGACGCCGGCTGCTCCAGATCCTCCACTGTCGCCACGCGCAGCGTGGTGTGACCCACCAACAAGGCGCAGTTGGTAGCGGGAGGCTGGTCACGCAGTGCCGCGATGTAGGAGGCGAATGTGGGGAAAGCGAACCAGTCGCCCTGCTCGTCGAGCAGGTTCAGTGGCGGAGTAACTGGCTGCGGGATCGGTCGTGGCATCGGCGCGAGCGAGATGCCGCAATTGCCCGCAATTACCGTGGTGATGCCCTGGCTGACCTTGGGCGCCATATCGGGGCTGGACAGCATGAGCCGGTCGTCGTGTGTATGTGCGTCGATGAAGCCCGGGGCCGCGATGCGGCCTTTGAGGTCGAACTCCACCTCGCCGCGTGCGCCCGATAGATCGCCGATATGGGCGATGCGGTCGCCGCGGATGCCGATGTCACCCTCGTAACGCGGCGCGCCCGTGCCATCCACGATACTCGCGTTGCGGATCAGCAGATCAAAATTTGCTTTCATGGGATTTCCAAAATAAGTTTCGGTGGTGCACTCGCGCTCACAACAAGGCGCCGCGCGCGGCAATCGGCCAGAGGGCCTCAACTTTGTCGCCGCGCACGCACACCAGTTCGTCGTAGAGATTGACGGTAGGGTCGCAGTGGCCCGGCACGAGCATCAGCACGTCTCCCAGCGACACTGCGGTGGCATCGGCAGTAGCCAGGACGCCATGCTCGTCGGCAGCCTTCACATAGCGCAGGTCGGGCCGCTGCCAGACGGCGGGCATGCCCGAATCCACGCTCGATGCCTTCAGGCCGGCATCCACGATCGCGCGCTGCGGATTCGCTCGGCTCATCACCGTGGTGCGCACGAACAATGCGTGCTCGAAGGGCACATCGCCCTCCCCGCGCTCGTTGTCACCGTAGTCGCGGTCCAGGAAGATATAGGACCCCGCCTGAAGCTCATTGAAGACGCCGCTGTCACGTTCATGCAAGAAGGTGCCGGTGCCCGCGCCCGTGATACGCTCGACAGCGACGCCGCAGGCCTCGATGGCGTCGCGCGTCGTGCGCGCAGCCTCGATAGCGTCTTTAATGGCCGCTTTGCGTTGCTGCGGCGACCGCAGATGCTGGGCCGGCCCGTGGTAGCACTGCAGCCCGGCGAAGCGCAGCCCCGCGCTGCCGGCAATCTGCAGGGCAAGTTGCACGGCTTCGTCGCCCGGTGCCACACCGCAGCGGTTGGCGCCGACGTTGACCTCGACGTAGACGTCGAGGGTGACGGCATGCGCCTGCGCGGCTGCGGCCAGCGCCTGCACCTGCTGCGGATGATCGGCCAGCACCCCGATACGCGCCTTGCGTGCCAGCGGTGCAAGGTGGCGCAGCTTGGTGTCGCCGATCACCTGGTTCGTGACCAGGATGTCGCCAACTCCGGCTTCCGCGAACACGGCAGCCTCGCCTACCTTCTGGCAGCAGATACCCACAGCGCCCAATGCGATCTGTCGCAAGGCGATCTCCGGACACTTGTGGCTCTTGGCGTGAGCACGCAGACGCACGTTTCGGCCGCGCAATGCGTCAGCCATTCGCTTCAGATTGCGCTCGAATGCATTCAGGTCGAGCACGAGCGCAGGTGTATCGATGGCGACGGCGGGGTCGCCAGCTTGGGCTGCATTCCAGGGACTCACGGGGATTTCCTTCAATCGATCTTGGCACCAGAGAATTTCACGATCTTTGCCCACTTGACCGTTTCGCTGCGGGAGAGGTCCAGGAACTCCTCAGGCGTGCTGGGCGCGATTTCTGCCCCCAGCACCTTGAATCGCTCTCGCACGGCGGGACTCTCCAGCGCGATGCGAATTTCGCGGTTGAGGCGGGTAACGATGTCTTTGGGCATGTGGGCCGGGCCGACGATGCCTCCCCACGCCGACACCTCGAATCCGGGCACGGATTCGGCGATCCCGGGAACGTCCGGATATGCAGCCAGGCGCTGCGCCGAGGAGACGCCAAGCGCCCGCGCCTTGCCCGCCTGGGCCATCGGCGCGGAAACCGGCGTGTTGATCATCATGAGCTGTATACCACCGCCGATCAGGTCCGTGACGGCCGAAGTCGCCGCGCGATAGGGCACATGCAGCATGTTGACGCCCGTCATCGCCTTGAAGAGTTCGAAGCCCAGATGCGCCGTGGTGCCGTTGCCATCCGATCCAAAGGCCAGCTTGCCCGGATTCTTTTTCGCATAGGCGATCAGTTCGGGAATGGTCCCGACGGGCACACTGTTGTTGACGATCATCATGTTGGACAGGCGCAGCGTGTTCGCGATCAGCGTCAGGTCCCTTTCGACGTCGTATGGCACCGCAGGCAGCAGCGACTTGTTGGTCGCCAGCGAGACAATATTGCCGTAAGCCAGCGTATAGCCGTCGGGCGCGGACCTCACCAGCTCCATCGTGCCGATCACGTAGGAACCACCAGGCTTGTTGTCAATCACGATGGGCACGCCCAATTGCTGCGCCAACTGTGGACCGAGGGCTCTCATTAACGCATCCGGAGCCCCGCCGGGAGCCGACGGCACGATCAGCCGGATCGGCTTGTCGGGATAAGCTGCGGCCGCTGGCGCAGCTATGGCAATGATGGCAAGGGTGAAAATTGAGACCAACAGACGTCTAAACATGGCTCGGGCACATGGTAGGTGGCGTAAGACAGCAAGCGCCGGTGGCATAAGGGACAGGCCGCGCTCTTTCAGGCGCCAGACGGAGCGCACCAGAGCGGGCTCATCTCCTTGAGAACGGGTTCTTAGTCGTTGCGCGCCAGGCCCGGGGTGGAAGCAGGCATCTTGCGCGCGCGGGCAGCCTGCTCGAATCCATACGCGTATCGGATGAGTTGAGGTTCGCTCCACGGGCGACCAGGAGACTCCAGGCCGACAGGCACACCGCGCGGGGCCCCCTCGGTGGGACAAGAGAATCCAGCAGGAACCACAATGGCCGGGAATCCGGTCAGTGAAGCCAGAATGCATACCGGCAATCGCTGCGCAAAGCACAACGCGGCGGCGCTCGTTGAGCCGGCGGGTGAAGGGCGTGGTTGGCATGGCTGTCTCCTGGTTGTTTCGTCCTGCTTTCAGCACCGGTGCATCGCGGCTCTTTGTCCACGGATGGGCCGGTGGTCCTGTTATCGGGGTGCCCAAAGTGGGGCTCCTGTTGTCGCCACACGGAACGCACGCCGCCCTCTCGCGGGCAGTCCTTGAGTTCGGCATGGCCTCGCGGCGTGCAGGGGGAAGCTGACCGCGCGGCCGCCGCAATGACGGTGCGGGCGCGCGTTGGCGCCCAGAGCATTTAGCGGACCGCGCCTTCCCCTTCCGTCCAGGCCGTGTACCGCGCGCGCCTTGTTCTCCTGGTTGGGGGGGTACAAGCCGAGCAACGGCGTGCCGCGCTCCACTTCCTGCATGATCCAGCCCTCCAGGCGTTCCTGTTCCACTGAGGCAGCAATCATTTCGTCAAGCAGGGCGGCGGGAATTGGAACCGAGGCCCGGTATGCGACCGGTAGACGTATTCTGACCAGTTCCCTTGTTGTGACGACGCAGCCAAAAGCTTTGCACGCTGCATCCCCCACACCCCGGCCGCGAAATTTGTTCCCGCTGCGACGGGCATCAGCCTGATGGAGAGATTTTGTCTCCTCATCAGGCAGATATTATCTGCCCCCTGCAACGTGGCAGAACGCGGGCGATCGGGCGCTTCTCAGACGCCAACGCCTTTCGGAACAGCCAATAGCGTTGCGCTTCTGAGGAACGCTTCGCATTTTCGAAGTTGTCGCAGTTCGACGAACTCATTGGGACGGTGCGCCTGCTCGATGTCTCCAGGGCCACAAACCACCGTAGGGATTCCGGCCTTCGAGAAGTAACCCGCTTCCGTGCCGTATGCCACCTTTCGGCGAACTGCATCGTGCGTGAGTGCCCTGACGAGTTGAACTATCGAGGATGCTTCAACCTCAGACAGTGATGGAGCAGCCCCAAGGCAGGAGAATGTTACGCTCGCTCCATCGAATACCGCATTCATCTGCGCTTCCAAACCTTCCGCATACGCCTCGATACTACGCAGCAGGCGGCCCACATCCGTGCCGGGCAAATCCCGGATTTCGAAATCGAATTTGCACACGTTGGGCACCGTATTGAGCGCAACCCCGCCATGCACCAGCCCGGTTTGCGCAGTGGTGTACGGCACGTCGAAGTCATCGTCGAAGGGGCCCGTACGACGGCATTCATCGGCCAAGTCGCGGATGAAGCATATGATTCGCGCCGCGTACTCAATCGCATTGACGCCCGACGGTGTCAGTGACGAATGTACAGAGCGACCCACCACGCAGCACCGGTAATGGTTCAAGCCCTTGTGAGCAATGACCGGACGCATGGATGTCGGCTCGCCCACGATGCAGCCTGTCGGGTGGATTCCGCGGTCGCGCATGTCGGCAAGGAGAAGAGGCACGCCAAGACAGCCGATTTCCTCGTCGAACGAGAATGCGATGTGAACCGGGTCTGCGAGCTTCGCTTCGACCAGCTCCGGCACGAGGGAAAGCAATGAGCCAAGGTAGCCTTTCATGTCCGCGCTCCCTCGCCCATACAGACGGTCGTTGTCGATGACTGCGCGAAAGGGGGGGGTGTGCCAATCCTGGCCATCCACTGGAACGACGTCTGTATGACCGGAGAATACAATCCCGCCATCCACCCTCCCGTCTGCTGCCGGAATTGTCGCAAACAAGTTTGCCTTAGCATTTCTGGCGTCGTAGGTCAGTTGCGTCGTAAGTCCAACACCCCCGAGAAAATCCCGAACCATTTCGATCAGGCCCAGGTTCGAGTTTCGGCTGACCGTCTCGATTTCAACCAGTCGGGATACCCATTCAACGACTCTGGAGAGTCGACTGTCATCGTTGCATGCATTCATTTGTATGTAGGCCTTTCAATCAAATATCGGACGGCGATGAGCGCTCTATCTTTAGCCGACCTATGCCGCTTTAGGGGCGCGACATCGAACTTCCGGGTCAACCGCATTTCGAGGCCACGCTGACCATGTCACGCGCGGCCGACCACCATATGAATTTCTTGCGCCGTATCGTCGGCTCCTCGCCAGTTCGAGGATTGGAAGCTAACCGAGCTTCCCGCTTTCGCCTGGAGGCACGCGCCCCGGGGCGTATCGAGTGTCAATTGCTCCGAAGTGCGGCTTGTTCCAATTCCGCGGCGCCTGGCGATGGCTCACCAGCGTCGTCATGCCCCGTCGCGCGGGTCGCGTGCTTGGGGGTGCCGAGCAACACGGCGAGACCTGCAATCACCAGCAACGCTGCCAGGATATAGAGCCCACTTGTAAAACTCCCGGTGGTCGTTTTCGCCCACCCCATAATGGCGGGGCTGACGAAACCACCGATCAGCGCAAGACTGTTGATGAGGGCGATACCACCAGCAGCGGCGGTGCCGGACAGGTAGGAGGTCAGCATCGCGAAAAATAACGGCATGCCGGTGAAAATCGTCGCAGTGGCGATCGCGAACGCGAGCAGGGCCAGCGCCAGACTGCTTGCGGTCGCCGCGACCATGACCAGTGCCGCACCGCCGATGAACGCGCACCCAGCCAGGTGCCAGCGCCGCTCCATCTTGATGTCGGAATGGCGGCTGATAAAGATCATGCCCAGTGCACCGACGCCATAGGGAATAATGGAGAACATGCCGATTTCGAATGCATCGTTGACGCCGGCATTCTTGAGGATGGTTGGCAGCCAAAAGCTGACTGCGTAGATCCCGCAGATGACGGCGAAATACACGAACGCGAACAGATAGATCCTCGGATCCTTGAGAGCGTCACCAAAGGTATGGCTGCGATTCGCTGTAGACGGTCCGCGTTCGGCTGCGAGTTGGTGCTCGATGATGTCCTTCTCGCGACCGGTCAGCCACCTGGCGTCGCGGGGATGGTTGACCAGCACGACCGGCACGAGCAAGCCGATTACCACTGCGGGAAGGCCTTCAAGCAGGAACAGCCATTGCCACCCGCTCATGCCGTGAACGCCGGAAAGATGGGTCATGATGGCGCCTGAGACCGGACTGCCGATCACGCCGGCAACGGTGATGGCACTGGAGAAGATACCCAGGACCCGCGCGCGCCGTGTTTCCGGATACCAATAGGTCAGGTAAAGGATGACGCCAGGCGTGAAGCCGGCTTCGAATACGCCGAGCAAAAAGCGCATGACGTAGAACTCAATCGGACTTGAAATGAACAGCATGCACATCGATACCAGGCCCCAGCAGATCATGACGCGCGTCATAGTCTTGCGCACGCCAATCTTCTCAAGCATCAGGTTGCTGGGCACTTCAAAAAGAAAATAGCCAGTGAAGAAAATGCCGGCGCCAAGTCCGTAGACCGCATCGCTGAAGCCGAGGTCATGCTGCATCTGCAGTTGCGCGAAGCCTACATTGATGCGGTCCAAATAGGCTATCAGATAGCCGACAAACAGGAATGCCACAAGTCTCCAGCTGACCTTTCTGTAGGTTGCATCGACTTCGTCGGCAACGTAACGGGTGTTGCCAACGACATCCCTCAGTGAATGCTCCATCATCAAATCTCCATATTTTCCATCTAGACCGCAATCGGTCGTTGCGCCGCCGGCGCCGTCTCAACCATCATGTTGACCTGCCCGCCCACCAGGTCTGTCATGGCGGGACCGCTGCCTTTGTACGGCACATGGGTCATGTCGATATTTGCATCTTTCTTAAAGATCTCCGCCGCCATGCGCTGCGGGGCGCCGGCACCAGACGAGGCGTAGTTAAGCTTGCCGGGATTGGCCTTGCCGTACCTGACCGGCTCCTGGAGCGTCTTGACCGGCACCCTCGGATTGACCACCACCACCAGTGGCACCGAGCCAACGACCATCACCGGGGCGAAATCCTTGATGATGTCGTACCGCAAGTGCTCTTTTTCCAGGGTGGCCATGGTTGCATGGGACGTCGGTGCGCCCATCAGCAACGGATAGCCGTCTGGCGCGCTCCGGGCGCCACTTCCGCGCCAATATTCCCGCCCGCGCCTCCCCGGTTGTCAACGACCACCTGCTGGCCCAGTACTTCGCCCAGGCGGGTGGCAACGATGCGGCCGATCACGTTCGTGGCGCCGCCCGGCGGATAAGGCACGACCCGCCGGACCGGCTAGTCCGGATAGGCCGCGAACGCGACCGTGGCACTGGTGAAAGCGGTCATGACGGTGAAGGCCAACAGCCCTGCCCGCAGCAGGGTGCGTCGAGTCACATTGGTGATGGGGAAATCCATGTCGTCTCCGGTCTGTTGTTGTCTGCGCATCCAACAGCCGGTAATGCGCATGTACGTAGTTTGACGAAGACGGAAGGCAAGAAAAAGCGATCCCGGGACCGATTAACCAAAAAAATTTTTTGGTTTCGCGGCTCCCCGCTAGCGGAGAGCGTGCAAAACTTGAGGAGGCCCCAAATGAGCGGGCGCTAGAGAGCATCCGGCCATCGCGTCGGCTCCGTGTGGACTACGCTGATCGGTATCGCAACGGCGGGAGCAAACCATGCGGTTGATCATCGAAGCCAGGTTGGCCGCTGAGGGCAGCGACACCGGCCATGACGTTGACGGCGTTTTGGCCGTGATTGAGCGCCCTGCCGGTAGTCTTGCGAACCTGGGTCTGACTCTCGCGGAGGCGCGGTCGCTGTTGGCCAAGGTGCAGGTCGAGCTGGTTTCGAAGCAAGTGGATGAGTGGCTCTCGGACCAGATCCATTGTCGGTGCAGTGGCGCGGCATTGCACCACAAGGACAGTCGCTCGACGGTGGTACGCACTGTGTACGGCAAGGTGACGGTGAACAGTCCGCGGCTGTGGTCGCGTGCTTGCCAACGGACTGTGCGGACGCCGCGGCGTGTGGTCCACCCCTTGTCTAAAGCTCTGTCTAACCGTGCCACGCCGGAGCTGAAATACCTCCAGGCGAAGTGGGCGGCCCATCTGCCGTACCGGCAGCCCACGGCCATGCTCAAGGAAGTGCTGCCGCTGGACAAGGGCATTTCGTTCAGCGGGACCCGGGGTCGGATTCGCACTATTGGAAAACAGCTCGACGCTGACATCGAGCGTGACATCGCGAAACTGCCCCAGGCCGTTGCAGACATACAGGTTCGCAAATCCAGCCCTGTCGCCGCCGTGAGCGTCGACTCGGCGTGGCTGCGGCATTGCGACTCCGTGAGAGGCCTTGGCCGCCACGTCAACCTAATTGCCGGGCGAGCGACGTTTACCGACAGTCCGCCAAAGTTCTATGCCTATGTGCACCGGGAAGTTACCTCGGCTGCAGCGCGACTCGATCAGTTCCTCAACCGAAACGGTGTGGCGACCGATGAACGCGTGACCGTGATCAGCGACGACACTGGTGAATTTGAGAAGGCCGTCCAGGGCAGTCAGCTGGCTCGCGGCCGGATCCTCGATTGGTTCCACATCGCGATGAAGTTCAAGGCGACGCAGCGTTCTGTGATCGGCAGCAAGATGATCGCCTCGCTGGAACGGGAGTCCGTGGAGACCGAAATCAACCACGCCAAGTGGTTGGTCTGGCATGGCAAGGGCAGCAAGGCAGTGGAGCGGATCAAGGCACTGGACGATCGGCTGCTGACGAGGGAAGGGTACGAATTCAGCACGTTGTGGTGGAACCTGAACACGGTCTACGGGTACCTGAGGAACAACGCGCACACTTTGGTCAACTACGGCGCTCGGCATCGCAAGGGCCTGCCGATCAGCAGCAGCATCGCCGAGTCCGCTCTCGACCGACAGTACTGATATCGGTTCTGCGCTGCCCTGCGGAGGTTTCCCTTGGGCGGGCAGTATTGCAACCTATTGATTAATAGGTGTACCTCTCTTCCGGTTGCGCCACAGCACGCCAGAAGTCGTGCAGCGCCGGGCGCGCGCCGTCGCGGCCACCCTGCAACAGCCCATATGCCAACATGGCGGCATTCGTGGCGTCTGCACTGGTCGCGCCGACACCCTCAATTTTTAGTAAGCCGCCCGTCCCCAAGCAACTGGTCGAGGACGCCCCGCGTGAACGCACCGTGCATCCCACCGCCCTGCAAAGCGAGCGCGATCGGCTTTTGCGCGCCACCGCCCGGCTGTCTTCCGCTCGTTGTAGCCATCCCGAAGCTCCTCGGTGGTGCTGCTGGGCATCATGGGCGCTGCGCGTCGTTCCGGCCGGTCAGGAACCACGTGCGCAGCTCACCCATGCCTTTGGCTGCAATCGTGCCACGCTCCTCGAACAAGAATGGCTCCGCGAGGTACTGCCGGGTGGCCTCCGTAACCTGCACGCGACCGGCCACGCCATGGGACTCCATACGGCTGGCGATATTGACGGCGTCGCCCCACAAGTCATAGATGAACTTGCGCTTGCCGACGACACCGGCCACCACCGCACCACTGTTGATGCCAACGCGCAACTGCAAGCTGTGGCCGCAGCGCGCATTGAAGCCGGCCAGCGCGTCGATCATGTCCAGCGCCATGTGCGCCGCCCGTACTGCGTGATCGGCCGCCGCGACTGGCAGCCCTGCGGCAGCCATGTAGGCATCGCCGATGGTCTTGATCTTCTCGAGGCCACGATAGTCGGCAATGCTGTCGAAGGCGGTGAAGATCTCATCGAGTACCGCCACCAGCCGCTCGGGGTTCATGCCGGCAGAAAAGCGGCTGAATTCAACGATGTCGGCGAACAATACAGTGGCCTCCTGAAAACTGTCGGCAATCACTCCTGGGTGCGCCTTCAGGCGCTCGGCAATCGGGTGGGGCAGCACATTGAGCAGCAACCGCTCCGACACCTGCTGCTCCGCGACGATCCTGTCGTACAGCTCCTTGAGCTCGTCCCTCTGATGGCGGATCAGCTCGCGGCTGGTCTCCAGCGCCTGTTCGGCTTGCCGGCGCTCGACGATCTCCTGCTGCAGTTGCGCGTTTTGCGCCTCCAGCCGCTGTTGCATCGCATGCAGGTTCAGGTGCGTGCCGACCCGCGCCATCACTTCATCGATCTGCAGCGGTTTGGTGACATAGTCGACCCCGCCCGCCTTGAACGCGGTGATCTTGTGCTCGGTCTCGGTCAGCGAGGTCATGAAAATCACCGGGATCTTTCGGGTGCTTGCCAGCGCCTTCAGGCGGCGGCAGACTTCAAAGCCGTCCAGTCCGGGCATCATCACGTCGAGCAGGATCAGGTCCGGCTGTACAAAGTCGGCGCGTTGCAGCCCTTCTTCGCCGTCCTGCGCGACGACGATCCGAAAGCCGTGGTCCTCAAGACTTTCCACGATCACGTCCAGGTTGGCTGGCGTGTCATCCACAATCAGGATCGTGTGGGTGCCAGTTTCCTGTGCCGAGGTCGCCGTCATTGCGCTGGTCTCCTTTCCAGGTGCCGCTCCACAAGGCTTAGAATGGCTTTGGACTGGTACCCCTTGGCCAACAGGCGCAGTTGGTCGGCGAACGGACGATAGCGCTCATCGAGCTCGGCTAAGTGAGCGGCGCGCTGCACTATGTCGCGCATGTTTCCCTCCCGCGCCAGACGATGTAGGATTTCCATCTCCTGCGCCGGTGGCACCAGCAGTGGCCCGGGCGCCTGATGTTCGCGAGCGGAGCTCGCTGGCGGCGCTGCGTAAGTCCAGCTGAGCTTCAGCAGGCTGGCGATCTGTGCCAGGAGCATGCCGAAGTCGATCGGTTTGGGCTGGAACGCGCTCATTCCGGCTGCCAGGCTGCTCTCCTTGTCGCCACCGGAAGCGCTGGCGGAAATCGCGATGATCGGCACATCCTTCTGGGCCGGCAGCTGGCGCAGGCGGCGCGTGGCTTCCAGCCCGCCCATCTCCGGCATGACGATGTCCATCAAGATCAAGTCCGGGCGCAAGGTTTGGGCCTTTTCCAGTCCCTCGCAGCCGTTTTCCGCCTCGACCATCTCAAAGCCGATCTGGCCCAGCAGGTCGACCACCACGGCCCGATTCTCGGCCACATCATCGACGACCAACACCTTCTTGCGCGGCCCCTGATAGCCGGTCACGACCCCTGCGGCAGACGGAGGCGCGATCTCGAACTCGACCACCGGCAGTTCCAGCTCGAACCAGAAGGTGCTGCCCTGGCCGATCCGGCTCTCGACCCGGATGTCTCCCCCCATCAGCCGCACAAACCGCTGGCTGATGGCCAAACCCAAGCCGGTACCTCCGAGCCGGCGCAGTGCGTCGCCCCCTTGCTCGAAAGGCTGGAAGATGGATTCCAATTGGTCGTCGCTGATGCCGATGCCGGTGTCTTGCACTTCGAAGCGCAGCCGGGTGGGAGGCGCAAAGCGCACGTGCAGGCTAACCTGACCGCGGTCGGTGAATTTGATGGCATTGGCCAGCAGGTTGAGCAGCGCCTGGCGTAGCCGCTTCTCGTCGGCGCGGATCCCGCTGGGTAAGTCCGGCGCAGTGTCACAGAGAAAGACCAGGCCCTTCTGCTCCGCTTTGACGCTGATGATCTCGGCAATGATGCGCAGAAACTTGGCCAGCGGGATGTCGGTGAGGCTGAGCTCCTGCTTGCCGGCTTCGATCTTGGCGAAATCGAGTACATCGTTGATGAGCGTCAGCAGTTGCTCGCCGCTTTGCTGGATCACGCGCAGCCCCGCGACCTGCCGCTCGCCCAGCATGGTGTCCCGCAGCAGTATCTGCGCGTAGCCAAGAATACCGTTCAGCGGCGTGCGCAGCTCATGGCTCATGCTGGCAAGGAAATCAGATTTCGCGCGGTTGGCTCTTTCCGCCGCGGCCTGCAGCTGCTTTTGGTCCTCAATGTCGGTGCTGGTCCCAACCCATTTGACGATATGTCCATTCAAGTCTTTAAGCGGTAATCCGCGGGCCAGATGCCATCGATAAATGCCATCGGAGGCTCTTTTCCAGCGGTATTCAGTTTCATAATCTTCACCGCTTTCTAATGAGCTCGTCCAGCGATCGATGGTAGGTTGCAAATCATTCGGGTGGAGTGCTTGAGTCCAGCCCCACCCTTGGAGTTGCTCAAAAGTAAGTCCCGTATAAGTGATCCACCGTCGATTGCTGTAGTCGATCCAGCCATCCGGCATGGCTGTCCACACTATTTGGGGCATCGCATCTGCAAGCGACCTGAAGCGCCGTTCGCCCTCATCAATCTCGTCCGCGAAAGAAGGCAATTTTTCCGGGGGACTGGGCATGTTTGCCTACCTGAATAAGAGCCAAATATTGTTGGCAGCGCGCCTACGCTTTGCTAGTCGCGGCCCACCGATCAAGGCGCCGTCCGCTTCCACCAACCCGTGCAAACGGTATTGTTTATCCCGTTCACTCATCACCGGACCATACGCAGCGTAGTGTGTGCCGTGATCCATGACACGTCAAGCTGCTCGGACCAGCGCAAAGCGGAAATACCGCCCTTGTCTGAAACCGTCAGGCATGTGGCCGAGAACAATTTCTGCAGCGGCGGTTTGCTGGTGCGAACCCAGCCTCACACGGCCGCCAAACCATCTGATTACTCGTTCCTAGCCCCATATCACTTTCCCTCTAACATGCAGCGCCATTGCTGCTACAGGAAATGAATTCGCAGCATGGTGGCAATGAGAAATGGGGGGAGGCCTGTCGAACGCTTTCGCGCATGCGGCTGGACCAATGCCACCAGGGTATCTCAAGGGACGACCAGGTTCGATGCGCGAGCGGGCATCGACAGATACCAAGAAGCGGGGATCGTGATCACCTACGCTACAATCTCCTGACCCCGCAGTACCACCTTCCTTCCCCGATCACGTTCACCGAAACGGCCGATCACCTTCACCGAAATCCGCAAAATGGCCGTCAAAGCCGGACTGGCGGGTGCCGCGATCTCATATAGCCGCGCGTCATAAGCCCGATAAGAAAACTGTCTGCTACGATGCGCCGGCGCGGGGCTTACGGGCCTATGCTAGGTGACGATGCCCGGGTGACTAACCGGCGCGATGTGTTCTCCGATGGGGCTCGGGTAAGTGATCGACGCGACGTGTTCTCCGATGGGGTCTGCACGGAAGGCGGCCGGTAGCGCGTTGGCTGGCCAGAAATTAGTGTGAATTATTGGGTAGCAATGATTATTGACGCTAGATTTCGAATGATCGAGAGGTGGCATGCGGCCTGAAGCGGGGCACGCAGCTTGCACCCTTTCATAAACGCGGCATTCCGCCGCAGGGCCAGAAGGCCGATCAGGCTGGGCAGAACCAGCAAGGCCAGAAGGGTGGCCAGCAAGGCCAGCGCTAATTACCTGCTGGCATAAAGGCTAAAAGCTCGCGGCGGCAATCCATGCCGCCGCTAGGCGCCGCCTCCGCGTGCATGCGTGGAGGCGGCTTTTTGCTTGATGAGCGGCAGCATGTCGGCGGGCAGCACCTTCAAGGAGGCTGTCACATTACCCGCCGCGGGCCCGAGTCCTGCGCACCAATGCCCCAAGAACACCGCTTTTTTTTCAAACCAAAGTCGAGGCGATGCAAAACCCGCAATCCCTCGCGCAGTATGGCCTTCTGGCTTTTTTTGGGCTTCATTCTGATCTTTCAAAACAAGCCCCCCCACAGCGGTGACCAGCAAGGCAGTGGCAGGCGCGCTAAGATTGCTGCCCTGTCGTCTCACCGGCCTTACAGCCGACCCGCCACGCATGGGGATCCGCCATTTGTCGAACGACGCCCGCGCGCTCCCCGCCAACCAGGACACACCATCATGGATCTCGAACTCCGCAATCAACGCGTGCTCATCACCGGCGGCAGCCGCGGCATCGGCCTGGCCTGCGCGGCCGGCTTTCTGCGCGAGGGCGCGCGCGTGGCCATTGTTTCGCGCAGCGCCGAGAACTTGGCCAAGGCCTGCGCCAAGCTGGCCGAAGGCGAGGGAAAATTCACCAGGGACGTGGTCGCGGTATCCGCCGATCTGACCAATATCGCCGAGGCCGCGCGCGCGGTGGAGGAAGCGGTCGCGGGACTTGGCGGCATCGACATTTTGGTGACCTCTGCCGGCGCGGCCAAGCGCCGCCCGCCGGACGAGCTGACCCCACAGCTGTGGCAGGACGCCATGACCGCAAAGTACTTCAGCTACGTCAACGTGATCGACCCGGTAGTCAAGCGCATGGCGCAGCAGGGACGCGGCGCCATCGTCAACATCGTGGGCATGGGTGGCAAGATGGCCAACCCCGCCCACCTGGCTGGCGGCGCCGCCAACGCGGCGCTGATGCTGGCCAGTGCCGGCCTGGCCAATGCCTACGGCAAGCAGGGTGTGCGCGTGAACGCTATCAACCCGTCGGCCACACATACCGAGCGCCTGCAGCAGGGCATGGAAGTGGATGCGCGCATCGGCGGCATGACAGTGGAGCAGGCGCTGGCGCGCGCCAACGCGCGCACTGGCCTGGGCCGCTTGGCCACGCCGGAAGAGGTGGCGGACGCCGTGCTGTTCCTCTCCTCGCCACGCGCCAGCTATATCTCGGGCGCCATCCTGTCGATCGATGGCGCCACCACGCCGATGGTGGTCTGACGCTGCCAGCCTATCGCGTCGGCGCTTGCGAAGGTGCCCCGCGCGATCAGCCCGGTGCGATTGGCTGTTTGACTTGAACGCGCCGTTGCGCGGTGGCCACCAGCCAGCCCGGCTTGCCCTTGACCTCGGCATCGGCGCGAGACGCACTCGCGGCATGAGCGACGAATGTCTTAATCGGCTCTTTGCGGGGGGCTCGGGAATCCCCCCAAGATAAGCCATCAAATAGAATCGCAATTTGCCACGCGAATGCTTGACAGGTGACGAGATTCGAGCGGCCGCCGCCCTGCTTGGGCGGCATCCTCCGACAGGATCGACTCGGCAAGCGCCGCCTTCTGCTCCTGCATCGCGACGATCTTCTCCTCGACGCTGCCGGCGGTGATCAGCTTGTAGACGAACACGGGCTTGTCCTGGCCGAGACGGTGAGCGCGGTCGGTGGCCTGATTTTCAACGGCGGGGTCTTCGCGATCAAGCGGCACGTGCTCAAGCGCCTCGCAATATCGCAAGCGACTCGCCACACGATTTGCGGCATGGCCCCGCTTCACTGGACTCACGCTAAATCCGTCCACTGCTTTCCGAGCAGTGCGACATCAACGGCTTGCTTCACCTGCGGCACCCCAGCTTGAGAGTGCCGCGACCACCCATAGAAGCGATCCTCAACACTAGTTTGCGCGACGCAGGCATCAGGACACCACCGCGCTCCCGTCCGCCATCAGCATCTCCCCGCGCCGCTCCACAATCATCGCGTACGCCTGCGGCTGCCGGTGCGCGTCGAAGTTGAACGTGGTGCGCTTGTAGACCTCGCAGAAATCCAGGTCGCAGCGGGCGATCGCGACCTCGTCGCCCTTGGTGATGCAGTGGGCCAGCACTTCGCCGGAGGGCGCGATGATGCAGCTGCCGCCAATGCCGTCCACGCCCTCTTCCATCCCGGCCTTGGCCACGCCAACCACCCAGGTGCCGTTCTGATAGGCCCCGGCCTGCATGGAGAGCTGATTGTGGAAAAGCGAGAGGTCGTCGTGCTGCGGCGCCGGCGCATTGTGCACGGGCGTGTTGTAGCCGATCAGCACCATCTCCACACCTTGCAGGCCCATCACCCGATAGGTTTCGGCCCAACGGCGGTCGTTGCAGATGGCCATGCCGATCTTGCCACCAAAGGCTTCGGTCACGCCGAAGTGGTTGCCGGGCGTGAAGTAGCGCTTTTCCAGATGCTGGAAGCGGCGCCACGGTTCGTGCTCGCGATGGCCGGGCAGGTGCACCTTGCGATATTTACCGACGATCTCGCCCTGGCGGTTGACGAGGATGGAGGTGTTGTAGCGCACTGCCTTGCCTTGTTCGCTGGTGAGCTCGGCGTAGCCGAGGTAGAAGCCAACACCAAGCTCGCGCGAAAGATCGAACAGCGGCTGCGTGGCGGCGCTGGGCATCTCGCGTTCGAAGAAGCTGTTGATCTCTTCGTCGCTCTCCATGTACCAGCGCGGGAAGAAGGTGGTGAGCGCCAGCTCGGGGTAGACGATCAGGTGCGAGCCGCAGGCGTGGGCTTCGCGCATCAGATCGCACAGGCGCCTGACCACTTGCTGGCGGCTGTCGGCGCGGGCGATGGGGCCGAGCTGGCCGATGGCGACATTCACAATACGGGACACGGGTAACTCCAGGATGCTTTCGGGGTGGTGGTTCAGGCTAGTGGCAGGGGCTTGGCGTCGATCACGGCCGGTTGGCGAGTTTGAGCACCACCTGCAGCAGGATCTGCGCGCCGCCGATGAGGTCGTTCGGTTCGGTGAACTCGCGCACGTTGTGGCTCAGGCCTTTCACGCTGGGCACGAAGATCATGCCGGCGGGGCAGACGCGGGCCAGCATTTGCGCGTCGTGACCGGCACCGCTGGGCATGCGCATATGGGTGAAGCCAAGCGCTGCGGTTTCCTGCTCGACCAGGTCGATGACCATGGGATCGAATGCCACCGGCTCGAAACGTGCCAGGCGGCGATGGCTAAGAGATAGGGTTTCCGTCTCGCAGGTTTGCCGGGCAAAGGCGAGGACTTCAGCTTCGGCTTGGGCGAGCCGCCGTTCATCGGTATTACGCAGGTCTACGGTGAAGACGGCGCGGTTGGGGATGACGTTGATCAGGTTCGGCTCGAAACGCATGGCGCCCACGGTGGCGATCTGCCGGCCGCCGTAGCGCAACGCCAGGTCGTGCACGAAATTGGCGATGCGCGCGGCGGCATAGCCGGCATCATGCCGCAGTTCCATGGGCGTGGTGCCGGCGTGGTTGGATACGCCGTCGATGGTGAACTCGGTCCAGGAGATCCCCTGGACCCCTTCCACCACGCCAACCTGCAGGCCACGCAGATCCAGCACCGGGCCTTGCTCGATATGCAGCTCCACGAAGCTGTCGACGCGCGGCTTGCCCGCGGGCGCCTGGCCGTCATAGCCGATGCGCCGCAGCTCGGCGCCCACCGAGACGCCATCGATGCCGGTAGTGGCCAGCGCGTCTTCCAACGGCATTCCGCCCACGTAGACCAGCGAGCCCATCATGTCCGGATGAAAGCGCGCGCCCTCTTCATTGGTGAAAAAAGCGACGGCGACAGGACGACGCGGACGCAGGCCGGCATCACGCAGGGTGGCGACCACTTCCAGGCCGGCCAGCACCCCGTAGTTGCCGTCGTAGCGGCCGCCGGTGCGCACGGTGTCGATGTGCGAGCCGATCATGACGGGGAGCAGGTCTTCGCTGCCGGGATACACGGCCACGCCGTTGCCGATGGCGTCGATGGTAACGGTCATGCCCAGCGCCTCCATGCGCGCCACCGTCCAGTCGCGGCCGAGTTTGTCGGCATCGGTCAGCGCCAGGCGGCACACTCCGCCCCCTTCGATGGCACCGAGTTGCGCGAGATCGTCCAGGCTTTGCAGCAGGCGCTCGCCGCGAATGCGCGGCGCGGGGTCTGCCTTTGGCGCGCTCTGCTCGCTCATGCCGCGGCTCCGGCGCGCACTGCGTCCGCGCTTCGGCCAACCAGTTCGGCGTACAGCGCGGGATCAGTGTCGGCCTCGCTGCCGATAAACAGTAGCCGGCTCTGGCGGTTGAGCCCGAGCGCCGCGCGGGCCTGCGGGTCCTGCATGGCGGCGATGGCAGCGGCCAGCCCGGCCACGGCGGATTCGCCGGCCACGATCACGGGATCGTCGCCCAGCGGTTGGGCCAGCAGGCGCATGGTTTTTACCGCGGATGCGTCGTCGACCGTGCAGAATGCGTCGGCGCCTTCGGCAAGGATTTCCCAGGCGAGCAGCGAAACTTCGCCGCAAGCCAGGCCGGCCATCAGCGTATCCAGCTCGCCGGTGACGGCGGTGACCTTGCCAGCGCGCGCGCTTTGCATCAGGCAGGCCGCCTTGGCGGGCTCCACCACCGTGAAGACGGGGCGCTGCCTGTCCTTGCCATCCTCACGTTCCCAGAAGTAGCCGCAGACGGCGGCGGCAAAGCCACCCACGCCGGCCTGGATGAACACATGCGTGGGCCAGGCCGGCAGCGCGTTGACGGCTTCGTCCACCATCAGCTGATAACCCTGCATGACATCACGCGGCACGTCCATATAGCCGGGGTACGAGGTATCCGAGATCACGTACCAGCCATTGATCCGCGCATCGGCATCGGCTTGCTGCACGGCCTGATCGTAGTTGCCCGTGGTGCGTACCACCTGGGCGCCGAAACGTTCGATGGCGGTCTTGCGCCCTTCGCTGACGGTGGCGTGGATATAGATCTCGCAGCGGCAGCCGAACAGCTGGGCGCCCCAGGCCACGGAGCGGCCGTGGTTGCCGTCGGTGGCGCAGGTCACGGTGAGTTCGGCGCACAGGCTGCGCAGCGCCGGCATACTCAGGTCAGCGATGCTTAGCTCGCGGCCGATCCGGGGCCCGATTTCGCGGCAAAGCAGGCGTCCCACGGCATACGCGCCGCCAAGCGCCTTGAAGCTGCCCAGCCCGAAGCGCGAGCCTTCGTCCTTGTAGTGGATCTGGCCGACGCCCAGCGCGGCCGCCAGGTTCGGCAGGGCTTTCAGCGGCGTGGGCTGGTAGCCCTCCCAGGCGGAGATCTCGCGGCGGGCGGCGGCCAGGGCCGGCTCGCTCAGGATGGCGGCGCGCTGTGCACCATAGGGTTCCGCGCGGCTCAGGGCCGGATTGGGGAGAAGATCAAGCGAGAGGTTGGGGAGCGTGGTCATGCGTGTGTATTGGTCCAGTCAGAATGCGTTATTGCGTGTATTGATGGCGGCGCTGCGTGCCGGTCGATCTCAGTGGCCGGTCTCCAGGTCCCCGAGCACGTCGTGCGCGCGCTCCACGCGGGCCATGCGTGCGCGCGAACGTTTGCGGGAGCGGCCTGCCATGGCGGTGGCCAGGTAGTTCACCAGGCTGACGGCGGCCACGTAGGAATCGAAGACCTGGCCGCCGTGGTGCGAGCAGCGCAGCACGGCGTCGGCCTTGGTGGCTAGCGTGGAAACCGGGGCATCGCTGAGCAGGATGAGTTTGGCGCCGGCCTCCCGGGCCAGTGTCACCATGCCGTCCAGGCGCTTCGCACGGCGTCGGAAGTCCACCGCCAGCAGTACATCCTTGCTGTCGATTTCGGCCACCAGTTCGGCATCCTTGCCCGCTTGCTCATTGAGCAGGTACACCTCGGGGCGCACCTGCGAGAGCAGCGCATTGGCATAGAAAGCCAGCATGAAGCTGTTGCGATAACCCACCACCCACACGCGGCGCGCGTTGGCCAGTTCGGTGAGCGTGGTCTCCAGCGCGCGCTCGCTGAGTTGTTCCGGCAGACTGGCGAGCCGGCGGCTGTCGAGTTGCACGTGCGCCTCGAGACCGGCCACGACCGATTGCGGCGCGCCCCCCGACTCGGGCGGCAACCCGTTGTGTTCCATCAGGTACAGCGGAGATTGCTCGGAGACCTGGTCCCGCAGCGATTGCCGGAAGGCGCTGAAGTCCGCATAGCCGAGGCGGCGGAAGAAGCGCGCCGCGCTCGCCTTGGAGACGCTCGCCAACTCCGCCAGCTCGGTGGCCGAGTAGCTGAGCAGGTCTTTTTGCCGCATGAGCAGCACGTCGGCCAATTTTTTGTCTGCTGAAGAAAGTTCGCCGTAGCACTGGTGGATTTGCGCTTCCAGCGCGGGTTGAATGGCCATGTCGGGTCCGTGCCTCCGTTCCGCTTGCCCGCACCAAAGTGGTCCGGGCCTGCACAATGGTGAAACCATGATTTCATGTTTTGGTGCATATGAAACCGTTGTTTCAGTATTGGCGGCCTTTCATGCAAGGGCAATGCCAAGTCAGTGGCGCTATCGGGGAGGCGTGTAACTTCTCAATAAGCCGGGGCAAGGCCAGGTGGTGAGGCGTGGCCGGTGACTGGAATGTCGGCGTGGAAATATCGGCGCGAGCTTGCCGCAAGCCGCAACGCGTTCCACTTGTAAACGCTGGGTGGGGATGTTAACTTTCGCCGTCGCCATTCACGCTGCCCGATCATGACCACTTGCCAAAAATTCACGCCGCCGGACATCGCGCGAGAAGGATTGACGCCAAAAGAACTTGAGGTGTTGGCATGGGTTGAGGGATTGGTCGACATGGCCAATGGCTTGCAGCAGGAGACGGAGCAACTGGAACAGGAACTCGCCGAGTTGAGAAGAGCGGAAAAGCGCGCGTAGCCTGACTGCGGCCGTGAAGAAGAAACTTGTTGCGCCGTTCATTGCCGAGGCCGAACGCACGCCGGCGGTGCTGAAGGTGCTGGCCTGGGGTGAAGGTCTGGTGGAGCTCATCCATCGTCTGGTGGAGAACGCGGGGCACATGAAGGACGAAGTCGCGGTGCTCAAGGGAGAGAAGAAGCGCCCTACGTTCAAACCAAGCCGTATGCATGAGGAGGCCGGCAAAACCAGCGAGTCCAATCGGCAGCAGCAGGGCAAACCAGCCAGACGACGCGGTTCGCCCGCCAGGAGCAAGACGGGGCAGCTGAAGATCGATTGCGAGCAAGTCATCCAGCCGGCCGAGTCGATCCCGTCTGGCTCGCGGTTCAAGGGCTACCGGGATTTCGTGGTCCAGGACCTCGTGATGGGGACACACAATACGCGCTACCGGCTCGCACGCTGGCAGACCCCGGACTGTCAAACGCTGACCGGGCAACTGCCCAAGGCCGTTGCCGGCAGCCACTTTGGCGCGACACTGGTCAGTTACGTGCTGTACCAATATCACCACTGCCACGTGACGCAGCCGCTGCTGTGCGAGCAGTTGCGGGAATGGGGTATCGAGATCTCGTCCGGGCAGATGAATGCGCTGCTGCAGGAGGACAAGGGGCGATTCCACGAGGAAAAGGAGGATCTGCTGTCGACGGGGCTGGCGCTCTCGGCGTATGTGACGGTCGACGACACCGGCACGCGGCATCAGGGCCGCAACGGCTACGTCACCCACATCGGTAACGAACATTTCGCCTGGTTCAAAAGCACAAGCACGAAGAGCCGCATCAATTTCCTCGAACTGCTCGCGGCGGGACATGGCTACCAGGTCAACGACGAGGCCCTCTCCTCCATGAAAAAGCGTGGGCTCCCACAGGCGTTCGTTGATGGGCTGCGTCAGCATGAGTGCGCGAGCTTTGCCGACCAGAGTGCGTGGCTGTCTCACCTGGACAGCCTGGGCATGGACGTTACCCGCCACCGGAACATCGCCACCGAAGGGGCGTTACTGGGCAGCCTGAGGCGACGTGGCGTCGCCCAGGATCTGGCCATCATTAGCGATGATGCGGGACAGTTCAATGTGTTGATTCACGGCTTATGCTGGGTCCACGCCGAGCGTCTCGTGCACAAGCTGCTGCCGCTCAATGACCTACATCGCGAGGATATTGCCCGTGTGCGCGGCGATATCTGGTCGCTCTATGCGGATCTGAAGGAATACAAGCAGAATCCGACGATCCAGCGCAAAGCCGAACTGCAAAAACGCTTTGACGCAGTCTTCATCCAAAAGACCCGTTACGCGACGCTGGACCGTTTGCTCAGACGCCTTCACAAGAACAAGTCCGAGCTGCTCTTGGTGCTCGAACGCCCCGAGATCCCACTGCATACCAACGGCAGTGAACGCGACATTCGCGACCACGTGAAAAAGCAGAAGATCAGTGGCGGCACGCGCAGCGAACTCGGTCGCCAATGCCGTGACACCTTCTCGAGCTTGAAGAAGACCTGTCGAAAGCTGGGAATCTCGTTCTGGGAATACCTGGCCGACCGCATCTCACACACCAATCACATTCCCCTCCTTCCCCACATCCTCGGACAGCGCATCGCTCTCTCCACCTGAGCCGCGTGCCGCCGTTTGCCCCGCTTTATTGAGAAGCTACGGAGGCGTTCGTTAAATATTTGATTTCAAAGCAATGCCGTCGAAAAAATCCGATCGCATTCGCCCGCGCAGCCGGCATCGCCAACAGTGGCACACAACTTGCCTTTCAGTCCCTCGTGTTCCCCGACCGACTGATAAAGGTGCCTTTATGAAACGCAGACAGTTCACCTCCATCGCCAGCCTGATCGCAGGCGCCGCACTCATCGCGATGGCACCCGCCAAAGCCGACGATTCCCTGAGCGCCGTGATAGGCAAGAAGTCGATTGCGATCGGCATCCCGACCGACTTCGCGCCGTATGGCTTCATGGGCACTGACCTGAAGCCGCAGGGCCTGGACGTGGCCGTGGCGCAGATGATCGCCGACAAGCTCGGCGTCAAGGCCGATCTCGTCCCGGTGAGCACGCCGAACCGTATCCCTTACCTGCAGACCAAGAAGATCGACCTGATCGTCTCGGCGCTAGGCAAGAACGCCGAGCGCGCCAAGGTGATCGATTTCACGATCGCGTATGCGCCCTTCTACCAGGCGGTGTTTGGTCCGAAGGCAATGAGCATCAAGAGCTTTGCCGATCTTGGCGGCAAGACCATCGCGGTCACGCGCGGCACCATCCAGGACGATGTGCTGCAGCAAGTGGCGCCGCCCACGCTGAAGATCCAACGCTTTGAGGACGACAACTCCACCGTGGCCGCCTTCGTGTCGCAGCAAACGCAACTGCTGGCCACCGGCGCCGCCGTGGCTGCCGCGGCGATCGCGAAGAACCCCAAGGTAGAGGCCGAGTACAAACTGCTCCTCAAGGATTCGCCCAATTTCATCGGTGTGCGCAAAGGCGAAACCGCGCTGCTGGAGAAGGTCAACGAGATCCTGCGCAAGGCAAAGGCGGATGGCACGCTCAACGGCTACGCGCAGCGCTGGCTCGGCCGCGGCATGGGCGATTTGCCGGACTGATTGCAAACGGGTAAGCGGGCATACGGGTAGGCGGGATAACGGATCGCATTGTTTCCGGCCCCGTGCGCGGGCTCCATGTTGCTGGCGCACTGGCCTGCCTCGCAGGTCAGTCTCGCCGAAGAAAAAATAACTCTCTAGCGGCACTGCATGATCTCCTTCGACTTTGCGCCGGTTCTCTCGCAGTGGCCCATGCTGCTGCGTGGCCTGTTGCTGACGATTCTCCTGACGGCGTTCTCCGCGGCCTTCGGTACGCTCGTGGGCATCGGCTGCGCCTGGGCGCGCATCCATGGCACGGCATGGCTGCGGGCACTGGTGGGCGGCTATGTGGAGGCAGTCCGAAATACGCCGTACATCATCCAGCTGTTCTTTATCTTCTTCGGCCTGCCTTCGATTGGCGTGCGGATGCCGGCGGAAGTGGCGTGTGTGCTGTCGATGACGCTGAACCTCGGCGCCTATGCATGCGAAATCATCCGGGCCGGGCTGGAGTCCACGCCGCGCGGGCAGATCGAAGCCGCGCAGAGCCTGGCGCTCAACCGCTGGCAGATTTTTACGCGCGTGGTGCTGCCGCCTTCGCTGTCGCGCGTGTGGCCGGCGCTGGTGAGCCAGGTCATCATCGTGATGCTGGGCTCGGCGGTATGCAGCCAGATCTCCACCGAAGAGCTTTCCTATGCGGCCAATATTATCGCCAGCCGCACGTTCCGCAATTTTGAAGCCTATATCGTCACCACCTGCGTCTACCTGGGCCTGGCCGTGGTGCTGCGCGAGATCCTGAACTGGGTTGGTCCGCGCTTCATCTTTGGCCGCTGAGACCGGGAGGCATACATCATGGTCGACTTTTCCCTGTGGGACATTTTTCGCAACCTGCTGCTGGCGCTGCGCTGGACAGTGGGGCTGTCGCTGATCGCCTTCGCCGGTGGCAGCGTCGTTGGCATGCTGCTGCTGGTTGCGCGCATTGCGCGCCTGCCGGGCGCCGTGCGCGGCGTGGCGCTTTACGTGCAGCTGTTCCAGGGCATCCCGTTGCTGATGCAGTTGTTCCTGTTCTACTTCGGGCTGGCGTTGCTGGGTGTCGAGACCTCGGCGCTGTTCGCGGCGGCGCTGTGCCTCACGCTATATGCCAGCGCCTATCTCACGGAGATCTGGCGCGGCTGCATCAACGCCATTCCCAAGGGCCAGTGGGAGGCCTCCGCCAGCCTGGCGATGAATCTGCGCGAGCAGCTTCAGCACGTGATCCTGCCGCAGGCCGCGCGCATCGCGGTGGCACCCACGGTGGGATTCCTGGTGCAGGTGATCAAGGGCACTGCACTGGCCTCGGTGATCGGCTTCGTGGAAGTCACCAAGGCTGGCCAGATGATTTCCAACGCCACCTTTCAGCCCTTCCTGGCTTACGGCTGCGTCGCGCTGCTGTACTTCGCCCTGTGTTTCCCGCTGTCGTTGTGCAGCCGCCGCCTTGAGCGCCGCCTGCGGCCCAAGCATTGAGGTCCCGTCATCCCATGTCCAAGCAAACCGAAACCACCAAGCCCTTTTCCCTCGTCGATATCCAGGGCCTGCGCAAACGCTTCGGCGCCAACGAAGTGCTCAAGGGCATTGACCTGCAGATCGGGCGCCGCGCCGCGAGGTGGTCTGCATCATCGGCCGCAGCGGCTCGGGCAAGAGCACCTTGCTCCGCTGCATCAACGGACTGGAAAGCTTCGATGAAGGTGCGCTCAGCGTGGATGGCCAGGCACTGCGCCATGGCGACGCCCGCGCCATGCGCGACCTGCGCCAGAACGTTGGCATGATCTTCCAGAACTTCAACCTGTTCCCGCACCTGAGCGCCGGGCAGAACGTGATGCTGGCGCCTACGCTGGTGAAGGACACACCCAAGTCCGAGGCCGGCAAGCGTGCACTAGCACTACTCGATCGCGTGGGCCTTGGCGACAAGTTCCACAGCTTGCCCGACCAGCTATCCGGCGGACAACAGCAACGCGTGGCAATCGCCCGCGCGCTGGCCATGGACCCGGCCGTGCTGCTGTGCGATGAAGTCACCTCCGCACTCGATCCGGAACTGGTCGGCGAAGTGCTAAGCGTGGTGGAAGGCCTTGCGGCGGAAGGCATGACCTTGGTAATGGTCACGCATGAGATGAACTTCGCCCGCAAGGTCAGCGACCGAGTGGTCTTCATGCATCACGGCAAGGTGCATGAGATAGGATCGCCGGAGGAAATCTTCGAGCAGCCGAAGACGTCGGAACTGAAGAAGTTTCTCTCGGGGCTGCATGGTTGAGCACGTGTCGATCCATACCGGCGCACTCAAGTAAGCATCACGTCCAGCGGATACGTTCAGGCGCGTCAAGACCTTCGCGACCGCCGGATTCACACCCATCTCACTGCACTGAATTCAATATCGCAAACTCTACTGGATGCTTGCTCCACCATGCAGCTTTGCGCGGCGATCGAGTGCGGAAAACTTCCGAGAGATCCGGATTACTCGCCGAAATCTTCGCTGAATGACCCTTCGATGATCACTCGATCAGACCGGGCGGCTACGTGGACAGCAGCCGATTCCAGACATTTCCGAGCCGCGTCGCCCTCCTCATGGACGGATCCGACGCGGCCAGATCGCGAGGCCCCCGCCTTCTTGTGTACTGATTTCTCTGAAGCTTTCCTTGCAATTCGTCTTGGCACCATTTGTCAATTGTGGCCCGCCATACCTCGACACTGATCCTGGGACCCATGGCGCATCCGCCGCTAGTGGGCGGACTGTTTGCGCAGAATCCGTGTCTCTCTCACGCCGTGCATCTTCGCGGCAGTGATCCGGCACCCGCAACGCTCTCATTTCTGGGACGGGAAGGCCGGCACGGCCGCGCCGCTCACCCGCATGCCCGACGAGAGCGTCAATTTCATCGGCGGCTTCGACGGCTACGTGGTCGGAAATATGAAGGAAATCCGCCGCATCTTCGATCTGCTCGGCGTGCAGGTCAACATCATCTGCGATCCCTCGGAAACCTGGAACACGCCGACCGACGGCGAGTTCCGCATGTACGAAGGAGGCACCACCAAGGAAGGTTGTGCCCGCGATCGACTGCAGCGCTTCCGCGGCCTCGCGTGTCTGCTCGCCCACGCCAATCGTCAAGGCCGAAGCGCCGGCGGCGCGGATCTGCGCCAGCGTGGTGCCGCCCAGGGTGGTGCCGCGCCAGTCAGGCGCGATGTGTCCGTCCAGCGAACCGGAGATATCCGGCAGCACGATGGGCTCCAGGCCGAAGGCTTCGATGAGATCTCGCGCAACTCGTCGATGTCGCCCGGCGACAGGTGGCTGCCCGGCAGCAGCGTGACCTGATTGGCCACCACCGGCAGCGGCCTGACCAGCGCCTTGACCACCGCGGCGACGGCGTGCTTGTAGCCGTCCTCGAAGGCGCCGACGTAGTCGGCGGTGGCCCCGGACGGTCACTTCAAACTCCCCCACTTGTGGTCGGCTAAATTCCCCCAGGCAGGACGGGCAGATTATGAATCGGCCTTCTCAGAAACAGCAAGCCTGGTGGCGGCTTCTTTGAGGCGGTAGCTTTTGCCTTCGAACTCGAGAAGCTTGGATCGATGCATCAGGCGATCCAGAATGGTAGTGGCCATGGTGTTGTCGCCGAGGTATCGCCCCCAGTCCTGCACCACGCGGTTGGAAGTGACGATGATGCTGCGACGCAGTTTGTAGCGCTGATGGACCAAGGTCTGCAGCAGTTCGGCGGCGGCGTCCGGGATGCGTTTTGCCAGGAACAGGTCGTCGAGCACCACCAGTTCCGGCTCGAGCAAGGTCTTGAGCAGTCGGTCCTGATCGGCGCGCGTGTCCACGGCGTAGCCGGCGAACACCGTGTCGGACTCGACGTAACGCACCTTCATGCCCTGTAGGGTACCCGAATCAAATTGCGCACCGGTACGATGCTGAACCGGGAGACCCCCTGGGTTGCAGCCATCTCGGCCGCAAGTCCCGCCGGCGATAGCGCGCGCGCCTTGTCCGGTGCGACCAGGCTGATTCGCCACACGGCCTGGTTGTCGGCAAACGTGATGGTCAGGCTATCGTGCAGCACGCGATAACCGCGGGACTTTGCCCTGTCGATCAGCAGATCGAAGTCAGGGACTTCTCCGGGTTGGAAAGTCAGCGACACATCAAGCGTCATGCGCCCCGGAAGCCTGGACTCCAGCCGGTGCAACAGGGACATCGAGCCCATGCATAGCACGGCAAGCAGCAACGCGGCGGCATAGAAACCGACGCCCAGCAACACGCCTATGGCCGAGGCAGCCCAGATGGATGCCGCGGTCGTGAGGCCGCGGATGCTCATGCCGTCCTTCATGATGACCCCGGCGCCCAGGAAGCCGACGCCGGTGACCACACCCTGGATGGTATGGGTCGGGTCTGCCTGGATGTGCGCTGTGGCGCCGCCGTACCAGAGCGACGCGTGACCGACGAACACCGTCAGCGCCGTGGACGCCATGCACACGAGGCCGTAGGTGCGCATGCCGGCGGCGCGGCCGTTGTACGAGCGCTCGTAGCCCACCAGCATGCCGAGCAACAGCGCGCCCACCATGTTCAGCCCGATGAACGCGTTGGCGGCGAGAAAAGTGCCGCTCCAATAGTGCTGCAGTTCTCCTAGCATAGGATTTCTCGATCAGGATGCGAGCCAGGCATTCAGCGAACGCAGGGTTTCCTCGCTCAATTCCCCCGTCGCGGCGGCAAGCCGCAGACGGCCAAGGAGGTAGTCCAGGCGTGCCTGAACCAGGTCAAGCTCAGCGGCGAACACGCGCTGCTGGGCGTCCAGCACGTCGGGTTCCGTACGGGTGCCAACGTCCCGGCCAAGCGTTGTCGCCGCGAGCGCGCTACGCGCCGAAGTCAACGACTGCTCGAGTGCGGCGACCCGCGACACGCCCGTTTTCACCGAGAGGAATCCGTCCTGCACATTCAGGCGCACATCTCGCCGGGCGGCGGCAACGTCCTGCTCTGCCTGGCTCTTCCTCGCAACAGATTCCCGCTCGCGCGAATCCAGTCCGCCGCCCGCGTACAGCGGAATGTTGAGCTGCAAGCCGATCGTCGCGGTTCGGGTGTTGCTGGCTGCAACCCAGGGAGCCAGGTTGCCGGTTTGCCCTTGTGCGCCATAACGTGCCACGAGCGCGACAGTCGGGCGACTGCTGACGCGGTACTTGTCGATCTCCGCGCCGGCAATGTCGAGCGCCGACTGCTTGGTCTTGACGAGGTAACTCTGATCTTCACCCCTTGCCTGCCACGCCATGAGATTGTCCGGTTCCGGCGGTCGCGGCGCGAAATTGGGCGCCAGCCCGCTGAGCTGATCGGGCGGCATGCCGACCGTTTCCAGGAAGCGCGTGCGTCGTTGCGCGAGCGCAGACTGCGCCGTAACTTCGCGACTCTCTACGCCATCCAGGCGCGCCTGGGCTTCATGAAGATCGGTGATCTTGCCCTGGCCGATGTCGAAGCGCGCCTTCGCGCGGTCCCGTTGCTGTCGCAAGGCCGCCTTCTCGGCCTGCACTACACGCAGCGTTTCCTCGCCCAATACCACGCCGAAGTATGCCTCGGCCACCCGCAAGGCCAGATCCTGGCGGGACTGGTCGAACTGCGTTTGCGCCAGGTTCGATTGCCCATGCAACTGCTTCCTCGTGGCTACCGCGGTCCTGTCGTACAGTGGCTGAATGAGCATCACGCCGGCCTGCCGCGCAGTGCCTGAACTATCGGCGGATACCAACGGCGCGGCCTCGGCCGGCGGGTTGCCGGACGAACGATTGTTGATCCGGTCCAGTGCAGCTTGCAGGCTTACCCGAGGACGCAGCAAGGCGTCGCCCTGCACAGCCAACTCCCGCCCCGCCGTGAGTGCATCACTTGCAGCGAGGCTTGTCGGATCATGCGCCAATGCCTGCTGGTAGGCCCCCACGAGATCGATAGCGCCCGACTCTCCAGCGTTCAGGAAAAGCATGCAGCCCAAAGCCACGTGCCCGGCCCGCAGGGCCATACTCAATCTTTTCATCGAAATAACTCTCATCGTCATACTTGCGATCAGACGGTCTCTGGGCGCTTGGCCCGGTACCAGGTCGCATACAGAGCGGGAAGGAAGACGAGCGTCAGCACCGTGGCAACGGCGAGCCCTCCCATGATTGCCCACGCCATGGGGCCCCAGAACACGGAATGGGTAAGCGGCACCATCGCCAGAATTGCCGCCAAGGCAGTCAGCACGATCGGACGCAGCCGCCGCACCGCCGCTTCGACGATAGCCGTCCACAGTGCGACGCCCGCGCCCACGTCTTGATCGATCTGTACGACCAGGATCACCGAGTTGCGGATGATCATTCCAGCGAGGGCGATAACGCCCAACATGGCGACAAAACCGAATGGAATCCGGAACGCAGCCATAATCGCGCTGACACCGATCAGCCCAAGCGGCGCCGTCAGCAGGACCATCGCCATCTTCTTCATGTCCTGCAGTTGAATCATCAGCAGCACGAGCACCGCGATGATCGTCACAGGCATCACCGCGAAAACGGAATGCTGGGCCTTCGCACTTGATTCGTAAGCGCCGCCGATCTCGATGCCATAGCCGAGCGGAAGCGCCTTTTCCAGTGCGTCGATCTTCGGTTGTAGTGCACGCGTGACGTCAGGCGCCTGCGCCCCTGCGATATCGGCACGAACGGTCAACGTTGACACGCGGTTACGCCGCCACAGCTCGCTGTCCTCGCTGTCAAGCGTGAGCCGGGCCACTTGCGAGACCGGCACAAACTTGCCTTCGCGCACGTAGATCTTTGCGTCCTTCAAGTTGTTCAGGTCCGTGCGTTCCGCTGCGACAAGGCGCGAGACCACGTCGATACCCTGGTCTTCCTCGCGGTACTGCGTGATCGGCGTGCCCGACAGCGAAGCCTCAAGGGCCTCCTTGATCTGGCCTGAGCTGATGCCCAGTGCACGCGCCTTGTCCTGGTCGACGTCGACCTGCACTCGCTTGATGCGTTCGCCCCAGTCCTGGTTGACCTGGCGCACGTTGGGCTCTTCACGCATGATGTCCGCCACCTGCTGCCCTATTTCACGAATCTTGGCGTTGTCCTGCCCGTACACGCGGAACTGCACCGGGTAACCGACAGGGGGACCGTTTTCCAGTCGATTGACGCGCCCACGCACATTCGGGAATTTTCCGTCGAACAGCTTCTCGAGCTTCTCCTTCGCCCGCTCCCGTGCCTCACCGCCCTTCGTCATCACCAGCATCTCGCCCAGGTTCAGATTGGGCGTCTGCACATCGAGCGGCAGGTAGAATCGTGGCGTACCGTTGCCTACAAAGCTGGTCACCGCCGCAATGTCCGGATCGCCCTTGAGCAGGCCTTCCAGCTTCTGGACCTCGCGCTGACTCGCCTCAAAGGTCGAGGCCTTCGGCATCCACAGGTCCACAATGAGTTCGGCCCGGTCTGACGCTGGAAAGAACTGCTGGGGTATCGCCTTGAACAGCACCAGTGCGCCAACAAATGCCGCGAGCGTGATGCCGAGTACCCATACGCGCTGCTTAAGGCAGAAGTCGATGAAGTGGCGGAACTTGACATAGAAGCCGCGCTGGTAGACGGCATCCTCGTCATTCGACGCGTGCGCATGTTCCTTCAACAGCTTGAAGCCGATGTAAGGCGTAAAGAGGACGGCCACGATCCACGACAACAACAGCGAAATGCCCACCACCTGGAACAGGGAGTACACATATTCGCCAGTGCCCGACTTCGCAAAGCCGACCGGAAGGAAGCCCGCCGCCGTGATCAACGTGCCGGTGAGCATCGGGAAAGCCGTGGCCGTGTAGGCGTAGGTGGCGGCGCGGAACTTGTCCCAGCCCTGTTCGAGCTTCAGTGCCATCATTTCAACGGCAATAATGGCGTCGTCCACCAATAGTCCGAGCGCAATGATCAGCGCACCCAGCGAGATGCGCTGCAAGTCGATGCCCATCACATACATCGCCAGGAATGTCATGGCCAGCACGAGCGGGATGCTGAGCGCGACGACCAGTCCCGTGCGCAAGCCCAGCGACAGGAAGCTCACGACGAGCACAATGATCACTGCCTCGGCCAGACTCTTCTTGAACTCGAATACGGAATGCTCAACGATACGTGGCTGGTCGCTTACGGCGTGGATCTGCACACCCACCGGCAAGTTGGACTCGATGCGCTTCACCGTTTCGTCCAGCTTTGTTCCAAGCCGGATCACGTCGCCGCCCTTGCGCATGCTCACCGCAAGTCCAATCGCCTCGTTGCCGTTGAAGCGCATCCTCGAGGTGGCAGGCTCCACAAAGCCCCGACGGACGTCGGCGATATCGCCAAGGCGGAAGGTACGCTGGCCGGCACGGATACCGATGGCGCGAATCCCTTCGACCGAGTCAAACTCGCCACTGACAGCCAGCCGCACCTGTTCCGCGGTGGTTTGCACCGTGCCGCCCGATGTCACGGCATTGGTTTGTTGGAGCGTCGACGCAATCAGTGCCGGGTCGATCCCCAGCGAGGCGAGCTTGGCGGTGGAGACTTCCACATAGATCTTCTGTTCCTGCTTGCCCACCAGGTCGACCTTGTTGACGTCGCCGACACGAAGAAACTCGTGACGCGCGGCATCCGCAATCCGTCTCAGATCGTCATAGTCGAAGCCGTCACCAGTGATGGCATAGAGGTTACCGAAGGTGTCCCCGAACTCGTCATTGAAGAAAGGGCCCTGCGTGCCCTGTGGCAGGGTGTGCCGGATGTCGCCCATCTTCTTCCGAACCTGATACCACACGTCCGGCACTGCGCCGGGTGGTACGTCCTCGCGCAAGTTCACCTTGACCTGCGTTTCGCCCGGCTTCACATAGGTGGATGTATAGTCGATCTCCGCCACCTCTTGCAGCTTGCGCTCGATCTTGTCGGTGACCTGATCGGCCATCTGCTGTGCGGAGCTTCCCGGCCAGTACGCCTGGACGACCATGGTCTTGATCGTGAACTCTGGGTCTTCCTTCTGGCCCAGGCCGCCATATGCCAGCACGCCGGCCACGGACAACAGCAACAGCAGGAACGCGATCATCTGCTGGTGCTTCAGTGCCCATTCGGACAGGTTGATGCCTTTCACTTCACACCTCCCGCCTTGGCGACAGCTACCGCCTCGGCCACCTTCACCTGCTGGCCAGGCTGCAACATATGCACGCCGGCACTCACCACGGTTTCTCCGCCCGCCAGGCCCCCAACCACGATGACACTGTCGTTCTGCGCGGCGCCCAGCTTGACTTCACGCGCGATAACCCGCGACGTCTTCGGGTCAACCACCCACACCTGGCGGCCACGTTCATGATCGACAATGGCGGTCAGCGGCACCCGGACCACGCCACTGCCGTCCACGTCGGGCGCGATGACAGACGCTGTCATGCCTAGACGCAGCAGCTCCGGATCCGCCTCCTGGATGGAAATGCGCGCCGAGTACGTCCGCGTGATACTGTCCGCGTCCGGAGCAAGCTCCCGGAGTTTGCCCGTCCAGGACTTGTCCGGATGCGCCCACACCGTAATCGTTAGCGTCGGCGCCTTACGCAGCTCGTCAACTCGCGACTCCGGAATACTGATAGAGACCTCGCGTTCGCCGTCAGCCGCGACGGTAGCGATCGTCTGCCCGGCTGAGACCACCTGGCCGGCTTCCGCGTTGATTGCGCTGACCACGCCATCGCGGTCGGCCACGAGTGTGGTAAATCCGCGCATGTTGGCATTCAACTGCTGCCGCGCCAGTGCCGAACGCAGTTGGGCTTCCGCCTGGTTAAGCGCCAGCCGCTGCTGGTCCAACTCGGCTTGCGAGGCAAAGTTCTGCGCGAGCAGTTGCTCGGTACGCTTAACGTCCACCCGCGCCTGGGCTACCCGGCTCCGCGCCGCATCTGCCTCCGCTCCCGCCGCGGCCACCTGCAATGTTTCCTGCGTGGGATCGAGCTGGAACAGCGGCTGGCCGCGCTTGACATGACTGCCAACTTCCACCATCCGCGCGACGATCTTGCCGGCTGTGCGGAATCCCAACTGACTTTCGTAACGCGCACGAATCTCGCCTGAGTAGTTCGCGCTGACCGACCCGGCGGCACGCCCGGCGATCACTGTCCGCACCGGCCTCACGTCCTTGTGTTCGGATGCTGGACCCGGTGTACAGGCGGCCAGCAGTTGCGCCGCGATGATGGTAAGAGCTGCCGCTCGATGGTTCCTGTTCAATTTCTGCCCTCCAATAAGGTCCGTCGCTCGCCTGCGAGTCATCAGCGGTCGACGCCACCGAGCCGCTCCAATCGGACTCGTGCTGGCTTCATTGACGGCAGGCCTGTTCGGGCTTTCGCCCTTCCCGAGAGCCTGGAATATACATCATACTGACTTTAATGTCATGATGACGTATAATTTATTTTATGGGCGGCGCAACTTTGACTTGCCGGACCGAATGAGACGAAGAAGGCGCGCGCGACGGAAGCATGTGGTGCGCAAAGACAATCGCTATACGCGGAGTGATGCGACGGACATGGGCCGAAGACGCAGGAAGACCGGCGCGCGTCCATGTCGACCCATTGACCACGAGGAGAGAACGGATCGATGACCTCGATACAGACGAGATTCGCAGCTGAAACAGAACAGTGGGAGGCTACCGGCCACCGACAGCGAGTTGCGGCAAAGCGGCGGCAGCGTATGCGTTCGCTGTTGCTGAACAGCGCGCTGCGCTTGATGGTAGAGAAAAGCGCCGCGTCGCCTTCCATCGACGACATCATTTCGGCAGCACGGGTTTCGCGCGGGACGTTCTACAAGTACTTTCCGTCGTCTGACGCGATCGTGCGGGAGCTTGTTGGGAAGATTGCTGAACAGTGGGTGCGGGCGGCCGACCCTATTGTGCGCGCCCATGACGACCCGGCCGAGCACATCGCCAGGGGAATACGGCTGGCGTCGATACTGACGGTACACCAGCCGGGAGTGGCTGGCATCCTTGGCCGGCTCGGCTGGGCGGGCTACCAGGCACCCAATATGCTGGAGTTTGTCCGTAGGGACATCGAGGAGGGCGTTCGTCGCAATCGCTTCAAGCGCATGCCGATCGCCCTGGGGTTCAATATCGTTGCCGGAGCTGCAATGAGCGCGATGCAGTGCATGCTTGAAACCGAATGTCGCGAAGATTTTTCGGAGCTCGCCGCTGCCGTGGCATTGCGCGCCTTAGGTGTGGAGGAATCTGCGGCCGATGCGATATCCAGGTCGCCGCTGGATGCGAGCGAAGCGCTATTCGACGGCTTGCTCGCCGAAGCGATCAGCGATCTGCCGTAGCGTTACCTACGCTCACAAGTTGGAGGGCTCGGCCTTGGCGGCGAGCTTCTCCTGTGCCTTTTCGAGCAGTGATTCCGGCGGAGGCACCAGCTTTGGCAAAGGCGCGGACGTCAACTGTGCGGCACTCGATGCAGGCACGCCGAGTGACCGCAACACCGCCTGGACGATCCGTTCGGGATAATCCCTGGTGGTTCTGCCCTTGGCCATGCGGTGAACGGCGATCAGCCCGGCGCCGGCCACCATATCCAATGCAACGTCGGCCGAAGCGTCGTCAAACGTGCCCCTCTTCAGGCCTTCCTTGATATCCGAGGGCAGGTGCTCATACACGGCACTCTTCTTGCCGACCAAACTCAGGCCCGTAGCGGAAAGAAATTGCGCCACGACAGGATAGGATCGTGCAAGGTGCAGGTACAAGCGAATACCCGTTGCAACACGCAACGCTGGGTCTTCAATATTGCCGACCACGCTCTCGATCATTTGCACCATGTCGTGACTGAGCGCGTCGCTGACAGCCGCCAGCAGATCGTCGTTAGTACGGAAGTAGTTGTAGAAGGAACCTTGTGAGACGCCGGCTGCCGCGATGACATCCGGGATCACGCTGGCTCCGATACCCCTTTGCGCAAAAACGATCATCGCGCTTTCAATGAGACGCTTGCGCATCCGTGCACGCCGTTCAGCGGCAACGCGAGGGCGGTGGTCTTTGGGATCAGGATCGGCAGGCATCTTCAATTAGTGGTCCTTATGTGACGAGGCGATTATATCAATACGCTGCTACAACGCCGACAACATGGCGTAGGCCATGAACGTCCCGCCTTCCTTCATACGAACAAACTCCATGCCGTCCGCGACTCGCGTCGAGCGCGCAGCGTCGCGCGGTGCCTCCGCCACGACAACCAGGCGTTCGGCCGCGGCGAGGATGTCATGCGGAGGACCTTCGCGAACTTCGACTTCGCAGGCTGCTTTCATGGATAGCGTTTTGAAGAGAAAAGGCCCGCATGCCGCATGGCACAGCGGGAGAAGGGGGCGTTTTTCGGCAGCGGCGCCCGCTGCAATTCTTATACGATAATTTGTGTCATGATGACATGCAAGTCATTTTGTAGCAGAATACCGAGTCTTGAAAGATTCCGGTGCGCTCACGCACTGCTTGCCTCATACAACGAGGCCGATAACCATTCCAGGACACGTCGTGCATCAGGACCACTTCCCGCCGCCAGCTCCGCCACAGGAACCGCGCCGGCTGGTTGCATGCGAGCATTGCGACGCACTCCATACGCGCGTGGCACTGAAACCGGGCGAACGTGCCACCTGCCTGCGCTGCGGCGGTGGGCTCTATCGCGATAGTTCGCTTGCCTATCGCCGCCTGCTGCCGCTCGTGGTGACCGCTCTGATCCTGTTTCTGATCTCGAACGCGTACCCGATTGTCGCTATGGACCTCAAGGGCTCGCGCATGGAGACCACGCTATGGGGTTCCGTACAGGCACTCTACGCGGACGACATGACGTTGGTGGCGATGCTCGTGTTCGCCACGACGATCCTGCTTCCGCTGGCCGAGTTGCTCATGATGTGTTACCTGCTGGTGCCGATGGCGCAGCACCGCATACCACCCGGGTTCGACCTCATCGTGCGCAGCATTCGCCAGACGCGGCCGTGGGGCATGATCGAAGTGTTCATGATCGGCGTCCTGGTCACGGTGGTGAAGCTGTCCACCATTGCGCAGGTGCTGCCTGGCGTCGCCCTCTGGTCGTTCGGTGCCCTTGTGGTCGTACTTGCCGCCATCCTGTCCTTCGATCCGCGCGAACTGTGGCATCACCTCGATGTGCATGATGCAGATGACGTGCCACCCTGCTCACCGGATGCCGCGTCATGACCACGCCTCAATCGCCCCACACTACCGCCACTTCGCTCGGACTGCTGTCGTGCCACGCTTGCGACCGGCTCAGTCCGATGACGCTCGAGGCCAAACCCTGTCCGCGCTGCGGCGCCGTACTGCATCACCGCAAGCCGGCCAGCGTGGCGCGCGCCTGGGCCTTCCTGCTGGCCGCCTACCTCCTGTATATCCCGGCCAATCTGCTGCCGGTGATGGTGACGCAATCGATATTCGGCACACAGCGCGACACCATCATGTCCGGCGTGATCTATCTGTGGCTGTCCGGCTCGCACCTGCTGGCCCTCGTGGTGCTGATCGCCAGCGTTGTCGTCCCGCTGCTGAAGATGATGATCCTGACCTTGCTGCTGCTATCGGTGCGCCGCAGATCCACCTGGCGCATCCGCGAGCAGACCCGGCTCTACGCGCTGGTCGAAGTCATCGGCCGGTGGTCCATGCTCGACATCTTCGTGGTGGCGCTGCTGGCCTCGCTGGTGCGGGCCGGGGCGCTGGCCACGATCATGCCCGGGGCCGGGGCTCTGGCCTTTGCCTCGGTTGTCGTACTGACCATGCTCGCGTCACTGAGCTTTGATCCCCGTCTGCTGTGGGATGCGCTCGAGACGTCGCCCTCCCCCATCGAATCTCCCCACTCCGACCATGCCAGAACACGTTAATCATCCCCCGCCTCACGGTGTACCGCAACCTGGACGCAGGCCTCGCGCGCGCTGGCTACCCTCGCTCGTCTGGCTGATCCCCATCGTTGCGGCGGTGGTCGGCCTTTCGCTGCTGATCAACACGCTTGCATCGCGCGGGCCCGAGATCACCGTCACATTCCGCACCGCGGAAGGACTGACGCCGGGCAAGACCCCGGTGCGCTACAAGGACGTCGATATCGGACTGGTCAAGACGGCACGGCTAGCGGCGGACCGTTCGCATGTGATCGCGACCATCGCGCTGACCAAGGACGCCGAGAACTTCGCCGTGGCCGACACACGCTTCTGGGTGGTGCGGCCACGCTTTGCCATCAGCGGCGTGTCGGGGCTCGAGACGCTGCTATCGGGCGCATATATCGGCGTGGATGCCGGCAAGTCGGGCAAGACGACGCGCAGCTTTACCGGGCTCGAAGTCCCGCCGGTTATCACCACAGATTCCTCGGGCAGGCAGTTCGTGCTGCGTGCGCAAGACCTGGGCTCGCTCGACATCGGCTCGCCGCTCTACTATCGTCGCGTGCAGGTCGGCCATGTCGTGGCGTACCAACTCGAGCCAAACGGCCGCGACATCACGCTGCGGGTCTTCGTCAACAAGCCCTATGACAAGCTCGTCTCCGCCGATACGCGTTTCTGGCACGCCAGCGGCGTCGACCTCAAGCTCGACGCCAACGGGCTGAAGTTGTCCACGCAGTCGCTTGTCACCGTCATGCTTGGCGGCGTAGCCTTCCAGGCCCCGGAGCACTCGACCGCGCACACCGCGGCCGCCGAGAACACCGAGTTCCTGCTGGCCGCGGACCAGTCTGAAGCCATGAAGGAACCGGAGGAACTCGCCCCCGCGCTGGCAGTGCTCAATTTCGATCAGTCCGTGCGCGGCCTGTCCCCGGGTGCGCCGGTCGATTTCCGCGGCGTGACCGTTGGACAGGTGCGCTCGATCGGTATGGAATACCAACGTGACAAGAAGGCCTTCCGCATGCCCGTGGTGGTGGAGCTCTATCCGTCTCGCATGGGTCTGCGCGAGAAAGATGTGGCTGACGACATGCGCAAGCGCGCCATCGTGCAAAGCCTGGTACAGCGCGGCATGCGTGCGCAGTTGCGCACCGGCAACCTGCTGACCGGCCAGCTATATGTGGCACTCGATTTCTTTCCGAAAGCGTCTCTGCCGGCTGATCTGGACCTGAACGCGTCGCTGCCGGAATTCCCGACCACACCGGGTACCTTCGACGAGCTGCAAGCCAAGCTTGGCGACATCGTGACCAAGATCGGCAAGGTGCCGTTCGACCAGATCGGGCAGGACGCGCGCACGGCGATGGTCTCGATGAACAAGATGCTCGTCAACGCGGACAAGCTCGTGGCACAGGTCAATGGCGACGTGGCACCGCAGGTGCTGGCCGCGCTGCAGGATGCGCGCCGCACGCTCGCCACGGCCAATGGCGCGCTGGCGCCCGATGCATCGCTGCAGCAGGACACACGCCGGATGATGCAGGAACTCACGCGAACAGCCACCTCGCTGCGCGCGCTGACCGACTATCTCGAGCGGCACCCGGAAGCACTGCTGCGCGGAAAAAGGGAAGAGGAATGATGAAACGTCTGACGATACTGTTTCCGCTGGCCGTCGCGGCCACGGCCTTGATGAACGGCTGCGGGTCGCCCGAGCCGCGCTACTACGCGCTGGCCGCCGGTCCCTCCAACGCCGCGACGGCGGTAACCGAGCGAGTCAGCCGGACCGGCGGCCCGCTATGGATCGAGGTCACGCCGGTGCGTGTGCCGGAGCGCCTGAATCGCACTCAGTTGGTGGTGCGTGACGGCACCAGTGGTGGCGTGAAGCTGTCGGACACATCGCGCTGGGCGTCTCCGTTACCCGACGAGCTGCGCGATGCGCTGTCGCAGCAACTGCAAACGCGTCTCGATGCGGTGGATGTCTACCGGCACGGCCTGTCGGCGATGCAGCCAGCCTTCCGCGTGACGACCGAGGTGGTAAACCTCGACGCCGATGTGGGCAAGCGGGCCGCGGCGACCATCGCCTGGACCGTGCGGCGGCTGCCGGACGGCAAAGTCTTGAGCGGCCACACCGAAACAGAAGTGCCTGCGCCGGGGCAGTTGGAGGGCGTGGTGACTGCGTATCGGGAGATCCTCGCGGCAACCGCGGCCGAAATAGCAGCCGGCGTGCAATCCCTTAACCGCTAGACGTGAAACGGCCCGCACATTGCGCACGGCGGGGCGGCGCGACCAAACCGTTTTTCGCACCACCTAGGTGTTAACGACATATCCGTCATCCTGACGTTTAGACTATTATTATACCGGTGAGCGACGTCGCTTGACCTCCCATTCCGACGTCGCAAGCGCCGTGGCGGCCGCCCTTGGCGGCATCAGCATGCACGGCGCCAATCCAAAACAATGACAAATGAACCGCTCAGCGGTTGGAGACCTCATGTCCAAATCGACTGGAATACTCCGTCAGCCGGAGTCTTACCCTGAGAGTCGGCTGCCACCTGGCGTGCAACGACTGATTCGCCCACAGCCATGCGGAAGAGCCGTGGAGCTGGCGTTCCTTCGCTGGGAAAAGAAGGACCTGGCAGCGACTCAACGCTTCTGGCGCGATTTCGGCTTGCATGTGGCCAGCGACTCGCCTGAGCGGCTCACCGCCCGTGGCGTCGGGACGGCCCCCTGCATTGCCGTGGCCGAACGTTCGGCGGTGAGCCGCTTCGTCGGGCCCGCCTTTCGCATGTCGGACGATACCGACTTGAATCGGTACATCGATCGCTTTGGCGCCACGTGGTTGTCCGAACAGCAGATTCCCGGAGGCGGGCGCGGTGTCGAGCTATTCGATCCTTCCGGGCGCAGTGTCTGGCTCGTGCAAGGCCAGCAGCGTGTCGAACCTCTGCCCATGCGCCCACCCATGACATTGACCAACACGGCGCAACATGCGCCGCGAGTCAACCGCACCGTTCGCACCCCGATTGAGCCGGCCAGTATTGTCCGGCTGGGACATGTTGTATTTCAAACCGTGGACTTTGCCGCCATGGCGGGGTGGTACATGACCGTACTCGGCGTCATTCCGACCGATGTGCAGTACCTCGCGGATGGCAGTCCCAACCTGGCCTTCTGCCGGCTCGACCTTGGCCAGGCGCCAGCCGACCACCACACCCTCGTACTGGTGGGTGGCATCGAAGAGAAATACGAGCACAGCGCGTACGAAGTCATCGATCTCGATGCGCTCGGGCAGGGTCAACAGGTGCTGCGTGCGCAAGGCCATTCGCACATGTGGGGCATCGGGCGGCACTTGCTGGGAAGCCAGTTGTTCGACTACTGGCGCGATCCGGACGGTTTCGAGCTGGAGCACTACACCGATGGGGATCTGTTCACCGCGGATTTCGAAACCGCTTACTCGCCGCTTGACTTCGGCGGCATCTGGGCCTGGGGCGCCGACGCACCGGCTTCCATGAAACCAAGAAAGACTTTGCGCAATGTGCTGAAGGTGCTGAGGCTGGTACGGCGCAAGGCAATTGCGCCGGCGCGGCTCAAGCTGATCGAAACAGCGCTGGGTGCACCCGCCAGGCCCTGGCTTTAGAACTAAGCAATTCCCTAGGAAGTGTCATGTCTCGTACCGTAATTCGCTACATCCATACGGATGGCCCGCAATGGGGCATTCTCTTTGGCGCACGCATCGCGCCGTTGCAGGTCAACGCCGCCACCACAGGCGAGTTGCTTGCCAAACACTGGCAAAGCATCTGGCAAGTGCCGGCGGCGCAGGCGTCGATACCGCGCGAGGCCGTCGAGCTTCTGGCTCCCGTCACGCAGAACCAGCAATTCCTCTGCCAGGGAGTCAACTACCGCAGCCACGTCATGGAATCCGGCCTGCGTGTCGAGGATTTTCCCTTCAACACGATCTTTACGAAGGCGTCCTCATGCATCACGGCCGCGGATGCCCCGGTCGTCTCCCCGCCCCACGTCAAGCTGCTCGACTACGAGATCGAACTGGGGCTGGTGCTGCGGCGGAACTTGCAGCCTGGTGCGAAGATCAGCCCCGACGCTCTCGGTGATTGGCTTGCTGGCGTGACCATCGTCAATGACCTTTCGGCGCGTGACGTGCAGTTGCCGCAGGGTCAGTTCTACAAGGGCAAGAGTTATCGCGGCTTTGGCCCGGTCGGCCCTGGACTCGTATTGCTGACGCCGGATGAATGGCGCCGCTGGCCGACATTGCGGATGCGCCTCGATGTCAACGGACAGCCCCGGCAAGACGCCTACTGCGCCGACATGATCCACGCGCCGGCCTCGACCCTGACGGAACTGGCATCCATGCACGACGTTCACGCGGGCGACCTGATCGCAACCGGTACGCCTGCCGGTTGCGCGGCGCGCGCGCCGGGCAAGCTGGCCATGTTCATGGCGAAACATCTTCTCAGCGACGCCGGAAAATGGCGCATGTTTGTGCGCCGCGGCATGACCAATCCCGCTTACCTTCGGCCCGGCGACAGCATCCGGGCCTCGATTCGCACCGATGACGGCACCATCGACCTGGGTGAGCAGACCAACGTTATCGCCCCGGCGTGACGACCACGCCGGTTGGTGATGAAACACGTGGCATCCCATCGCAGTATTTGGAATGAGAGTGAAGTCTTATGAGTAGCCTTGCAATCAACCCGATGCCAGATGTCGTCAGGCGACTGGAGGACGTGGAACAGATCGAACGGACGCCCTGGCAGGACGTGATCCACGCCACAAACACTTACACGGTGCTACGGACCGCTTGCGAGCGCTGGTCGGAACGCGTGGCCCTGCGGCTGCTGCTGGACGGCAGCGCCTCCGCGCCAACGCGCGACGTCCGTTATGCCGAATTGTTGGAGGGCATCCATCGCACCGCCAATGCATTCCACCGCCTGGGTGTCACGCCGGGGGTGCCAGTCGCCATCCTGCTACCGAACCTGATCGAGGGTCACCTGGCGCTATGGGGCGCGGAAGCTGCCGGCATTGCCAGCCCGATCAACCCGATGCTGGAATCCAGCTTCATTGCCCGTATCTGCGAAGAGACGGGGGCCAGGGTGGTCATCGCCCTGGGGCCCACGACGGACGGGAATATCTGGGAAAAGGCCGTGGAAGTCGCGGACCGGCTGCCTCGGGTCCATACGATCCTGCAGGTTGACCCGATGGCCGCATTGGGGGGGCGTATCTGCTCCGGCGGCCACACCCCGCGCGGCAAGATGCCGGCCCGTACCGGCGTGCAGGTGCTTGACTTCCATGACGCGCTGGCCGAATCCGACAGCACGCGGCTGATCAGCGGGCGGCGATTCACGCCCACCGAGCCGTGCGCCTATTTTCATACGGGTGGCACCACCGGGTATCCCAAGGTGGCCGTGCACAGTCACCTGAACGAAGCCGTGATGGCATGGGTCCTTCAACGGATCGATGACCGGCGCAACGTGATGCTGGCTGGGTTGCCCCTTTTCCACGTCAATGGCGCCATGGTGACCGGACTCGGCGCGCTTCATAGTGGTTCGGAGATCGTCATGCTGACCGCTGGCGGGTATCGGACGCCGGGCCTGCTGGACGCCTTCTGGGAGATTGCCAACCGATTTGGGGCCACCACGTTTTCCGCCGTACCAACCATCCTGGCGGCGCTGCTTGCCAGACCTCTGCCTGCGGGCGGGATCCCGACCTTGCGCCACGTTCTCTGTGGTGCCGCGCCGCTACCCAGTCAGGTCGCACACGAGTTTGAAGAGCTCACCGGCGTACGCATCCACGAGGGATATGGCCTGACGGAAGGTAGTTGCGTATCGACCGTCAACCCGCCAAAAGCCGCGCCCAAGGCCGGTACGGTTGGCATCCGCATTCCGTATCAGGAATTGAAGCTATTCAAGCTACGCGCAGACGGCAGGCCCGCCGAGCTTGCCGAAGCTGGTACGACCGGCGTAATTGGCGTACGCGGCCCCAATGTGTTTCCCGGTTACCTAAGGGAAGCCGACAACCGCGGCATCTGGATCGAGGGCGGATGGTTCAACACGGGCGACCTGGGCCGCCTTGATGCGGACGGAGCTCTCACGCTGTGCGGCCGCGCGAAAGACCTGATTATCCGTGGCGGCCATAACATCGACCCGTCGATGATCGAGGATGCGATCGCCGCACACCCCGCGGTCGCCATGGTCGCTGCGGTCGGGCAGCCGGACACCCATGCGGGCGAATTGCCGGTGGCTTTCGCGGTACTCAAGCCCGACGCACAGGCTTGCAGCGAAGCGTTGATGGAATACGCGCGGGAGAGGATTCCTGAACGCGCGGCGGTGCCGGTGCGCATCGAAATCATGCCTACACTGCCCCTTACCGCCGTCGGCAAGGTCTCCAAGCCAGACCTGCGCCTGCTCACCATCGAGCACGTCATCCGGGCGGCGCTTGCCGAGCATGGCATGTCCGACACCCGCGTCAAGGCCCGGCTCTGCCCCGAGCGCGGCGCCGTGGCCGATATCTCCGGTCCGGTCGCGTCACGTGAGGCGGCGATGGCCCTGGTGGCCCGCTATCCCGTGATTCCCGCATGGCAGGAGCAATGATGACGGACACCACGAAGACCCCGCAGGGGAACATGCTCGATACGGATGTCCTGCTTGTTGGACTGGGGCCGGTGGGGGCAGCGCTGGCCAACCTGCTTGGCCGCTACGGGATCCGCGTCCTGGCCATCGACCGCGCCACGGAGATCTTTGCCAAACCGCGCGCGATCGCGCTGGACAACGAGGCCCTGCGCATTCTGCAGCTCGTGGGCGTAGCGGAGGGCGAATTCGCCACGGTGGCGATTCCAAAGGTGCAATACCGCTCGCCACTGTTCGGCCGCTTTGCGCGCATCAACAGCGCGAGAATTGTCGACGGCCATCCGATGCTCGTGACGTTCTACCAGCCGGAATTGGAGGCGGTGCTGCGCAAGAAGCTGTCAGCGTACCGCACCGTGGACGTTCGCCTCGGGGCCGAACTCCAGTCCTTCGTCGATGATGGTCACCATGTGCATGCCGTCGTGAAATCGGCTGGCTCGCCCGACCTGCAGGTCAGGGCGAAGTACATGGTGGGCATCGATGGCGCAGGTTCACTGGTCCGGCGTGAGCTGGGGCTTGATTTCGAGGGCCGCACATTCCAGCAGGACTGGCTGATCGTTGACGCGCTTGGCGTGCCGAATCCCATTGACCATTGCGAGTTTCTCTGCGACCCGGCACGGCCCACGCCGCATATGGTCGCGCCAGGGGGCCGCCAGCGCTGGGAATTCATGTTGAAGCCGGGGGAACTCGCTGCGGAAATGGAGCGGCCTGAATCGGTGCGCAAGCTGCTCGCGCCGTGGTGCGATGTAGACAAGGTACAGATCGAACGCACTGCGGTATATCGATTTCACGCACGAGAAGCCAAGTCGTTCTCGAAAGGTCGATGTTTCCTGGCCGGTGATGCCGCTCACATTACACCCCCTTTTGCCGGGCAAGGATTGGTGGCCGGCCTGCGGGACGTGGCCAACCTTGGGTGGAAGCTGGCGTGGGTGCTACGCCGCCAGGCGAGCGAGCAGATTCTCGAGAGCTATGACCAGGAACGCCGGCCTCACGCAAGAAAGATCATCAACCTGGCGCGCTTTCTTGGGGCACTTGTCATGCCACGCAACCGAGCAGCGGCACTCGCCATACACGGGTGCATGAGCGCGATCAGGGTGTTGCCGCGCGGCCGTGCCCTGTTCGAAGACCTGAAAGTCAAGCCCGCAAACACGTTCGACAAAGGCCTGTTCGTGCGCGTGCCCGGCACCGAGAAATTGCGTGCCGGTTCGAGTTTTCCACAGGGCTGGGTCCGGCCGGCAGATAGCGGAACCCCGACACTCAGCGACGAGTGCCTGGGGCTTGAGTGGGCAGTAATCGGATTCGGCTTCGACCCCGCGACGCGTCTGTCGTCTGAGCTCATGGTGCGCTGGTCCCTCGCTGGCGGCAAGGTGTGGCAATGGTGCCAGCGTGCCCAAGCGCAGCATCTCGCGCCCAAAGGCCGGCGCCTTGAAGCACTGGACGAGGTCGTGTTGCCCCGCGTGGCCCCGCTCGACTGGCTGGTGGTGGTCCGCCCGGATCGATGCGTGCTCGCGGAAGGCCCGGCCTCTCAGGCCGAGCACATCCTTCAGCGTGCCCTGGACCTGATCGATCCGCCACAGCTACGCCTTGACATGCACCTCCCCAAGGCCGCCTGAAGTACCCGTCGCCCCGCAGACAGATAACAAACCTTCTCGCGCCAGTTCATGGCGCCAGCGGGCGGGGCTTCTTTTACGCCGCTTCAATAACAAGGAGGAGACCCTTGTGTTGCAGACTTCTGTTTATTGCCTTTCCATCGCGGCAATCACTTGCCTTGCAAGCATGACCGCACATGCCGGAGAAGACTTTCAGGTGCGGTACAACGTCGCAGGCAGCATCGGAGGGGAAATGTTTACACCCCCGGATGCCGCCGGGCTTGCAGTTGGCGTTGCAGCAACATATATCGACATCAGGAAGGTGACCGGCAACGATGGCAACACACTGACGAAGCCGATCCCCGGTGGCGCCATTCCACTTCCGTCCCCTGCCCCCGTGACGGCGTATCCCACGTATGGTGCCAATACCGCCCAGATCCCTGCCTCAGGCACTTTCAAGCTGTTCAACCTCGGCATTGGCTACATTACCGACGCGGACTATGGTGGCGGTCGCCTCGCATTCGGCGGCGTTCTGCCGTATGGCGCCAAATCCCAATCGGTCAGGGCTACTGCCGCAACGCCAGCCGTGCAGGCGACCCCCGCGGTCCCCGCGGCCGCACGGCAGGCCATCGCGAGCCAGTTTGGGGCGGCATATCAGTCAAGCCTTGCCGGCGAGGTAGCCAGTGCCTCTGGCGACGTATCTGGCATCGGCGACCTGGAGTTGCAAGGCGGCTGGCTCTATACGACCGAACAACTGCGCGTATTGCTGGGCGCATCCCTCGTGATTCCGACAGGACGCTACAACGCATCGCCCGCACCCGATATAGGCACTGGCAATTTCTATACGCTGCGGCCGGCGGTGCAAGTGGCCTACCTGCCAACGCCGGACATCGCCCTCGCGGCAAAGGTGACCCTGGGCCTGAATACGAAGAATCGGGACAATGACCTCCGCAGCGGAAACTGGGTCGGGCTGGAAGGCGCGGCGGCATACAAGACCGGGATTGGCGTATTCGGACTGCACACCGTCTTCATTCAACAGTACCAGGACGACTCGAACAACCCCTGGGGCCAAAGCCGCTACCGATCGCTCAATGCCGGTGCGTTCTATACGGCGATGGTGCCCGGCATTGACGCTGCGCTGACGTTGCAATACATGGCGACAACCAGTTCGCGCAACGCAAAGGTCGGCATCTTTACCCAGATCCGAATAATCAAGCTGTTCTGATGACGATGGCGAAAGAGCTGTCATCCCGTCTCGCCGTTTCCATGGGCCTGACAGCTCGGTTGCACTTAATTCGGAAGCAGGTCGTCGATCTTTCGCTGTGCCTGCTCGATAGCGACTTGCCTTTGTTCGGCACCGGCAGACACACCCTCGGCGGCGACCACTTCGAGCTGGGACACGCCCACGAAGGAGAATACGCTTCGCAGATAGGCTTCCGCGTGCTCCAGTGCCGCGTTGCGCGAACCGGGGCCATAGTACCCGCCGCGTGCCACGGCCAGGATGATGCGCTTCCCGGTCACGAGCCCCTCCGGACCTCTGTCCGTATAGCGAAAGGTCTTTTCCGCGACGGCGATGCGGTCGATCCAGGCCTTCAGTTGACTGGCGATACTGAAGTTGTAGAAAGCGACACCAATGACCACCATGTCGGCCGCCAGAAACTCATCCAGGATGGCCCGTCCCATTGCAAGATCCTGCAGAAGCCCAGAGTCGTGTGGCGCGTTGAGTTCGCGGGATGCGGCAAGGTATGCGCCGGACAAGTGAGGAATCGGTGAACTGGCGAGGTCACGGTATATGACATCGGCCTCCGGATGCGCGGCCTTGAACCTGTTGACGATGGCGGCCGAAAGGGTACGGCTGACGGAATTGTCTCCCAGGATGCTGGAATCAATGTGAAGAAGCTTCGTGGTCACTCGGGGATCTCCAATGGTAGGCGCTGCCCATCGCGGAGTTGAACAGTCCGAATTCAATGGGCGCGCTTGCGTGATGGCTCGCGACCAACATACCCACCATTCGCGTCCGCCACAAGGAGGCACACCGATGTTACCTGCGACCATTCAACGGGAGTCTGACGAGGCGACTGGCACGACTTCCGAGCACAAGGGCCACTTTCCCGGCATGTTGGACAGACGTAACGGCATAGATCTGCCCGGAGACTGCCAGGCAGCAGGGGCTGTCCTCACGCGCATTGGCGATAAGTGGGGCGTCCGCATCGTCATGCTCCTTGCTGACGGACCCATGCGGTTCAATGAAATGAAGCGGAAGATCGGCGGCATCTCGCAGCGCATGCTGACCCTGACTCTGCGGGGATTGGAACGAGACGGACTGGTTACGCGGACCGTATATGCCACGATTCCGCCGCGCGTTGACTACGCGTTGACTTCCCTCGGTCACTCGCTAATGACACCTGTGGAAGCACTCGGCCTATGGGTCATCGCGCATCTCCCGGCCATTGAACAGGCGAGACAGGCGTTCGACCTCCGCAGCAAGAGAAACTCGGAGTGTGACCAGCCCTTCTATGAGCAGTCCATTGTCAAGCCGTTTTGCAAACTGACCGATTGATCGATATACGAATCCTCCCTTATGGCGACAGAGCGGGGTAGCTCCGTTGCGATGAAAGCAGGATGAACCGGAGCCGGGTCTTGCGCTCGTGAGAAATGACATCTCACCACCTTCTATCCGCTGACGTGAAGCCAGCCTCATCCTGCATGCGCATTACGCCGGAATAGTCACCGAGAGCGTGCCCCATCTAGAGAATCGGTTGCCTGTCGTGAAGGAGAGCGTGCAAAAGATGGAATGAACGCGCCCCGGCCCCCACGAAGCGGGCGGCGGTTCCATTCAGATCTGGGAAGCGAGGCAGGTAGGCGGGCCTCCCCATCACGAAACGGCGTCGATGTGCCAGAGTGGGAGTGTCTTCAACCACGCGAGGATGGAGGGACCCGAAATGAATGCTACGACTTACGGCCTGGACATTGCAAAGACTGTGTTCGTGCGACCTGCAAGTCGCCTGAATTCCTGTTTCACAGGAGAACGTATGACCTGACGAAACCGGTTGTTCCATCAGCCGTTCCCTACCCAGACATGCGGAGCCGGTAACGGCCCGGTGTGAAGCTCTGGGGACAACGTAGCCGCCGGATAACCGGTACGCCCAGCCCCGAGGCGAAGCGGAATCTGCCAGCACGAAGGCGGAGAGGAGCAAGGGATGAGTGGGTATGACCAACATATGTGAACTTCTGATAAACGTCGTCATCTTTGACAAGCCAAACGTGCTGACAGGCTTGAACCAAAACGGTATGCGGTGAGGAGTGGTTCTTGAATACTGGGCCACCATGGACAACCAGCCGCCGGCGAAGAGGAAGGGGCCGCCCCGCTCGGAGATTCATGCGGACCAGGGCAAGCCCATAGCACTGCCGGCGACGGCAGGCGAACCGTAAGGAACGCTGCTGGTGCTGAATCGCGTTCATAGAAGCGAAAAATATCGTGAGCGCTGATTTCACCGCACCGGCAACTAGCTGAGTTTGGACACACGCGACGGCTACAATCAGACGGCCATACATGTACCAGAGCCGAAACGCGCCCGCACGACAGGTTGCCTTAGCCGCTGGTGCTTACGCCTTATGCCGTGGTATTGACACGTCCCCTCAGTTCAAGAAAAGGCTGTCGGCGCCGATACAGAAGACTGCGGTGCCTTTATGCCTTCGCCCTGTTCACACCTCGTCACGAAGTAGTGCATGGCGTAACTCCTTGAACGACGTTGATGGATTGACGTGCTCTTTGCCTCTACAGCCCGCACGCCATCAAAGAACCACTCCCGCCGAGTTTGGCCGCCTACGCACCCTTGCCGCGACATTTCCGTAAAGAACGAGATTGTGCCGATGTAACCAGCCGAAAATCCACTATAGTCCAAACCGCTGCAGTGACAATAGAACGCCTGAATCACGAAACTGAGTCTTTCAGGCGAGCCTTAAAGTCCGCCCAAAAGTGGCAGCGGGATTCGCTTTTCCATAGGCTGTCGAGTTTCCCCACCTTAGACTGGCGGCATGCTTTCGCTCGTTGGTGTATATTCCACCCGCTATAAATAGCCGGCCTAAAACCGAATCGGCGTGCAGATACACGCTTCGGTGCCGCAAATACGAGCGGACCATCGCTAGCGCCAATGGCTTGTGAATCGAGGCGGATCGTCGGTGTCCTTCGGTTTTTACAATCGAATAGTCAATGAACCGCATCTACCGCCTTGTCTGGAACCGCACCTTGCGGGTCTCCCAGGTTGCTTCCGAACTCGCCGTCGCGTCCTGCGGCGGCTCCCCCACCGGCCGTGTCGTACGGCGTATGCCAGCGCGCCGGGTGCTCAAAGCCCTGCATCCGCTCGCGTTGACGCTCGGCATTACCGGCGCGGCGGTCCCGGCATGGGCGGCTAATTGCGTCTCCGGCGCAACGACAGCTTGCAGCGCCACCGGCGGCAACGGCGCGCCCGGTCGCGGGGGCAACGGCGGCGCCGGCAACGGTGACGGCGGTGGCGCCAGCACCCTGGTCGGCGCTGACACGGTCCAGATCGCGGGCAGCCCAGGCGCCAATGGTGTAGGCGGAAGCGGTGCGGCGGGCGAGAGCGCTGGTGGAACGGGCGGCATCGTGGGCGTGGACGCGGCCGTGTTTACACCGGGCAGTGTGGCCACCGTCATCGGAACGATTTCTGGCGGCACTGGGGCACAGGGACCGGACGGCTTCAACTTCGCGAGCGGCGGCGGGGGCGGCGGCACGGCTTTATATTTTGCCGGCGGAAGCCTGAGCATCATTTCGGGCCCAGCCGTTACAGGTGGTAACGGCGGCGCTGGCGGAAATGGTACCAGCGGCTTTGTTTCCAATGCCGCTGGCGGCGGTGGCGGCGGCACCGGCATTACTACCACGGCGGCGAATGCCATTCTCACCAACGCAGGCGATATCGGCGGGGGAAGTGGCGGCAACGGAGGCGCAGGCGGCTTCGGCGGCGGCGGCGGTGGTGGCGGCGACGGCTTGTTGACGCTCGGCGGCAATACGGCTATCACCAACACGGGCAACATTGCCGGGGGCGCCGGCGGCAGCGCCGGGGTCAGCAGCAATGGCAGCCTCACCACCGCAGGCACCGGCGGCGCCGGGGTCAATCTCGCCGGAGGGGGAAGTACCTTAACCAATCAAGGCAATGTCGCCGGTGGCGCCGGAAGCGGAGCCGCGGCCGGGGCCGGTGTCATCGCTAACGGGAATGACACCATTACCAACAGCGGCACGATCAGTGGCGGTCTGTTCAGCGACGGCCTGACCCGCGCCGCGGCGATCCAGTTCAACGGCACCGGCAACACATTGAATCTGCTGACCGGCTCAAAACTCGTTGGAAATATTCAGCTGAGCGCCGGTGCGACAGCGACCATCGCGGCAAAGAGCACAGGGCTGACGCTTGGCAATGCGATTGTGCTGGGTGCAAGCACATCCACGGTGAGCATCGACACCAGCGCGGCCAACCTTATAGTTTCTGGCGTCGTCTCCGGCACCGGCAGCCTGGCCGCAACCGGAGGGAGCACCGTCACGCTCACCGGCGCAAACACCTACACGGGTGGCACAACGATCAGTGCAGCCACGCTGCAAATCGGCAATGGCGGCACCATGGGCTCGATCGCAGGCAACGTCATGAACAACGGGACGCTGGTCTTCGGCCGGAGCGATACCGTGGCCTTTGGCGGCAACATCGACGGATCCGGCGCCTTGGCGCAGGCCGGCACGGGCACGCTTTCACTCTCGGGGGCCAACAGCTATACCGGCGGCACGACCATCACGGCGGGCACCCTTGCGCTCGCCGGCACCGGCAGTATTGCGGCGTCCGGCGGCGTCATGAACAATGGAACGTTCGATATTTCGGGCACCGCCAGCGGCGCATCAATCGTCAGCCTCTCCGGGACAGGTACCGTCAGCCTCGGCGGCCGCACGCTGACGCTGAGCAACGCGGTGGGAGCGTTCAGCGGCAGTATCGCCGGTGCGGGTGGCCTCACGCTCAACGGCGGCACGCAGACCCTCAGCGGCGCGAATACCTACAGCGGCGACACGACCATCAACGCGGGCACCCTCGCGCTCACCGGTGCCGGCAGTATTGCGGCGTCCGGCGGCATCGTGAACAAAGGTACGTTCGATATTTCAGGCACCACCAGCGGCGCATCGATAGCCAGCCTCTCGGGGTCTGGCGCCGTCAGTCTCGGCCGCCGCACGCTGACAATGACCAACGCGGCTGGCACGTTCAGCGGGAGCATCGCCGGTACTGGTGGTCTCACGGTCAACGGCGGTACGCAAACCCTCAGCGGTGTGAATACCTATACGGGCGACACGACGATCAATGCGGGCGCGCTCGCTCTGTCGGCTGCAGGTAGCCTTGCCTCCGGGACAAACGTAAATCTGGCGGGCTCTGGTGCGCTGCTTGATCTCTCCGCAGGCGGCAACCAGTTGATCGGTAACCTGTCGGGGGTCGCAGGCAGCCGGTTGGCGCTCGGCGCCAATTCCCTGACGGTGAACACCAGCGGCGCCCAAACGTTTGGCGGCAGCCTGGTCGGGACCGGCGCATTCATGAAGCAAGGCGCGGGCAGCCTGACGCTGAACGGGGTAAGCAATAGCTTTTCCGGCACGACAACGGTCATCGGCGGCCTGCTGGAAGTCGGCGACCTGAACAACGCCAGCGCCATGCTCGGCGGCAGCGTGACGGTCGGCTCCCAAGGCACCTTGCGCGGCCATGGCACCATCTCCGGCGACGTCACCAATGGCGGCATTGTGATGCCAGGCGGGTCGATCGGCACGTTGACGGTGGGTGGCAATTACACACAGGCCAGCAATGCCAAGCTGACGATCGAGGTGAGCCCGACCGAGGGCTCACAGCTCAGGGTCAACGGCAGCGCCGCCCTGAACGGCGCGCTCGCGGTTGTCTACGATCCGGGCACCTACACTGCGCGGCAGTACACCCTGCTCACCGCAGCCAACGGCGTGAGCGGCCGCTTTACCGGCGTCGGCAACACGGCAGCGGTCGGAGCCAACCTTGGCACGCTGAGGCAATCCGTCAGCTATGGCACGAATGACGTCAAGCTGATACTCGATGCCGCAGCCACACCCGATGCGCGGGTCGTGGTCGCGCCGCTTGGCACCAGTATCTACACCGCGCTCGGCACGAACGCACTGATCCGCGCGCAAACGGTCAATGCAACACTACTGGAACGGCTGAGCAGCAGCCCCGTGAAAGATCCGGCTTCGTCTGATAGCTGGATTACCGCAATGGGCTCGCGCACGAAAGTCGGCGGCACAAATAGCCAGCCGGGCTTCCAGTCGCACCAATACGGGTTTCTGGCGGGCATCGACCATCCGATGGGCGAATCCACGCTCGGTGCCGCTGCCGGCTACATGCGCACCAATATAGGCGAGGATGGCACCGGCAGCTCGGGCACGACGGACACGCTTAGGCTCGCGCTGTACGGCAACGGGTGGTACGGTCCGGTCGGCTTGGCTGCGACCGTCGGATACGGGCTCGACTTCCTGTCTCAGAAGCGGCCGTTCGGTTCGATCGGCACCGCGGAAGGCGATCATATTGGTCAGGAGTTCACCACTGCGGCGCAGGCTAGCCTGCCGCTTACGGTGGGCGGCGTCGTGTTGACGCCGAATGTGGGATTGCGCTATGCGTATTTCCACGGCAACACGTTCAGCGAAAGTGGCGCAAACGGGCAGAACCTATTCGTGGGAACGGACAACGCCCGCAGCCTGCAACCCTTTGCAGCGATCACGCTGGACAAGGCGTTTGGAGACACGGCAAAGCCGGTCAACGTAAAGCTGCGGCTGGGGTACGCGCACGAGATGCTGGCGGGCGGCCGTGCCGTCACGGTGTCCGCCCTGGACGGCACGGTGTTCGCAGCCCCGGGCACGGATCTGCCGCGCTCGTTTCTCACCACCGGCGCAAGCGTCAGCCTCCATCCCTCCAAAGCCCTGACGGTTTCCTTCGCGTTCGACGCGCTGATCAATACCGGCCATGCATCCGCACAAGCGGGAAGCGCAAAGCTCGATTACCGTTTCTGAAGCGGGATGCAGAGTTAGGAGTTGGGTCACCGCTGGCGGTGCGCGACTCGGCATTCACAAGTTCAGGCTCGCGCCAGCGGGCTAGCATTGCCCGAAACCTAATCTACCCCCTAGAGCGACTCACCTTCGGTGCGAATCTCTTTTGCTCGCCCACGCCACCCGTGCCGCGGTGAGAATCCGCTCGGTATCCCGCGCCGGTGGCAGGCCAAACGCGCGGGCATACTCGCGGCTGAACTGGGTGGCGCTTTCGTAGCCGACATCAGAGGCGGCGGAGGCGACGCTCTTGCCGCCAGCTACGAGAAGTGTGCGTGCCTGTAGTAGACGGATGCGCTTTTGGTACTGCAGGGGGCTGAGCGTGGTCACCGCCTTGAAGTGGCGATGGAAGGCAGACACGCTCATCGCCGCCTTCGCCGCCAGCGACTCGACGTGCAGCGGCTTGGCGAAGTCGCGCCGGATCCACTGGATGGCAAGGCTCACCCCGCGCCATGGCGGTGTCCGGCGTCGCGATGTCGCGCTACATCCGCCCTGCAGCGCCCGATAGGGGATTTCCCGTTCGTAAACGGGCGCCAGCGCCGCGATATCCGCGGGCCGATCCATCAGCCGCTGCATGCGTACCCAGGCATCCATCGGTTCGGGCGTAACTGCGGACACAGAGAAACCGGCCTCCTGTCCATTGCCCCGCACAGGTTCGGCAGGTCTGCCAGCAGTATCGCTAGAACGGCGGGGGATCAAGCGTCAAGCTGACGGCGAGATAAGGCTCGCCCGATGCTGTCGAGCGATCGGTGCCAACAGCGGGCAAGTCAATAGACATGACGAAGTAGGTGGCCGAGTCATAGTGCAGCGTACGGTCGCCGACCGTCATCGACTTGCTGCCTTGCAGGATAAGGTTGACCATCGGGTCGTAGACAGCCGCCAGTTCGTGCTCTGGGATCGCGCTCCGAACCATGGCCACGCGCGGAATCCCAGTCTCCGTACGCCGGTTTTCTGCCTGTACTGCGAGGGATCTGAGCTCATTCAACTGATGTTCCATGGGGTACATCTCCACCAGACGATGGATGAGCTCCACCAGACCTTCACCCCAGGCCAGCAGCTTCAGCACCGCCGGCGTGCGTTCGTCCTCGGCAATGAACGGCGCAACAAGCTTCTTCTTCACGGCCGCAGTCAGGCTACGCGCGCTTTTCCGCTCTTCTCAGCTCGGCGAGTTCCTGTTCCAGTTGCTCCGTCTCCTGCTGCAAGCCATTGGCCATGTCGACCAATCCCTCAACCCATGCCAACACCTCAAGTTCTTTTGGCGTCAATCCTTCTCGCGCGACGTCCGGCGGCGTGAATTTTTGGCAAGTGGTCATGATCGGGCAGCGTGAATGGCGACGGCGAAAGTTAACATCCCCACCCAGCGTTTACAAGTGGAACGCGTTGCGGCTTGCGGCAAGCTCGCGCCGATATTTCCACGCCGACATTCCAGTTACCGAGCCACGCCTCACCACCTGGCCTTGCCCCGGCTTATTGAGAAGTTACCGGGATTCGAAGTCTAGGATGCCAATTGACGAAATTAATCCGGACTTATGCGAATTGACGACTTTGCTTCGCGGGGAGTGCAAGCAATATTGTCAATTCACCGGCCGGACCTCTATGTACGGCGCGGGTTCCAGGCAGATTCCGGAGTGACAGAATTGCTTCGTTCTACGGGAGTGTCAGGTTGACGCCCCCGCGCGCCCCGTTTCACGCCACGCCCGCGGCGACATCGAAAACCGCTCGCGAAACACCCAACTTAAGATCGCTCAGGTTGCCTCGGTGGCTTCTTGCTCCCCCGCTTCTTGGTAGCAGGTTCCGATTCCACAGCACTCATTTCCCGGGCAGTCTCGAGCAACAACTTCCGCAGCCAACTAATGGCCGGGTCGCTCTCCTGATATTTCTGCCACTGCAGGTGCTCGGAGAATACCGGGAGCGATCAAGCCTGCGACTCGCCGCAGGCCAAAGCGCTGGGCCATCTGTTCTACAAGGCGCGTGGGCAGGGTCGCAATGCGGGTCCGTGCCTGACAACAGCGCGGGGACTAGCGTGACACTGGGTGCGGTGACATCCTGGCGTCGGGTGCGCTTGCCCGTGGCGATCAGCGCTGGGTAAGTTCGGCCTCGGTATCCAGCCCGCTTTCGGCGAACCGCCGCAGTAGGTCGTCCTCCCGTCGAACCAATGGTGCGATTTTGCCACCAGGTCCACGATGGCCGGATCCACGCCTAGAGCACTTAGGCGGGGCTGAGCGACACTCCGTGGCAGGCACGCCAGCCGGAGGCCAGACAGATTTGGATACAAATTGCCCGGGATGCGCCTGGAAGGACGCCTCGAGCGCCCTTCCAGATGACAGAAGCCGCCGGCAGGCACACCGGCCATTGCGCTCCTACGCCGCGGTATTCACCTGAGCCTCGAGATCGGCGATCCTCTTGCGCAAGGCTCTCTCCTCCTGGAAGCGCACTGTCTCATCGCGAATGGTGGCGACGATTCCCGAGATCTGCCCGTCGGGCCCGCGCAACAGCGCCACAGTGAAGGCAATCGACATCGCCTTGCCGTCCTTGTCCGCCGCTGGCACCTTCAGCAAGTCATTCCCATAACGCGTGATGCCGGTGGCCATGGTCTTGTCGTAGCCCTCCCAGTGCCGGCCGCGCAGGCGCTCCGGGATAATCAGGTCCAGCGACTTGCCCATCGCCTCGGCCTGCGTATAGCCGAACATGCGCTCGGCCGCCGGGTTCCAGAGCGTGATGGCGCCATTGGCGTCGGAGATGATGACGGCGTCGCCAATGGCGGACACCAGTTGCTCGTAGTCGATGCTGGCTTGCATGGGGATCCCCTCTTTGCCGGACATTGCGGCAGCGTGTCTAGTTCGCGGCAACGTGCCGCCGTACAGTTTGGCACAGCCGCCCGCTTCAGTAAAAACGCCGGGGACCGCTTGCGCGGCGCTCCGGCGTTCCGTTCCGTTTCGTGCCCTTCAATCGTGTTCAGGCACCGGCGAACTGGCTCAGATCACCTCGCTCTCACGCAGGCGCTTGATATCTTCCGGACCGTAGCCCAGGCCTGCCAGCACTTCGTCGCTGTGCTCGCCCAGCAGCGGCGAACCCGTGATTTCCGGCTTGAGGTCCGAGAACTTGATCGGGCTGCCCACGGTCAGGTACGTACCGCGCTCCTTGTGCGGCACTTCGGTGATCGACCCGCTGGCGCGCAGCGACGGATCGGCGGCGATTTCCTTCATCGACAGGACCGGCGAGCACGGGATGTCGAACTTGCGCAGGATATCCACCGCTTCGTACTTGGTCTTGTCGGCCAGCCAGTCTTCGATGGTCTTGAAGATGTCGAAGATATGCGGCTGGCGTGCCTTGGCCGTGCTGTAGTTGGGGTCGCTGATCCATTCCGGCTTGCCCAGCGCCTTGCAGATCGGCTCCCAGGCATGGCCCTGGATGGTGAAGTAGATATAGGCGTTCGGATCGGTCTCCCAGCCCTTGCACTTCAGCACCCAGCCCGGCTGGCCGCCGCCGCCCGCATTGCCGCCGCGGGGCACCACGTCGCTGAACTCGCCATGCGGATACTGCGGATACTCTTCCAGGAAGCCCAGGCGATCCAGGCGCTGCTGGTCGCGCAGCTTCACGCGGCACAGGTTCAGCACGGCGTCCTGCATCGACACGGCCACCTTCTGGCCCTTGCCGGTCTTGTCGCGGCCGATCAGCGCGGTCAGGATGCCGATGGCAAGGTGCATGCCGGTGTTGGAATCGCCGAGTGCCGCGGCCGAAACCGTAGGAGGACCATCCCAGAAGCCCGTGGTCGACGCCGCGCCGCCCGCGCATTGCGCCACGTTTTCATACACCTTCAGGTCTTCATAGTGGTGGCCGTCGCTGAAGCCCTTGACCGAGGCGACAATCATCTTCGGGTTCAGTTCGTTGATGCGTTCCCACGAGAAGCCCATGCGGTCCAGCGCACCCGGGCCGAAGTTCTCGACGAGCACATCCGACTCGCGGATCAGCTGCTCCAGGATCTTCTTGCCGTCCGGCTTCTTGGTATCCAGCGTGAGCGAACGTTTGTTGCTGTTGAGCATGGTGAAGTACAGCGCGTCGACATCCGGAATGTCGCGCAGCTGCGTGCGCGTGACATCGCCGGAGCCGGGGCGCTCCACCTTGATGACGTCTGCGCCGAACCACGCGAGAAGCTGCGTGCAGGCCGGACCGGCCTGGACGTGCGTGAAGTCGATGATCCTGATGCCGTTGAGTGGGAGGTTCACTTTCGCTCTCCTATTGGATTAGAGGGGTGAAATTCGGGTGAATTACTTCGTGGCCGAGCTTTGCGGATTCAGATTGGTCAGACGACCGCTTTCGGTGCCAGCAGCCGGGTCGATGACGGCGTTGACCAGCGTGGGCTTGCCCGTCCGCAGGGCTTCGTTCACCGCAGCTTCGAGTTCCGCCGGCGTGGTGACGTTGTGACCGACGCCACCGAACGCTTCCATCATCTTGTCGTAGCGCGCGCCCGGGACGAACGTCGTGACCGCCGGATCCTTGCCGCCGGTCGGATTCACGTCGATACCCTTGTAGACGCCGTTGTTGTTGAAAATGACGATGCAGACCGGCAGGTTGTAACGGCAGATCGTCTCGACTTCCATGCCCGAGAAACCGAACGCACTGTCACCGCTCAGCGCCAGCACCGGCTTGTTGGTCTCGACCGCCGCGGCGACCGCGTAGCCCATGCCCACGCCCATCACGCCCCAGGTGCCCACGTCCAGGCGCTTGCGCGGCTCGTACATGTCAATCACGGCACGGGCGTAGTCCAGCGTGTTGGCGCCTTCGTTGACAAACGAGATGCTCGGATTGGCCTTGACGACCTCCTTCAGCACGCGCAGCGCGCTGTGGAAGTTCATCGGCGACGCATCCTTGGCCAGGGTCTCGGCCATCTTCGCCAGGTTCTTGTCCTTGCGTTCGTCCACCGCGTTCAGCCACTCGGCGCCCGGCTTGGCAAAGTCGTTGCCGACCTTGTCAAGGATCGCCGACACGCACGAACCAATGTCACCCACTACCGGCGCGGCGATGGCGACGTTGCTGTCCATCTCGGTCGGCGCGATGTCGATCTGGATGAATTGCTTTGGCTTGCCCCAGGTCTTGCCCTTGCCGTGCGACAGCAGCCAGTTCAGGCGGGCGCCGACCAGCAACACCACGTCAGCTTCAGCCAGCACATACGAGCGTGCGGCCGAGGCCGATTGCGGGTGCGTATCGGGCAGCAGGCCCTTGGCCATCGACATCGGCAGGTACGGAATGCCCGTCTTCTCGACCAGCGTGCGGATATCCGCTTCGGCGCGTGCGTACGCGGCACCCTTGCCCAGCAGGATCAGCGGGCGCTTGGCGTTCTTCAGCAGCGCGACGGCACGGTCGACCGAGTCCGGTGCAGGCAGTTGGCGCGGGGCCGGATCCACCACCTTGATCAGCGACTTGCGGCCCTTCTCGGCTTCCATCGACTGGCCCAGCAGCTTGGCCGGCAGGTCTAGGTACACACCGCCCGGACGGCCCGACACGGCGGCTCGAATGGCACGCGCGATACCGACACCAATGTCTTCAGCGTGCAGCACGCGGAAGGCAGCCTTGGCGTGCGGACGGGCGATGGCCAGCTGGTCCATCTCTTCGTAGTCACCCTGCTGCAAATCGACGATCTCGCGCTCGCTCGAGCCGCTGATCAGGATCATTGGAAAGCAGTTGGTGGTCGCATGCGCCAGCGCCGTCAGCCCGTTCAGGAAGCCGGGCGCAGACACGGTCAGGCAAACGCCCGGCTTTTGCGTGAGAAATCCGGCAATCGCTGCTGCGTTGCCCGCGTTCTGCTCGTGACGGAAGCTGATGACGCGCATGCCGTTGGCCTGCGCCAGACGAGCCAGATCGGTGACCGGAATCCCGGGCAGGCCATAGATGTTTTCGATGCCGTTCAGCTTCAGCGCGTCGATGACCAGATGAAAACCATCGGTTTGTGCCTGATGTTCTTCCGCGGCGTGACGCTGCAGCTCGTTTCCGACTTCTGCCATGGTTGCTTCCTTCTATACAAATTGACTGTGGTTGGAATTCTTCTATTTCAGGGTGTCTTCCGCGATGGTGCTCTCGGGCCGCTTGGCTACGACTTCGGACATGCTTGGTCTCCTCGTTGGACTCGTGTTCGGGGTGCGCGGGGACGGCCCCCTTGCTTCAACTCTCTGCCGGTCCCGTTCGACCGGTCTTGATAACATACGGTATGTAATATATCAGGTAACGGCAAGCTATTTTCCGGCTTCTTGACGAACTTTCGTCAGTGCACCGCAGCAAATTAGCTTCGATCTGAGCCTAAATCAGCGCAACTCCTTAATCTGTGCAGATCATTCCCCTTTTTCACAGGTTAAGGAGATCAATCCGCCAGGAAATTGCGCTGCGGATATTCATCTTTATATATATTACATACCACGCTTTCAGACACTTTGAGGCCCTCCAAAATGCCTTGCCGAGGTCCTCACCTTCTCGAGCTTCCCTGCGCCAGGCACCTGCACCTGCGCCTGGCCGCCAAAAACTCAATACATCACTACAGATACAGTGATGCCCGGCCTAATCACCGCGCCTGGCCGATGCGCTCGCAAGGAAGCCCAAGTCTGACACCGGCATGGGCGCCTCCGAATGGCCCGTGATGAACCGTTTGCGCATCGGCGCCAGTACCAGCTTGGCCGACACCCCCGCCGCGATCGTTACCACCGCCGCCACCGTGAACACCGCATCCCAGCCCCCTTGCGCCGACAGCACCGATGCAAGCGGCACCAGGATCGCCGCCGTCCCTTTCGCTGTGTACAAGGTGCCCGCATTCGCCGCCGCAAACTTGCTGCCAAACGTGTCCGCGCACAACGCCGGGAAGATCGAGAAGATCTCGCCCCAGAACAGGAATGTCAGCGCCGCAAAGAACATGAATGCATAGGGATTCTGACCAAACTGCATCAGCCCCAGCAGTGCCAGCCCCTCGCCGATGAAGATCACGAACATCGTGTTCTCGCGACCAAACCGGTCCGACAGGAACCCGCACAGCGGCCGTGTAAAACCGTTGCACACGTTGTCGATCGACAGCGTCATCGTCAGCAACGGCAGCGTCATGCCCAGCATCGTCACCGGCATCGACGCAAAGCCGTAATCCTTCGCGATCGGGCCAAGCTGTGCCGTCGCCATGATCCCGCCCGCCGCCACCGCCACAAAGCACACATAGATCAGCCAGAACACCGGCGTCTTCACCATCTGACCTGGCGTGAACTCCACCGGGCTCGTCAGCACCGCCTTCGCCGCCACCGCGCCCTTCGGCGCGCGCGGCTTCACCAGCAGCAGCGCCAGTACGAAGATCGCCACGCCCTGCAGGATCCCGAACGTCAGGAAGGCTTTTTCATACCCGGCGCTGTGGATCATGTTCGCGATCGGGATCACCGTGATCGCCGAGCCAGCGCCGAAACCCGCCGCCGTCAGACCCGCCGCGAGACCCCGCTTGTCCGGGAACCACTTCAGCGCATTACCGACGCACGTGCCATACACGCCGCCGGCGCCAATGCCCGCGATCACCGCCGCCGCGTACAGCTCCGGCAACGTCGTCGCATACGCATTCATCACCCACGCCAGACCCGCGCAGATCGCGCCGCCCGCCACCACCGGCCGCGGGCCGAACTTGTCCACCAGCCAGCCCTCCAGCGGGACCAGCCACGTTTCAGTCACGATGAATATCGAAAACGCCACCTGGATCGCGGACGCGCCCCAGTGATGCTTGGCGTCCATCGGGGACACAAAGAGGGTCCAGCCATATTGCAGGTTCGCCACCAGTCCCATGCAAACCACGCCTACGGCCAGTTGGAACCAACGATTCTGCAGCCCACGTCCGTCACCGGTCGAGGCTACCGCTTCTTGATGCGCCATCTACTGTCTCCTAGTGCTTTTTCATGCGTCCTCGTCGGGACGGCTCGGGTCTCTATGTTTCGGAACCCTTCTTCACAACTAGATCGGCGCCTGACATTGCGGCACGTAACTCCGGGGATTGATGCTACCCGATGCTTAATTCGGTCAGGCTTAAACTTTTTTATCGTATCTATTTACGATCATTTATATATTGCGGATTCCGCATCAATTTGAGGCCCAGCCGCCGCATGACTGCAAATTGATACATAGGTCATCGGAGTCATCGGTATTGATTGCGGCGGGTTGGGGCGGTACTCAGGCAGGAATCTCCTCCAACTGGCGCAGCAAGGCATCTACGCTGCCCTTGGCATCGCCGAACCACATCCGCGTGTTCTCCTTGTAAAATAAGGGGTTGTCGACGCCCGCATAGCCGGCGGCCATGCTGCGCTTGGAGACCACCACGGTGCGCGCCTTCCAGACTTCGAGTACCGGCATGCCGGCGATGGGGCTGGCGGGGTCTTCGAGCGCCCCCGGGTTAACGATATCGTTGGCGCCGACCACCAGGACGACATCGGCGTGCTCGAAGTCGTCGTTGATCTCCTCCATCTCGAGCACGATGTCATACGGCACGCGCGCCTCGGCCAGGAGCACGTTCATATGCCCGGGAAGACGGCCGGCCACCGGATGGATGCCAAAGCGCACGTTGACGCCCTGTGCCTTCAGCCGACGCGCGATCTCGCTGATGGTGCCCTGTGCCTGCGCCACCGCCATGCCGTAGCCGGGCACGATGATCACCTCGTTCGCGTCCTTCAGCAGCGCGCTCACTTCCTCACTCGACACCGGGAGTACTTCGCCCTGCTCCGTCGCCGCGCCCTTGGCCTGCGTGGCACCGAAGCCGCCCAGGATCACCGACAGGAACTTGCGGTTCATGGCCTTGCACATGATGTAGCTGAGGATGGCGCCGCTCGAGCCCACGAGCGCACCCGTGATGATGAGCAGGTCGTTGCCGAGCATGAAGCCCGTCGCCGCCGCGGCCCAACCCGAATAGCTGTTCAGCATCGACACCACCACCGGCATGTCGGCGCCGCCGATGGCCGCGACCAGGTGCGCGCCCACCAGCAGTGCGATCACCGTCATCACGCCCAGCGGCACCAGCCCGTCCTGCACCGATGGCGCGTTGAGAAGCTGGTAGCCCAGCACCACGCATACCACGAGCGCCAGCGCATTGAGCAGGTGGCGCCCCGGCAGCAGTGTCGGCTTGCCGCCGAGTGTGCCGCGCAGCTTGAGGAAAGCAATCACGGAACCCGTGAACGTCACCGCACCGATGAGGATGCCGAGGTAGGTCTCCACCTCATGGATCGCCTTTTCCGCGCCGGCGAGCGCGGGCGAATCGAGGTAACTGGCATAGCCCACCAGCACCGCGGCCAGGCCGACGAAGCTGTGCAGCACTGCCACCAGTTCCGGCATCTGCGTCATCTCGACACGCCGCGCCAGCAGCGCGCCGGCCCCCGCGCCGAGCACCATCGCGCCGATGATGATGGGCACCCCGTCTGGGCTGCCGGCCAGTATCGTGGTCAGCACGGCGATCGCCATGCCGGCGATGCCCAGCAGGTTGCCGCGCTTCGCCGTAGCCGGATGGCTCAGCCCGCTCAGGCTGAGGATGAAGAGCGCGCTGGCGCCCAGGTAAGCAATATTGCTGATTCCCGAAGGCATGTCTGTCTCCTCAGTCGCGCTGGAACATCTTCAGCATGCGCTGCGTCACCAGGAAGCCGCCCGCGATGTTGATGGTGGCAATCAGCACCGCCGCGCCAGCGATGATGGCGGTGACCAGCGACAGCTTGCCGAGCTGCACGAGCGCGCCGACCACGATGATTCCGCTGATCGCGTTGGTCACACTCATCAGCGGCGTGTGCAGTGCGGCGGTCACGTTCCACACGACCTGGTAGCCGACGAAGATGGCCAGCACGAATACCGTGAAGTGCGCCATGAAAGCCGGTGGTGCCACGGCGCCAAGTCCGAGCAGCGCAATCGCGCCAATGACCAGCGCGATCAGCGTCGTGCCGGTGCGGCTGGGCGGCTCGGCGGGTTCGGCCGGTGCGGGCACCTCCGCCGCGGGCGCAGGCGGCGGCAACGTCTTGAGCGGCGGCGGCGGCCAAGTCACGTCGCCCTGGTGCAGCACCGTGGCGCCACGGATCATTTCGTCATCCATGTCGACCACGAGCTGGCCGTCCTTGCCGGGCGTCAGCTCCGTCAGCAGGTGCCGGATATTGGTGGCGTAGAGCTGGCTCGACTGTGCCGCCATGCGGCTGGGCAGGTCGGTGTAGCCAACCACCGTTACCCCCTGGTGCGTCACCGATTCACCGGGCACGGTCAGCACGCAGTTGCCTCCCTGCTCCGCAGCGAGATCTACTACCACGCTGCCCGGATGCATCAGCGCCACCGTATCTGCTTCCAGCAGGCGTGGTGCAGGCTTGCCGGGGATCAGCGCGGTGGTGATGATGATGTCCACCTCGCGCGCCTGCTCGGCGAAGAGCTTCATCTCGGCCTCGATGAATGCCGGGCTCATCTCCTTCGCATAGCCGCCGCCGCCGTTGCCGTCTTCCTCGATTTCCACCGTGAGGAATTCAGCACCAAGGCTTTCGATCTGCTGGCGCACCACGGGCCGCGTATCGAAGGCGCGCACCACCGCGCCCAGGCTGCGCGCCGCGCCGATGGCCGCGAGGCCCGCCACGCCGGCACCGATCACCAGCACGCGCGCAGGCGGGATCTTGCCCGCCGCCGTGATCTGCCCGGCGAATGGACGACCAAATGCGTGCGCGGCTTCGATCACCGCGCGGTAACCCGCCATATTGGCCATCGAGCTGAGCGCATCGAGCTTCTGCGCGCGCGAAATGCGCGGCACGCAATCCATGGCCAGCACCGTGGCACCGCGCTGCGACAGCCGTTCCAGCAGCGTCATCTGCTGCGCGGGCCAGACAAAACTGATCAGCGCGGCATGCTTCTTGAGCAGCGCCGCCTCTTCCACGCCCAGGCTCGGATGCACCTGTGGCGGGCACACCTTGATGACTACGTCGACCGATGCCCACAGGCTGGCGGCATCCACGATGGCTGCCCCGGCGGCCCGATACGCCTCGTCCGAGAACGAGGCCTGCTGGCCGGCGCCGGATTCCACCGCCACCTCATAACCGAGCTTGATCAGTTCCCTGACCGAATCGGGCGTCGCGGCAACGCGCCGCTCCCCGGGATGTACCTCCCGGGGTACACCAATTGTCATTGGCATGGCTTTCCCTCAGATTGTTGGGCGATTACCCGCGCACGTGGTTCACCAGCGAGCCGATGCCTTCGATGTTCACCTCCACCACCGCGCCATCCTTCATCGAGCCCACGCCCAGCGACGTGCCGACGGCGATCACATCGCCCGGCATCAGCGTCAGGTCCTGCGAGATGCGGCTCACCTGTTCCTCCGGAGTGAAGATCATGTCCGAGAGCGGATAGTTCTGCCGCTCCACGCCGTCCAGCCTCGTCGTCACGCTGGCGGCGCACCAGTTGAAGCCGGGCACGATGGCCGGGCCGATGCAACCGAAGGTGTCGAAGCCCTTGGCACGTGTCCACTGTGGGAAATTGGGGTCCGCCGCGATCAGCTCGGCGGCGGTCACGTCATTGACGATCGTGTAGCCGAAGATGTGCGACGCCGCCTCGGCCACCGACACGTTGCGCGTCTTCTTGCCGATCACGATGCCGAGCTCGCCCTCGTAGACGATCTTGCCGTCATAGCTGCGCGGGCGCTCCACGGCGTCGCCGGGGCCTGCCAGCGAAGTGGCCGGCTTGATCAGGAACAGCGGATGGGTCGGCACCGGCTTTTCCAGCTTGCGCGCCAGCGCGTGGAAGTTGTTCCACAGCGCCACGACCTTGCCGGGCTCGCACGGGGCGAGCAGGTGCAGCTCGCCTAGCTTGTGGATGGCGCCGGTGGGGCGGGCATCGCCATAGCCCGGGCCGTCGTATTCGACAACGCGGTCACTGCCGGGACCTTCCGTGCGGCCATGGCCGACGCTGCCGTCGGCACGGCGGAAACGAATCCAGGATTGCACAGCACGAACTCCTCCGGCGGGCACGCGCCAGGCGTGCCCGCTCAGTATGAGAGACAGGGGAAGGACAGCGGGCGCTCAGACGGCGCCGGCCAGCTTCATCGCGGCGATCTGGGCCGGCGTGCGGCCGAGCCACTCCAGGATTTCCTCGGTGTGCTCGCCCAGCAGCGGGGCGCGCTCCACCTTCACCGGGGAGTCGGACAGCGCTATGGGGGAGCCCAGCTGCACGTACTTGCCGCGCGTCGGGTGCTCCAGCTCCACGAGGTAGCCGCGCTCGTACATCGACTGGTCCTCGATCAGGTCCTTCATCGACAGGATCGGGCCGCACGGCACGTCCACCTCGTTGAGCGCGTTCATCACTTCGAACTTGGTCCGGCCCAGGGTCCATTGCTCGATGATGCCGAAGCACTCCCCCAGCTTCTTCAGGCGTACTTCCGGCGAGGCGAACTCCGGATCGGTGACCAGGTCCTCCCGTCCGCACAGGCGCATCAGCGGCTCCCAGCCCTGCGGCTGGACGATGACGTAGACGTAGTCGTTGGGACCACCCGGCGAGCAGCGCAGCGCGGCGCCGGGCTGGCCGCCGCCCGACGCGTTGCCGGCGCGCGGCACGTGATCGTCGAACTGCTCGTTGGGATACTCGCGCAGCGGGCCGGCATCGAGCCGTTGCTGGTCGCGCAGCTTCACGCGGCACAGGTTCAGCACCGCATCCTGCATGGCGACTTCCACGCGCTGGCCGCGGCCCGAATGCTCGCGCTGCAGCAGCGCGGCCAGGATGCCGACCACGCAGTGCACGCCGGTACCCGAATCGCCGATCTGGGCGCCGGTAACAGTCGGCACGCCAGCGGCGTCGCCGGTGGTGGAGGCAGAGCCGCCCATGCACTGCGCCACGTTTTCATACGCCTTGCAGTCTTGGTACGGACCGGGGCCGAAGCCCTTGATCGATGCATAGATCAGGCGCGGGTTCAGGTCCTGCAGGTGGTCCCAGTCAAAGCCGGCACGCGCCAGCACGCCGGGGCCGAAGTTTTCGATCAGCACATCGCTGCGCTGAACCAGGTCTTCGAGCAGCGCCTTGCCTTCGGGCGTCTTCATGTTCAGCGTCAGGCTGCGCTTGTTGCTGTTGAGCATGGTGAAGTACAGGCTGTCGGCGTTGGGCACGTCGCGCAGCTGGCTGCGGGTGATGTCACCACGGCCCGGCATCTCCACCTTGATCACGTCGGCGCCCATCCATGCCATCAGCTGCGTGGCCGAAGGGCCTGCCTGGACGTGCGTCATGTCCAGCACACGGATGCCTTCCAATGCTTTTCTTTCCATGGCGATGTCTCCTCTTCTCTTGATGGCGTCCGCTTACTTGTACATGGTCTGGTTCTTGGTCCCCGATGCGTACTCGGCCGGGTCCACCCAGATATTGGTGTCTTCCGCGGTGGTGCTTTCGGCCCGCTTCGCTACGACTTCGGACATGCTTGGTCTCCTCGCTGGACTCGTGTTCGTGGTGCGTGGGGGCTGTCCCCTTGCTTCAACCTCTGCCGGTCCGTTCGACCGGGCTTGATGACATACGGTATGTGATATATCAGGTAACGGCAAGCTATTTTCCTACTCTGCCTCGAACTTTCGTCGCTGCAACGCAGCAATACCAACAGTGGTAGTCAGGACACCGTCCGGGCGCTAGGCTTTGTGCGACCTAGGCTAACGGAAGCAAGGAAGCATCAAAGTGGAGAAAGAAGTGAATTGCCGGATGATATTGCGCCAGTTGCATTGATATATCACATACCAAAATACAAGGCACCAAGCTAAGACCAAAAGCAAACGGCGGATCAAGTCCGCCGTTCTGATCGGTAGCGACTGCCCTCTTACGGCAGTTCAATCGAGAAAATCGCAGTGCTTCTCTACGTAGTCGGCCAGGTCCAACGAGTGCTGCCGCACCGGCCGCTCGGCCAGTTCGGTGTCGCGCTTCTCCAACGCCTCGATGATGCGCAGGTGATCGACGATCGAGCGCGCCGCTCGGTCGCTCTGTGAAATCGTCATCTTCCGGATCGCCCGCACATGGATGAAGATGTTGCGGATCGTATCCATGATGATCTGCGACTTCGACAACTGCACGATCGCCTGGTGGAACACGATAGCGGGATGCCCTCGTAGGGATCGATGTCCAACAAGGGACGGTCATGTTGGCAGAGGCGCAGGTGATTAATTGCGTTTATTTGCCACTCCATCGGCCCCATGCATCATTGCCTGCCGCACCGAGCCATCGTTCGCGGTCGACACAACGCGGCGGCTCGCACGTCCGATGGAGCGTCCGGCTGGAAGCTCGACGAAATGTCTTGGGGAAAGCCTGCGACGGGCGCGTCGATACCACACTGGCGAGGTCTCCCCAAGCACAGCCGACCGGGCCCTTCAAGCCTTCGTCAGGATCTCTTCAGCCTTATTGGTGTCCTCCAGTGAGTCCAGTCCCACGAACACGACAAACTGTGTTCCAAGCACGGAGGCCGAGAAGCCGCGCAGATTGACCCCGCTGGCAGCAAGCCGCTGAGTCAACTCCGCCGCGATGCCGGGTCGGTCCGGGCCGATGACCCGAAGGGTGTGAAGGCTGTGAGTAACATTGAACCCGACTTGTGCAGCCGCGCGAACTTCCCTGTCACCCTGTAGCGGCGTAACGAACACTACACCCTTGCCGGGATCAACTGCGGTACGGCGGGCGATGATGAACTGCAGATCCGCGCCCGCGTCGCGCAATGTCGCCAGCACTTCCGCGAGGCCGCCGGGTCTGTCTGGTATGGGTGCTGCCCACACATCCACGCGTTCCACGAGAAGATCCATCGCCATCTCCTAGTCTCCATTGCACCAATCAAAATCTAGCTCACGGGTTGCTGCAAGCAAAGTCCGACGCGCTGGCGCCTTGCCCGGTAAATCCTAATGGAAAAAAAAAGGCCACTTTGCCCCGAGCAGGTTAGTTCCGTTGGCCTGGCAACTCGGCACCCCTGCACTTAATATTTACATAGTAGTTTCAGATGTCACGCTTACGTGCCGACAGGGCCGGAATCGCGGCACTGCGGCGCTTCCGGACGTGGCAGGTGGCTCCAAGGTTGCCTCCATCGGCGTCTATGAAAGCTGAAAGGGGAATGGTCATGTCAGAAGACAAGTCGCCGCGCCATGCCACGGAGCAGCAGACAGCTGATATTTCCGAGGCACAAATTGCGGTCCATTGGCCCGAGGAGGACTATTTCTCGCCGTCCAGCCAGTTCATCGCCCAGGCCAATCTGACCGACGCGCGCATCTTCGAGCGCTTTTCCCTCGAACATTTTCCAGAGTGCTTCAAAGAGTTCGCGGACCTGCTCGACTGGTACAAGTACTGGGAGACAACCCTGGACGCCAGCAATCCGCCGTTCTGGCGCTGGTTTGTCGGAGGCAGGATCAACGCCTGTTATAACTGCGTGGATCGTCACATCGCCAGCCACAAGAACAAGACAGCTATCCACTTCGTTCCCGAGCCCGAGAGTGAAACAGTACAGCACCTTACCTATCAAGACCTCTTCGTACGCGTAAACGAACTGGCAGCGCTCTTGCGCGAATCCTTTGGGCTGAATGCGGGCGACCGAGTGACCCTGCATATGCCGATGGTGCCTGAGTTGCCTATCACCATGCTTGCCTGTGCGCGACTCGGCGTGATTCACTCGCAGGTCTTCAGCGGATTCAGTGGAAAGGCTTGCGCGGACCGCATCGTCGATTCCGAGAGCCGCCTGCTGATCACCATGGATGTCTACCACCGCGCCGGCGAGTTGCTCGACCACAAGGAAAAGGCTGACATCGCGGTCGCGCAAGCCACCAGTGCCGGCCACCAGATCGACAAAGTACTGGTCTGGCAGCGCTACCCGGGCAAGTACTCGAGCCCCACAAAGCTTGTGGAGGGACGTGATGTCGTCATCAATGATGTCCTTGCCAAGTACCGTGGCAGGCGCGTAGACGCCGTGCAGATGCCGGCAGAGGCACCGCTCTTCCTGATGTACACAAGCGGCACGACTGGGCGGCCAAAGGGCTGCCAGCACTCCACCGGCGGCTACCTCGCCTATGTCACGTGGACATCGAAGTACATCCAGGACATTCATCCCGAGGACGTCTACTGGTGCATGGCGGACATCGGCTGGATCACGGGCCATTCCTACATTGTCTATGGCCCACTTGCGCTTGCCGCCTCCACGGTCGTGTACGAAGGCGTTCCGACCTATCCGGACGCCGGCCGGCCATGGCGTATCGCGGAGAACCTTGACGTCAACATCTTCCATACTTCGCCTACGGCGATCCGGGCGCTGCGGCGCAACGGGCCCGACGAACCCACGAAGCACAACCACCATTTCAAGCACATGACTACCGTGGGCGAGCCGATCGAACCCGAGGTCTGGAAGTGGTATCACAAGGTGGTTGGCAAAGGCGAGGCGGTCATCGTGGATACCTGGTGGCAAACCGAAAACGGCGGATTCCTCTGCAGCACAGTGCCGGCGATCCACAAGATGAAGCCAGGCAGCACGGGACCCGGCATTCCGGGCATTCATCCGGTGATCTTCGACGAGGAAGGCAAAGAACTCCCGGGCGGGTCTGGCAAGGCGGGGAACATTTGTATCCGCAACCCGTGGCCAGGCGTATTGCAGACGGTCTGGAAGGATCCAGATCGATACGTGAGCCAGTACTACGCGCGCTATTGCAAGGACCCCAAGAGCAAGGACTGGCGGGACTGGCCTTATCTGGCCGGTGATGGCGCGATGCAGGCCGCGGATGGCTACTTTCGCATCCTCGGCCGCATTGACGACGTGATCAACGTCGCAGGCCATCGCCTCGGCACCAAAGAAATCGAGTCTGCTGCTCTTCTCGTGTCCGATGTCACCGAGGCGGCTGTGGTTCCGGTCGCGGACGAGCTCAAGGGCAAGGTGCCCGACCTCTACGTGTCGCTGAAGCCGGGACTGGCCCCCTCCTCGAAGATCGCGAACAAGGTTTCGGCATCCGTGGTTTCCCAGATCGGGGCAATCGCGCGGCCGCGTAGGGTCGTTATCGTTCCCGATATGCCCAAGACACGTTCGGGAAAGATCATGCGGCGCGTACTTGCAGCGATCTCAAATCAGCAAGACCCCGGCGACGTGTCCACTCTCGCAAATCCGGAGGTCGTTGAGCAGATCAAGGAGCTGGCTGCGCAGGGACGGTCAGGCTAGTCGCAGGTCGCACACAACGACGGTTAAACCGTGTCAAGAAGAAGGCGCGCGTGCGCCGACGGGAAGTGAGACACCTTTGCCACGACAGCACTACGTCGATGACCACCCCGCCCTTCTTTGCGTGGCAGGTATCCTGGCCGCACAGAAGGCACGGCTGACCGCTCCCTGAGAACATCGCGGGTGTGACGCAGGTAAGCCCGCCGAAGCAACACAGCCCATTTGGAGCATCGCACCTACGGCTGACGCCGTACCCATTTCTGCGTGACAGTGGGCGAAGTGGGAGTGGCCGAATTGGGGGGCGCCTTCTATGCCGCAGGGATTGCAGCATCGCGTCCCTTCGAACTGTCGCGGCGCCTTAAACCCCTGTTTAAGTACTAAGCGACGGAACAGCGATAGTTCCAACATTACGTCGCGCCGCCGGATAGTACCAAGATCACTACTGGCAAAATCGTAGCAATGTTAGTACGGAGGCTAACGCAGAAATCGCTAACTATCTGATTTCCGAGTAGACACGGGCGTTACCGCCCGCATCCCTCACAGACCCCAGCGAGCCCAATTAAGGCACTAGGTTCTTCATCGTCCAGATTCGCTCACGGACTTGCCTTCTTGCGATATGGGTGAATGATTCTGGCCTTCGGCAGTGGAAACCTGTTCAGGATTTCCCTGAACGCTTTCCAGGTGATGTAGCTTGCATTCGACCTTCGTGATAACCACTTGCGCCAGAGAAGCTCCACCTTGAATTTCAGGGTCGAGAGTCGCTGGAAGTTACCACTGATGCCAAAGTAGGCGAAATGCCCATTTAGCATTCGGCAGATCCTCTGGTGTTGCTCGCGTACCCTCCAATGCCGCATTGCTCTTATCTGCTCATTGAATGCCTTGTGGGCGCGTGCCACGCGGTCTTTTGCGGTCAGTTGCCTCACCACAGGTTTGCCAAACCGCGACTTCACCCATGTATGAACGAACCCAAGGAAGTTGAACGTCGTCGCTAATGCCTTTTCCCGCCCATCGCCCACTGACTTTGGCTTGAACCGGAAATCGACCATTCTCGTCTTGTCCGGATGAAGTTCCAATCCGTACTTCCCCATTCGCCTGCCGAGCACCTCCAGAACACGCTCCGCGTCTTCCCTGTATGCAAACAGCATCACAAAGTCATCGGCAAAACGCACCAGATTGCCCGGACCGCGCAGCCTTGGCCGCACCACCTCCACAAACCATTCGTCCAGCACGTAATGCAGATAAACGTTACTGAGCATTGGTGAGATCACACCACCCTGGGGCGTACCGGCTTCGGGATACGACAGTTGCCCCTGATCCAGCACTCCCGCCTTTAGCCATTTATCAACCAGTTTCCTCACCACCCCATCCGTGATCCTTCTGGCTAGAAGCTCTCTCAGTTTGGCCCGATCGATGCTGTCGAAGTACTTTCGTACGTCCACGTCGAGCACCCATCGCCCACCCCGCATCACAATTGCCTCCCTTATCGCTGCCAGTGCTCCATGCGCGCTACGACCCGATCTGAACCCGAACGAACAGTCCATAAAGTCCTGTTCGTAGATCGGCTCCATCAGCATCACAACGGCACGTTGAGCTACCTTATCTTCAAAGGAAGGAATGCCGAGTCCACGCAAGCTTCCATCGGCTTTTTCTATGAAATGCCGACGAACCGGTGGCGCCCGGTAACTGCCCGACTTGAGCCGGTCGATCAGGCTGAGAAGATTCTGCTCCAGGTTGGCAGCGTATTCTTCCCCCGTCTGGCCATCCACGCCAACCGCACCATCCTTGCGCGTGCAGTCGTAGGCGTATTTGACCCACTCGTAGTCGAGGTACTGATTTAGCGACGTGAGTGCCATGGCCGGATTGTTCCTTGCCAGCATGGCTATCCGTTCCTGTTTCGTTGACACGCTTTCCGGTTTCAATGTACCTCCCGTGTTTCCCGTGAACGGTTCTGTAAACAACAACGATGGTGCCTCCCTTTCCTCGACCGGGTCCGCCTGAACAGCGTTCCCCGGCGTCAACGGTACTACGAAGGCACTAAGACTTCCTGTAGCGAATACGGAGTCACTTATTTATTCGCTCCTCCGCCCCAATCCTCTCTTGCATGTTCGCTCTCTTGCCGTGCAAGCCCCTGCAAGAGCCCGGCCCGTTTATAGCCTCGCGCCATCGGCTTCCCGGATTGGTCGACTACAGGATCGCCCAGGTTTCTGGGGATTCCATCCTGTACCTTTGCCCTGCTCTCAGACCCACCCCTTTCAAGGTGATTAGACGACACGTCCAGCCTTGATGACACGGGCGGTAGAAACATGCCGCCGTGCTATGCATCCGGCCACATAGCCTTTCTTCTTCGGCGCTTTCGGTCCCCGCGTATGTTTGCGCATCGCGCGGGGATCAACGTGCGTCGCCATCCTGATCAACTCGCGACCGAGCTGAGCTGGGGTGAGGAGGTCATAGGCCTGCCACACCTCGGGCGGCACCGCGATCATCATGCCGGCATAAGTTGCCCGGATTTCGCTGGCGAGGTAATACGGTGAGAGCTCGATGTCGCTGGTATCCAGCTCATGCCGGATTCTCACCGCAGTCGCAATCACGCTCAGTACGTTATACGCGAGCGCCGCCACGCCGAAGGCCAGCAGCGCCGCGCGCGGTTGGCTCAACGAACGAATCTCACTATTGAGCACCGATTCCAGCCGCTGAAACAGATTCTCTATGCTCCAGCGTCGCCGGTATAGCCGGGCGACTGCCTCGGCCGTCAGATGGGCGGCCGGGACATTGGTCAGCAGGCGGATGACGGTGTCACCATCCTCGGTGGCGCCATCCAGACGCAGCTCGATGCGCCGCAGCACCAGCGGCGCGTTCGATTCATCTGGGATGCTGACCGCTTGCTCGTACACGATGCCGGTTTCGACCCGGCCCATTTCGCGTAACGGCTCCAGCTCGCTGGGGCTCGGATTGCGGCCGTGCTCCCGCACGATGAAGGCGCTGCCGCGACGCTGCCACCCGGCAAGAATCGCCCGGGTGCTGAAGTTGCGATCGGCGATCCACAGTTCGGCCGGCTGGGCCGATGCGAGCAGGGTTTCCATGATGGCCCGCTCCTGGGCATGCGCATCTTCACAGGGCACCAGATCGACGATCATCGCCGTGTCCGGGTCATAGACCACCAATGACTGCCCTGGCAAGGCCGCACCCCGAAACCCCCGCAATGGTTTCAGGCGCTTTTCGCTCGCAGGCAAATGGCTGCCATCCACGATGCGCAGGCGATAGCCATTCACCGATGGCGACTGCTTGCGCAACATCGGTTGCACGACCGGCCCCAACCGCTGCGCACTGCCTTGCACCAGGGCACGAACCAGCCCCGGCTCGGTCCGGCTGAGCTTGTCGTACAGCGCGGTGATGGAAACCGGCAGCGCCGGACTGGCCTTGGCTGCCGCATGCACCGACGGGCGCAGCCCCACGGCGACCAGCGACATGATTTCCACCGTCGTCGAGAACAATAACTCCCGCGTGTACTGCGTTTCACGCTCTTGCTCGAACAACTCGTCGATCCAGGCCGGATCAAGGGCGCGTTGCAACCCCAGGCGCGCCATCACGCTGATCGGGCTGTGTTCGAGAAAGCGTTCCACCACTGCGTCCAGTACCACGACATTGACTCCGGTTTCTGTTCGAGAACACGGAGGGTGCCCTAATTTTCGTCACCTTGAAAGGGGTGGCTCTCAGACCCCGGCTGGTCTGTTTGGTCTCACCAAGTCGACCAAACAGTGCAGTCCCCATTGTTGTAAGAATGAAGACACCCTGCGCTTAAGATATCGAGGCTCAATCACACGGCTTTAGTACCTGCTGCTTACGCTTCAAGTAGTGCGTTACCGCACTCGCATGCAAAGCTCGCTTCGCGGCTGCTGGTTAGGCTTTGCCGGGAGGGAGTCGAACCCTCTGGAATCCAGCGAATGGTTTCCGCCCATACTTCGGTACTTCCCCCATTCCCAGTCTTATCCTGGCGCTATACAACGTCTTTTTGTAAGGCCTAGAGGGAGCATCTTTACTCCACCTCACGAGTTGCAATGCCGCAGCCACGCCGAGTCGACGCTCACGGCGGCGACATGGCTGGATTCGCGAACCTGTGCGTCTGCAACGGCCTGGGGCAGCTTCGCGATGTCACGCTCGATGTCAGCGTCGAGCTGTTTTCCAAGCGTGCGAATCCGACCCCGGGTGGCGCTGAACGAAATACCCTTGTCCAGCGGCAGCACTTCCTTGAGCATGGCCGTGGCCTGCCGGTACGGCAGATGGGCTGCCTACTTCGCCTGCAGGTATTCCAGCTCCGGCGTGGCGCGGTTGGTCATGGCTTTGGACAAGGGGTGCACCACACGCCGCGGCGTTCGCGCAGTCCGCTGACAGGCACACGACCACAGCCGCGGACTCTTCACCGTCACTTTGCCGTACACGGTACGCAGCACCGTCGAGCGACTGTCCTTGTGGCTCAAGGCCGCGCCGCAGCGCCACCAATGGGTCTGGCCCGAGAGCCGCCCCTCCACCTGTTTCGAAACCAGCTCGGCCTGCACCTTGGCCAGCAGCGACCGCCCCTCCGCGAGGGTCAGGCCCAGTTGGGCAAGACTGCAGTCACGGCGCTCAACCACGGCCAGAACTCCGTCACCGTCATTGACCGTGTCGCTGTCCTCGTCGGCCAACCTTGCTTCGATGATGAACCGCATGGTTTGCTCCCACCGTTGCGATACCCATCGGCGTACCCCACACGAAGCCGGCGCCGCGCCCAGATGCTCGAGCGGCCCTCCCTGGGAGCCTCCCCATCTTTTGCACGCTCTCCTGCACGGGTGTCAACGGTGGGGATTGTCGCTGGGTCGGTGTTGGTGCCGGTGTTGTCGGCGGGATGCGGCTCTGAAAAGCCAAAACCCCGCATGCGCGGGGTTCCGATGGGGGGAAGGCCGGGATCCCCGCCTCCCCCGTCTCAAAAACGATTGTACTGACGGCGCCCCTCCACCGCTCGGTGAGGTGTCATAGGCACTGGAGCAGCTTCAGCGCCTCCTCCACTCGTTTGATGTCGGCGCGGGATAGGTTCGCAACTGCAGCGCCCCCCATCAATCGGTTGTTCGAGATAGCCCGTACCTGATCGATCAACAGGTCCGTCTCCTCGGGCATGGCGCCGGACTTACCAATTGCTACTCGCAGAGGAAAGTAGTCCTGGTCACGTCCCACCTGAGTAGTGCCCGGCACAACTATCGTCGTGGGGTGGCCTGCGTCGCCGGTTTCCAAGAGCGCTAATGAATCCCGCGCCCGCTAGGTCGCCGTATTCCGCACGCCTTCCAATATTTATACAAAGCAGTTTGTGTCACGCAACAACCGAATTCACCTGTACTTCTGATCGAATTTGGCTCCCGGCCACTCCTGCGTACGCGTTCAATCCAATAGCTCCGTCCTTTAGCGATTTCGCCGACTAGCCTGGCGCGTGGAGCAAACGCAACCTGACCATCGCAGCAACGTTTTCGTCGCTGCGCCCACGCACCCCACCTCTGGCCGTGGATTCTGTTTTGGCATTCTGAGCAGGCTGCCACGGGCCTGTGTTGTCGACTGAACCGCTGGTAAATGCGCATGCGGCCATCTCGCATGACCCGATCATCCCACCGCCGTGTATTGGGCTTCGTGATCGGTATCCCCGCCTCCTGGCGATCGAGATGTATGGCTGTTGGGTGTGCCCTCTGGAGTGTCCGTGTTCGGACAAACTGTGCCCCATCCAGCCGCACAGGCCAAAATTGCCCACAAAGCTGGGAGCCGTCACGTGTTGGACGTCCTCAGTATTGGCAATCGTAGGTACACCAATGAACGGAAAGAAGCCAGTCGGCATATGGACAGTGCACGAGTGCGCTGTATCCACGGAAGGACTGGCTATGGAAGCTGCGGCTCGGGGCCTTGCAGACCGTGCACGCGCTGAATTTTCGAGTACCACTGCCGTTGAGGTCGGCACCTATGAATTCTTGGCCCACCGTTACCTGGGCATGCGGTAATGATCGCTGATTTTTATTTGTTTGTGCGTAAAAGAATTACTCCGCAAGGCGTCTCTCACGTTTTTGCGACATAAGTCGAAAATTGGTGCTCGTACAATGCTAAGATATTGAGCTGACGAATTTAGATTCTATCCATATAACTAATGTGGAATTTGAAGATACTGTACCAATGCTCATAGCATGGTTGCACAATTTTTGTTTTAACAAAGGATTTATTGAAAAAATCAACGAATACGCACATTTCGAGAGTCGATCAATTGATCAAACCGGTGATCACGCGGATTTCGGCGGTGCAAGATAAGGGAACGGCAACTGGCGAGTTATCCCCCCCGGTCTTGACCGGGTGGCCGAGGCGCTCGCGCTGGCCGAAGAAACTGGAGAGCAGGTTGACGAAGCGAAGCTACATCGGCTCAAGGGCGAACTTCTGCTCCGGCAATCAAAGGATAGCCCCTCTGCACTAGCCAGCCAAAACGACGCTGAGGCGTGCTTTCACAAAGCAATTGCGGTGGCCCGTGCGCAGGGTGCCAGATCGTTGGAACTGCAAGCAGCATTGAGTCTCGCAAGGCTACGGATCCTGCAAGGAAAATTGGACGCAGCGCGCGCACTACGCTGGCTGATATCCATGGCAGCTTTACCGAGGGCTTCGACCTCGCCGACTGGAAGGAGGCCAAAGCCCTGCTGGATGATCTTGCCAGACAGTCGGATGCCAAGGCTACCTGATTCTCATACTGTGTCTTGTAGCGCTGATTGATAGTCCGCAGGGAGGCGATCGTCGGGGTTGGCAAGCCAAGTCGTTCACCAACATATCGCAGCAACTGCCGGGGCAGCGTGCCCAAATGATCTAGTCGGTACCGGTCAGCGCGAAGTAGCGCTCAAGGTCGAATTCCGACAGCCGCCGCCGCGCGATTGAGCTTCGGGCTACGCATCCACCGCCGTGAGGAGATGCTGGCGTCCCTCATCAAGTATTTCATCCGCGAGCGCGGGGTCAATGTCGGCAACAGCGCGCGAAAGCAATAGCGTACCCACCATATGGCTAAACAACGTGATCGCCTTCCTGCGGCTGCCTTCCCTGATCCCGTCCGTCTCTGCGATGACTCTGGCGAATCGTTCGAAGTTCACTGCGAGACCTTCAGCGTAGGCGTCGCGCGCCGCTTCGCCGAGCCGGCGGGCGTCGCCAACAAAACCCGACAAGGGGCAACCCGCATCGATATTCGCGCGATGCTCGGGTGACAGGTACCACTGAATCTGTTGCCTGACCGGATCGGCATCAGCCGACTTGGCGCTTTCGATGATGGAGACAAACGCATCTCCTCCATCCTCCATGGCCTTGTCCATCACTGCGGCAACCAGCGCGTCCTTTGATTTGAAGTGGTTGTAGAAACCACCCTGTGTAAAGCCCGCCGCCTTCATCAACTCGGCGAGCCCGACCCCATCGACGCCGCGCTCGCGGAACAGCCTCTCGGCGGCCGCCACGATCGCCCGCCGGTTTTCAACCGCCTGTTGCTTGGATACACCCATTCCCTCCCCTCTTCGGCCGCCAACGGCCCAATAAGCCTGGTCGAAAAATACAATGGTGATCACCATTGACATGGCCGGCGCGAATCGCCACAATTCACCGCATAGACAATGTCAGTCACCATTGTGTTGAGTATAGCCTACTCGACTTGAGCGTCCAAGCAGCAAGGGCCCAACCGACGCCTGACCGCGTTGCCACCCAATCCGTCAAAAAGGATCGCGATGTGACTAAAACTACTCCTGAACAGAACAAGGCGATTGTGCTGGAAGCGTTCGACACCCTTTTCAACAAGCGAGACTACGCTGCAGCAGAGCAATTCTGGTCCGATCGCTATACTCAGCACAGCGCACATATCGCACCGGGACGCGAAGGCCTATTCGATCTGATCCGCGCGCTTCCCGATACCTTGCGCTACGAGAACCACCTGATTATGGCCGAGGGCGACTATGTCATCGCACATGGTCGCTTCTCCGGCAACGGCCGGCCCGCAGCGTGGATTGCTGCGGACGTTGTCCGATTCGAAGACGGCAAGCTGGCCGAGCACTGGGACGTCCTTCAGGACGAGGCGACCCAGACGCAATCCGTGAGCGGCCTGCCGATGTTCGGCGACCGATTCCCTGCCTGACCGCGAAAGCACCACCCACTGAAACACAAAAAGGAAACGATCATGAAACTCACCGGCAACACGATCTTCATCACGGGCGGCGGTTCGGGCATTGGCCGTGGGCTGGCGGAGGCGCTCCACAGGCGTGGCAACAACGTCATCATCGCCGGCCGCCGGCGCAGCCATCTGGACGAAGTGGTGGCGGCGAACCCGGGGATGGCCGCGGTCGAGCTCGACATCACCGATGCCGCCAGCATCGAGCGGGTAGCGGCGCGGTTGATCGCGGACTATCCCGATCTCAACGTGCTGATCAACAACGCAGGCGTCATGCAGCCGGACTAGGCGGGTGGACAGATCGATGACGCGTTGATGGTGTCCACTATCACGACCAACCTGATGGGGCCGATCCGCATGACGTCCGCACTGATCGATCATCTCAAGACCAGGAACGATGCGGTCGTCGCCTATACCAGCTCGGTGCTTGCATTCGTGCCGTTGGCTGTGACTGCCGTGTACTCCTCGACCAAGGCAGCGCTTCATTCGTTCGTCCTATCGCAACGTTTCATGCTGCGGGACACGACGGTTCGCGTACTGGAGATCGCGCCGCCCTGGGTACGCACGGACCTCATGAACAGCCGCGAAGCCGAACTGGCGATGCCGCTTGAAGCGTTCATCGACGAAACGATGGCGGTTCTCGGAACCGATGCAGATGAGATTCTGGTTGAAGGCGCCAAGCTGTTCCGCGGCAACCCGGGGCCCGGTGAGCACGACTTGGTCAAATGGCTTCAACGCACAGATCATGCCGGTGCTGGCCGGGTGACTCGCTGCCAGCGCGACTACGTCGCCGCCGAGCGCTTCTGGTCGCCTGACTCCATTCAGCACTGCGCGCACGTTGAAGGAGGCCGTAGCAGCCCCTCCAACCCATCTCCTTATACAGAAGTACCGCCGGCCAGAGCGATGGTGCGAGGCAGAAGTGGATGGATGTCGAGGCAGAGGGGGGGGGGGTTGTAAACCGGCGCGAACTCGCGTTTACTCTTGGATTTCCCGCTAGAGCAAATGGGCAACGAGTCAGGAGCGTGGGTGGACGAGGAATTTGAAGCGCTGGATCTTGGCGATCCAAGACGGGACCGTCGCGCGAAGGAGTTACTGAAGCGGTTTGCGGCCAAGCCGACGGCGAGCATCCCGGGGGCATGCGACGGCTGGGCCGAGACCATGGGTGCGTACCGATTTCTCGGCAACGAAGAGGTCGAGTGGCGAGACATGATGCAGCCGCATTGGGATCGTACGGCTGGGCGGATGCATCCATTTCCGGTGGTGCTATGCCTTGCCGATACGACCGAGCTTGACTTTAACGGCCAGGAGATGGAGGGGGCTGGGCCGTTGAGCTATGAAGTTCAACGCGGGATGTATCTTCACGCGACCTATGCGGTTACGCCGGATCGGGAGCCGCTGGGGGTGGTCGATGCCTGGATGTGGGCACGTGAGCCAAAGGATGCGGACGGGCAACGCGGCGGTATCAAGGAGAGCGTGAGGTGGATCGAAGGCTATGAGCGCGTGGCCGAGCAGGCGGCAACGCTGCTGCAGACCCGGCTGGTCTATGTGGCGGATCGGGAAGGCGACATTGCTGCGTTGATGCAGCGGGCTGATGAGTTAGGCCAGCCTGCTGACTGGTTGATCCGATCGCAACACAACCGCAGCCTTGGCGCTGCCGAGGCCAAACTGTGGGATGCGGTCGAGGCCAGCGAGGCGCTCGGCGAGATCGCCTTCATCTTGCCCGGGCGTGCTGGCCAGAAGGCGCGTGAAGTCAGGCAGGAGCTGCGTGCGCAACGCGTGATGTTGCCAGGCCGCAAAGGACTGTCGCTCACCTGCCTGGTGGCCGCGGAACGCGGCGCGCCGGCCGGCGTGAAGCCTGTGGTGTGGCGATTGCTGACTAATCGGGACGCGCAAGATCTTGATGCGGTGATCGAGCTAATCGATTGGTATCGGGCCAGATGGGAGATCGAGATGTTCTTCCATGTACTGAAAAACGGCTGCAAGGTGGAAGCGTTACAGCTCTCGCACATGGACCGAGTCGAACGTGCGCTTGTGCTGTACATGGTGGTCTCGTGGCGTATTGCGCGACTGATGCGCCTGGGCAGGACCTGCCCCGAGCTGGACGCGTCGCTGTTCTTTGATGCCGACGAGATACGGGGTGCCTATCTGCTGGCGAAGAAGCCGCGCCCTCCAAAGCCACCCACGCTCAATCAAATAATTCGCCTGATTGCATCACTGGGTGGCTTCTTGGGCCGCAAGAGCGATGGCGAACCCGGCGCAAAGACGCTCTGGATCGGCTTGCAGCGAACCAGGGACGCTGCAGCCACAATTCAGGCCCTACGCAACGAGGGCGCATGACTTCTGTATAAGGAGATGCCTCCAACCTGGTCAGGAGCATTGGACAGGCGATCGGCCTCGGCCATCAGGGCAGACCAATGACAGAGGAAACGATATGACGAGTGATCTTTTAAAGCTGGCTATCGAGGCTCATGGAGGCCTCGCACGCTGGAACGCATTCAGAGGGCTCGAAGCCGAAATGTCGATCACAGGCGGCATCTGGCATGTCAAACAGAAGCCGGATATTTTCAGGCACGTTGTCGCCGCAATGGATACGCAAGCCCAGCGTGTCGAACTGCGGCCTTTCAAAGCGCCCGACCGACACTCTTTTTTTACCCCGGAACGCGTCGCCATCGAATCGACAGACGGCCGCGTACTCGAGAGTCGCGACAATCCGCGTTCGTCGTTCGCCGGACATGTTCAGCAGACGCCTTGGGACGATCTTCATGCTGCATACTTCTGCAGTTATGCGCTGTGGACCTATTTCAGTACGCCTTTTCTCTACACCTACCCTGGTGTAGTCACCGAGGAGTTGTTGCCGTGGCATGAAGACGGTGAGCAATGGCGACGCTTGAAAGTAACGTTCCCACGCTCCATCGATACGCATTCGCGTGAGCAGGTTTCGTACTTTGGACCGGATGGTTTGCTGCGGCGCCATGACTACACGGTGGACGTCATGGGCGGCGCTACCGGCGCAAATTATGCGTCGAACTACCGGGACTTTGACGGCATCATGGTGCCGACGACCCGGCGCGTGTTTGCTCATGACGTTAATGGTCGGAGAATTGACGAACCTTTGCTGGTTGCCATCGACATTGCCATGGTCTCCTTTCGCTAGGCCCTATGGCCACGCACGTGGGCATGCATGCCCGAGAAGAATAGGATTTGTCAGAAGCAGGCCACGGTCGAACACCATCTCCCGAAAACCACTAAAAACAAGGCGCTTTTCGGCAAATAGAGGATGTGTCAATCGCTTCCCGCAGCCGACCCTGTACGCGCTTTCTTGCTATCCGGAGGACCGTCAGCGTCGTGAGAATAGGATTTGTCAAATTCTGCCAAGACCTGACGCAAGCGGATGCAGACAGCAGTTTGAGCCCGGTCTCGAGTCGTTAACGCTCGAACGCGATGGCATGCATGCAGACTTGACTTGCGTTGACACGGAACCGACCGGCTCGACGCAGTGTCAACCGCAATGGCTACTTGAATTGGCCTCACCTAGCGCTACTTTCGCAAAGCAAGGGGCCGGATCGACGGTTCTTGCCCGTCAATCGTGGCTGAACGGGCGCCCAGGTCATACATGAAATAACGTTGGTCCCCACCGCTGCAGTTCGAAAACCTTCACGGCGCGGCGCTGCTCGGCCGTGAGCTTCGGCGCCAGCATTGCCGTTGGCCGTCGTCCCGCTGCCCCGGTCTTCGTCCTCACCAACGTCACCTTGATCTCGGCCAGTCCTTCCATCATGCGACGGGCCGAAGCGTCGGTCCGCAGGGCAATCTTCGCCAAGCTCACGAGCATCAGGCCGAGCACGGTCGCGAAGGTGTGCAGACGCAACGATCCATCGGCCCACTGGTGTGACGGTCCCCAGGGAACCACGCCGCCTTTCTTGGCCCTGCGGAACAGCTCCTCGACGTTCCACTGTCCTCGGAAGGCGGAAACGATTCGCCCGGTGCTCCAGTTGTGCCGATCCGTACACAGCACCCGCCTGCCCAGCCGTGTTCTCTCCAGTTCGCGGCGCAACGTGGCATCGACGTGCCAATGCAAGGTCGGTACCGCTTCGCTGCCGGCGATGGTGGTCACGACGAAGCTCGACAGGTGTTCCCGAGCGAGCGCCTTCTTGACCCGCAGCTCCAGCCGGCTGCGCGTGATGCGGCCCTTTTGGACCAACTCCTCCAGCGTGCTCAGTTCCACCTTCGCCTTGCGCAGTGCCGTCGCGATCCCGCGTTTCTGGCCCGCCAGCAACTCCTGGCTCTCCACCACGACGAGCGTGCGGTCCAACTCGCCGACCGTGGTCCGAACCCGCGCCGCCCGCACGTCGCTGAGCTTGCCCGACAGCGGCTTCATGGCACCGCGCTGCGCCACCATCTGCAGCGCCTCCTCTGCGGCCTTGTGCCCCAGTGGCAACGAGATGAGGCTGTAGTAGCCGGCGGCATCGAGATCGAGTTCCAGTTGCGGGCTCCAAAACCCGCCGTCCCGTACCACCGTGCGCTGCGCCGGCCGCGCGCGGCCCTCACCGCTGTCGAGTGCCTCGTGCAACTGCGCCAACCCACCCAGGCACGCCGCGAGCACGGCCTGGTCCGAGCCGTTGCCGGGATACGTCCGATACAACAGCGGCACATGCCCGGTCTCGCTGACCAGGACGCCAAGCCCTACGACACGCAGGTCACTTCTCTTGCTCTTGGCGTGGCCTCGCCGGGCCAGTTCGCCGGGCGTCTGCGTGTCGATGTGGGTATCGAAGTTCGTCGTATCGAACGCGAGCACGTCGGCGGACAGCTCGAAGCGGGCCACCGCGGCCTTCGCGATGGCCACCTGAGCCTGCTCCAACTGCTCATCGGTCACCTGCTGCGCGACGCGATGAAAGGCCTGACCGGTGAACGCGGACCCCGGCAAACACGACAGCCGCGGCAAACTCGCGTCCAGAAAAACACCCAGCTCGCACTTGGGTCCCGGCGCACACGCACGCTGAATCGCCACAGCCACCGCCAACTCACCCACCGACGGGCCATCCTTGGCGCCAACCCCTGCGCACGCGCGATCAATCTGCCCGACCAAGTCCAGCTGCTCGGCCACCCAGATCAAGGCTCCGACGTCGCCGACCCCGCGCGTGCCCACCGTCTGGGTCGCGCTCAGATCCGCCACTCGCGGCGGCTCGGCCGGTCCCAGCACGACCTGGCGTGCGACGGAACGGCCCCGCTCCGCGTCCCACACCGACTGCGCGGCAATACGGTAGCGATGGCCGTTGACTTCTCGTTCGAAGATGTGCATGTTCTTTCATGTAGCATCTCAGAGCCAAAGAATCAAGCGAAATCCAGTATCTACGCGGCATTCCGACTCGGTGCCGCCGCGGAACAACACCGAGCTTGCGAAGGTAGGGCTAGGCGCGACAGATGGCGGAGGCCAACCTTCACAGCTACCGAATAGCGCTACTACGGCCTTTGAGGCCTTCTTGCTGATAGATTTCAGCCATACGTCAAGATCGAATTTTGCCCACCGAATCCACGAGAGGTCATCGGCTGAATCGAGCGATGCAATGAGCCACGCCGGCTGCGCCATGGCTTGGTTCGCTTGCGGGAACGCTGCGGCGCATTTGACTGACCACCGAACAGCCCGAGTTCGACAGTTAGAAGCGTAAGTCTTTGATTTGATTGGAGCCGACTGCGAAACGCTCCACTACAAGAGAGTCAGTTGGGTCGTTTTGGCTGGTTTGCGAACCTTCAATGCGGAGAGAACCCGGGCCTGCTCCTGGCTGATGGCCGAGAGCCCTGCCACGGACTTGGATTGGTCGATGACGATGCGGTGGTGCTGAATGCGATTGAGCATGGCAAGAGCTCGCGCGGGCGACAGCTCGCTGTTGGCGGCCTGCAAGCGCATCCGCATCACCCGATACAGAATCAGTGCCATGAAGCAGATCGCCGCATGGGCGCGGATGCGGTCTGGCAAGCGGTGGTAGACCGGGCCAATCTCGATCTCGGACTTGAGCACACGGAACCCGCGTTCAATATCCGCCAATGACTTGTAGCGGTCGACGACTTCACGTGGTGAGAGATCCGCGGCATTGGTGACCAGCAGCAGCTTGCCATCCATCATGCGGGCATGATGCAAGGCTCGCTCATCGATGGCATAGCAGAAGCGCTCGCTCTTTAGATCGACCTGGATGATACGAGCCAGATGGGCCTCGCAGACCGCATGGTAGAAACGTGCGCGGGCACCGCCATCCGAGAGCTTTTTGCCACGACTGCGATGGCCGGTGTCTTGCGCATCAAGCTTACCCACCCACTGCGCGGCAAGCTGCTCCAGGTGTGCAATCTGCGCATCGCGCTGCCTGCCTTTCTGCTGCGCTGCCACGGGGTCGTGCGCCACGATCAAGCGCAAGCCGTTCCACGGCACTTCGCCCAGGACTTCTTCATGGGCCGGCAGGCATTGCTGTGTGTGGAGGCCTTCCAATGAATCGACCACATCGCTGTAGCGACGGCCCGGTACCGCCAGGATAAATTCCAGCGGCGCACCGTCTGGCAAGGTCATCGCCTGCAGCTCTGCCAGGTTGTCGATCGAGAGCAGTCCCCGATCGGCGACGACGATGACGCGCTTGACGGGGAACCGGCTCAGCACCTTCTCGAGGGTTGGCTTCAGCGTCGTGACTTCCGCGGTATTGCCGTCAAACACTTCGTGATAGAGCGGCAATCCTTCTGCCGTCTGCACGACGCCCAACATGAATTGCCGGGCAATGACGCCTTCCTTGGCCATGCCGTACTGGCGCACATCATCTTCTTGCTGCGACAGACCCTCGGCACGAATGGTCGTCATGTCGTAGAACACCACCGATAAGGTTTGATCGACCAGCGGACGCAACAGCCCCGCCAACACGGCGTCGACGTCTGCCTGATGCGTGACCAGCGCGTCCATTGCGCGCAGCAGATGTTGGTGGTCGACGGCTTCGATGGACAGCCCTGGCAGGCCAACCGTTTCCAGCCAGCGCAGCACACCCAATTTGGATTCCGGGTCACACAGGCGATTGAAGACCATGATGCGCACAAGCGCTTCGACATCGATGGCATGGCGGGTGCGTCGGAACACGCGGCGCAAGCCGTCGAAGCCGAGCTCTTGCCACAGTTCGGAGAGCGCCCACACGTCGCCGAGCGCACGGGCCGATTCGAACGTCACCGCGGGCTCGGCGGCTGCCTCAAGTGCGGGGCGGCCGGTGACGCGCAACAGCCCATTGATCACGCCTTCCATGCTGTCGCCAAGTTGATCAAGACGGCCTAAGGTGGCAACGGTGCGCTGCTTAGGCTGACCGTTGTCATCGCGATAGGACTCGACCAACTGCACATAACGGCGAGAACCGGAGGAGGTGACTTTGACGAACATGCCGTTACTTTACAGGCATTGAGTGCCTTGTCAAATATAGGCTTCGTTCTTACAAACGTGCCACTACAAGAGTTTGGCGCCCACGACCCGGGAAGCCGCGCCAGTGCTAGGGGCGACGGTCAGAAATGGCGAATATCGGGCTCAAACTGTCGAACTCGGGGAACAGGGAATTCAAGCGGGAACTGGCGACGCCCGGCACCAAACCACAATGGCGACTGAACGCGGATGATCTGTGTCGCGCCATCGATGAACCGACACAATCGCCCCACCCTGTAGATGCGTTACCGCCTCAGGCCAGCTCGACTGCCTTACGGAAACGGCCCAGGAAAAGACGCAAAAGAATCAAAACCATCCTGCACTAGACCGGACATTCGTAAGCGCGATTTTCTCCGCACGTAGCGTTGACGCCCCGAAAGGCGCAGGATTGTGCCCACGATTTTTTTCGTGGGCACAATTCATGGACGATAGCGATTTTGACTTCCTGCCGCTGCGAGTGACCAATGTCGGCGCCAACGGGAAACGCAGCTACGACAGGCAGGGCAAGCGAAGATTGATCGAGGCTTGCCTTGAACCCGGCGTATCGGTTGCCAGCATGGCGATCCGAGCCCGGGTGAACACGAACCAATTGTGGCGCTGGGTCAAGCAGTACAAAGCAGAAAGACAAGGTGGTATTGACATGGATAGCGCCGTCGAAGGCGCGCCATCGGCCTTCGTTCCGGTAGTAGAGGTTCGCGGCGTACCTCCTCAAGCCCAGCGGTCACGGCCGGCATCGCCGGAATCGACATCTGTTCCCGTGCCGCAATCTTCATCTTCGCCACAATTGGCACGCCTGTCGGCACGGCTGCCAAACGGCGTAACCATCGAGCTCGAATGCACACCGAAAGATGGGACGCTCGTGAAGGCGATGATCGCGGCGCTGGGGGACACCTGATGTTCCGCCTCGACGCTGACCTGCGGGTCTATCTGCACCGCGAGCCTATCGACTTCCGGGCCGGCCTGAACAGTCTGGTGACGTTGGTCGAGCAGTCGATGCAACTCGATCCGTTCGCCCGGGCCGTCTTCGCGTTCCATAACCGCGGCCGCAATCGGGTCAAGCTTCTGCTCTATGACCGCTCCGGATTCTGGCTCCTGATGAAGCGTTTGGAAGCAGACCACTTCGCCTGGCCACGCCGCCAGCAGGCGGTGATGGAACTCACCACCGAGCAACTGCACTGGCTGCTTGAAGGTATCGACATCGAAGCCGTTCGCCGACACCCTTCGCGGCGCTACCGGCACGCGAGCTGAGTCAGCGTGAGGGAGGCCAGGGTGCGGGCTCTGGCCATAGGCTTCGCGAGGCGGCTGCTCGCCAGGGGATTGGCCGATACCATTGATATGGATTCGACGTAAACCTGTTGGCGATGCGATTGCACTATCGTGAATGGCATGCCTGCACATGACCTCATCCCTGATCTGCCGCCTGACGTCCAGGCCTATATCCGAGAACTCGAGAAGAAGAATCTGGATCTCGAGTCGCTAGCCCAGCAACTCTCGCAGCGTATCGAGCAGCTCGAAGAGCAGTTCCGCCTCGCGCAGCTCAAACGCTACGCGCCGAGCAGCGAGAAGCTCAAGGATCGGGTGTTTGACGAAGCCGAGCAGATCGCCGCGACAGAACCTGCTGGCGACGATCCCGATGACGCGTTCACGCTGCCCGATACGGGACTTCCGGAAGTCGATGAGTCTGCACACCGCAAGCGGGGACGCAAGCCGCTGCCGGCGTCGTTGCCGCGCCAGCGCATCGAGTACGACCTGCCCGAGGAACAGAAAATCTGTCCATGCTGCCAGAGCCCGCTGCATCGCATGGGCGAGGAGACGAGCGAGCAGTTGCACATCGAGGTAAAGGCCTCGGTGTTGCAGCACGTACGGTTCAAATACGCGTGCCGCCATTGCGAGCGCAACGCGGAGCGCACGCCGATCGTGGTCGCGCCGATGCCAGTACAACCGCTGCCAGGTAGCAACGCGAGTCCGGCGATGATCGCGACGGTGACGACCGGCAAGTACGTGGATGGCACGCCGCTATACCGGATGGAAGACGCGCTGGCCCGTGCGGGCATTCCGGCGGGCCGCGGCACGCTGGCGAACTGGATCATCAGGCCTGCCGAACTGCACTACAGCCGGTTGTACGAGGCGATGCGCCAGACGCTGCTGTCGCAGCCGCTGATCCACGGCGACGAGACGACGGTGCAAGTGCTCAAGGAAGAAGGCAAGACCGCGCAGAGCAAGAGTTACATGTGGCTCTACAGAAGCGCACAGGACTGCGAACAGCCTGTGGTGCTGTTCGACTACCAGCCGGGGCGTGGTCAGCAATATCCGCAGGCGTTTCTCGCCGGCTACGAAGGCATGCTGATGACCGACGGCTACAGCGCCTGGCGCACGCTCAAAGCCGTCACGCACTTCGGGTGTCTTGCACATTCGAGACGACTGTTCGTCGACGCGCACAAGGGCCAGAAGAAGCCCGGCGGTCGCGCACAGCAGGCGCTCGAGTACTTCAAGGCGCTGTATCAGGTCGAGACACTTGCTCGCAGAGAACTGCCAGAGGGCGAGACACGGGCCGGCTACACCTACCGACTGCGGCAGGAACACAGCGTACCGCTACTGGAGGCGCTCAGGAAATGGCTGGACGAACTGGCACCGCAGGTTCTGCCTGAAAGTCTGCTGGGCAAGGCGATCAGCTACACGCGCAATCAGTGGGAATACCTCAGCCGCTATGTTATCGATGGGCGTGCACCCCTCGATAACAACGTGATAGAGCGCGACGTGAGACCCTTTGCAACCGCGCGAAAGGCATGGCTCTTTGCAGACACGGTTGCCGGTGCGAAGGCGAGCGCGACGATCTACAGCCTGATGCTCACGTGCCGCGCCTGCAACGTCGAGCCGTATGCGTATCTGCTTCACGTTCTCACCGAGCTGCCGCAGCGTGCGGCGGACGCCGACATCAGCGACCTGCTGCCGTTCAACTACGCCAGCCAGCAGAGCGCAATGACGAACCCCGGTTGATGACATGACAGGGCGCCGGCACTGCCCCGGCGCGCGATTCCTGGTACCTCCATCGGACATTGCCGATCCTGCTCGAGCGTCGCAATAGGGCCGAGCCCGCCTGTTCGCCGAGAACGACTCTCAATACAGTGTGCTGAATTGCGCGGTTACGGACATTCTGATCTAGCCAAAGAGGTGGCTCGTTCTGGGAGGCGGTGGGCCGAAGCTGGTGGGCCGAGGCGTTTCCGCTTTGCTTCTGCATGCGGTGGACAAGGATGGCCCCCCTCAAACTGTGAGACGTAACACCGGACGTTTTCGACAGCGCGCGAGAATGGCACGGCATCGGCGATGGAAGCCAGGGCCGGAGCATCAAAACTCGTTAACAAGCAATGAGTTATCGCAGCGGGTTGTAAACTGGGCGCGGAAGGGGTTTACTCTGATTTCTCTGATTCAGAGGCGAGCTAATGAGCCCCGGCAAACAACTGATCATCCTGCTGTCGGAAATAGAAGATCCTCGCGTCGTAGGCCGAACCTGGCACAAGTTGATCGACATCCTGTCGATTGCGCTGTTCTCGGTGCTGGCCGGCGCACAGGGGTGGGACGAGATGGAGGAATGGGGTATTGCTCATGAAGTGAGGCTTCGGCAATACCTGGAATTGCCGCATGGCATTCCCGGGCACGACACCATTCGACGTGTCTTTGAGGTGCTCGATCCGAAACAACTGGATGCCTGCCTGCTGAGTTGGGTGGGTCAGGTTTGTCCGGATCTACACACGATCATCGCGATCGACGGCAAGAGTGTGCGTGGCTCGGGCTCGAGTGCCAAGGGCGTGCGTGCCTTGCATAGCGTGACAGCCTACGCGAGCCTGAGTGGCCTGGTGCTGGCGCAGCAGCGTTGCGAGGAAAAGACCAACGAGATCACCGCCATTGAAGCCCTGCTGCCGGTCCTCTCCCTTAAGGGTAGCCTGGTGACCATCGATGCGATCGGCACCCAGGTGGCCATCGCGCAGGAGATCACTGAGCGCGGCGGCGACTATCTGCTGGTCGCCAAGGACAACCAACCCAGCCTGGCTCAAGCCGTTGAAGACTATATGCGCATCGGCAAAGCTCACGATTGGGCGCACATGAAGCCATGATCTTTGAGACGCTGGATAAAGGACACGGTCGCCTTGAAAGCCGCCACTGCGTCGCAGTAGCGGCGCCGGACTATCTCAGCGAACTGGATCGCTGGCCCAAGCTCAAGAGCTTGGTGCGCATTGAGCGCACGCGCGACATCGGCGGCCAAGTGAGCGTGCAGACGCAGTACCTGATCAGTTCCGCCGCACCTGATGCCAAGCTCTTACTTGAGGCGAGTCGCATGCACTGGGCCATCGAGAACGGCTTGCATCATTGCCTGGACGTGACCTTCCGCGAGGACGCCAGCACCGTGCGCTTGCGCAATGCAACGGCCAATTTCGCCACCTTGCGCCGCATTACCTTGAATTGGCTGCGCATGCGGCCCGAATCCGGCAAGAAAAAGCGTAGCCTGGCCGCACGTCGCAAGGTCGCGGGCTGGAATCCTGATTACCTATTCGAGTTACTCCAGCTCACGCCACTGCCGAGAATTTGATGCTCCGGCCCTGGATGGAAGCCGAGAGGCTCACACAGGATGCCTGGATCTGTTACGACAGACCATCGGCCTCATGCTCTTCGTCAATGAGGGCTCTGCAAACCTCGTGAATCATAGTCAGGACCGGTGCCCTAGCACGGCCTCTCAATGAGACGAACGCAAATCTCGCGTGGAGGTCTGCCAGCGAAGCAATCATAGGTGGCCGTCGCACATTAACTGACGAGCGACGACGACTACGCCCAAGAAGACTGCATCCGTGGACACCACTGATCGCAGCAGCGCACTCACGTCCTCGGCGGATGCCTGGATCCAGCGCTGCGGATTAGCGTGTTCTCCATGCCGCTCGACTAGCACCCGAGTCGTTTCGTCGCTCACCCTGGTCGAAACTAACGGGTAGGGTTGCGGCCCCTGCCCTTGCACGACTGCTGAGCGCGCAAAGGGCCTTGATGGCGCTATGATGCGACTTGTCGCGCTCGCCCGGCGATCAACTTCAGAACTTGATGCAGCGTTGTTCCTGATCCTGCCGGTTGCCCGCCCCCCCTCTCTGGGTTCGCCCCATAAACGTAGTCCATATCGCCCGTATGCGCTCAGAAGTCATCCCATAGACGTAGTCCATAGAGTGGCGGCTCGTACGGTCTGGCTGCCCATGCCTGTAGTCCATAGCGTCCCATCAGGAGACATCGGAACGACGAAGATTGCGGCGCCCACATCTGTAGTCCATTCCTCGCAAGATAAGTTATCCACAGAGCATCTTTGGACTACACCCATGGGTGTAGTCCGGTTCCCACGCTTGTAGGCTTTGGCTCCCAGAAACGTAGGCGATAGGATCCCCATAAATGGGGGCTTAAGGTCCTGAGGCCCACGGTTATGGGAAGTGATTCCCCCACAAATGTAGGCCTTCAGCTCAAAAACCACCGTTAAGTCAATGAGTTACGCTACGTTAACGATTTGATTTGATTTTTTACTTCTATAGATTCGATCCTTCCGCAAGACCCACACCAAAAACACCCGCAAGAGACCACCTCCGAGGTTGACTAAGGACCCCAGCATCCTGGTCAGCTGCAACTCAGCACCTACAGTCAACGCAACCTCTGGCAAGCCAAATAGCAAATGCCTGATACATGTTTGAAACGTAAGCGCACACTCACATTCGACGGGCGATGTGGAAAAACAAAAAATCCATATAAATCAATAAGTTACAGGAGACGCACGTCAGCTTGGCTGCGTCAAGGCCTACAATTACCGGGCAAACCGACATGTCCACATGCCATCACGGGTGTCCCACGCAACCGTAATTTGTAGGCCATAGCTACTTGAAACAACCTTCCGGCGGGAAGAGATGCACCTGCGGTCCCCGGAATTTGTAGTCCTTAGCTTCAAGTGGAGCCTAGCGTAGCTAGGCCCATATGACTCCAGGCCAAGCCTGAAGCACATCCCGGGACGTCTGACCAACTCAGGCCTAGAGTTCCCGGAATCCGTAGTCCATTGGACATCCTATCCCGCATTGGCGGCGCTTCATCGGCCTCTGGAAGACCCAGCCTATGGTCTACGTCTGTGGGGCGCGAATTCTCTGTTGTGCCCGGATTGATCCTGGGGGAATGGATAAGCGGGCAAGAGCAGGTGTCGCGTTTACGCATCGGTGATCGAAATCATGCAATGGTCTACGTTTGTGGGGGCGCCCGCATGGAACCCAAAAACCCCTTTTCGCACCACTGGCCGACCTCAGCCGCTCGACACGGAACACCGCTCACTCATCAATGGACTACATCTATGGGGAAATGACAGCACGACGGTAGACCATGGCCTACGTAACAGATTTGACTTTGTAGTCCACATTGTCCATAGTCAACGCCAATAAGAATTCCGTTCAACCGTCATGGCTACGAGCACCACCGCTGCGAAAGAAGTACAAGAGATTGAAATCGCAATTCCGGTTGCGGTACCAACTGCGGATTCGGCAGCGTTCGAGCTGGTGCTCGCCGAGTCTAAGCCGCCCCGGCGCGGCAGGCGTAAGGCCACGGCCACGGTCAACGGCGCCGAAGCTGAAGTAGTCACACTCGAAGACCAGGCCGCACTGGAAAAGGCGCTTACCTCAACTGACTTGGCTCGCTTCTACCTCTCGAACGAGAAGGAAGCGAAGCAATACTACACCCGCAGCCTAGACCTGTTCGACGAGGGCACCTCGATCATCGACGTCGAAGAGGAACTGCTGCTCAAGAAGAGTAGCGAGCGCGTCCGGTTTGTCCGTCCGCTGAAGTTGCTCCAGCGGCAACTCCACAACACCCTCCTATTCGTCGCGCGTCCGAACATGACGACGCAGGATACGTTTTCGGTCTCCCTGGAGTACTTGAGCTGGTCGGTCGAGCACAATCACAACGATACTTCTTACCTGAAAAACTCTGTCGAAGAGATGCAGCAGTCATTGATGCAAATTTCGGAGAATTCACGTTGGTTCTCGACCCAGATCCTTCAGGACGTTCTGATCGACGGGAAGACTCTTTACTACAAAATTCCGCCGATGCTGCGCAAGCTGTACAGCGCGCCCGAACGCTACTATCACGTCTCGATGCGCATGAACGCGCGTTTTCGGAGCAAGTACGCTCATGCGATGTACGAGTTGCTGCGCGAGAACCTTTGGCGCCGCCACACTGGAGAAATATCGCTCGAGGAATTCCGTGAGCGTATGGGAATCGAGGATACCGAGTACCTTGAATTCAAGCGACTGACCGCACGAGTTATCGTCCCTGCGTTGGCGGAGCTTGAACAGTCCAGCGATTACTGCGCGACACCCAAGTACATCACTAAAGGTCGAAAGGTCATTGCAATCAAGTTCGAGATCTGGGAAAACACGAAGAACCTCTTGACTATGAACGAGGAAGGCTCGCTTGATCCCGAACGCTTCGCAATACTGCGCGAGCAGTTCGGCATAAGCAGCCCTCAGATTCGTGAACTAACCCGGAACTTCCGTCTTAAGCGGATCGAGGAGGTGACGGACGTTCTCTACTTCCGCTATATCCTCGCGAAACGCAAGTTCACTAAAGGCTATGCGCTCGTCACGAAGGCGCTCAATGATACGGAAGACCAGTACTTCCTCACGGCCGCGGAAAAGACGGAATTGACAGTTCACCGCGAACGTAACCGAAATGAGGCCAGGGAGGTCCAGATCCAAAGGCTCTCCGCCGATACCCGAAAAACAGCGCTAGAGCGGTTTAACTCATGGTGGCCACAAGTTATGGACGCCGAGAAATCGGACATTTGGCGCAACTTCCTCGCCGACGAGGCAAGCATCGCTGTGATCGGTAGGCGCAAGTTGAAGGACGATGCACCGGATCTCACGCACCCTCTCGTTCAAAGCACCTTCCTTGCTTTCGCAGCTAAGGTTGGCCTGATTCCGAATATAGTCTGACCGACAAGGCCTAGGCCGCTCGGTAGGTTCACGCTGGGCGGCTACAGATCTATCGCCGGTATATGCGCCCCAATGGGCGGGAGCTTAAACAGCGCGTCGCCACCGACCGCCCGTTCACCGTAAGCGCTAAATCCAGCACACCTTGAGGATTCCAGTTGTTACCGGGTAACGTTGCCGCACGGGGTGTTACCGGGTAACGATCATGAGGAGAGCAGGATGGCGCAGACGACAGCACAGCGGCAGGCCGCCTATCGGGCAAGGCGCGCGACGGCGGGCAAGGACGGCAACGGAGAGCGGCGGCTGGACATGTGGGTCAGTACGGAAGCCGACCTTGCTCTTGCACGGCTGGCGCACCGTTACGCGGTAACGAAGCGTCAGATGCTGGAGCGGCTGATCGCGCGAGCGGACGACGCGATCGTGCGCAGGCTCAATCCGGATTCGGAGCGGTGGGATCGCTATTTCAACGTCCCCCGCTAGCGCCTCGCTGTTACCGGGTAACGAGAGGCTTCTCTCAGTGTGATGGAGTTCCCGACTTGGGGGCAACGATCGACCCGCTGCTCAGGTAGGGTGCGGCGGCGCGGTTTGCTGCCGTGCAAAGTTGAACGGCAACAGGTCGCTGATGTCAGCGTTCGGCGCGCGCTGTGGCAGCTCTGTGAGCACGTGGAGCAGATAAGCATACGGCTCGACGTCACAGGCGCGGCACGTAAGCATCAGGCTGTAGATCATGGCGCTCGCCTTCGCTCCAGCGACGGTGTCTGCAAAGAGCCATGCCTTTCGCCCTGTGCAGAATGGGCGGATGTCACGCTCGACCGGGTTGTTATCGATGGGCGCACGCCCATCGATAACGTATCGGCTCAGGTATTCCCACTGGTTGCGCGCGTAGGCGATGGCCTTGCCCAGCAGGCTCTCCGGCAGTACCAGCGGTGCCTGCTGGTCCAGCCATGCCTTGAGGGCTTCCAGCAGCGGCACACTGTGCTGTTGACGCAGCCGGTACGTGTAGTTGACGCGCGTTTCGCCTTCGGGCAGCTCTTCCTTGGCGAGCGTCTCGACCTGATACAGGGCTTTGAAGTACTCGAGCGCTTTTAGCACTCGCGCGCTGGGCTTCTTCTGCCCCTTTTGCGCATCAACGAACATCCGTCTGGAATGCGCAAGACAACCGAAGTGCGTGACGCCTTCGAGGGTACGCCAGGCACTGTAGCCGTCGGTCATAAGCATGCCCTCGTAGCCTGCGAGAAACGCCTGCGGATACTCCTGCCCGCGCCCCGGCTGGTAGTCAAACAGCACCACGGGATGCTCGCAGTCCTCCGCGCTGCGGTAGACCCACATGTACGATTTGCTCTGCGCGGCTTTGCCTTCCTCCTTGAGCACCTGTACCGTCGTCTCGTCGCCATGGATTAGTGGCTGCGTCAGCAGCGTGCGGCGCAGCGCCTGGTACAGTCGGCTGTAGTGCAGTTGCGCGGGCCGGATGATCCAGTTGGCCAGCGTGCCACGGCCAACTGCAATGCCGGCGCGACCCAGCGCGTCTTCCATGCGGTACAGCGGCGTTCCATCCACGTACTTGGCGGTGGTCACCGTCGCCAGCATCGCTGGGCTTGCGTTGCTGCCCGGCAGTGGTTGCGCTGGCATCGGCGCGGTCACCACCGGCGTGCGTTCGGCATTGCGCTCGCAGTGCCGGCACGCGTATTTGAAGCGGACGTGCTGCAGTACGGAGACCTTTGCTTCGATGTGCAACTGCTCGCTGACTTCCTCGCCCAAGCGGTGCATTGCGCCCTGGCAGCACGGGCAGATCTTCTCGTCTTCGGTCAGGTCGTACTCGATACGTTGGCGCGGCAACTCCGCCGGCAGCGGCTTGCGGCCACGTTTGCGGCCTGCGGGCTTATCAGGCTCTGGCAGCCCCGTGTCCGGCGGCGCGAGCGCGTCATCCTCATCGTCGTCGGCCGGCTCCGCAGCGGCCATTTGTTCGGCTTCATCGAACACACGGTCCTTGAGCTTCTCGCTGCTTGGTGCGAAGCGTTTGGACTGCGCGAGGCGGAACTGTTCCTCAAGGAGCTTGATGCGCTCGTTCAGCTCGGCGATGTGCTGAACGTTGGCAGCAGCCCGCGCTTCAAGTTCGCGGATATAGGCCTGGGCGGCCGGCGGCAATTGGGAGAGGTCGTGTTCGTTCATGCTGAACACGATAGTGCAGCCTCCGCCCAATCTGGTATACGTCACACCGAACGACCATCAAGCCGTGTGCTGATATTTGCGCGACGGGTGCCGCTTCACGGCGTCCACGTCGATACCGTCCAGTAGCCAGTGCAACTGCTCGGTCGTGAGCTCGATCACCGCGTGCTCACGCCGCGGCCACACAAAACGGTCTTCCTCCAATCGCTTCAAAAGCATCCAGAAGCCGTTTCGGTCCCACAGTAACAGCTTGATGCGGTTGCGCCGACGGTTATGAAAGGCGTAGACGGCGCGGGCAAACGGATCAAGCTGCATCGACTGCTCGACCAGGGCAACCAACCCATTGATCCCGAGGCGGAAGTCCACCGCATTGCGGTGCAGATAGACCTGCAGGTCAGCGTCGAGCCGGAACATCAACGCGCCCCCAGCGCTTCGATCATCGCCTTCACGAGCGTGACGTCCTGCTCGCCGCATTGGAGTTCCACCGTCACGCCGTTGGGCATCCGCGCCGTGAGTACCGCGAGTGGCAGAGATGGACGCAGCGATGGTTGGGGCGAAGCAGGCGCCTCGGCCGGCAAACATTCCAGCGCCACCGGCGATTCCGAAACGCGCGTTACGCCGCTAACCTCAACGACCGGTACGAACGCTGGCAGTACAGGTTCCGCACTACCGGCCGCCGCGGCTTCTGTTGCCAATTGGTGCAGCCGAATCCACTTGCGCAACTGGTTCGTATTGATGCCGACCTTGAGCGCCATCCCCGCTACCGATACCCCTGGCCGCAGACACGTCTCGACCAGTTGGCGCTTATCCCCCGGGTCAAAGTCTCGCTTTCCGTTGGAGCGAACCCGGATCACCCTCAGCGGCGGAACTTCACATTCGGCTTCGATCATGCTTGCGTCCGCAAATAGTGGTTGCGGACGCAAGCCTGCCCACTCTCAGCCGCAAAAGCTAGGTGCGCTTAATTTCGCGCTTACCGTTCACCTGCGGGACGTAGATGTGCGGCCTACTTCGTGTCGAATCAGCGGTCGAAGTAGGCCATGCAAAAAACCTGCGTCGGCGGGTCATCTCGGCAGCCATCTCGGATGGCTCCACCACTGGCAGCATGTTAAGAATGGTAGCAGGTAGCTACCAGATAACCTAACCGAAAGCCGCTGCTTAACTACCGCTCCGCATCATCTAGCGCTGCGAGAGCTTTTTCCAGCAGTGCTCCTGCTGGAATGCCCAACGCTTCCGCCTTGGCATTGAATCGGGCGATCGTGTCCGCGGTCGCCTTGATATTGATTTGCTGGTTACGGCCGGTCGTATAACGCCGGCGGCGTTTCACTGTCTGTGGCTGGGTTGTCGGCCGCGACTCAGGAGGTTTCGGCTCTCGGCTGACGAAACCGTTCTCGTTTGCCATCTTCTCAACATCGGCACGGCCTGACCGCGGCTTCTTTTCTTTTGCCGGCTCGATCTCGAATGCATCGAGGGCTGCCAGGGGATCCACTCGGGTCATGCTGCGCCCTCCTCTGCCGTTTGTGTACGGGCCTTCAGTAACAGCCCAATGAGTTCACCCGCGAAAGCCTCCGCATTCTCGATTGCCTTCTCGACATTTGATACCTCTGACCGCCCTAGTTTGTCGAGCGTCTGCCGATACGAGAACATCGCTTTAAAGGCTGCGCGCTCATTCAATTCAGTGACGAAGACGGGAATCCCTGCCGCTGCGAAGCTCTTCCGGATATGGGCTGTGTCCCTACTCTGAATGGCCACAGACGTTCTCGTGAAGAGAACGGCGTATGGGAGCTTGTAGTCTGGCTTGTGTTTTTGGATACCGCGCTCATGCGCGCGGATCAGCCGAAATGCCCTGCCGGCCTGCTCTGCGTCGAGCTGAGACCCTTGCGTTGGGACGACCACAAAATCTGCCTCGTTGATAGCATGGGCGACGATTGTCGCAGCTGTCCCTTCCAGGTCAACGATCACGAAGGCAGATTTTCTGGCCGCCTCTTCAATGCTGTCCGCGATTGTCTCTTCTGTCACGTCGGAGACGACGCCCAAACTCGGAGGCGCGGCACCATCCTGCGCCCAGGTCTTGACGGGATGATTCGGATCGGCATCGATAATGGTGACGCTTTTGCCGCGCAGGGCAATCTGCGTCGCAAGAACCAACGCAGAGGTGGTTTTTCCTGCGCCACCCTTCGGGCTTACAAACACGACTGTTGGCATATGAGTCCTCGACTGTACTGTTGCCTACCTGGAGTGCGCTCGCAGTGCTCGAGATAAGTAAACGGCGATCGGATACCATTTAAGTAGCCGAAATATACTAGGTAGCTACCACGCTATCAAGATGGTAGCTGTTTAGTATCACTTGACTGTGGCCTTTGCGCGACGAAGAAATGGCTGTCGCTCAGCTTAGTCGGCGGTGTGGGGGCTGAAGGTCCCCGGGATGGACGGTGTCCCCTGCCAAAGGGCATTTGAATTGCCCCACGGTAGCTATCAGCTTTCTCAGCTACCAGATAGCTATCCGTTGAACTCGCCTGCAAAATCTCTATCAGCTACGTTTGCGGATTTCATCTAGCTACCCGAGATGATGATCGGACGCTTGGAGGTAGCTGATAGCTACGTCCACAGGCGGTTTCGATTGGATAGCTATCTAGCAGCCGAGTTCGCTGCCCTCGCTGCCATTCCCGGGAGCCGGTAAATGGCGCATATCGGCTTGGCGTTCCGGAGAGCCATCTAAGCTGAGAAAGTTGATAGCTACTACCACAAGCGGATTCGACTTGACCGATGAAACGGGTAACTATCTGATAGTCGATTTGCACGCCCACGCTGCCATCGCGAGGTGCCCGGGGGGCGCGGACTACCGGCTTGCCTTCTAGGCTAGCTATCTAGTAGCTGAGAGGGTAGCTGATAGCTACTGCCACAGGGGGTTTTTGACCGACTCCAACGTTGCCATTACCTGGAGCCGGGGAGCGTGCATACCGGCTTGGCTTCGAGCTAGCTATCTGGTAGCTGAGAGGGTAGCTGAGAGGGTAGCTGAGAGGGTAGCTGATAGCTACTGCCACAGGGATTTTGACTGACCCCTCGCGCTGCCATTACCAGGGCCGGGGAGTGCGCATATCAGCTTGGCTTCGAGGGTAGCTATCTAGTAGCTGAGAGGGTAGCTGATAGCTACTGCCACAGGGATTTTGACTGACCCCTCGCGCTGCCATTACCAGGGCCGGGGAGTGCGCATATCAGCTTGGCTTCGAGGGTAGCTATCTAGTAGCTGAGAGGGTAGCTGATAGCTACTCCCACAGGGGTTTTTGACCGACTCCAACGGTGCTATTACCAGGAGCCGGGGAGCGCGCATACCGGCTTGGCTTCGAGGGTAGCTATCTGGTAGCTGAGAGGGTAGCTGATAGCTACTGCCACAGGGTTTTTGACTGCCCCACGCTGCCATTACCAGGAGCCGGGGAGCGCGCATATCGACTTAGCTTCGAGGGTAGCTATCTAGTAGCTGAGAGGGTAGCTGATAGCTACCGCTACAGGGTTTTTGACTACCCCCCACGCTGCCATTACCAGGGCCGGGGAGTGCGCATATCAGCTTGACGCTATCCAAGCTTGACTTCAAGGCTAGCTGTCTAGTATCTGATAGCTACCACTACAGGGCTTTTGACTGACCCCTCGCGCTGCCATTACCAGGGCCGGGGAGTGCGCATATCAGCTTGGCTTCGAGGGTAGCTATCTAGTAGCTGAGAGGGTAGCTGATAGCTACCGCTACAGGGTTCTTGACTGCCCCCCACGCTGCCATTACCAGGGCCGGGGAGCGAGCATATCGACTTGGCTTCGAGGGTAGCTATCTAGTAGCTGAGAGGGTAGCTGATAGCTACCGCTACAGGGTTTTTGACTGCCCCCCACGCTGCCATTACCAGGGCCGGGGAGTGCGCGTATCAGCTTGACTTCGAGGGTAGCTATCTAGTAGCTGACAGGGTAGCTGATAGCTACCGCTACAGGGTTTTTGACTGCCCCCCACGCTGCCATTACCAGGAGCCGGGGAGCGCGCATATCGACTTGGCTTCGAGGTAGCTATCTAGTAGCTGAGAGGGTAGCTGATAGCTACCGCTACAGGGTTTTTGACTGCCCCCCACGCTGCGGCCATTACCAGGGCCGGGGAGCGCGCATATCAGCTTGGCTTCAAGGCTAGCTAGTATCTGATCGCTACCACCACAGGGGCTTTTGACTGACCCCTCACGCTGCCATTACCAGCGCCGGGGCGCGCGCATATCGACTTGGCTTCGAGGCTAGCTATCTGGTAGCTGAGAGGGGAACTGATAGCTACTGCCACAGGGGGCTTTTGACCGACCCCAACGTTGCCATTGCCAGGAGCCGGGGAGCGTGCATACCGGCTTGGCTTCGAGGCTAGCTATCTAGTATCTGATAGCTACCGCCACAGGGTTTTTGACTGACCCCTCGCGCTGCCATTACCAGGGCCGGGGAGTGCGCATATCAGCTTGGCTTCGAGGGTAGCTATCTGGTAGCTGAGAGGGCAGCTGACCACGAGACGATGCCGTGATTCCTGAGCGTCGCGGGTCACGCTGCGTTCTGGGAGGTGGCAGGCAACTATCTAGCGCTCTTTTGGAGCAACAGTTTCGCTTGGCCATGGAAAGTACAAGGGCGACGCGTAAGGGTATACGGGCTTCTTTCTCTATGTGTGGCAACCGCTTCAACCCTTGGTCCCGCACGCGGGGGGCGCCTGGGCATGCGGCGGCAATTGGCTGTGAGCCGGCCGGCAGCGCAGGGAACGGGGACTCGCACGAACTCCCATCGCAGAATGGGTTCGTGTGACACTGGGCCATAAACCTCCATCAGGAAAATCATAGGTAAGTGCTTGAATTGCAACAAAATTGTTCCTCTGCGATTTTGAGTCCGGCCTGATTGTATAGTAAAAGCAAATGCCGATAATTCCATACCGGCCACGGGCTGACAATATCGCGAGGCTTTCCCTGCCTAGGGCATGGAATCGACTTATCCGTGGGTGCATGTTCTCCACTACCCTTTAGGGAGACCATTCAGTATTGGCGGGCTGCAACGCACTCCAATCATCCTCCCATGAGATCCCGATCGGTATCACCCAGATGGAGTCGTTTCTATATCCTGGATGCGAAGAACCGGCCTGTCCAGGTGTTGGACCAGGGCGAGTGGTCGCGCTGGATGGCTGAAAACGAACTGATCTTCCGCCGCACGCTGTTGGAAGTCTGCGGCGTCGTGGTCACTACCCGCTTCCGCGGGGTGTCTGAGCGAGCACCTAGGGACACGCCACTGTTCGTGACTCGTGTTGTTGGGAAGGTGGCGGAAGAAAACGAGAGCTATGGGGCCTGCACGCTTGATGAGGCGTTGGAGCAACATGAACAGCTAGTGCAGAAACTCATTTGCGCAGCGCTAGATTGAGTCAGGATTTGAGCCCGCGCGAAGGTGTTCGGAATCCATATCCGCTCTCAAGGCATTCCTGCCACTTCGTAGCAAAACGTCGCACGTGAGCGGTACGCCGTTGGGAAATTCCCAATCTCGTTGAAAATTCCGCGTCATGAAACGGGATTTTCGTAACTTCTCAATAAAGCGGGGCAAACGGCGGCACGCCGCTCAGGTGGAGAGAGCGATGCGCTGTTTGAGGAGATGGGGAAGGAGGGGAATGTGATTGGTGTGTGAGATGCGGTCGGCCAGGTAGTCCCAGAACGAGATTCCCAGCTTTCGACAGGTCTTCTTCAAGCTCGAGAAGGTGTCACGGCATTGACGACCGCGTTCGCTGCGCGTGCCGCCACTGATCTTCTGCTTTTTCACGTGGTCACGAATGTCGCGTTCACTGCCGTTGGTATGCAGTGGGATCTCGGGGCGTTCGAGCACCAAGAGCAACTCGGACTTGTTCTTGTGAAGGCGTCTGAGCAAACGGTCCAGCGTCGCGTAACGGGTCTTTTGGATGAAGACTGCGTCAATGGATAGCGTCAAGCAGGATGTCCGGTTTACCGACAAACATCTTGACCGGCGCATTGACTCATCAGAACTGCAACCCGTGCTGACCTGTTGCCTCACGTAGTTTGCTACCAGTCGGATTGTCCGGCGGGAGCAGCGCAACGTGACGAGGCAAATCAGCATGACGACACGCAAGGAGTTGGTCGAAGCGCTGCGAGTGCGGTATCGCAGCGCAGCGTTCGGTGACCGGATCACGATTCTCGATGAGTTCGTGGCCCTGACTGGGTATCACCGCAAGCACGCCGTCCGGCTGCTGCGGCAGCAGGGATCCTCCGCGGCAACGAAGGCGACGCGCGAACGCAACCGGCTGTACGACGAGGCAGTACGCCAGGCGTTGACGGTGTTGTGGGAAGCGGCCGACAGGGTCTGCGGCAAGCGCCTGAAGGCGTTGATCCCGACGTTGGTTGATGCCATGGAACGGCACGGCCATCTGGACCTGGATCCGGTCATCAAGGCCAAGCTCTTTCAAGTCAGCGCAGCGACCATCGATCGCATGTTGGCCGCTACGCGTTCACACATCGACGGGCAGCGCAAACGCCGCAAAGGCGTCGGCTCGGCCATCCGACGCAGCATCCCGGTACGCACCTTCGCCGACTGGCGCGATCCGCCACCCGGCTACTTCGAGATCGACATGGTCGAACACTGTGGTGGCCCGAAGACCGACGGTGACTTCGTCCACACCCTCACGTTGACCGACATCGCCAGCGGCTGGACAGAATGCGTGGCCATGCGGACGCGCAACCAGATGCTGGTAATCGAAGGGTTCGACAAAGTGGCTGCCGATCTGCCATTCGCGATGCTTGGAGTGGACTCGGATAACGACAGCGCCTTTATGAACCAGAGTGTCTACGACTACTGCAAGGGACGTCGCCTTGAGCAGACCCGTTCGCGGGCCTACAAGAAGAACGACCAGGCCTGGGTTGAGCAGAAGAACGGCGCGGTGGTGCGGCGGTTGGTCGGATTTGGGCGCCTGAGCGGCGCCGATGCCACGAACGCTCCGGCGCAGTTGTATGCGTCATCGCGGCTGTACATCAACTTCTTCCAACCTTCGTTCAAGTTGAAGTCGAAGACGCGCGACGGCGCGCGTGTGCACAAGGTCTACTTCGCACCAGCGACGCCATGCGATCGGCTTCTGGCCCACGGTAGTGTTGAGCCTTCGATCAAAGAGAAACTGACAGCGCAGTTTAAAAGCCTGGATCCTGTGCGGCTGCTGCAAGAGATCCGGCTTGCTCAGCAGACATTGAGCGACATCGCGGCCCACGGCGTGCGTACCGAAGCGGCGCCGGCGGGCGAATCAGACGTTGCCGTCTTCCTCGCGAGCCTGTCTTCGGCGTGGATAGACGGCGAGGCGCGTCCAACGCATCGCAAGCGGCCCACCGCGAAGCACTGGTGGAGGAGTCGGGTGGATCCGTTCGCTGACGCGTGGCCGCTTGTCGAAGGGTGGTTGGTTGCCGAGCCCTCTGCGTCGGCCACCGAATTGATGGATCTGTTGGCCGCGATGGTTCCGGACGCGTATGCCAGCAAGGCACAACTGCGGACGTTGCAGCGCCGAGTCAAGGCGTGGCGTGTTGAGCGCGCGAAAGAAATGGTCCTGGGCGGCCTGCGCAAGTCCGCCGTCATGCCGACTGAAGTGTAAAGACAGTCGCAAAAAATCTGGAGGTCGAGGGGGGCCGGGCGCTTCGCGCCCGGCAAGCCATGAAAGAAGAGATGAAGAAGAAGGCAAAACGACAACAAATCGTCAGGTAACATTCCTTCGTGAGGCAACACGCCGGACAAAATGATTGTCGCCGCCCAGTCAAAGCGTTTTTGCAGTTCGGCTTTGCGCTGGATCGTCGGATTCTGCTTGTATTCCTTCAGATCCGCATAGAGCGACCAGATTTCGCTGCGCACACGGGCAATATCCTCTCGATGTAGGTCATTGAGCGGCAGCAGCTTGTGCACGAGCCGCTCGGCGTGGACCCAGCATAAGCCGTGAATCAACACATTGAACTGTCCCGCATCATCGCTGATGATGGCCAGATCCTGGGCGACGCCACGTCGCCTCAGGCTGCCCAGTAACGCCCCTTCGGTGGCGATGTTCCGGTGGCGGGTAACGTCCATGCCCAGGCTGTCCAGGTGAGACAGCCACGCACTCTGGTCGGCAAAGCTCGCGCACTCATGCTGACGCAGCCCATCCACGAACGCCTGTGGGAGCCCATGCTTTTTCATGGAGGAGAGGGCCTCGTCGTTGACCTGGTAGCCATGTCCCGCTGCGAGCAGTTCGAGGAAATTGATGCGGCTCTTCGTGCTTGTGCTTTTGAACCAGGCGAAGTGCTCGTTACCGATGTGGGTGACGTAGCCGTTGCGGCCCTGATGCCGCGTGCCGGTGTCGTCGACCGTCACATACGCCGAGAGCGCCAGCCCCGTCGACAGCAGATCCTCCTTTTCCTCGTGGAATCGCCCCTTGTCCTCCTGCAGCAGCGCATTCATCTGCCCGGACGAGATCTCGATACCCCATTCCCGCAACTGCTCGCACAGCAGCGGCTGCGTCACGTGGCAGTGATGATATTGGTACAGCACGTAACTGACCAGTGTCGCGCCAAAGTGGCTGCCGGCAACGGCCTTGGGCAGCTGCCCGGTTAGCGTTTGACCGTCCGGGGTCTGCCAGCGTGCGAGCCGGTAGCGCGTATTGTGTGTCCCCATCACGAGGTCCTGCACCACGAAATCCCGGTAGCCCTTGAACCGCGAGCCAGACGGGATCGACTCGGCCGGCTGGATGACTTGCTCGCAATCAATCTTCAGCTGCCCCGTCTTGCTCCTGGCGGGCGAACCGCGTCGTCTGGCTGGTTTGCCCTGCTGCCGATTGGAGTCGCTGGTATTGCCGGCCTCCTCATGCATACGGCTTGGTTTGAACGTCGGGCGCTTCTTCTCTCCCTTGAGCACTGCGACTTCGTCCTTCATGTGCCCCGCGTTCTCCACCAGACGATGGATGAGCTCCACCAGACCTTCACCCCAGGCCAGCAGCTTCAGCACCGCCGGCGTGAGTTCGGCCTCGGCAATGAACGGCGCAACAAGCTTCTTCTTCACGGCCGCAGTCAGGCTACGCGCGCTTTTCCGCTCTTCTCAGCTCGGCGAGTTCCTGTTCCAGTTGCTCCGTCTCCTGCTGCAAGCCATTGGCCATGTCGACCAATCCCTCAACCCATGCCAACACCTCAAGTTCTTTTGGCGTCAATCCTTCTCGCGCGATGTCCGGCGGCGTGAATTTTTGGCAAGTGGTCATGATCGGGCAGCGTGAATGGCGACGGCGAAAGTTAACATCCCCACCCAGCGTTTACAAGTGGAACGCGTTGCGGCTTGCGGCAAGCTCGCGCCGATATTTCCACGCCGACATTCCAGTCACCGGCCACGCCTCACCACCTGGTCTTGCCCCGGCTTGTTGAGAAGTTACGTTTTGTAGCACAGGCCACCTCGCACGTGAGCGACGTGGCGTGAGAGTCGGCCAGAAGGACCTTCTGCACGAGCGGGACACCCGATCTAGTAGCGAGCGCGCTGATGCCGAGGCCCAAGTGCCGGTGAGCGGTGACTACAAGCGAATGTCGAGGGCAATGTGGATGATGTGCTTACCGAACGGCTCTCGCGCCAGCATCGTCGCGCTCATGCGCTGTTCAAGCTGACCGTGGAAAACCATAGCGTGCTGTGCGGAGGCCGGCGTTCACGCACCAGTAGGACGACGATTTCAACGCGGGGCAGTCCACCGGAATGAGGATGCGCTTCGGCAGGCGGAGTTGCCGATACCCGTAATTCCTCCCGCCAATTTCGTGGCACGTTGCCCGATGGATATTGTCCAGGTCGCGATCACACTAGGCCGATGTGATCGGGAGTTGATTGCCATCCCGACGGCGCCCATTACCAAGGCACGCCTCCCTTTCGGGGAGCTGGCTTTGCGCCCTTGGGTGACGATGTGGCCGCCAAAGCCAAACGCCTGGGCGTCGCCTAGGTGTGCCGGACCACGCGCTTGCCGACCCCGTCAATGGTATCGTCGAAATTGCGGGGCCGAAACGGGAGCGGACGATGGCGTAGGGATGGCGGTTGCCAAATATCACGCCGATGATTCAGTGGCGCGCGAGCGTCCGATCGACGCCTGGCGCGGGACCACTGCACCTAGTGAAGCTTGGGTCGATGCGCCACACCAAAACGCACCGACAAATCTTCGAGACGCTTGTCCAGTGTCCATAGTTGCGCACCTGGTGTGATCAGAGCGGAAGCCAGCAATGAAATGTCCACTAGGCCACAACCTAGCCCATACAATTTTTCGTGTTCGATAAACGCCATTACCTCTGCAAGGCTCGCCTGCTTGGCAGGCTGCAACAGTCCAATGTCCCCGAGTGTCCGAGTACGTGGTGCTGGAGGCGTCCCGCAAGCCAATTCAACCACGACCATAGGGTGGGTCAGTGCTTGATCCGATAGGATCAAATTGACCAATGCGTCATTGCGGTTCCTAAAATGATCTACCCATACTGAGGCATCGACGAGTACGCTCATTTAGCTTGAGGCTCCATACGGCGACGCGGCACATCTTGCATGTCTGGAGCGGTGCCACCGAGGGCCGCGAGGCGCTTGGCCGCTTGTACCCGGACGAAAGTCTTAATCGCTTCCCGAAAGAGGTCAGATTTGTCCATGCTGGGGTCGGCCACCTCTAGCGCCTGTTCATAGAGGGCGTCGTCGATTGTGACGGTAGTGCGCATAACGTGCTCCTTGCCTCAAAATTGATGTAAGTTTGCACCAAAAACAGCATCTCGGCAAGGCGCGCGAAGCATGGCGTTTTTCGCAGTTGCACGCATGTGGGGCGGCAGTAATGGCCAGATGCAGCCCGTAGGCATGGGACAGCAACACGGCATGGGCCGCCCGCGCGCGGCGAGCATACCGAAGCCGTTGAGCGCAAGCTGCTCGATGTCATCGAACTCCTGTACCGCGCAAGTCGTCCTGAACGTCGCGGCCGCGACCGGCAATGCAGCGCAGCGCTTTCGGGACCTCATATCGCCTCCAACATGGAATGTCGAAGCCCGTGGCACTCGTCGCGCCTCTTCCGCTCGACGCGCATGCGTCTTATCCCTTCGTGGAGATTTCCAGAAAATGCTTGCTCGGATCCTCGAAATAGATTCTGCGGCAGGCATCGTTCGTGCTGACCTCGCCGGGGCGGCGGCGGTATGGGTCCGATCAGTACACCAGATTGCGCGCCACGATTTGGGCGAGGCTTTGCTCGAATTCGACGTCGCTGGTCAGAAAGGCAAAGTGCTGCAGGGCAACATCGCCTTCCGCGTCCATGAAGCCCAGGGTGACATCGTTGCCCAGCCGTACGGCAAGAAACGGCCCGAAGGGCATGGCCACGGGACGTCCGAGGATCTCGCAGAGGAAGTCGGCGGACACCTTCTTGTCATGAGAAAAGACGATGGTGTGGTTGAGCTGGATGGCCATGTCGCACCCGACGAACCACAGCGGAAGTGTAGTTGAGTACTGTCTTGTCGTATGTCTGGTACGTCGCATAAGGCGCTTCGTAACGTGCGCGTTGGGAATATACCAGTGCAACATTGACCGTCTGGGACACCCGTCCTTGAGTTGGGCGCATGTCGTCTGCTTGCGTGCACTCGAAGTAGCAGGGTAACGAAATCAGCGGCCTCAAGGCTTTGGCCTGACAATAGTTACACGGCACATTGCACTTTTTTTGGGGTGGCCTGTACTCGCCCGCGTTTTCTGCACTAACGTGTCAAGTGCGGTGGCAGGGTGCCAGGGGGAAACGTATTTAATCTTCCCATACCGCCTCCACTTCCCGCATCAAACGCCCGGCGAGGATATAGTCCCCCAGTTTGGACGCCTTTGCCTCCAGGCTCTCCAGCGCAGCTGTCGGCAGTCCGCTCAACTCGAACTGGCAATAGAGGTTTCGCTGCCGGAAGGTCGCTTTTGGCCGCATTAGGCCGGCAACCAATGCCGTTGGAGATTTGACTGCGACGTTCTCTTGCCCGCGATATTCCACGCGTATCCCTGCCTTCTGGCCGAGCCGACCAAGTTCGATCGCATCTTGCCAGCCAGCCTCATAGTCCAGTTCCACCACCGTCACGCCTTCTGTCCCGAGGAGTCTTAGTGCCTCCCCTTTGGTGCCAGCTCGAGCTGTCGCCATTTACTTCTCCACTCACTTTCTCGGCGCATATGGGCCAGGCCCTGCGCCCTCACAATATTGTAGCCGCCAGCGGAGCCTCGAGCTCGATGGCTTTTACGGCGATTGACGGGTGCGGGCACTGCGGAATGCGGGGGCGGACTCGGTGGCACAAGGAGAGGGGAGCTGCGATTTCGTCGCACTTCTGGAACACGCTTCATTCAGCTAGTTGGATGTTCGCCCTGGCGTTGGCATTGGCCATTCCCCCGGTGCCACGGTCACAGCGAGGGCCTTGTTGGTTTCTTGTTCAGCAATTTCTGCTTGGGGTTGCCGACTATCGGCGAAAAGCTTGTTTGTCCGTACATCATTCTGCACACTGGCTGCTTGCTCTGAATTCACTCGCTTAAATATGGGCTTAATATTACCCAGCGGACTACAAGCAAGGAGTTGGTGAAAATTCGGTGATGTGCTGTAGGATATCGAACTGTTCTTAATTGATGGAGATCGACATGGCTACCTACAAACAATTGCTGGCAGAAAAAGAAAAGCTCGAAACCCAGCTCGCTGAGGTTCGTCAAAGCGAGGTCGCTGGAGTTGTTGAGAAGATCCAGAGTTTGATGGCAGAGTACGAACTCACCGTTGAGGACTTGGCTCCGAAACGACGCCGTGGGCGCCCGGCAGCTAGCGATCAGGCTAAGGCTCCGGCAAAAGAGAAAACCTCGCTGCCGCCAAAATACATGGACCCGAAGACCGGCGCCACTTGGACCGGGCGTGGTCGTGCACCGGCGTGGCTGGGGAAGAATCGCGACAAGTTCCTGATTCCAGAGGCGTGAGCAGGAGCACCGGAATCCGTTTGCCGAGTTGAAATTCCTTGGCCTGAGGAGTTGCTGCCAAAGCTGTCTCATGGCGTTAGCGACGCGGCAATATCCCCGCATGTCTAGGTTTGCCCGCTCTCTATTCGCGCTTCTTTCATATCGCGGTATTAGTGGAGCGGGTAGTCGTTTTTGCGCGTGCTGAGCAATATAAAGGATTTTTTGCGGTCCGTCCTCGGCCTTGCTAGTGACTCCCGCGTCAGAGAAGGCGTCCCTGGGGGAAGGCTTGTAACCGGAAAGCTGATCAAACGCGGCACGCGCACCAGTATCAAGGCATCGAAGCAGTAACGCTGTTTTCCCTCTGGGGTTTAACGGGAACCTGGTAAAAAAAGGGTGTAGGCGGCAGGGTTGACGCCCACACCCTCGAGGAATGGCAACACGGGGTCACTCAAGTCGCCGTGGGTAAGTATGTTGCGTTGCAGCAGTTTCAGTACCCCGCCAATGGCGGGATTATCCAAGGGACAAAACAGTCCCCCAACAAGTGGCTGGGCTGGGCCGCTTCTACAGGAGACCTAACTGCACTCGAGGGCCTACCGCTTGCAGTGCCCCGCGATCGCTTGACCTTGTCCAATTGGGACCTGACGCGACCAGCGTACTTGCTAGTAGTAGAATCCCGCCCGCGCCGACGATCAGGTCAAAGATGATCTAGGCAAGCGGGTCGCTGTGCAAAGAGGCTGGTGGCGCCCGAAAAGCTTCCACTCCTGATGGCGCAGCCAGTGCGCCGACGCGCTGGTCAGCACCGCGGCACCGCTTTCCCACGCGGGGCCGCGTGAGCGCAGGCGCTCGGCGGCCATCCCGAACACTTCCTTCAGCATCAGGTGCAGCGCACCGCGTGACAAGGGCTTTTCCTTGCCGATGATCGGCAGCACGATGGGGCGCGCCTCGCCGGGATGCGGCGCCGGCGCGCAGACCGTGGCCGGCACCAGCCGCGTCTTGTTGCCCTTGCCGGTCACCTCCAGCCACCAGCACTCCACGCCGTCGCGGTCACGCCGGCAGAAGAAGGCGCCCATGCGGGTTTCAGCCACTTCCGCCGCGCGCAGGCCGCCGAGATACAGCACCGTGAAGAGCCAGCGGCAGCGCGCCGCGTGCAGGCGCTCGCGCTCGGTCGCACCGTCGCTCGAGCCCGGCATCGCTTTGATGGTGTACGTGACCGCCTGCCACATGGCGTGGCTGAGGTAGCGCGTGATGCGGGGCTTGGACTGGCCCCGTCGGCTGCGTGCCAGGGACAGTGGGTTGCCGGCTACGGAGACTCAAGTCTGTGGAGGAAGTCCTGCGACGCGGCCGCGAGCGCTTGCTTGCCGCAGGCGTCCGCATCAGTTGCTTTGGGTGCGCACGTATGCCTGCCGACCGGTACGACAAACGCATCTCAGTCGCTAGCGCTATCGGTCCGCTGACCCAGCGTCTGTTCGAAGAATTGCAGAAGGGCTTGCACGCGGGCGGTGCGGCCCTTGCGTGTCGGAACAAGAAGGGTGACTGGCGCACTGTCGAATTGCCAGTCGGCCAGTACACGCACCAGTGCGCCACTAGCCACCGCCTCGGCGGCATCCCATTCTGATCGCAGAACCAATCCCATACCTTTCTCGGCCCAGTGGCGAGCCACGCTTCCATCGTTAGTGGTATAGGCGGGTGCGACGCGAAGCGCCTCCCCGGGGCTTGGCCGCCGGAGCGCACGGGTTGATGCTTTTCGGACATGCCACAGTGTTACGTCCTCATCGTTCTCGCGGATGCAGATGCATGCGTGCGCCAGCAGATCGCGCGGCACCTGGGGCACCCCATGCGCGCTCAGGTAGCTTGGGCTGGCACACAGCCATCGCTCATTGGAGGCCAGCGTGCGGGCAATCCACGAAGATTCCTTCACTGTGCCTACGTGGACCACGGCGTCCGCATCGTGGCGGTCTGGCCATGGCGTCTCCCGGAGATCCAGCTGCAGCCGTAGCCCAGGATGGAGACGCGCGAAGCGCGCGAGCATCGGTGCGATACGTTGGCGACCGTAGCCAAAGGGGGCAGAGATACGGAGGATTCCAGTCAACTGCCGGTCGTCGCGCTGGAAGGATTCAGGCAGCGACTCCAATTGCCGTAGGAGGAGTTCAGCTTCGTGAGCGAAGCGCTCCCCTTCCGGGGTCAGGCTGAGGCGATGAGCGGTACGGGTGGCAAGTGCGAGTCCCAGCGTCATCTCAAGTTTGCGTAAGCGCATAGACAACGCTGGCGGGGTAACGTCGAGCGTGCGCGCTGCGGCACTGAGCGATGGCGCCCGCGCTAATGCAGATACCAGCTGCAAGTCCTCGATGCGGATCATTCAATTCAGCTTAACAATAGATTTCCAGACATTTAACCACATTGACGACCTGACTGACTACAGTGGCTTCGTATGCACCGGCACCACCTTCAGCGCGCCGACACAGGAGGACGCTGCTCGTCCCCGGGGCGCGCATTCTGTGACCGTCCAGCCTGCAACCAATTTTCCTTGCCATTCGACATGTACTTTTCCCTTCACACCGTTGACACCCCAGCAGCGATCATTGACCTGGCGCGCATGCAGCACAATATTGAGCGCATGCAGCAGCGCATGGATGCGCTGGGCGTGCGGTTCCGGCCGCATGTTAAGACCAGCAAATGCACACCTGTCGTGCGTGCCCAACTCGCGGCCGGAGCGCATGGAATCACTGTCTCCACGCTCAAGGAAGCCGAGCAATTCCTTGCCGCAGGTGTGACAGACATTTTCTACGCGGTTGGCATGGCGCCGCACCGGCTTCCACAAGCGCTGGCATTGCGCCGGCGCGGTTGCGATTTGAAGATACTCACAGACGGCATTGACTCGGCTCGGGCGATTGCCGACTTCGGCAGAGCGAACGGTGATGCCTTCGATGTGTGGATCGAGATCGACACGGACGGCCACCGCTCGGGCATCCAGCCTGAAGACTCAGCGCTCCTGGAGGTCGGGCGCGTATTGCACGACGGGGGTATGCGCCTTGGTGGCGTGTTGACCCACGCAGGCTCGAGCTACGAGCTCGATACGCCTGAGGCGTTGACGGCCTTGGCCGAGCACGAACGCGTCGGCTGCGTGCGTGCGGCGGAGCGCCTGCGTGCGGCGGGCCTTCCCTGTCCAGGGATCAGCGTCGGCTCGACCCCGACGGCTCTTGCGGCCGTGCAACTCCAGGGGGTGACCGAGGTGCGGGCCGGAGTTTACGTTCTTTTTGACCTGGTGATGAACAACGTCGGTGTCTGCACCACCGATGAGATAGCGCTTAGTGTGCTGACGACGGTGATAGGCCATCAGAGCGACAAGGGTTGGATTATCGTGGACGCAGGGTGGATGGCCATGAGCCGCGATCGAGGAACCCAGAAGCAGAGGCGGGACTATGGATATGGGCAGGTCTGCACGATAGACGGCACGGTGTTGCCAGGCTATCTGCTGAGTGGCGCTAACCAGGAGCACGGCATCGTGTCGCGCGAAGGTGGACCCGATGCGGACATCTCCCATCGCTTTCCGGTGGGCACGCGCTTGCGCATTCTGCCGAACCACGCCTGCGCGACAGGAGCGCAGTTCCCCGAGTACCGAGCGCTCGCTGAGGGCGGAAAGCTCACGACCTGGGAGCGTTTCCATGGCTGGTGAGTTGCGCGGCGACGTACGAGTCGCCACTCCGGCAGGCTTGGCCAGCGCGGCAAGCCGCTGTGGCCCCCGCATCGTTCAAGCGATGCAGGCGCGTTCAATCGCGCAGGGAGGAGACCAATCCTGACACACAAAGGAGTAGATCATTACCCGGCCGACTTGCTTGTCACGAGCAATGGCAGGAAAAGACTTTAGGAAAGATCATGAATTTCAAACGCCTCCCTCACTCTTCTTTCGTAGGTCGCATCATGCGATTCACGACCGCTTTCGCTGCTTTCGCTTTTGGTGCGGCCTGCAGTCTCACCTCGTCCGCTCAGGCGGCGGAGGACCCGTGGCCCCATAAGCCCGTCACCGTAATCGTCGCTTCTGCTGCCGGTGGATCGGGCGACGTACTGAGCCGCATTGTGCTGAGTCACCTCGCGAGAGCTACCAACGCCAACTTCGTCGTCGACAATCGCCCGGGCGCCGCAGGGAACATCGGCATGGCGATGGTCAAGCGCGCCGCGCCGGACGGGTACACGCTCGGCTATGGCAACATCAACACGTTGGCTATCAACCCGGGCCTGTTCAGCAAGCTTCCCTATGATGCGCAAAGGGACTTTGTGCCCGTGGGCCGCATGTTCTCGATCTACAACCTGCTCGTGGTTCGTGGCGACTCCCCGATCAAGAACGTCGCCGAACTGATTGCGCTGGCCAAGAAGGAGCCCGGCAAGCTGTCATACGCCGCGGCGGGTACCGGCAGCAGTGGCCACATGGGCGGTGAGCTATTCAAGAAGATGGCCGGCATCGACGTGTTGTTCATCCCGTACAACGGCGACCCGCCGTCCCTCACCGACCTCGCCGGCGGCCGGCTTGACTACACGTTTACCAATGCCTCGGTCGCATGGCCACTAGTCAAAAGCGGCAAGCTGCGCGCGCTGGCGATCACCAGCCGTGAGCGTATTCCACTCTATCCCAATCTGCCGACCCTGGACGAGTCCGGACTGAAAGGCTACGAGAACGTCTCATGGGGCGGTCTGGTATTTCCCAAGGGAACACCACAGCCGATCGTCGACCGGGTTAGCGCCGCGCTGGAAAAAGTGCTGAAGACCGATGCCTTGCGCAAGGAGCTGACCGACGCCAACGCATCGGCAGGCACCGGCACCCGCGAAGAGTTCGTGCGTTTCATCGCCAGCGAACAGAAGAAATGGTCTGGTCTCATCGAAACCGCGCATATCCCCAAACAGAACTGAGCGTCCCGCCGACCATGTCTAGCCCCCGCATTGCAATCTTAGGCTTCGCCATCGAATCGAACCGCTTTGCCCCGGTTTCCACGCGGGCCGACTTTGTGGACCGCGCTTACCTGGCCGGCGAGGCGTTGCTGGCGGATGCGCGCAGTCCCGCACCTGCCATGACGCCGGAGATCCCAGCCTTCGTCCGGCGCATGGATGCCAACGGTGCATGGATCCCCGTGCCGATCCTGTTCGCGAACGCAGAATCGGGCGGCCCGGTCGATCACGCTTTCTTCACCGAGACATTAGCCATCTTCGAGCAGGGACTACGTGCAGCTTTGCCGTTGGACGCTGTCTACATCTGTGAGCACGGCGCCGCCATTACCACCGAGGAGGATGATCCGGACGGCCTCGTTTTCGAGTTGGCGCGGTCTATCGTTGGCCCCTTGGTTCCCATCGTAGCCACCGTCGATTTGCATGCAAATGTGTCCGACCGGATGGTCGACCACGTTGACACGCTCATTTCCTATCGCCGCAATCCCCATACCGACATGGCCGAACGGGGGGCGGACGCGGCCGATGTGCTGATGGAACTGCTGCGCGGCATGCGCGTGACCGTGGCCCATGTGCGCATGCCGGTTTGCGCACCACCGACGCAGCTGTTGACCGCCCCCGGCACCGGGCCATACGCGGACATGATCCAGGCGGCAGAAGCATTCGATGATCCACGAATCGTCAATATCTCGGCCCTGGGCGGGTTCGTCTTTGGAGACACACCAAAGAATGGAATGACGGTGATCGTCTCGACCCGTAACGATGCCGAGTTCGCGCGTCAAACTGCCCTGGACCTGGTCACGCCAGCATGGGCAGGGCGGGCCGCCTTCACGCCCGAGTTGGTGCCGCTCGAACAAGCTGTGGCTTTGGCAAGCGCGGCTGGCCGCGACTCTTCACTGCACGCAGTACTCTTGGCCGATGTGGCCGACAACCCGGGTGGGGGCGGGCGCGGCAACACGCCATTCCTGCTGCAGGCGCTATTGGAAGGCGGCGTCAATTACGCGATCCTGGGGGTTGTCACGGACCCGTCACTGAGCGCCGAGGCGCAGGCGCTTGGCGTCGGCGCTTCGTTCACCGCCCGCTTCAATCGCGAGGAAACCGCCACGTACTCGTCGCCGTTCAGCGCGCCCGCTACAGTGCTGCGCTTGCATTCCGGAAAAGGCGTCGGACGGCGGGGCCAGTTGGCTGGCTGTAGCTTTAACCTGGGCCCCTCGGCCTTGCTGCAGGTTGGAGGCGTGCAGGTGGTGGTGATCAGCAACCGTCATCAATGCCACGAGCCCATGTTCTTCGAAATGTTTGGCATCGATATCGCGGCTGCGCGCACTGTGGTGGTGAAATCGCGGGGCCATTTCCGTGCCGCGTTCGACGAGTTCTTCGCGCCAGAGCAGATACTCAGTGTGGACGCCCCCGGGCTGACATCGCCGGTATTGTCCCGTTTCGACTTCCAGCGTCTGCCCGGTCCCGTTGTTCCCATTGATACCATGACAGAATGGGCGCCGCGCGTCCGCCTGTTGTACAAGCCGGAAGAAAGGCAATGAGGCTTGCGAGCCATGCAGATCGCTCGCCATTACGGCGTATGTGGATGATAGTCAACGCTTTCAACGCCAAGGTCCTCTACAATGGCGGCGACCTGTCCGCAACGGCGGACGCGCGAGCGACATCCACTCCATGCCAACGAAAAACAAACCTTCGAAGAAGGCGCCCCCGAAACCGCAGCAACCGGCGCTGACGGCCATCGTGGCGCGCATCGAGAGCATCCGCGACACGCTGGGGGCTACCGGCCAGCGCATTGCCGACTTTATCGCGCAACATCCGCAGGAAGTGATGCATATGTCGGTCAGCGAAGTGGCGGAGCGCGCCGGGGCCAGCGAGGGCAGCGTGGTCGGCCTGTGCAAGACGCTCGGTGCTACGGGCTTTCAGCAGTTGAAGATAGTGTTGGCGCAGGAGACCGTGCGGCCGGTACAAATGATTCACGAAGACTTGGAACCGAACGACAACGCTGCTGCTGTCGTGCGCAAGATTTTTCAGAGCAATGTGCAGACCCTGCACGACACACAGTCAACCCTGGATGTCGGGGCGCTGGAGCGCGCGGTACGCATCCTGAAGAAGGCTAAGCGCATCGAGATCTACGGTATCGGCAGTGCGGCAACGATTGCAGAGGATGCCCACTACCGCATGCTGCGTATCGGCCTCAACGCCAAGGCCGTTATCGATTCGCATATGCAGGTAATCAGCGCTGCGCTGACCGGGCCGGATGTCGCCGTACTGACCATCTCCCATTCCGGTAGCACGCATGAAACCGTAACTGCGACGCGGCTGGCGAAGGAGGCCGGCGCGCATACCATTTGCATCACCAATTTCGGTAAATCGCCGATCCAGGCGTTCTCCGACGTCGTGCTGCTCACGATGGCCCGCGAAACCCAGTTTCGCACAGAAGCGATGACCAGCCGCCTGGCGCAGTTGGCGATCATCGACGTGCTGATCGCGTGCCTCGCTCTAAGCGACTACGATCGCGCGGTCAAGACGATCCGCCACACCTTCGACGTACTGTCGCTTAAACGCTACTGATGTCGGGTTACAAGTGCGTGTGCCTGGTGCCCCATGTCTCAAGCAACTGCGCGGGGGTTTCCGCTTCAGCCTCAGGCCCTGTACCGAGGAGAAGATAGGACATACCCATCGCGACCGCACCCGCAGCATCGGTTGCCGGATTGTCGCCGATCATCAGTGTCTGCGACGGCTTCGCCCGCAACCGTCGCAAGCCCTCCCGAAACAGCACATCGGAAGGTTTGCCGATGATGCTCACGGGACGCACGTCGGCGCAGGCGAGTACCGCCGCCAGCAGCGTACCGGTTTCCGGCACGCGCCTGCCGTTCCCACCGGGATGGCTGAGATCGGGGTTCGTGACAATCAACCGTGCGCCGGTGCGCAGCACGTTCACCGCTAGCAGCAATTTTCGGTAATTGAAGGCGCGGTCTAGCGCCAGCAACACGACGTCCGGGTTCTGCTCCACCAGCCTGCAGCCCACCCGCTGGGCATAGCGTCGCAATACCGGGCTGCCAAGCAAATACACACGCGCGCTGGGCGAGGTTTGCCACAGCCAGTTCACAGTCATCTCGCCCGCCAGCACGAGCTGCGCGGGTGCAACGACGAGGCCCATCTTCCGTAGCTTGCGTGCCATGCCGACCGCCGTGTCGGTGGAGTTGTTCGACACGATCGCGTAGCGCCCATGCAGCGCCTCAAGCAGCGCGGCCGCACCCGGCATTGCCGCGCCGTCGCGGATCAGCGTGCCGTCCAGATCGATAAGGTAATGCCATGCTGGGTCGTGCCAAGGTGACCGCACCGCGGGCGAGAAGCCCGGAACGAGGGACGTACGATTACCCGAGGACAAGGGTCCGATATCTGTCATTGCTACATACATTGGAATTGAAATAACCAGCTCTCCACGTTTGGCTACGTCTTTAGCCTTGGATGGCGTCCAACTGGACGCCATCCAAGGCAAAAAGCAGTTGTATCGGGTCACCTCCGATCTGGAACGCTGCATCCCGAGAAGAAGCTTCCTTGAATCATTGCGCGTGCACGATCATGCCTATAGGTGAAGTGCCATGGCAGGATCGCTGACGCCGGGCTTGCCGGTTTCGACGCGGCCCGAGAATCGGCGCTCGAAGTTGGCAGCCGTGACGGTAAAGTCGTACCAGCGGCCGCTTTGGCTCAAGTCCCAGTTCAGCACGCCAGTCGCACCTGCTGCTACATCCAGAGTCCATGGGCCGTCGGTGCGGTAGGCGTTGGAGTGGACCATCGCCGTCCCGCTCTTGGTGCCGGTGTTGTGGACCTTTACGTAGACCTGGCCATTGACCGGCTCGTAGCAGACCTGGACTTCGGGCTGGAAGTCGGCCGCGCTGCTGGCGAGTGCATCGCCCTTGAAGGTGCGCACGAATCCGTTGGTGCTATAGACCCACAGCTCGTACTTTCCGCTGTCGGTCGCGCTGGTGTTCCAGTCGTCGGTCACCGTCTTGCCTGCTTCCACGGTGTAGCGGCGGGGAATGCGGTCGAGGTGCAGCTTGTCGTAGACATGGAACACCGCGCCCTGAGCGCCGGTGTTACTGAACGTCAGCGACACCAAGCCGTTTGGTTGGATGCGTGCGCTGGTGTGCAACTCGTAGGGCAGCGCGCGCGAAAAGCGGGTGCCGGGCTCCTGGAACAGCGGCTGTGGCGTGGCCGGTGCGCTCGGGGTGGGCAGCGAGCTCTGCGCGGCCAGGACTGCGGCGTAATTACTAGTGTCGGGCAATGCTGGCCACTTTGGATCGTTGGGCGACACGAAGTCAAAACATGAGGTCAGGTCGCCGCATACTGCGCGGTGCCACGGGCTGATGGCGTCGACGGTGACGCCGAAACGCTTCTCGAGAAACATGCCCACGGAGGTGTGGTCGAAAACCTGCGAGTTGACCCAGCCACCCTTGCTCCATGGCGAGATCACATACATCGGTACGCGTGCGCCCAGGCCAAATGGGCGCACGGTACCGCTGATGGTGTCACTGGCGAGGAGACGGGCGCGTGTCGGATCGGAGAAGTACTCGCCGTCGAGCGGCAACGTTGCCTTGCCGGCCAGCGTGCCATCAGCATTGTACGAGGGTGGTGCTGGCGCCGGCAGGTGGTCGAATAGACCATCGTTCTCGTCATAGGTGAGGAAGAACACGGTTTTGGCCCAGACCTCCGGGTTGGCAGTCACGGCTTCCAGCACCTGCGAGGTATAGTTGGCGCCGATCGCCGGGTTGCTGTTGCCGGAGTGCTCGGAGTTCGCGGCCGTGCACAGTATCCACGAGACTGCCGGCAGCGTGTCGTTGACCACGTCGTTGCGCAAGTCGGCAATCGAATAGTCCGTCATGCCCTTCACATACAACGCTGAGCCGGGCTGCGCATTGCGGAAGCTCTGGAATGCCAGGCCGCCGTGCATGGCGCCGGTCCAGTTGTCGTTGGTATTCTGGTAGATCTTCCAGCTCACGCCAGCGTTCTGGAGCACGTCCGGCAACGTTTGCCAAGTGAGTGCGTTGTCCGCATAGGTGTAGCCTGGGGTCGGCATAGTGCCGGTGATCCAGCAGCGGTCGTTGTCGGGCTCCGAGGTCCGGTCGTTGCTGTTGATGCCCTGCTTGGCGAGCACGGGGTCGAAGCCGGAGCCAGAGAAAAAGACCACGCGGTTGGGGTCGGTGCCGCTGGTGACGGAGCAGTGGTAGCCATCGCAAATTGTAAAGGCGTCGGCCAGCGCGTAATGGAAGGGGATGTCTTCACGGCGAAGGTAACCCATCGTGTACTGGGTCTTGAAGCGCGGCCAGAACCCCATCTTGCCCTGGTCCCAGGCGGCCTGCGAGTCCTTGAAGCTGTGCGGCGTGCTCGGTGATTGCAGCGCCTTGGTCGTGGTCCCGTCCATGTGGTAGGGCGGAATCTCTTTCGTACCGTCCGACTGGAACCAAACGTCCTTACCGCTCTGGAGTGGTATCGGGAAGCGGTCGCCAAAGCCACGTACGCCACGCAGGGCGCCGAAGTAGTGATCGAAGCCGCGATTCTCCAGCATCAGAATCACGACATGCTTGACATCCTGGATGGTGCCGGTGTCAACCGCGGCGTTGACGGCGAGTGCCTTCCGAATTGAGGCAGGGAGCATGGACAGGGCCGAAACCGCGCCAACGGCGCTGGCGGATCTACGTAGGAAATCGCGTCGGTTAGTCATGATTGGTGTCAATGGATGGATCGATGGTAAGTGGAAGACGTTTCTTGTCAGGGTGCGCAATGGAGCGTTGGTGCCGCTTGCGGGCCAGGGGTGGCGGGTGCGGGCTTGGTCGCCGGTGTCGAGGCCGCCGAGGAGTCGTCGCCGCCGCCGCAGGCGGTGAGAATCAGGCACAAGAGTGCGGCCGCGACAGCAAGGCCGTTACGGGACGAACTTGTTTTCATGGAGTTTTCCTTGAATGTAACCATGGGGAAGCAAAGCCGGCAGGCTCGGAGGTGGTATGGCGCACCGGCTCAGGGAACAGAAAGCAGCAGGGGAAGACCATCGCCGTGCTCGACCGCATAGAGCCCAGGAAAGGGAGTTGCGCGCCCCTCACATCGTGCAAATCCCGGCATTGGTTCGTGTCAGGCCAGCTTGCGACGCAGCCGCGCGGCCAGTTGATCCAGCGAGAACACGGTGATGAAGATTGCCACCAGAATTGTGCCCACATGGGCGTACTGGTACATGTCGTAGCGGCCTTTCAATTCCTGGCCGATGCCCCCCGCGCCCACCAGGCCGACAACCGTGGCCATGCGCACGTTGCGATCCAGGATGTATAGGGTGTACGCGATGAATTGCGGCATGACCTGAGGACCCACTCCATACGCCAGCACTTTTAGTTTTCCGGCCCCGATTGCGCGCAATGCCTCCTGTGGCTTGGGATCGGCAGTCTCAATGTCCTCCGCGTAGAACTTTCCCAGAAAGCCCATTGAATGGATCGCCAACGCGAGTACACCTGCGATGGGACCAAAGCCGTAGGCCAATACCAGGAATAACGCACTGATTAGCTCTGGCATGGAGCGAAACAAGCTTACGAGGCTGCGTGCGGTCACGTAGAACGCGCGATTTGGCGTGTAGTTTCGTGCGCTAAAGTACGCCAGCGGCAGGCTCGCGCCTATCGCAAGTAAGGTGGCCCAGATCGCGATCTCGAAGGTCTCGATCATCTTCACCGCCACCTGCCACAAGTAACCCATGGGCTCGACCAAATACTCACGCGTAACTACGATCGTTTCCATGCGCAAGCTATCGGGATTCAGCTTCGACTCACTAACCCCAACGGTTTCCAGGTGAGCCAACCAGGGCAATTGCGTCGGATCGAAATTTTCGATGCGAGCGACCTCTACCCGCTCGGATATCTGGATGGGAAACAGGCTGTGCGCCAGATGCCCAAGACCCGTGGTGACCTGCGACTGCGGCTTGATGCCGACCGAAGCCAGCACGCCATCTGCGGTTAGCGCCACCATCTTGCCCATTTCTACGCGTTGCCCCACGTATAAGCAGAGAATTAGCGTCACTAGTAAGGCAAGCACGGTCTTGGCTCCGTAGGGATGGCCAATGTTCCAGCGTGTGTCGGATGCGGGGCTTTGCATCACACCTCCTGCAATTGCAATCTGGCCCCCGCCGGGGCGGGCGAGGCCGCGATCGGCACACGAGCGTCCTGGCCGGCGGGCGCGGCGCCCACCTCGTACAAGGAGTGCGCGAGAGTGTCGTCAAACGCGGTGGCGGGGCCGTCAAACATCACCACGCCACCACGCAACGCCACGATGCGGTCGGCATACTCGCGTGCCAGGTCGATTTGGTGCAGGCTGCAAAGCACCGTCGTTCCGCGCTCGCGGGCTTGCGTGCGCAGCAAGGAAAGGATTTCCCGGCTGATGCGCGGGTCCAGGCTTGCCACAGGCTCATCGGCAAGCAGTAACGGCGGATTCAGCATGAACGCTCGCGCTATGCCCACCCGTTGCTGCTGTCCGCCCGACAGATCGCTCACCCGTCGATGCAGGTGCTCTGGTGCGAGCCCGACCTGCTCGATGAGCCCGGCGGCCCGACCACGCGTCTCGGCAGAAAAACGCGCCAGCAATGCGCGCCAGGCCGGCAGGACCGGCAGCGCGCCACAAAGCACATTCATCGCCACCGTAGCTCGCGAGACCAGGTTGAATTGCTGATGCACCATGCCTATACGCGGGCGCACGGCGTTGAGCGTCCTGGCGTCAAGCTGGACACCGTCGACCCGCACCGTGCCCTGTGTGGGAACAACGAGACCATTGGCCATGCGCAACAAGGTCGACTTGCCTGCACCCGAGGATCCCAGCAGCACGCAAAACTGTCCGCGCTGCACCACCATCGACACGGACTTGAGCGCCGCGGTGCCGTCGGCATAGCGCATGCCGACTGATTCATAACTAAGCATTCCCATCTCCGTCTGAGCGCAGATCAACGCTGCGAGGCCTTCTTCAGAATCTCGGCCTTGATCTCGTCGGAAAGCAGGGTCATCTTGGATGCAGGGCCGGCGAACTGCGCTTCAGAGAACTGAGTATCGTAGCGCTGGATCTTGGCACCACCGTATCCTCGGATCATCTCTGGCGTCACGCCAGGCGCTTTGTGCACGTTGGCGAATGCCTTTTTCAATTCGGCCTTGAGCGCCTCGGGAAGCTTGGTGTTCATGGCCAGCGGCGGATACGGAATCGGTTCGCTCTTGAAAATCACCTTGACGGTAGCCGGATCCACCGCACCTTGGCGCACCGCCTTGTCGAAAGAATCGAACGACAGGGCTGCGGCGTCAACCTGACCTTGCACCAGTGCCGCCAAGCTGCTGGCGTGGCTGCCAGTCAGGCGCAATTCGGCCAGGTCGCGCGCCGGATTCATGCCATCGCTCAGCATGGATGCCATCTGGAATGTGAAACTGGATGCCGAGTTCACGTCGCCGAATGCTGCGCGCTTCCCCTTGAGATCCCGCAGGCTGACGATCGGCGAGTTCGACTTGGCAAACATGCCTGCGTAGTAGATGGACTGCCCATTCTCGACACCCACGGCTAACAGCTGCGCGCAGCCGCGCTGGTGCGCTTGTACATAGGAAACCGGCCCGAAGAACGCGATTTCTGCCAACTGGTTGCACATCCCTTCCACGACCGCCCCATACGATTGACCGACCTTCAGATCGAAATTCAGGCCAGTGCTGCGGGTAATAGCATTGAAGACCGGTGCATAGTCGGCCTTGGTTCCCGATTCGGTGCCCCCATCGGCGGGAATCAATAGCACGCGCAATGGGTGTGCCTTGGACCCATCGGGGGCCGATTGAGCATGGACTTGGATGCCCGCAGCCATCGTCACTGTGGCGATGAGCGCAGCAACGGTGCGGGGGAGAGTGGTCTTCATTGCGAATCCTTGTACCTATGGCGTTTGTGCGCTGTTTCCCAGGAGGGGGTACGCGCTTGAGACGCAAGGTTAGACAAGGAGCGTGACAGTTGCGTGAAGAGTACTCAATTATGTTGTGTTGCAAATTGAAAAAAACTCAGTCAAGGCAATGGCTATCGGGATAGTGCGTAGGCTGGACTTGTCGCTACTATCACTTCGTTCCCAGACCCAACATCCGGCCCGCGACTAGATGGCGTCGACGAGTTCCTTCTATAGCGTGACAAGGTCTTCAACCGAGCACGCCACCGCGCCGGCCCACACAGCCGTCGAAGACAATGGCTGGAGCGAAGGCAAACCTAGCAAGGGCGCTTTACCACTGCAGTCGGCAAGGCTGGCGCGATGTATCTGGAGCGCCACTGGCATCAGCGCGAATTCGAAACGATCGAGAAGCTGCGCGGGCTCGCCGAGCAAGCCGGTGAATCGCTTGCGAAGACCTCCCTGGCGTGGGTCCTGGCGAACCCGCCCATTACTCGGCGATCATCGATGCGGGTCATACCGATCAGTTGACGGGTTCGCTAGCCGCTACGGATCTTGTGCTCGATCCAGAACTGAAGGCGCAACTCGACGATACGACAGCCGGGTCTCGGTGGGGTGACGCGGCGCGTTGAGGCTGGCCCAGTGCCCATATGCGGGGGCACGGGCGTTTGACGATCACGGAGCAGACGGGCCCCAAGGCGTACTCCGTATCGGACCGCTACTGCCAACCCTATAGAAGGCCAAACTCGGTGAGGTCTGGGTTCCGATGCTCGGCGCGGAGTACTTGCGCAACTTCATGCGCATCATCGAGCAGTGCCTTATCACTCAATGCCGGGGCCAGCATTTGCACGCCTATCGGCATTCCTGCATGGTCAAATCCCGAGGGCAGCGCGATGGCGGGCGAACCGAGGAAGTTAGCCGGCCGCAAGAGCTTTCCAAGACCCGAGTGGACGACGTCCGCGGCGTCCAGGACCTGAGCACCTTGGTCACAAGCTGGCATCAAGAGGGCGGGGAACTCCCCGAGACAGTGCGCGAAGAGTCGGGCGGCATGGCGCCTACGTTCATGCGCGGCGCGATAGGCCTCCTCCTTGATCGCTCCGCCGGCCAGGATCCGGTTTCGAACAACTTCCCAAAGCGGTTGGGCATTGTCCAGCGCCAGTGGGCCATAGTGCCCGAAGCCCTCATAGCTGAGAATCAAGGAGTTGTCGTCAGCTAACTGATTCATAACCAGGAGAGGCGGCGGGGTCCAGTTGCGGATGTGATAGCCTGCTTGCTTGAGCTGGTAGATCGTGTCATCCCATACGCGCTGTGCATCCTTTGCCAGGCACGTAGGCCAGGCCGACTCGTCTAATACCAGTAGCGCCTTGGAGGACCCATCGGCCCGCAGTTTCAGGCTTTGGTAGACCTCCACCGGTGTGGCCAAGGTGATGGGGTCAGCCGAATCGGGTCTGGCGAGAATAGCTATAAGGGCGCGCGCGTCTTCCACCGTGCGGGCAATCGGACCCAGCACATCAAGTGTTCCGGATAGCGGAAGGCAGCCGGCTCGGCTGATCAGGCCAGAGGAAGGTTTGAATCCCACCAGGTGGTTTAGTGTCGCCGGCGCGCGCACAGAGCCGCCGGTGTCGCCACCCAAGGCGATCGGCGCCAGCCCGGCGGCCACTGCGACACCAGCGCCGGAAGAAGATCCTCCTGGTGCTCGGTGTCCCACAGGGTCCCAAGGGTTGCGTGCGGTGCCGACGGTCGCGTTCTGGCCGGAGAGCCCGAATGCATACTCGGTCATATTGGTCTTGCCGAGAATGACCAGCCCGCTCCCGATCAAGAGCTTGGCCGCGGCGCTGGTTTCGGAGCTGATCCTGTTGGCGCGGGTTAAGGACCCGGCTTCGGCAGGCGTTTCCGCCCACTGGATACTGTCCTTGAGCGCTATCGGCACTCCGTGGAGAGGGCTCAGCCATATGCCTGCAAGAAGCAGTTGATCGGCGAGTTCCGCCTGGGCCATCGCTCGCTCTTCGAACACGGCGCTGAAGGCATGAAGCTTGTCGGCGCGTGCGATCCGGTCAAGAAAGTGCCGCGTGACCTCTCGCGAGGTCAGTCGTCCGTCGTGTATGTCCTGGGCTAGTTGTAGGGCGCTGCGAAAGTGGAGGGGGAGATTGGCTTGCGACATGATTGTCAGGGAATGAAGGAGCCTCATCTGGTGAGGCCAAGGGGCCAACAAGGGTGGATATAGACGAGCCCAGTGAATCAACATTCCGATACAGTCAGTCCAAACTCGAAAGACAACATGCGCTGAATGTCTTCGGGGCCGACGAGTTGCTGCTCGACTTTTCCATTCGTAACGATCTTCAGCGTATTGCCGGACAGCAACTTGCGACCAGCCTGATTGTGTTGAATCACCAGCAACTTTTGTACAAAGATCGCGTCCGGGTGCGTGGAATTCAGGTAATTAGCGGGCGCAAAATCTATCCACTCCTGCGCAGACAAGTCGAATGCATATTGATTTTCCCATTTCCCATCGACCAGCGCCTTCAGTAGATACTCTCGGCCATTTGATCTGGTCAGCATAAAGCTGTCGAAATCCTGTTTGATTTCAGCGTCGAGTACATCAAGTCGCATCGGAGCCCTGATCCCGTAACTGCCGAAACCCAGATCACACAGCCACTGCTCATCGTTCACTGTCAGCACGAGTGCCATATGGGTCTTTGGTCTTTTGACCGGGTAAAACATCGGTCTGGCTGCAACGAACTGATAGGGGACACCAAGCTCTTGTAGGGCCATCGCGAAGATTCCGTTCACCTCGTAACAGTACCCGCCTCGTTTACGATGGAGAATCTTTTCAACGATATGTTCGGGAACCAGGGAAACGCCTTTTTTTGCCTGCACGTCCAGATTTTCGAACGGAACGGTAAATAGCTGGCGCCTCATCATCCCATTGATTGTTGCGATGTCAACCTCTGCAGGTTGTTCAAAACCTATCCGATCAAAGTAGTGTCGCAATGTAAAGTTCTCAGCCTTCATTGTTCGATAGCTCTGGTTAATCCTGGATGTTTGAAGAGCCTCTCTTCAGTTATTACACCAGCGATGGAAATGGTCGACACGCGCGAGATGGCCGGCCCTCACCGGGCTGGGGTGCCAGTCGCGCCAGCTGCAAAAAATTCGCTTGCGGCAGCGAGTGCGGTTGCCACCGCCGCCTTGCCGACGTCGAGGTGCGTGACCCAGCGCTGCTGGGTTGCGCCATACGCAGATGTGACGCCGATGCCCTGTCCGGCGAGGTGCTCCGCGAAGGCCGACGCGTACTTCGCAGCGACATTCACGAAAACGATGTTCGTGTCAGGTTTGGACACAGACAGGCCCGGCAGCGCCGAGAGACCTTGTGCGAGCGCGCGCGCATTGGCATGGTCGTCCGCGAGTCGCTCGACATTGTGTTCCAGCGCGTATAGCCCCGCCGCAGCGAGAATCCCCGACTGCCGTAGTCCACCACCGAGCATCTTGCGCAGGCGTCGTCCTTTGGCAATGATGGGCGCGGAACCGGCGAATACCGAGCCGACCGGCGCCCCAAGTCCCTTGGACAAGCACACCGAGACAGTGTCGAACGGTCGGGCCAGCGTGTCGACCGAAACACCGAGTGCCACGGCCGCATTGAACACGCGGGCGCCGTCCAGATGGCAGGCAAGCCCGTGCCGGCGGGCCACTGCCGTCGCCGCATCGACGTAGGACAGCGGCAGGACCTTGCCGCCAATCGTGTTCTCGAGTGCGAGCAGGCGCGTGCGTGCGAAGTGCGGATCGTCCGGCTTGATCGTCGCTTCGATGTCCGCCAGGAGTAGCGTACCGTCGGGCTGGTTGGTCAGCGGTTGGGGTTGGATGCTGCCCAGCACCGCCGCGCCTCCTGCCTCCCAGCGGTAGCAATGCGCCGTTTGGCCGACGATGTACTCGTCACCGCGCTCGCAGTGCGCCATGAGCGCAATGAGATTGGACTGGGTGCCCGACGGCACGAACAGCGCAGCCTCCTTTCCGAGCATGTCGGCCATCCGCGCTTCCAGTCTCCTTACAGTCGGGTCGTCGCCGAAGACGTCATCGCCCACCTCAGCGGCGGCCATTGCGGCGCGCATGGCCGGCCCTGGCCGGGTGACGGTATCGCTACGAAAGTCGTGTCGAACTGCGGTATTCATGCCATCTCCCTCTTAAAGAACGCCCATGGTGACATTCCGCTTGCCGTCAGCCTATATACAACAGCGACGAATCTGTTACGTAACAGATTTGCTCGTCGGGATGACGTACATGCAGACAACGGAACCGGTGGTACCGCGATAGTGGCAGCTAGCGAGGCGGTAGTGGGACGGTATCGTGCAGGCCGAGAATCGGAACCTCGTCGGTGCCCACGTCCGGGGAACGGGTCACCCGGAACTGCGGCGTAAGATATGGGCGCCTAAAGCAAGAGGCAGGGCGGGAGCGTTGCACAGCTTGGTGTGATGCTTGGCTATCACGGCTCGATTGTCGACAGGTAAGCCGCAGCCTCTTCAATCTGCCGCTCGTTCAGCGTTGCCGCCACGGCCGTCATTGTCCCCGGTGAGGGTGTTCCCGCCTTCGCGCGGGCCTGGAACTCGTGGAGCCGGTTGATGACAAATGCAGCCGGTTCGCCGGCAATGCCCGGATAGCGCGCGCCATTGCCTTTTCCATCGACCGCATGGCAACTGAAGCAAGCCGGAACGTCCGGAGCCGCTCCCAGCTCGGCCAGTTGCTTGCCGGCCATCACCAGGGCCGGTGGAGGTGGGTGTTCGCCCTGGACGCGCGGAGGATTTTGGGTTGAAAAGTATGCCGCGAGGCTGCCTATTTCGCTGTCGGACAGCGCATGTGCAACGCTTTGCATGACAACGCTCGCACGCGTTCCTGCCTTGAACATCGACAGTGCATGTGCAAGATAGTCTGGATTCTTTCCCGCGAGCCTTGGTGCGCCAGTTGCCGTGCCGGCCCCTAGTACGCCATGGCACGAGACACAGTTGGTAAGGGTGGGCGCTGGTGCACTGAGAGCGGGATCCCCCGCAGTGATTGCAGATTGCGCGTGACAGACGCTGGATATAGCGATAAGCGCTACTAGACTAAAATGCAACCGGTAGCCCCGCAGGTTGGTAGGGTAGGGGTCGGTCATGAGCATTATCCTGATATGGTGATGGTAAGCGCTGTCCGAACAATGAATGGCATCACTATGCAGCGTCAATACTGACGAATGAGTTACCATCGAATTACAAGATCGTAATTTTTATCGAATGATCCGAGCTCCCGGCTCGGGGAGACCAAATCAGTGCGGTTTCCAGCGGGCGTGAAGTGCAGCCATTTACATAGACCTTTGATACGCGGCATTCCACATGACGGCGGTGTGGCCGTGACATCACCATGGTTATTTTGTTCAATAAATTTATGTATTTTTTAAATTTGAATTAGCAATTTCAGAATGAAAATTTACTCGCTGCTGTCACATAAATGTTTCAACATTCCGGTCGGGATTGCTGAGCCGTACGGCTCACTCCCCTGCCATGATCATCCCCCGGCAGAAGACAACCTACTTGATCAAACAGAAACAGAGATTGACAGTGAAAAAGACTCTCTTCGCATTGGCAGCCGCTGCCGCAGCTTGCGCCGTGTCCGGCGCTGCTTTTGCCCAATCGTCCTCGACCAGCGTGACTCTCTATGGCATCGCTGACGCCGGCGTTAGTTACCAAAGTCACGTGCAAAGCGTGCCGGGGCAGGGCGGCTCGCTGTATGGCGTGACATCCGGCGGACTCTCCGGTTCGCGCTGGGGCATTCGCGGTGTGGAAGACCTCGGGGGCAACCTGAAGGGCATCTTCGTGCTGGAAAGCGGCTTCAATATCGATTCGGGTACTTCGGCCCAAGGCAACCGCCTGTTCGGCCGCCAGTCCTATGTTGGCCTGCAAGGCGACTTCGGCGCCTTCACTCTGGGCCGCCAGCAAAACGCGCTGTATGACCTGTTCGGCGCCTACGACCCGATGGCGGTTGGTAGCAGCTACTCCCTGAACTCCGTCGACACCCTGGGCTTTAACGGTCGTGCCGACAACGCCATCAAGTACACCGGCAAGTTCGGTGGGCTGACCGCGACGGGCTTCTACAGCACCGGCCGCGACAGCACTATCCCCAATGGCACCGAAGTCCCGGGCCATTTCAAAGTCGGCACCAACTTTGGCGGTGGGCTGGCGTACGCGAGCGGCCCGTTCTCCGCGGGCGTCGCCTATGACCAGTACCAGGGCAGCAGCATCGCCGCGGCTGACGGCACCGCCAAGCGCATCGCGGTTGGCGCGTCGTACGCATTCGGTGAGGCCAAGGTGTTCGCCGGCTACCGCTGGCTGCGCGATGAACTCAACGCCGCTACCACGGCCATTGTCACTGCCCGTCATGACAACCTCTACTGGGTCGGTGCACTGTATAAATTCACCCCGGCCTTCAGCCTCACCGGTGGGACCTACTATACCGATGCCCGCACTGACAACAAGGATTCGTTGATGTTCGTCCTGAACGCCGACTATGCCTTTTCCCAACGTACCGATGCCTACCTGCTGCTCGGCTATGTGAAGAACCACGGCAGCGCAACGTACGGTGTGACCAGCACAATGAACACCCTGCCTGGCCAGAACCAGACCGGCGCCATGGTCGGCGTGCGTCACCGCTTCTGATTGCACTCGCGGCATGCACTGGCGAGCTACCAGGCCTCGCCAGTGAAAGTTCATATCGACCTTGGCTTGATCACTGAGTGCAAGGACGTTTGGCCGGCGGCAATGCCGGCCAATTTTTGTGGTGCTCCCGGCTCGGGCGCGCTAGATGACTTCAGCTCCCGACGGGCAGGTAGGTCCGGGCCACGAAGTCGGCCCGTTTGGAGACCGGAGCGAAACGGCTCGATTCGATGGCGAAGTCGAGAATCGCAAACCGGGAATTGGACATGGTTGGCGGGCTGCTCAATTCTGTTTCGGAATCTTCGCGGTTTCGATAAGGTCCGCCCACTTCTTCTGCTCGCTGGCGATGAAACGCACGAAGTCCTCGCGGTTGCCGGTGCCCGGGACAGCGTTGGCATTTGCCAGGTCCTGGCGCAATCCGTCAGATTTCAGCACCTTTTCCAGCGCGGCGCCGAGCTGTTCGACGATCGGCTGCGGCGTGCCCTTGGGAAACACCAGGCCACCCCACGACACGTTCTCATAGCCCTTCAGGCCAGCCTCGTTCAGCGTCGGCAGATCAGGATACAACGCAACGCGTTCGCGGCTGGTTATCGCCAGTGCGCGCAGCTTTCCGCTTTGCACGAGTGGCCACGCGACCGATGCATTGGTTATGGTGTAGTCGAGTCGGCCACCGGCGAGGTCGGTCAGGGAGGGCGGATCCCCATTGTATGGGACGAACAGCACGTCAATGCCGGCCATCTTCTTCAGCAATTCACCGCCCATGTGGCCGCTGCTGCCAGTGCCCGCGGCGGCGTACGAAAGTTTGCCCGGGGACTTCCTGGCCAGCGCAATCAACTCCGCGACACTCTTGACAGGCGAATCAGCGCGAACCACGAGCAGATTGTAGATGGAGAACATACGGCCCACCGGAACAAAGTCCTGTCGCGCATCATAGGGAAGCCTGGTGAACAGGGCCGGGTTAATTGCCAGCGTGTTGATGTTGCCATAACCCAGCGTGTACCCGTCCGGTGCGGCGCGCTTCAACAGGGACATGCCGATGTTGCCAGCGGCACCTGGGCGATTGTCAACGACAAACGTGGCATTTGTTTCCTTCGACAGGTGTGCCAGCACAATGCGGGTCAGGACATCAGCCGATCCCCCGGCAGCGGAGGCAACGATGACGGTGACCGGCTTTTGGGGCCACGGTTTGTCGGTTGCCTGGGCAGGCGAGCTGAAGCTGCAGGCCGTACTTAGTGCGAGGGCATTGAATACAGTGGCAAGACGCATGAAAGCATCTCCGGGCGAATAGGTGGATATGGAGATCCTGGACCGTTCCGGAAGCAGACAATTGGCGTAGCGGTGGGCAAGGTGTCGAAGCCGCGTGGCGCCTTCGGTGATAAGTCAAAAGCAAGAGGTCCTACGTACTGAAAATCCTGGTGGTGAAGGCGTTACCAGGGCCACGCGATGCTGGAGCCTATGCGGGCAGCGGCAGCCCGCTCATGGAGCAGGCGTGCCACGGTCAAGTCCTGCAGGGCGAGGCCCGTCATGTCGAATACCGTGATATCGGCCGGTTGCCGGTTCGCGCTAACCATGCCCGTCAACAGATCGCCCAGTTCGGTGGACGGCATCTCGGGGGCCCACTGAGACTCGCCGATCTGGCGCGCTTGCGCCTGGTCGTCGACGTAAAGACGCACCCGCTCCAGCAGGCCCTGCGGTAGCTCCCGCTTGCCCTTCGTGTCGGCGCCGACGCAATTCAGGTGCGTACCGGGTTGCACCGCCTGCGGTTCGAACAACGCGCCGCCGCCTGGGGTAGCGGTGATCACCACGTCGCTCTCGGACACCGCCACATTGGTGTCTTCCGCGAGCGCGATATCGCATCGTTGCGCGAACTGCGCTTCGAACGCGGCGTCGCGTTTGCCATCCGCGGTGGCATACCGCACGTGGCAGAGCGCCGGCAACAGCCGCAGCGCAAAGTCAAGTTGCACGCGCGCCTGCACGCCAGTGCCGAAGATGCACAAGTGTGTACTGTCCGCACGTGCGAGATGCTGCAGCCCGAGGCCACCTGCGGCACCGGTGCGCATCGTTGTGATTGCGTTGCCGTCTATGATGCAGGCGGGGCGCCCAGTGGCAGGGTCAATCAGCATGATGGTGGCCTGGTGGGGCTCACCGCCAAGCCGGCGGTTGTTTGGCCAGAATCCGGCCGCCTTGAAGCCGAGCAAGCCTTGCGCCTGCACATCCCCCGACTTGATGCCGAATACGCCCCCCGTGATGAGTGGCTCCCGGACCAGGGGAAACACGCGGCCCTCGCCTTGACTATGCAGCACGAATGCCTCACACACGGCTCGCAGGACATCGTCATGGAGCAGCAGGGCCTCGACCTCGTTCTTATCGAGCAGCAGGAGGCGAGCGTCACTTGGCATCGCTGTACACCGTTGCTCGCGATACGCCCAGATGCATCGCGACGACTTCCATGGCCCGGCGGATCTCCATGCAGCCCGTCGCCTTCAGCTCGCGTATCAGTGCACGCCTGTCCGTGGCCTTGAGCGAGCGGGGCGTGGTAGCGAGCCGCGCCGCGAACTGGTCGATGCGATGCCTTATCGCGTCCGCGCCGGCGGGATCGAGCGATTCGTTGACGCCCGCGGCGACGCCTACGCTGCCGAACTGTCCCAGCACGGTCTGCAAGCCGCGGAAGAGGGTCAGGTCCACGTTCAGGCACAAGGCGGCAATGTATCGCCCGCTCGAATCCTTGATGCCGATGGACGTGCTTTTCGCCTGGCGGCCATCGGCGAACTGATTCGCATAGTTCGCGATGACCTGCTGGTATTGCGGATCGGCAATACGGGCCAGCCCGAGTTCCGTAGCCGGGTCGCCGACCTGGCGGCCCGACAGGTTGTTGTGGATCGCCAGGATGGCCTGTTGCGGATGAAGGAGATCGTGAACAACGACTTCGCAGAACGGCGCCAGTGTCTCGCCGAGACCCTGGGCCACTTGTTTGAGTTGTTCGAGCAGCGCTTGCTGTTCCAAAGTTCGTTTCATCATATAGACAAAATATCCAGTATCGGACGTTTCGTCAAGAAATATCCTTCCGGCTCGCCGGCGACTGGCGGCCCCTTGGCGGATTCCCGGCCGGCGTTGTACCGCGCGGCTTCGGATGAGCCTCAACCGCGCGGCAGGGACATCCTGCGCCTGCCGGCCAATCTGGCTAGTCTGCAGGGCCGGAGCATCAAAACTCGTTAACAAGCAATGAGTTATCGCAACGGGTTGTAAACTGGGGGCGGAAGGGGTTTACTCTGATTTTTCTGATTCAGAGGCGAGCTAATGAGCCCCGGCAAACAACTGATCATCCTGCTGTCGGAAATAGAAGATCCTCGCGTCGTAGGCCGAACCTGGCACAAGTTGATCGACATCCTGTCGATTGCGCTGTTCTCGGTGCTGGCCGGCGCACAGGGGTGGGACGAGATGGAGGAATGGGGTATTGCTCATGAAGTGAGGCTTCGGCAATACCTGGAATTGCCGCATGGCATTCCCGGGCACGACACCATTCGACGTGTCTTTGAGGTGCTCGATCCGAAACAACTGGATGCCTGCCTGCTGAGTTGGGTGGGTCAGGTTTGTCCGGATCTACACACGATCATCGCGATCGACGGCAAGAGTGTGCGTGGCTCGGGCTCGAGTGCCAAGGGCGTGCGTGCCTTGCATAGCGTGACAGCCTACGCGAGCCTGAGTGGCCTGGTGCTGGCGCAGCAGCGTTGCGAGGAAAAGACCAACGAGATCACCGCCATTGAAGCCCTGCTGCCGGTCCTCTCCCTTAAGGGTAGCCTGGTGACCATCGATGCGATCGGCACCCAGGTGGCCATCGCGCAGGAGATCACTGAGCGCGGCGGCGACTATCTGCTGGTCGCCAAGGACAACCAACCCAGCCTGGCTCAAGCCGTTGAAGACTATATGCGCATCGGCAAAGCTCACGATTGGGCGCACATGAAGCCATCGATCTTTGAGACGCTGGATAAAGGACACGGTCGCCTTGAAAGCCGCCACTGCGTCGCAGTAGCGGCGCCGGACTATCCCAGCGAACTGGATCGCTGGCCCAAGCTCAAGAGCTTGGTGCACATTGAGCGCACGCGCGACATCGGCGGCCAAGTGAGCGTGCAGACGCAGTACCTGATCAGTTCCGCCGCACCTGATGCCAAGCTCTTACTTGAGGCGAGTCGCATGCACTGGGCCATCGAGAACGGCTTGCATCATTGCCTGGACGTGACCTTCCGCGAGGACGCCAGCACCGTGCGCTTGCGCAATGCAACGGCCAATTTCGCCACCTTGCGCCGCATTACCTTGAATTTGCTGCGCATGCGGCCCGAATCCGGCAAGAAAAAGCGTAGCCTGGCCGCACGTCGCAAGGTCGCGGGCTGGAATCCTGATTACCTATTCGAGTTACTCCAGCTCACGCCACTGTCGAGAATTTGATGCTCCGGCCCTGGGCTAGTCTGAGGGCTCTCCGGAAGGTCCTCGAAAGAATGCTATTCTGTCAAGCTGCACGCCTTGACGGGCCTGGCGGTGCGTTGCCTATTCCGATGTCAATCTAATGCGCTACTCGATTTACCTGCCAAGCAAGTGTCCGTTCCAGTTGCGGACCAGGGCTTTCAATGTGGCGCCTCCGCTGCATGGGGTCACCAAGTCCCGACGCATGGATTTGGGGGCGTCGCCAGTACGGGCGGGCCGGCGATGATGGGCGAATCGTCGCGCTCGCAACTTGCGTATCTCAGCCTGCGGGATGACATCTTTGCGTTTCGCTTATTGCCGGGAGACCGCTTTACGGAGGGTGACGTCGCGGAGCGTTTTGGCATCTCCCGCACGCCGGTACGCGAGGCGCTGCTCCGACTCCAGGCCGAAGGACTGGTGCGCGGCTACTTCCGCAACGGCTGGGAGGTGGTGCCGATTGACCTGGCGCGCTTCGAGGCGCTCTATGATCTGCGCACTCAACTGGAAACGCATGCCGCTGTCCGCTTGTGCCAGGAGCCGGCCTCGCCGCGCGTGGACCGTGCAGGCCTCGCGGCGCTTGATGCGATCTGGCAAGTCCCGCCAGCGCAACGCCTGAGCGACGGCAACCAGGTCGCTGACCTGGATGAGGCATTTCATCGGGCCATCGTATGCGCGGCGGGCAACCCGGAGGCAGCCGCGGTGCATCAACAGGTGACGGACCGCATCCGGATCATTCGCCGGCTCGATTTCGCCTACGGCGACCGCATCGAACTCACTTATGAGGAACACGCCCGCATCCTGACTGCGCTTGCTGCGTTCGATAGCGGGAGGGCGGTCGAGTTGTTGACCGCTCATATCGAGGAAGGGCGCGTCGAGGTCAGCCGGCTCAGCACCGAGCGCCTGGAGCAAGCCCGCACCAGCCTGGAGCGCCCGCTGGCGACTGATGCACCGCCGCGACGCAGACGTTTCGGTTGAGCTTTGATATGGTGCGGTCGGCACCATATCCTTTCCCATATCCATTGCCTTCCTCAGCCAGGGGGGGGGGCCGGCACCGCAAGCACTAGCTTGACTGGCGCGGCGTTGCTCGCCTCCTGACCTGAGCAGTACGTTTCATGGCATATGTCTTGCGTTTGCTTTCTGCGAAATTTATGTATACATAATTTGCGGAACGCATCATGACATTTCATCGGAACCCGATTCGTGGCAGTCGCGGCATGGCCGTGGCGCCGCATTCTTTAGCCTCTCAGAGTGCACTGGCGATCTTGCGCGAGGGTGGTAACGCCATAGAAGCGATGATCGCGGCAGCAGCGACTATTGCCGTGGCCTACCCACATGAACAGTATCGGGGGCGACAGCTTCTGGCTGATCGCTAGGCCGAACGAGGCGCCCAGAGGCCTGGAGGCATGCGGTGCTGCGGCAGGCGCCGCAAGCATCGAGTGCTATCGCGAAGCGGGCCTGACCTCGATTCCTTTCCGGGGCGGCCTGGCGGCTAATACCGTGGCCGGTACAGTGTCAGGCTGGAGTGCTGCGCACACCTGGTCGCGCGAGGTGCTCGGAGGACGGATGCCACTCTCGCGGTTGCTTGCCGACGCGATCGGCTATGCCCGCGACGGGGTGCCGGTCACGCATAGCCAGGCAACCTGCGTTGCCGCCAAGGCCGGTGAACTCTCTGGAATTGCCGGATTTTCCGAAACATTCCTCGCGGACGGCGTGCCGTTGCCCGGAGCGCGCTTTTGCCAGCCGCGCCTGGCGGCCACACTCAAGCAACTGGCGGAAGCAGGCCTCGACGATTTCTACCAGGGCGACCTGGCCCGGAGCATTGCGCGCGATCTGGCGGCAGTTGGCAGTCCGCTGAGCCTGAAGGATCTTTCAGACCATCGCGCGGTATGGAAGGAGCCGCTCGCTCTGGCGCACTCTCGCGGCGTGGTCTATAACATGCCTCCGCCTACCCAGGGCCTGGTCTCGCTGCAGATCCTGGGCCAGCTGGACCGCCTGCTGGACAGCGGAATGGACGCGACCGGAGCGCCGTTCGTCCACGCCTGTGTGGAGGCAACCAAGCAAGCCTTCCTTGCACGCGACCGCCATATCACGGACCCCGCGTTCATGGACGTGGATCCGCGGGACCTCCTGACACCGGCCTGGCTCGATGCCGCGGCCGCGCGTATCCGGCCCGACCAGGCGCTGCCCTGGGGGCAGGGCCTCGGGCCAGCAGATACGGTCTGGATGGGCGTGATCGATGGAGACGGCGTCGCAGTCAGCTTCATCCAGAGCATCTATCACGAGTTCGGCAGCGGCATCGTGCTGCCTGCCTCCGGTATCAACTGGCAGAACCGCGGCTGCAGCTTCTCGCTGGACCCGGCCGCGCGCAACCCGTTGATGCCGGGGCGCAAGCCGTTCCATACACTGAACCCGGCGCTTGCCCGCCTCGCCGACGGGCGTACCCTCGTCTACGGAAACATGGGCGGTGACGGTCAGCCGCAATCGCAAAGCGCGGTCTTCTCGCGCATCGCGCATTTCGGGATGAATCCGCAGGCAGCCATCGACGCACCTCGCTGGCTGCTGGGCCGCACCTGGGGCCAGACGACAGACACCCTCAAGCTCGAGGCGCGCTTTCCTCAAGCCACTTGCGACACCCTGCGCGCGCTCGGCCATGAAGTCGAGCTATTGAAGCCTTACGACGAGACCATGGGGCATGCCGGCGCAATCGTGCTGCAGGCGAACGGGCTCTACGAGGGCGGCTTCGATCCCCGCAGCGATGGCGCCGTTGCTGCCTGGTAATGCGCGCCCGGATGTTGCGTGGGCCCGCGGCTTCGCGGGGCAGTCTTATTCCCTTGTCTCGCTTTCCCTATATTTGTTCCCTGGAGTAGATTGATGAATACCGTTGCAGAGAGTGCCGCCACCGGCGCCACAGTGGCCTTGCCGGCGGCGCGCGTGCGCTGGATTCAGCTGGCACTTGGCATGCTGTGCATGATGGCGATTTCCAGCCCGCAGTATGTCTGGACGCTGTTTACGAAGCCGCTCGCAGCCAAGCTGGGGGTTCCGCTGTCGGAGTTGCAGATCACGTTCTCGCTGCTGATCGTGCTGCAGACATTCTTCTCACCGTTCCAGGGGGCACTGATCGAACGCTTCGGGCCACGCAGGCTGATTGCGCTCGGCACGGTGCTTTCCGGTCTGAGCTGGGTCCTGGCAGCGCAGGTGCACAGTGTCGGTATGCTGTATCTCAGCTATGGCGTGGTAGGCGGCCTGGGCACGGGCATTGTCTACGTCGGTGTGGTGGGACAAATGGTGCGCTGGTTCCCCGATCGGCGCGGGCTTGCCGTAGGCATGGTCGCTGCGGGATACGGCATGGGCGCCATCGCCACGACCTTCCCGATCGCCTCGGCGTTAGCCGAGAAGGGGGTTGAAGCGACGTTGTGGCAGTTTGGCCTGCTGTTCGCCTTCATCGGGTTCATCGCCTCGCAGGGCTTGCGTTCACCGCGTGGCATGGCGCTATCGGAGCACGCGCCCGCCCGTGAGATTGCCGGGCCGGCCGCCCGCGATGTACCGACCCGTCAGATGCTGCGCACGCCGTTGTTCTGGCTCCTCTTCGGCATGATGACGATGATGTCCACGTCGGGGCTGATGGTGACATCGCAGATGGCCACGTTCGCCAAGGACTTCGGTGTGGCGGGCGTAACCGTGCTCGGCATGGCTGCGCTGCCGCTGGCACTCACGATCGATCGGTTCACTAACGGCTTGACACGCCCACTGTTTGGCTGGGTGTCCGATCGGTGGGGCCGCGAAAACACGATGTGCTTCGCCTTCGCGCTGGAAGGGGTGGCGATGGCGCTGTGGCTCCTGACCCGCGAGAACGCCGTGCTGTTCGTGCTGTTGTCCGGCGTCGTGTTTCTCGGCTGGGGAGAGATCTTCTCGCTCTTTCCATCCACGTTGACCGATACGTTCGGCACGCGCTATGCAACCACCAATTACGGCTGGCTCTACATCTCCCCGGGGCATTGGTTCAATCCTGGGCGGACCGCTCGCTGCCCTGATGCACGAAAGACTCGGTAGCTGGATGCCTGTATTCGGCGTCGCCATTGCCCTCGACATTTCGACAGCATTGCTGGCGATTGCTGTGCTCAAGCCGGCACGCCGACGCTACCTCGGATAAGACCCGCGTGGCCAATCCTTCGGGACGCTTTATTTTTTGCGGTTCGATGAAATATTTATCCTTCCGCGTTAACTTTGATAGAAGCATTCTAATGAAGCAGATAGCAGTCAATACAATGGTAGTAGTATCCGGGTTGCTACCTCTGGCAGCTTATTCGGCTGGCAAGCAATTTGATGTTATGGAATCGTCCGTTGCCGAGATCCATGAGGCGATGCAGTCAGGGAATTTGACATGCCATGGACTTGTAAAGAAATATCTGGATCGAATTCAGACCTATGATAAGCAAGGTCCGGCATTGAACGCCATGCTCTACATTAATCCGGACGCTCTTGCGCAAGCAGATGCCATGGATCTGGAATTCAAGCGCAGCGGCAAAATGAAACCATTGCACTGCATTCCGACAGTACTCAAGGATAATTACAATACTGCAGATATGCCAACCACTGGGGGCTCCGCTTCGTTGGCTGGAGCGCGGCCCGCAGAAGATGCATTTGTTGTAAGTAAACTAAAGAATAATGGTGCATTAATTATTGGAAAAACTAATCTTCAGGAGTTCGCGCTAGGTGGCGTTACCGTGAGCTCCCTGGGCGGGCAAACAAAAAATCCCTACGATCTAAAATTGACTCCCGGCGGCTCAAGCGGCGGCACCGCGGCGGCACTGGCTGCAAATTTCGCAACGATTGGTGCCGGATCGGATACGGCAAATTCGCTTCGTTCGCCAGCTTCTAATAATAGCCTGGTTGCAATTCGGCCGACGCTTGGATTGGTCAGCAGATCTGGCATCGTGCCGGTTTCCTTCACTCAAGATGAGGGGGGACCTATTGCGCGCTCGGTGGGTGATGCCGCCCGCATGCTGGACGCCATGGCGGGGTATGATCGAGCGGATCCAGTTACTGCATTTAGCGTCGGGCACATCCCCAAGACATATACCGGTTCCCTGAAAAAGGAAGGGGTGAAAGGGGTACGGATCGGCGTAATGCAGACTCTTTTCGGAATTGGGCCTGACCATCAGGAAGTCAATCGCGTCATGGCGAATGCAATCGATATTCTGAAGAAGAATGGAGCAATTATTGTACCCATCTCAACACCGGAGATGGACACCGATAAATTGAACGCCAGTCTTGACGTGCAGAAGTATGAATACAAAAGCAGCATTAATGCCTACCTCAAAATGGGAGGAAAGAATTATCCCGCACATTCGCTGGATGAGATCATCGCCAGTGGAAAAACGCATCAATCGCTGAGTAAATTCTTGCTGTCCGCCCAAGGTATGGAAAATGGCCTGAATGAACCGGACTACAAGGAACGGCTACTAAAGATCGACGCGCTTAAAATGAGTCTTGCAAACCTGATGGCGGAAAATCGGCTGGATGCGATGATTTATCCGCACCAAAAACGCCTGCCTGTGCCAATTGGAGAGTATGACCAGAAGGAGCGCAATGGTATTCTGGCTTCGCTAACAGGTTTCCCCGCTGTTGTTGTTCCTGCCGGGTTTTCTTCTCCAAACGAGGATGCTCCGCGCGGCGTGCCTGTCGGCATGGAATTTCTCGGTCGGCCATGGAGTGAACCTCAGCTGATCCAGTACGCGTATGGTTTTGAACAGGCTTCCCTCGCGCGCAGGGCGCCAGCGTCCACGTCCACGGCGCGCTTAGCACGCGCCGACTGAAAATCTATGTTTGAATAAATGGCCCGTTCACCGGGCCATTTATTCATTTCAAAACAGATTCTCACTCATATGTGTTGTTTTGGGCATATTCCGCGCTTCATTGCATAGCGCGCGTTGCGGCAATCTGCACTCCAGCGTACGCCGCGCCGATAGGATTCCTGGTCGCGGAAAGCCGGCGCTAGCCGGCCTCTGACCCGCGCGGGCGGGGCGCCGCCGAAACCAAAATAATCTTTTGGTTAATCGGTCTGGGGATCGCTTCTTTTTGGCTTCCGTCTTCGTCAAACTCCGTGCATGACGCATTCCTGGCTAGGGGTGCGCTGACAATAACAAACCGGAGACGACATGGATTCCCCCATCACCAATGCGACTCGTCGCACCCTGCTGCGGGCAGGACTGCTGGCCCTCACCGCCATGACCGCTTTTACCATTGCCCCGGCCGCGTTCGCGGCCTATCCGGACAAGCCGATCCGGCTGGTCGTGCCTTATCCGCCGGGGGGCGCCACGGACGTGATCGGTCGCATCGTTGCCACTCGCCTGGGCGAAGTGCTGGGCCAGCAAGTGGTCGTTGACAACCGAGGAGGCGCGGGCGGAAATATTGGCGCGGAAGTGGTCGCCCGGAGCGCACCAGACGGCTATACGTTGCTGATGGGCGCACTGACGTCCCATGCAACCATGGCCACCCTGGAAAAGGGGCACTTGCGTTACGACATCATCAAGGACTTCGCCCCGGTGATGGTCGTCGGCTCGGTGCCACTGGTAGTGGTGGTCAATCCCAAGTTGCCGGTCAATACGCTGCAGGAACTGGTCAAGTACGGCAAGGCCAATCCCGGCAAGCTTAACTACGCCTCGTCTGGTGCCGGCGCCCCGCAACGCATGGCGGCTGAGATCTTCAAGAAAGTAACAGCTATCGACATGACCCATGTGCCGTACAAAGGAAGCGGCCCCGCCATGACAGACTTGGTGGCCGGGCAGGTCAACATGATGGTGGAGACGGTGCCAGCCGCGCAGCCGTTCATCAAGGCCGGCCAGTTGCGCGCGCTTGCGGTGGCGGCACCCAAGCGCATCTCGATGCTGCCGGACGTGCCCGCTGCCGCCGAGAGCGGCATGCCCTCACTAGACGTCAGTTCCACCTTCGGCGTGTTGGCCCCGGCGGGCACGCCCGCGCCTGTGGTCGAGCGCCTGAATGCGGCGCTGACAAAGATCCTGGCAATGCCCGACGTCAAGGCACAGTTCCTGAAACAGGGGGTCTATGCATTGCCGCCAACGACCCCCGAAAAAGCGGCCGAGCGCTTGCGCACCGAGGTCACACGCTGGGAAGAGGTAATCACCGACGCCCATATCAATTCCGATAGCTGAACCGACTTCTCCCCACGATCATGACCACTACCAAACCTAAAGGACCTGACGCTTCTTCCAAGGAAACAGGCCTTCGCAAAGGACTGACCAACTATGGCGACCTTGGGTTCTCGCTGTTCCTGCGCAAGGCGTTCATCAAGGGATCAGGCTATACCGATTCGGCGCTCGACCGCCCGGTGATTGGCATCGCTGATACCGGTAGCGCATTCAACCCGTGCCACGGCAACGTGCCGCAGTTGATCGATGCGGTGAAGCGCGGCATCATGCTCGCCGGCGGGCTGCCGATGACATTTCCGACCATCTCCATTCACGAGAGCTTTGCCGCGCCGACCAGCATGTATCTGCGCAACCTGATGTCGATGGATACGGAGGAAATGATCCGCGCCCAGCCGATGGATGCCGTGGTGCTGATCGGCGGCTGCGACAAGACCGTACCAGCGCAACTGATGGGCGCGGCCTCTGCCGGCGTCCCCGCGATCCAACTGGTCACTGGCGCGATGCTGACGGGTTCGCACCGCAGCGAACGGGTGGGTGCCTGCACCGACTGCCGCCGCTACTGGGGCAACTTCCGCGCGGGGGAGATCGACGCCGAGGAGGCCTCGCAGGTCAACAGCCAGCTGGTGGCCAGCGTGGGCACCTGCTCGGTGATGGGCACCGCAAGCACCATGGCCTGCCTGGCCGAAGCGATGGGCATGAGCCTTCCAGGAAGCGCCACACCGCCGGCTGTGACTGCCGACCGCATCCGCATTGCCGAGGAGACCGGCGCGCGCGCCGTGGCGATGGCGCGCGAGCGTCTGACCATCGACAGCATCCTGACGCCGGCTGCGTTCGAGAATGCCATGCGCGTGCTGCTGGCCATCGGTGGCTCGACCAACGGCATCGTGCACCTGGCGGCCATCGCGGGCCGCATGGGCCTGGATATTGATATGCAGGCGCTTGACCGCATGGGCCGCGAAACCCCGGTACTGCTCGACCTGAAGCCGAACGGTCAGCATTATATGGAGGACTTCCACAAAGCCGGGGGGATGGCCACCTTGCTGCGCGAACTGCGCCCGCTGCTGCGCCTGGATGCGCTGACCGTCACCGGTCGCACGCTAGGCGAGGAGTTGGACAATGCCGGCCCGGGCTTCGCACAAGATGTGGTGCGCAGCTTCGACAACCCGATCTACCCGCAAGGTGGCATCGCCGTGCTCGCCGGCAACCTGGCGCCTAGCGGCGCAATCATCAAGCAGTCCGCGGCGAACGCGGAGCTGATGGAGCACGAGGGCCGCGTGGTGGTTTTCGAGAGCGCGCAGGACCTGATCGAGCGCATCGACCTGGACGACCTGGACGTTGACGCCAACGACATCCTGGTGCTGAAGAACATCGGCCCCAAGGGTGCGCCAGGCATGCCCGAGGCCGGCTATATCCCGATCCCGCGCAAGCTGGCGCAGGCCGGCGTCAAGGACATGGTGCGGATCTCCGATGGACGCATGAGCGGCACCGCGTTCGGTACGGTGGTGTTGCATGTGACCCCCGAAGCTGCCGTGGGCGGTCCGCTGGCGCTGGTGCAGACTGGCGACCGCATCCGCCTGAGCGTGAGCCGCCGCGAACTGGCCCTGCTGGTGTCAGACGAGGAACTGGAGCGCCGCCGCGCGGCCTGCCCCGTGGTCGAGCCGAGTGCGCCGCGTGGCTATTTGAAGTTGTTCCTGCAGACCGTGACGCAGGCCGACCAGGGCGTCGACTTCGACTTCCTGCGCGCGCCCGAAACGCGCGGCAAGGCGCCTGAGTGAGGAGGGAAGGGCATGACAAGCGATAAACGTGAGCCCGTGCTGCGCATCGGCGTCTTCGAAGCAGCGCAGCAAGACGCGATCGACGCGGATTTTCGCTGCGTCTCCGAGGCCGAGATTGCGGCTGACGGCGCCTTGCGCGGCGCGGTGCGCGCCATCGTCACGCGCAGCAATTACCAGGTGCCCGTGGAGGTGATCGACCGCCTGCCTGCGCTGCGGGTGATTGCGACCTCCGGCGTGGGCTACGACGGCATCCCCGTCGACCATGCCGCCAAGCGCGGCATCGTGGTTACCAACACGCCAGGGGTGCTGGACGCGGCCGTCTGTGAACTCGGCATCGGCCTGTTGCTGGCGCTGCTGCGCAAAATTCCCGCCGCCGACCGCCATGTGCGCGGCGGCGGTTGGCGCGAGGACGACTTCCCGCTCACCACCAGCCTGGCCGGCAAGCGCGTCGGCATCGTCGGGCTCGGCCGCATCGGCATGGGCATTGCGCAGCGGCTGGCGCCCTTCGGCGTGGATCTGGCCTACACCGGCACGCAGCGCGAATGCCTGCCATACCGCTATTGCGAGAGCCCCCTCGCGCTCGCCGCGTCGGTGGACATCCTGATCCTCACCTGCCGCGCGACCGAGCAGAATCGCCACCTGGTCGACGCCGCGTTACTGGCTGAGCTAGGGCGGGACGGCTACCTGCTCAATATGGCGCGCGGCAGCGTGGTCGACGAGGCGGCACTCTGCGAGGCCCTGCACGCCGGCACTATCCGGGGCGCGGCGCTCGATGTGTTCGAGTCCGAGCCGCTTGCCGATTCGCCGCTGATCGCGACGCGGAACGTGTTGCTGTCTCCGCACGCGGGTACGGCCACGCAGGAAACGCGCGCAGTGATGCTGCGGCTGATGCTGGATAACGTGCGAGCCGTGCTGGGTGGGCGAGCGGCGTTGACGCCGGTGGTCCGTGGCGTGAGCGCCGGTCTGCTCCCGGCGCGGCCGGTCAACCGCTGACTGGAACCGCGCGCGCGGGAACGTATTTGTCATTCCAATCATTTCAATTTATTCAAGTGAGGTATTCATGCAATTAGGAATCGAGGGCAAGGTAGCTCTGGTGCTGGGCGGCGGCGGCGGCCTGGGCACCGCCATTGCGCTGGCACTGGCGGCGGAGGGTGCGAAGGTCGTGGTCGCAGACGTCAATGAGGAAGCGGCAAGCCGCACCGCAGCCACGATCGCCGCCAAGGGGGGCGCGGCGCTTGCGCGCACCTGGGATCTGGCGGACCTGGCGTCGATCGAGACGCATGTCGCCGCCATCGAGGCGCAATTCGGCCAGGTCGATATCCTGGTCAACAATACCGGCGGCCCGCCCCCCACCACCGCGTTCGGCCAGGAAACGGCACTGTGGCGCAAGCACTTCGAAAGCATGGTGCTGTCGGTGATCGCGATTACCGACCGGGTGCTGCCCGGCATGCGGGCCAGGCAGTGGGGGCGTATCGTCACAAGCACCTCGTCCGGCGTGGTCGCGCCGATACCGAACCTGGGCATTTCCAATGCGCTGCGCCTGTCCCTCGTGGGCTGGTCCAAGACCCTGGCGCGCGAAGTCGGCCGTGACGGCGTGACGGTCAATATCGTGCTGCCGGGGCGCATCGCCACCGACCGCATCCGCTTCCTGGACGAAGCCAAGGCCGGGCGCGAGCAACGGCCGGTGGAGGCTGTCTCGGCCGAAAGTACCGCCGCCATCGCGGTGGGCCGCTACGGCCGCCCGGAGGAATATGCCGATGCGGTGGCCTTCCTGGCCAGCGACCGCGCCGGCTATATCACCGGCTCAACCATCCGTATCGACGGTGGCCTCATCCAGAGTATCTGAGGCCGGGCGCGGGACTGCCTGCCCGCGCCCCAGCAAGACCGACCCGACCCAACACCTGCCATCGCCGGAGACCCAAAGATGCTGTTGACCGCCGACGCCAAAGGCGTTTTCCCCATTGCGCCCACGCCATTCCTGGACGACGGATCGATCGACGTAAGCTCGATCGATCGTCTGGTGGACTTCTATCTCGGCTGCGGCGCGACCGGTGTGACCGTGCTCGGCCAACTCGGCGAGGCGCCTAAGCTCGAGCACGCCGAGTCGATCGACGTGGCGGCCCGCGTGATCCGGCGCGCAGGCGGGCTACCGGTGGTGGTCGGCGTCTCGGCGCCGGGTTTCGCCGGTATGCGCGCCCTGACGCGCGAGGTGATGGACCTGGGTGCGGCTGGCGTCATGATCGCGCCGTCCAACACGCTGCGCACCGACGACCAGATCGTAGGCTACTACCAGCAGGCAGTGGACGCGATCGGCGCCGACGTGCCGTTCGTGCTGCAGGACTATCCGTTGACGTTCTCGGTGCAGATGACTGCAGGCGTGATCCGCCGCATCGTCGGCGAGTTGTCCTCGTGCGTCATGCTCAAGCACGAAGACTGGCCCGGCCTGGAAAAAATCTCGGCCCTGCGCGCCTTCGAGAAGGGGGGTTCAATGCGGCACATCTCCATCCTGTGCGGGAACAACGGGCTGTTCCTGGACTATGAAATGGAGCGCGGTGCCGACGGCGCCAATACCGGCTACTGCTTCCCGGACATGCTCTGCGACGTGGTGCGCTTGTCGGCCCAGGGCGAGCGCGAGGCCGCGCACGACCTCTTCGACGCCCACCTGCCGCTGCTGCGGTATGAGCAGCAGCCCGGCGTCGGCCTGGCCGCGCGCAAGTACGTGATGATGCGGCGCGGAATCCTCACCTCCGCGGCGCAGCGCAAGCCAGCGGCGGCCATGTCGGCGACGGCACGGCACGAGGTGGACCACCTGCTGCGGCGTCTGGCAAGGCATGACCCGCGCGCGGCACTGGCAGATTAAACCCCAAACCAAATGCAATAAGGAAACATCATGGCGACCACATCGCTTCCCCTCGACGAAAGTGTGATCAAGGCTCTGCAAGGCGTGACCACCGCAACCCTGACCACCGTGCTGCTCAAGCATGGCCTGCGCAACGTTTGGCTGCGCGGCACGCGGCCGCTGGCACCTGGTCAGCCGCGCCTGGTCGGCCGCGCTTTTACCCTGCGCTTCGTGCCCGCTCGCGAAGACCTGGCGACGCCGGCCTCGTGGGGCTCGCCAATTTCCACGCGCGCGGCCATTGAGGACATGCCGGCCGGCTGCATCGCGGTGGTGGGTGCGCTGGGCGTGACCGATGCTGGCATCTTCGGCGATATCCTGTGTGCGCGCCTGCGCAAGCGCGGCGTGGCCGGACTGGTGACCGACGGTGTGGTACGCGATGTGGCGGGAGTGCTGGGCACGGGATTGCCGGTTTGGTGCCAGGGCACAGCGGCACCAGCTTCGGTCGCCGGTCTCACCTTCGTCGGCTGGCAGGAACCCATCGACTGCGGCGGCGTTGCGGTATTCCCCAACGATGTCATCGTGGTGGACCAGGACGGCGCGGTGCTGATTCCCGCCGCCATGCTCGACGAAGTGATTGCCGCCTCGGTGGAACAGGAGCGCCTGGAGGGCTGGATCATGCGAGAAGTGGAGCGCGGCATGCCGTTGCCCGGCCTGTATCCGCCCAACGAGGAGAACAAGGCGCGGTACAAGGCTTGGACGGAAGGCCAGGGCGCTGATCGCTGCTAAAGGCTCCGGGCACCAACGCGGCGCCCGCACCGTCACTGCGGCGGCCGCGCGGTTAGCGTGCCCCCGCCCGCCGCGAGGCAAGCCCGAACTCCAGGAACGCCTGCGACAGGGTGGCGTGCGCTCCGTGTGGCGACCACAAGAACCCCACCTTGCGCACCGGCGCCCGACCGGGCAGCGGGATCCGCGCCACCTTCAGGCCCTCGGGCCACGGCGGCGTCCAGTCCGGCACCAGCGAGACGCCGATGCCCTGGTGGACCATGGTGGCGATGGCGTTGAGCGCGTCGATTTCCAATCGCTCTTGCGGCACGATGTTGTGCTCCTGCAGGTAGCGGTCTGCCACCATTCCTCCCCACATGCTGCGGTCGTAGCGAATGAACGGCTCGCTGGCGAGCAAGTCATGCGCGCCGCGGCTGGCCATGGCCTGCGATGCCAGCACGATGAACGGCTCTTCCACCAGCACTTGCCAGGCAAATGCCTTGGGAATCGTGAACTGCGGCGCCACGATGATGCCAGCGTCCAGGTCACCCGAGACGATGCGCCGGTACAGGTGCGAAGACGCGCCTGGCTCCACGAAAATCTTCAGTTGCGGATGCTCCGTGTAGAGCCTCTCCAGGATCTGCGGCAAGAGTCCCGTCAAGGAGGAAGTCGACACGCCCAGCCGCAGTTCCCCCACCAGGGTGTCGTCGTGCGCCACTGCGCTCAGGTCGCGCACGTCACGCACTACGGCGCGCGCCTTGGGCAGGATACGCAAGCCCCCCTGGGTTGGCAGCACCGTGCGGCCCGCGCGCTTAACCAGCGGCGTATCCAGCGCGTCCTCCAGCGCCTGGACCCGCGCTGCAATTGCGGCTGCCGTGAGGCCCAGGCGACGCGCGGCTTCCGCGAAGGAACCGTACTCAACCACGGCGACGAAGCTCTGCAGGTAGCGGGTGTCCATAACAAAAAAATTCTATTGATTGAACAAGGCGGTCAATGCTGTTTTTGCATTCTGCCAGTTTCTACAATTTGTCTCAAATCAAATGAAGATTCCCCAGGAGACGACTCATGGCTGATGTTGCCCGCCCGCGCGGCGTTTTCTCTCCCGTCCTCACGCCGTTCGGCGCCGACTATGCGCCGGATGCCGGGCGCTTCGTGCGCCATTGCCGCTGGTTGACGGCGCAAGGCGTGGGGCTGGCGGTGTTCGGCACCAATTCCGAAGCCAACTCGCTGTCGGTCGACGAAAAGCGCCGCTTGCTGGACGTACTGCTGGACGCGGGTATTCCTGGCTCCCAACTGATGCCTGGCACCGGCGCCTGCGCGCTGCCGGATGTCATCGCCCTGACTCGCCACGCCGTTGCGGCGGGCTGCGCGGGCGTGTTGATGCTGCCGCCGTTCTATTACAAGGGCGTCAGCGACGATGGCCTGTTCCGCGCCTTTGCCCAGGTGATCGAGGGCGTGGACGATGCACGCCTGCGCGTCTACCTGTATCACATCCCCGCCGTGAGCCAGGTGCCTCTCGGACTGGACTTGATCGACCGTCTGCTGAGTGCCTATCCCGGCATCATCGCCGGCGTGAAGGATAGTTCGGGTGACTTCGCCAATACACGCGCCATGATCGAGCGATTCGGCGCCCGCGGCTTCGACGTATTCGCCGGCACCGAGGCTCTCCTGCTGGAAACGATGCGCGCCGGCGGCGCTGGCTGCATTACGGCCACCGGTAACGTCAACCCCGCGCCCATCGTGGACCTGTACAGGCACTGGCAGCATGCGGACGCCGACGACCGCCAGGCAGCGCTCAACCGCACCCGCGCCGCCTTCCAGCAGTTCCCGATGATCGCGGCCATGAAGGAGGCCATCGCCGCGCAGAGCACGGACGAGGCATGGCGCATCGTGCGGCCGCCGCTGATGGAGTTGCAGGCGGGCCAGCGCGAGGCACTGGCGCAGTCGCTGGACGCGCTTGGATTTGTGATGCCGGACGCGCAACTGCTGGCAGCCTGAATCGATAACAGGACCATCGGCCCATCCGTGGACAAAGAACTGCGATGGACCCGTGTTGAAAACAGGACATAACATCCGGGAGACACCTATGCCAGCCACCCCCTTCACCCACCAGTCCAACGATGCGCGCCGGCGAATCATGCTGTGCGCAGCGATTGCCGGTATCGCTGCGATTGGCTGCGCCTCGCCTTCAAGGGCGGCCGACGCCTATCCGAAGAAGACTATCCGCATCGTGGTGGGCTTTGCCCCTGGCGGCGGCGCCGACATCGTGGCCCGCCAGATCGGCAACCAGCTCGCCAGGCAAACGGGCCAGACAGTGATCGTCGATAACCGGCCCGGCGCTACCGGCACCATCGCGGCGACCAACGTGGCCCAGTCGGCCGCCGACGGCTATTCGATGATGCTGGCGTCGCAGTCGACCATGGTCATCGCGCCGAGCATGTACGCCAATCTGCCGTTCGATCCGCTGAAGGACTTCATGCCGGTGACACAGGTGGTATCGATGCCGCTGGTGATGGTAGTGAATCCGTCGGTGCAGGCCCGCACGGTGCAGGATGTGATCGCGCTCGCGCGTGCCAGCAAGCTGAGCAGCTATGCCTCGTCGGGCTCTGGTGGCCCGCAGCACATTGCCGGTGCACTTTTCGATTCGATGAGCGGCATCAAGCTGACGCACGTGCCTTACAAGGGTGAGTCGGCGGCGTTGACCGACGTGATGTCCGGCACTGTACCCTTGATGTTTGCCAACGTGCCGGTGGCCGCGCCGTTCATCAAGAGCGGCAAGCTCAAGGCAATCGCGGTGTCCAGCCTGACGCGTGCCCAGGCGCTGCCGCAGGTGCCAACGCTGTCGGAGGCGGGGTTGAAGAACTTCGAGGTGCTGACCTGGTACGGCTTGTTTGTGCCTGCCAAGACGCCCGGGGCCATCGCCAGCAAGATCAGCGACGAAGTCAGCGTAGCCCTGAAAGATCCGGGGTTGCGAGCCAAGTTCACCGAGCAGGGGCTCACTATCCTCGGCACCAGTCCCGAACAGTTCCGCATGTTCATGACCACCGAAGTCCCCAAGTGGGGCAGCGTGGTGAAGAGCGCCGGCATCCAGGCCGAGTGAGCGCCTAGGCTTTATCCGATTCCGCAATCCAGGAAACGTAGTATGGAAACCCAGAAAAAGAGCATCATCGGACCTTGTATCCGCCTGCATCCTGCGGACAACGTGTTGGTCGCCCGCATGAACGTGGCCATCGGCGCGCAAGTGCCGGGGGAAACCTGGGGCGTGCGTAGCCAGGTTCCCCCCGGCCACAAGATCGCCGCCCGCTTTATCAAGGCCGGCGAGCCGATCCTGAAGTACAACGTCTGCATCGGTTTTGCCGCGGCCGACATCCAGCCGGGCAGCTACGTCCATTCGCACAACGTCAGCTTTCAGGAATACGAACGGGACTACGCCTTCGGCCGCGACTACCGGCCCGTGGACCCGGTCGAAGCAGGCCGGCAGGCGCGCTTCGACGGCATCGTGCGCGCCGACGGCCGTGTGGGCACGCGAAACTATCTCGGCATCCTGTCAACGGTGAATTGCTCCGCCACCGTCGTACGCAAGATCGCGGAGTGGTTCACGCCGGAGCGGCTTGCAGACTTCCCCAACGTCGATGGCGTGGTGGCGTTCAGTCACTCGCTGGGCTGCGGCATGGAGATGACAGGAGAGCCCATGGATTTGCTGCGCCGGACCATGGCCGGCTATGCGCGCCACGCCAACCTGGGCGCCGCGCTCATCGTAGGGTTGGGTTGCGAACGCAACCAGCTAAAGGGCCTGCTCGACGGGCATTCTCTGGAGCCCGGCCCCCTGCTGCGCACCTTCGTCATGCAGGAAAGCGGCGGTACGCGCAAGACCATTGAGGCCGGCATTGCCGCGGTCAGGGAACTGCTGCCGCTGGTCAACAGCGTGGAGCGCCGTCCGGTGCCGGCCAGCCACCTGACCGTGGGCTTGCAGTGCGGCGGCTCGGACGGGTTTTCGTCCATCACCGCTAATCCGGCCCTGGGCGCGGCTGTGGATCTGCTGGTGCGCCACGGCGGCACCGCCATCCTGTCGGAGACGCCGGAAATCTACGGGGTGGAGCACACGTTGACCCGTCGTGCCGCCAGCCGCGCAGTCGGCGAGAAGCTGCTGGAACGCGTACTCTGGTGGAAAGAGGATTATTCCGTCGGACGTGACGTGCAGATCAACGGCGCGGTCAGCCCGGGCAACCAGATGGGTGGCCTGGCTAACATTTTCGAAAAATCACTGGGCTCGTCAATGAAGGGCGGTACGGGTCCGCTGATGGAGGTGTACCGTTACGCCGAGGCGGTCACGCAGCACGGGCTTGTATTCATGGACACGCCGGGCTACGACCCGGTATCGGCCACTGGCCAGATCGCCGGCGGCGCCAACCTGATCGCCTTCACCACCGGACGGGGCTCGATGTTCGGTGCCAAGCCTGTCCCCAGCCTCAAGCTGGCCACCAATTCGCCAATGTATCGGCGGCTGGAGGAAGACATGGACCTGAACTGCGGCACGATTCTCGACGGCGAGAAAACCATTGAGCAGGTCGGCGAAGAGATCTTCCAGCTGATGCTGCTTACCGCTTCGGGTAAGGCGTCGAAGAGCGAACTGCTAGGGCTCGGGGACAACGAATTCGTGCCCTGGCATATCGGCATCATGAGCTGACTACCGGCATACGGGAACAGTAAGAAGGAAGGTACGTCATGTGGCAAGCAAGTGCACGATACCCCGATCCTCGCATCCAGGTGCTGGATCCGGAGTTCGAGAAATACCGGATCGCCTACGCCGCGGTGGAGCAGATCGCAACTGGATTTCGCTGGGCGGAAGGGCCAGTCTGGTTCGGCGATGGCCGCTTTCTATTGTGGAGCGACATTCCGAATAACCGAATGATGAAGTGGGAGGAGGAAACTGGCACGGTCAGCGTGTACCGGCAACCGTCCGGCTACGCGAACGGCAACACGCGCGACCGGCAAGGACGATTGATCACGTGCGAACACGGCGGGCGCCGCGTGGTGCGCACTGAATACGACGGTAGCCTCACGGTGTTGATCGACCGCTTTGAGGGTAAGCGCCTCAATTCGCCCAACGATGTTGTCGTCAAATCAGATGGTTCCATCTGGTTCACTGATCCGCCGATGGGAATACAAGGCAATTACGAAGGTCGCGCCGCGACCCCGGAACTGCCTCATTCGGTCTACCGGCTCGATGCCGAGTCGGGCTTGCCGACCGTGATGACAACGGAGCTGAAGGGGCCCAACGGCCTGTGCTTCTCCGCCGATGAGCGCATCTTGTACGTCATCGAATCGCGCGGAACGCCAGGGCGCAAGATTTGGGCCTATGACCTCGTCGATGGTGGCACGAGTATCGCCAACGGAAGAATCCTGCTCGATGCGGGCGCAGGAACAATCGACGGAATGCGCTGCGATATTCACGGAAACCTCTGGTGTGGTTGGGGCATGGGCAGCGACGATCTTGACGGCGTCATGTGTGTGTCGCCAGAGGGAAAACTGATCGGCCGGATCGCGCTTCCTGAACGCTGTGCGAATCTTTGTTTTGGTGGACTGATGCGCAATCGGCTCTTTATGGCTTCTTGCCAGTCAGTCTATGCCTTGTATGTGAACACGCAAGGCGCCGTAGGCGGCTGAGTCTCCGTCTTGCCGTCCACACTTTTCCTCCCTCTTCAGCTGCCTGGAGAGCTCAGTTCATTAATTTGCAATTAATATTTCGTAATTGTACTTATAGATAGTATAGGTTTTTGGAGGCAGTGATGTCTGGAAAGTATCGATATGTAGTAGCCGGCCTTCTATTTGCTGCCGGGATGATCAACTACATGGATCGCGCAGCGCTGGGCGTCGTTGCCCCGATTATTAGCAAAGAGCTAAACATTTCCCCGTCGCAGCTTGGAATTGTCTTTAGCAGCTTCTTTTTTGGATACTCCATCTTTGCGTTTGTCGGCGGACAACTTGCCGACCGCTATGGGCCTCGGCGTGTCTTCTCCTGGGCGATGGGAGGTTGGTCACTGCTGTGTGGACTCACCGCCGGCGTGACAGGCTTCACTACTCTTCTTCTGGCGCGTGCGTTATTCGGTTTCGGGGAAGGGCCGATGAATTCGACAACCAACCGGACCATTACCAATTGGTTTCCGCGTAGTGAAACCGGCAGGATGATCGGCTTCTCCTTCTCGGGGCAAACGCTCGGCAGTGCAATCGCCGGCCCGATTGTCGGACTGGTGGCAATCGCCTTCGGGTGGCGCATATCCTTTGTCGTGATTGCGCTGATTGGATTCATCTGGATCGGATTCTGGCGCTATTTCGTTACCGATAGCCCGGCGCAGAACCGCCGTGTGGCCGCTGACGAAGTGCGGCTGATCGAACAGAGCCGCAGTGCCGCGCACCCAGCCGATGAGGGCGAACGCGGAACGACGCTGCGCGAGTATCTGTTCAGGCCCAGTATATTGGCGCTGGGCACCGGCTTGTTTGCGGTTAACTACACCCTGTTCATTTTCGTATCCTGGCTGCCGAGCTATTTCACCAATGCGTTGCACCTCGACCTGAAACAGATGAGCATCCTGAGCACAATTCCTTGGGCTTGCGGCGCAATCGGCTATTTCGGCGGCGGCATCCTGTCCGATTTCATCTACAAGCGCATGAAGAATCCGCTGAATGCGCGCAAGCTCTCAGCAGTCTTGCCCCTCGCCTTGTCCGCACTCGCCATGCTTGTCGTGAGTTTCGCTACGGAGACGGCCACGGCAGTGGCTCTTGTTGCTGCTGCTGTGCTATTTCTGACTGCCTCCTCGCAGGCTTGCTGGGCACTGATGCACGAACTCGTTCCGGGGAAACATCTGGGCGGCGTCAGTGGATTTGTACACCTTCTGGGCAATATTTCCGGCATCGTCGGCCCCACCGTCACTGGCTTCGCGGTTGAGTACTTCGGCGGATACAGCAGCGCATTTGCGCTTGGTGCAACGATCGACCTGGTGGGTGTTCTGGCCATGGTGTTCGTGATCAATAGCCGGACCACAATGAGCCAACCGGCAGTGAGCAGTTCCGCTGCATAGTTGGTGTTCGCCGACGCAACAGAATGGATGGCGACTATCCGTCCTTTCCGTTAGAAGGTTTGCTTCTCGAAGCAGGCAGACCACGCAATATATGGGAGAAGTTCATGAAGCGCGTCTTGATTACTGGCGCCGCCGGTCACATCGGCCGTGTGCTGCGCAAAGGGTTGCAAGGGCATTACGAACTGATACGGCTTGCCGATGTCGCACACCAGGAGCCTGCTGGTGCCGGCGAGGAAGTCGTGACGACTGACATTACCGACATCGAACAACTTGCTCGAGCGATGCAGGGAATCGATTGTGTAGTTCACCTGGCCGGCATTCCGGATGAGGACACATGGGACCGTATTCGCCGTCTGAACATCGAAGGTTGCTACAACGTGTTCGAGGCTGCCCGCATGGCTGGCGTCAAACGCGTGATTTTTGCAAGCTCGAATCATGCTGTTGGCTTTCATCGCCGCGATCGGATCATCAATGACGAAGTAATGCCCCGTCCGGACAGCCGCTATGGCGTGTCCAAAGTCTTTGGCGAAGCGCTTGGCCGCCTCTATGCGGACAAATATGGCCTGTCAGTGGCGTGTCTGCGTATCGGGTCATTTCGTCCCGACGACCAGCCCAGTGTGGAGCGCCACCTTTTCTCGTGGATCAGTCATCGGGATACTGTGCAGTTGACGCGCCGAGCGATCGATGCACCGAAGTACCACTTCCTTATCGCCTATGGCGTTTCGGCCAATGCCAGAAATCGCTGGGACAATGCCAATGTGCGCTTCCTTGGTTATGTACCCGAAGACGACGCGGAGCGGTACGGAGACAAAATCCTGGAATGCGGTGTCCATGAGGATGAACACGAAGCTCTGTTCCATGGCGGCTTTGGCTGTCTTGTCGAATTTACGGGACGGCTTGAGGATATCGATTGACCGCGTATGTTCGGATGACTCCCCAATAAGAATAGGCCTTTACGCATGGACGCGGTGATCTTGGTTGTGGCAATTGGAGCCATTGTTGCGGGCTTCGTTCAAGGGCTGTCGGGCTTCGCCTTTGGTCTCACTGCAATGTCATTCTGGGCCTGGTCGCTGGAGCCTAAACTGGCCGCGGCAATGGCCGTCTTTGGGGCGTTGACGGGGCAGATCATTGCCGCGGTAACCATGCGCCGAGGATTGAAGCTGGGCAAGCTGTTGCCTTTCCTAATCGGCGGCCTGGTGGGCATACCGATTGGCGTCGCGATTCTTCCGGCGCTCGACCTTCAACTCTTTAAGGCTCTCCTGGGTACGTTCCTTGTGCTGTGGTGCCCCACAATGCTTGCGGCACGAAACCTGCCGGCAATCACGGCGGGTGGGAGGGTAGCCGACGGGATCGTGGGTGGCGTCGGGGGGATCATGGGTGGCATCGGGGGCTTCACCGGCACAATTCCTACACTGTGGTGCACGTTGCGAGGATTCGACAAGGATGAGCAGCGTGCGATCATTCAGAACTTCAATCTCGCCTTGCTGCTTGTGACGATGGCCATCTACGTGGAAAAGGGAATCGTGACACGTGAGATGCTGCCGATGTTTGCCATCGTCGGGCCGGCGATGCTAATTCCCACTCTCCTGGGAGCGCGTCTGTATGTTGGCATTTCGGAAGCAACGTTCCGCAAGATTGTGTTGAGCCTGCTCGCCGCCTCCGGGGTCGCGTTGCTGGCATCGTCCGCTCCACATTTGCTTCAGCGTTTGGCGTAGGGATTCTCTCGCGGTACGGTCTCGACGTGCTGCTGGGCTTACTCCAGCAACCCACTTCCTTGTCTGCCCCGGGTTTCACTCACAGCCTGGAGCAACCGATATTTACGGATCTTTTGATATAAGGTACTTTTTGCAATGCCCAACTGCAAAGCGGTTTTTGTCAGATTGCCGCCGTTGTAGGCCAGCGCCTCCCGAATTGATTCGGCTTCGGCCTTTTCCAGTGAATAGATTTTTGCGCTGAATGGTGGCGTCGCTTCTTGCTCTGCACCACCTCTGCTCATGATCGACCCGATGGCGATTTCAGATGGTAGCTTGTCCGTGGTGATCACACAGTCTTTCGCCATCAGCAGGGAGCCTTCAATCGCGTTGCGCAGCTCGCGCACGTTACCTGGCCAATCATAGGTTAGAAGGCATGCATAGGCTTCGTCGTCAAACGAAGTCGCGGGTAGACCGTAGCGCTCGCAAAGATGGGTCAACCAGTGAGCGATCAGCCCGGGCAGGTCGTCCTTGCGGTCACGCAGCGGTGGTATCGATACAGTGGTCACGGCAATCCGATAGAACAAGTCCATGCGGAATCTTCCCTCAGCGATTTCGTCCCTCAGGTTGCGATGCGTGGCCGCGATCAGGCGAAAGTCGACTTTGCGCGGAGAGTTTTCGCCTAGACGATAGAGTTCGCCTTCCTCCAGCACCCGCAGCAAGTGGGGCTGGATATCTAGCGGCATCTCACCGATTTCATCCAGGAACAATGTGCCGCCGCTCGCGGCCTCGATCTTCCCGGCGGCCCCCGATTTGCGCGCACCGGTGAAGGCACCATCCGCATAGCCAAAGAGTTCGCTTGCAAGCAGGTCCCGCGACAGTCCGCCGCAATTGAGTGCGACAAACGGACCGCCGGCGCAGGCGCTGGCCTGATGGATTCCTTGGGCAAACAATTCCTTGCCAACACCGGTCTCGCCTAGCAGAAGCACGGGCACCTTTGAGGGGGCCAACCGCTGTGCCTTCGCGACGGCGGCACGCAATGCCTCGCCATTGCCGACAACCCTGCTAAACGCGGGGGCCACTTCTCGGCCAGCGTCGCGCATGCCGAGGGCCGGTGGTAACCTGACCTGTCGTACGGCGGCGGGAATCACGACCAGGAACCCAAGCACGTCCCGCCCTTCGTGGATGGTTTCGACCCGTGCCAGGCTCAACCACTCGGGAGGGCGCTCGGCCTTGGCAGAGTTCGCAACGATGTCCAGGCCGGGGATGGAAAACGCATCATTCAATACGGCGTGCACGCCCAGTCGCGCCAGGGCGGAAGCGGCCTGCGGATTGGCCTTGACCAGGCGTCCCCGCTCATCAAGGACGAGGACACCATCGCTTCGCCCCGAACCGAAACATGCCATGCAGCGATCAAGCAGATGCAGGCGGCGCTCCATAGAGAGCTTGGCAAGGCGGCCTTCGATCCGGCCTGCCAGCGAGACTATCAGGGCAAGGCTGTGCCGACTAAAGGTCTCGGCAAGGCCCGACACATCAATGGCCCCGAGTACGCTGGCATCCACCGGATCGCGAATCACCGAGGCCGAACAAGTCCAGCGCTTTATGCCCGCGCAAAAATGCTCGGCGCCATGGATCTGCACAGGTTGCTGTAATGCCAGGGTGGTGCCGATGGCATTGGTTCCACAATTAAGCTCCTTCCAGTTGCAGCCGGGCACTAGTCCAACCTCACCTGCCGGCTCGATAATGCGCATGTCTCCTTCCTGCTGGAGGATCATGCCATCCGGATCGGTCAACAGCATGATGGTGCCGGTTTGCGCAAGGAAATCCCGCGTTTGCTCGATCAGGGGCGAACTGGTATTGACGAGGCGTTCATGCCTGGCACGCCACTCTTTCAGTCGATCCGCGTCCAGCGGCGGTTGCGCCCGGCTTACCGCCGGATCGACCCGGCTGTTCAGGCAGCGATGCCACGAGTCGCCTACAACAACACGCAAGTCGGCGGACCGCGATTCGTCTCCGCTTAGCAAGTGCTCCCAGGCGGACATGATGCTCGCTTCGTGATCCGGACTGGAGAACCAGTCCATCGGCGTGCCCGTCTTGTACATTTTGCGTCTCCAGACGGCCAGCGGGCGGTCGTCACTCCTGCAGAGTTCCCTGCCGTGTCTCTTCGACAACCCACATTTCTGTCACCTGCGGAGCGAACGTTGCCTCTCGGGTGACGGCCTGCTACCAGTATATTTCCTGTAGCGCCATGAACGGGGTTGGTCCTGGATGCAAACTGCAGGCCACCGGCTGCGCCGTGCTACCAGCAGTTGACATCGCGCTGGAAGACCTGCCGCGGCGTCTCTCGTCCGGCGGAAGCAATGCGTCCGTTCGAAGCTCGAAAGGCCATCGAACGGACCATCGTCAGTCTTCTAAGTCACTGCAGACCGACTGCGTCCTGTTTCAAGCGCATCTTGTCTCATCCGTGTAGAACGCCTCGAATGTTCGGCTCGCCGCCATTGCGTGTTCGGCGCCATCAGGTGCTGATAGACCTCGGCCATGGTTTCGTTCGTGTCGCGCACGCAGGCACCGGCTTGTAGCCTCCAGTTTTCCAAAAAGTCGCAAGAGACGTGGCCGCATTTGCACTGCGTTACCGAGTTCTTCGTGTTGGCTTGCTCCGGGCTTTGCCGGCGACAAACAGTCCATCGGATCGCACGAAGTAGGTGGGGCGGCGTTCGATTTTCGAACGCCGGAGGGCGCGCAGGCTGAATTCCGGTTGGTGTGATTTATCTTTTCCCGAGCCCTGGTCTATGCCGTCCGAACTGGTATGAACCAGTCCTCGCTCCGCGCACCGAAGAGCGCCCGGGAGGCCAGCGCAGCTTGACGCGAAGGATCAATCCCCAGCCCAAACGGCCTCAGCGCACGCCACTGGATCAAGCGGCACGACAGGTCGCGTATGTGCGCTACAAGAAATCTGGCCCGTCGGAAAGTGCGAAGAATGAGCAAGGACATTCGCGGGGGTAATGTGCTAAGCGCTCCACATCGCTCCCGTTTTGTGTCTGGCATCGAGATTGCATTACTGGCAATGCGAACTAGCGCACGGTGTGAAGCAATCTTGCAACGAAGGAGACCGGCGATGAAAGGCGGCCAGCGCCATGAAAACGGCGCCCCCAAGGAATGGGAAGGGTGCACCGGAGCCGCAGTGATATGGAGTGATTTCTCGATGCGCGCGGAACCACCGCTAGGTGCCCAACTCGTGACGCCGCGCAGAGGGTATACCCATCATGGACTCTACGTGGGCGACGGAAAGGTTGTGCACTATGCAGGACTCTCGGGTGCCCTACTCGCAGGCCCCATCGAGGAAGTCCCGGTAGCGCGCTTTGCCTGTGGCCACAAAGTGTGGATTGAGCCCGGCCCTTCCCCAAAGTACTCAGGCGCGGAGGCCGTCCGCCGGGCTCGCTCCCGACTGGGCGAAAACCACTACCGGCTCCTGACCAACAACTGCGAGCACTTTTGTATGTGGTGTCTATGTGGAGTAGCGCGCAGCGCGCAGGTGGACAGATATCTGGCTTTCCCCCGCCTGTTCCTGCGAGCCATTGTCTATCAACTCAAGGCAGGCGGCGCCATGTCTCTCCAGCGCTCCATATGCGGGACGGCAGCTATCGTGAGTGACATCAGCGTACCCGCGCCGATATAACGTTAAATATAAATTGATAGTCATAAAATTATCTAATAATTATTATAAAATCTTGGAGGCAATAATGCATGGAAAATATCGATATGTAGTAGCCGGCCTTCTATTTGCTGCCGGGATGATCAACTACATGGATCGCGCAGCGCTGGGCGTCGTTGCCCCGATTATTAGCAAAGAGCTAAACATTTCCCCGTCGCAGCTCGGAATTGTCTTTAGCAGCTTCTTTTTTGGATACTCCATCTTTGCGTTTGTCGGCGGACAACTTGCCGACCGCTATGGGCCTCGGCGTGTCTTCTCCTGGGCGATGGGAGGTTGGTCACTGCTGTGTGGACTCACCGCCGGCGTGACAGGCTTCACTACTCTTCTTCTGGCGCGTGCGTTATTCGGTTTCGGGGAAGGGCCGATGAATTCGACAACCAACCGGACCATTACCAATTGGTTTCCGCGTAGTGAAACCGGCAGGATGATCGGCTTCTCCTTCTCGGGGCAAACGCTCGGCAGTGCAATCGCCGGCCCGATTGTCGGACTGGTGGCAATCGCCTTCGGGTGGCGCATATCCTTTGTCGTGATTGCGCTGATTGGATTCATCTGGATCGGATTCTGGCGCTATTTCGTTACCGATAGCCCGGCGCAGAACCGCCGTGTGGCCGCTGACGAAGTGCGGCTGATCGAACAGAGCCGCAGTGCCGCGCACCCAGCCGATGAGGGCGAACGCGGAACGACGCTGCGCGAGTATCTGTTCAAGCCCAGTATATTGGCGCTGGGCACCGGCTTGTTTGCGGTTAACTACACCCTGTTCATTTTCGTATCCTGGCTGCCGAGCTATTTCACCAATGCGTTGCACCTCGACCTGAAACAGATGAGCATCCTGAGCACAATTCCTTGGGCTTGCGGCGTAATCGGCTATTTCGGCGGCGGCATCCTGTCCGATTTCATCTACAAGCGCATGAAGAATCCGCTGAATGCGCGCAAGCTCTCAGCAGTCTTGCCACTCGCCTTGTCCGCCCCCGCCATGCTTGTCGTGAGCTTCGCTACGGAGACCGCCACGGCAGTGGCTCTTGTTGCTGCTGCTGTGCTATTCCTGACTGCCTCCTCGCAGGCTTGCTGGGCACTGATGCACGAACTCGTTCCGGGGAAACATCTGGGCGGCGTCAGTGGATTTGTACACCTTCTGGGCAATATTTCCGGCATCGTCGGCCCCACCGTCACTGGCTTCGCGGTTGAGTACTTCGGCGGATACAGCAGCGCATTTGCGCTTGGTGCAACGATCGACCTGGTGGGTGTTCTGGCCATGGTGTTCGTGATCAATAGCCGGACCACAATGAGCCAACCGGCAGTGAGCAGTTCCGCTGCATAGTTGGTGTTCGCCGACGCATCAGAATGGATGGCGACTATCCGTCCTTTCCGTTAGAAGGTTTGCTTCTCGGAGCAGGCCGACCACGCAATATATGGGAGAAGTTCATGAAGCGCGTCTTGATTACCGGCGCTACCGGTCATGAGCCTGCTCGCCGCCTCCGGGGTCGCGCTGCTGGCATCGTCCCCACATTTGTTTCAGCGTTTGGCGTAGGGATTCTGTCACAGTCATGGCAAGGCCGTCGAATTCGCGGGGCGGTTGAAACCCAGTGGAAGCCACTGCCCGATTAGCCAGTCCACTTCGAGTGGCGGATGACGCTGCAGAAGTTCCCAGGTTTGAAAGAGGGATCCTTGTCGGCGATCACATCGGCTTTGACGTTGCCGAAGGTCGTGTCGGGTTTGTGCTTGATGCCGTCATAGAAGGCCTGAATGATGTGTTCCTTGAAATGGTCTCCACGCGGATACGCGCGGACAACCGCTTCACGCTCAGCGTCGCTGTACTCGGGATAGGTCAGGCCCAATACGTCCATTTCCACGCCGGCAGTGACCAGCGCCACAACAGGATGCATGTGCTGGGGAATCCCTGGCGTTGTATGCAAGGCAATCGCCGTCCATACCGTGTCGATCTCTTGCTGGTTGATTCCATGGTATCGCAGAAAGTCACGGGCAGCGTTGGCGCCGTCCACCTCGAAGCGCTCGCAGGCGCTACTGTGCTTGTGCGTCAGCCCCATGTCGTGGAACATGCAGCCGCAGTACAGCAGCTCGGGGTCGAACTTCAGGCCGCGATGCTTGCCGGCCAAGGCGCCGAAGTAATACACGCGGCTCGAATGATGGAACAGCAGCGGCGATGCGGTGTCCCGAACGAGTTCGGTGATTTCGCGGCTAAGCTTGCTATCCGGGATCGCGATCCCGTCGATATTCAGTGTCACGACATGTCTCCAAGATGGGGCGTCAAGGTCAATTTTCGGTCGACACGGAGTTGTCTGCAATCGGCGTAATACGTCATATACTGCCAATTTGCGTGTCGGACCGACGTACGGGAGGTTGCCGTCGAAATGGCAATAACGGTTGCAATAGTGGCGCTACCAGGTGTTCAGCTCTTGGATGTGGCTGGTCCGCTGGACGTGTTCGCACAAGCGAATGTGGAGGTGGGGCGCGAGGCATACGTCTTGCGCGTCGTGGCGTGCGAGCCCGGGGTGATCCGCAGCTCGTCCGGTGCGCGGCTTGTGCCCGACGAGGTGGCCGGTGGCGCAAGCACCTGCATAGACACCTTGCTCGTCGCAGGCGCACCGAATGCTGCGCAGATACGCATGAAGCCCGCAGTCCTATCCTGGCTGCGCACAAGCGCGGCTCGTGCCAGACGCTACGGCTCAGTTTGCACCGGGGCCTTCGCGTTGGCGGCAACCGGACTGCTGGATGGACATCGACTCACCACGCACTGGGCCGCGGTGGACCAGCTGGCGCAGGCGTACCCATGCGTTACCATCGACCAAGACGCGCTGTATGTGCGTGATGGGAAACTGCGCACGGCGGCCGGTGTCACGGCAGGGCTAGACCTCGCCTTGTCGCTGGTGGAGGAGGATTTTGGCAGGGAGATCGCCATGCGAGTCGCTGCGCAGTTGGTCATGTACTTCAAGCGTCCTGGGGGGCAGCTTCCGTTCAGTCGCAAAGGCGAAACACGTCCTGCCGGGCGTTCGGCCCTGCAGGAGGTCCAGCGTTGGGTAGCGGCGAACCCGGCGTTGGAACTTAGTGTGGAGAAGCTCGCCAAGCATGCTGGCCTGAGTCCGCGCCATTTCGCGCGTCTGTTCCATGCCGAAGTCGGTGTGACGCCGGCCGCCTGGGTCGAGGTGGCACGAGTCACTGCAGTCCGGGAATTGCTGGAGACTGGTAGAGCGGCGCCCAAGCAGGTAGCTGCAAAGTGCGGTTTTACCAATGCAGATACGTTGAGGCGGGCTTTCACCAAGCCGGCGCGCGTCAAGGCAGATGTCGCCTCATTCATGCAGCCAAACGCTGTTTTTTGGCGCCTGGCTTGATACCGCTGGGCACGGCAATCTCGCGCTCCGGGTTGAGCGTGACCGTGCCGATTGGCGTCCAGTTTCGCGTGTGGCGTGACCAGCGACGTGGGTTGCGCTCGCGGGCCTCGGCATAGAGCACATGACGAGCGGCGAGAATCCTATCGTCGTGCCCGGCGTGGCGCTGTGCCGGGCTCACGTAGCGGATGCCGCTGTGCCGATGCTCGTGGTTGTACCAGTGCACGAAGTGCGCCGCCCAGGCGCGCGCCTTGCTCAGATCGGCGAAGCCGCTGGACGGGAACTCCGGCCGGTACTTGGCCGTGCGAAACAGGCTCTCCACAAAGGCGTTATCGTCGCTCACGCGTGGACGCGAATACGAGGGCTTGACACCCAACCAGTGCAACATCGCCAGCACCGTGGTGGCCTTGAGTGTGGCGCCGTTGTCCCCGTGCAGCACCGGCTTGGCCGCCATGGCGTGGATGCCCTCGGCCAGCGCCGTGCGCTTGACCAGATGCGCCGCGTGGTCGGCGTCGTCGCGGTCGTGGACTTCGAAGCCCACGATCTTGCGGCTATACACGTCCAGGATCAGGTACAGATAAAACCAGCGCCCGGTGATCTCGGCAGGCAGGTACGTCATGTCCCAGCACCATAGCTGGCGCGGTGCGGTAGCCACGTGCGTGGTGGGCGGGCGGCTTTGACGGGGCGCCTTGGCGCGGCCTCGATGCCGGCTCTGGCCATGCGCGCGCAGCACGCGGCCAAAGCTCGATTCGCTGGCCAGGTACACGCCTTCGTCGGCCAGCATGGGCACGATGCGCGCCGGCGGCATATCGGCGAAGCGCGGCTCGTTGGCCACGCGCAGGATCTGCTCGCGCTCAGCCTCGGTGAGGGCATGAGCGGGCATTGGCCGCACCGCCTGGGGCCTGCCGTCACCCGATATGAGACCTTGGCCGTCCGTCCAACGCTGCAGCGTGCGCGCGCTGATGCCAGCGGTCTCGCAGGCCGCGTGCAGCCTTGCCCCAGCAGCGTGCGCCACTTCGATGTCGCGGGCCAGAGTCTGGCGATCTTCGAGGCCGATCATTCGTCCTCGCCCTTGTTGAAGATCGCCGCGACTTTTTTTGAAAGTACCAGCAATGCAGCAGTCTCGGCCAACGCCTTCTCCTTGCGCCGCAACTCGCGTTCGAGCTCCTTGATGCGGCGGCGATCATGCTGGGTCTGCTTCGGACTGGCGCGCACCTCCTCCGGTTCAGCCAGCGCCTGCGTGGCGGCTTGGCGCCACTGTTCAAGCTGTTGGGGGTACACACCGTGCTCGCGACACCAAGCACTGCGCGCAGTCTCGTCCATGGCCGCCGTGGCGATTACAGCCTCCAGCCGGGCAGGCGCTGTCCATGCCCGCTCGCGAGCGGGCATGGACAGCGCATCCGCACGCCACCGCTCCAACGTGGCCACTGCCACACCCAGTTCCCTTGAAACCACTTCCACCGCCACACTCTCCGGCGGCAACAACCGCGCTACTGCACGGTCCTTAAACACTTGTCCGTATCGAGCCACTTCCATCTCTTATCGCCCCCAAGGTTCAGATTCTATCTGGGCGACATCTATTCTGACGCGGGGGGAAGCATGTCGGCATCACGCCGGCCGAATACAGGAAGCGGTATGCCCGGGCATGACCTGTCCCGGCGCGTAACGTCGGGGGCTAGAGGAATGGCGGCGCTTTAGGGAAGGCCTGCGGAAACCACCTGTCGTTCGCGGATTCCGCCGAGCCATCGCGCTAGTCCGGAACCGCCGCGGCGACATCAACCGATGCCTCCGGTCGTTCAACCTTGATAGGCAGAAACCGTGCCGGAGTTGGCGCCGTCAAGGGTGGGCTGGCACGCTCGCGCAGCGCTTGTTCTTCGTTTGCCATAGTGTGCACGATCTCCATCGTGAACGGATAGGGCAATCCTAATTGCCGCGCATAGGGGGGAAGGGCACTCTCCCGCGCTTCCAACCCTCACGTGTTGTCACGTGTTCGCCGAGCGGATCATGTCTATCAGTTGACGCAGGCCGGGCAGCGTCTGCCGCCGGCTCGGGTAGTACATCACCATGGGCGGACCGGCGACCGACCATTCCGGCAGCACCACTTCAAGCCGACCGGCCGCGATGTCGTCGGCGACGCGGCGTTCGAGGCAGTACGCGAGCCCGACACCGTTTAGCGCGGCATCGACGACCGTGTCGGATTCGTTCGCACTCATTGAGCCAGGCACGTCGAGTTCGAGCGCCTGCGGGCCATGGCCGAGTTCCCACCGATACAGCGAGTTGTCGCCGATGCGCATCCGGATGCACGAGTGGCGCATCAGGTCGTCTGGGCTTCCTGGCCGTCCGCGCCGCGCCAGGTATGCGGGAGATCCCACCACCACCCAGCGCAACGGCGGCGTCAGAGGCACTGCGATCATGTCACCTGCGACCGTGTCGCCGTAGCGGATGCCGGCGTCGTAGCCGTCGGCAATGATGTCGATCAGGCGATCGTCGACCGTGATGTCGAGCTGGATGTCCGGATACGCATCGAGGAATGCTGGCAGTATCGGGCTGATCAGCAGACGCGCCCCATCGCGCGGCACATTGATTCGCAATCGGCCGATCGGCGATGTGCGGTAGCGTTCGAGATGATCGATTGCCGCTCCGATAGTCTCAAAGCCCTTTTCGAGCTGTTCTGCCAGTGCGCTGCCCGCCGCAGTCGGCAGCACCGAGCGACTGGTTCGGTTGAGCAGCTTCACGCCGAGCCTGGTTTCGAGTTTGCGCATAGTGTGGCTCAGCGCCGATGTCGACACACCCAATTCGACGGCCGATTGCCGGAAGCTGCGCCGGCGGCAGATGGTGAGGAAAACATTCAGATCCGCAAGTTCGGAACGCGTGAAAGCAGGCATGGGAGACCGGAGTGGGGAAGGGGCAAGAGGGAGGGGGGCGGGGCCGCTTATTTCAATGGAGCGTTGAATTCCACTCAACGAGATATGAGTTAGATTCTACGCGTCCAGGGCGGTGGAAGATGGCAGGCCGACGCCCGGAGCCAACCACCGATTGGAGTTATTAAACATGAACGTCGAGACGACACATATTGAAGGCATCCCTATCCCGGTATCGCGTATCGGATTGGGCACCTGGGCGATAGGCGGCTGGATGTGGGGCGGAACTGACGACGATGCGTCCGTGGCGACGATCCGCAACGCGCTCGATCAGGGCATCAATTTGATCGACACCGCACCGGTCTATGGCTTCGGCCATTCCGAAGAGGTGGTTGGCAAGGCGCTGACCGGTATGCGCGAGCGTGCGGTGATCGCGACCAAGGTTGCGCTCGAATGGGGCGATGGCGGCGTGCGGCGCAACTCGACACCGGCGCGTATCCGACAGGAAATAGAGGATTCATTGCGCCGGTTGCGCACCGATTACATTGACCTGTATCAGGTGCACTGGCCGGACACACTGGTGCCATTCGCGGAAACCGCGGCCGAACTGGAAAAACTCCGCACCGAAGGCAAGATACTCGCCATCGGCGTCAGCAACTATTCGCCACAGCAGATGGACGCGTTTTCGGCAGCCACGAAGCTCGCGGCAGTCCAGCCTCCATACAACCTGTTCGAGCGAGCGATCGAAGCTGACGTACTGCCGTATGCGCGCGAGCATGGACTTGCCGTGCTGGCTTATGGTGCCCTTTGCCGTGGCCTGCTGTCCGGGCGAATGAGCCAGTCCACAACGTTCGACGGCGATGACCTGCGCAATGTGGACCCGAAGTTCCACCAGCCGCGTTTCGCGCAGTACCTGGCGGCCGTCGATGCGCTCGCAGTGCTGGCTCGCGAGCGTCATGGCAAATCGGTGCTGGCGTTGGCGATCCGCTGGATTCTCGACCAGGGACCGACCATTGCGCTGTGGGGTGCGCGTCGTCCGGACCAGTTACGCGGCATCAAGGACGCGTTTGGATGGGTGTTGAGCGCGCAGGACAAGGCCGATATCGATGCGTTGCTCGCACAGCATGTGACGGATCCAATCGGTCCGGATTTCATGGCGCCGTCGCTGCGCTAGGACGAACTATTTTTCATTGCCAGAGGATGGGCGACGCGATCGAGCCGAAAGTCAACCACCAGATCCATCAGGCAGCAGTCTGAACGCTGCTTTGTCAGCATATTTCATCATTCGGAGTTTCATCATGCAGATTGGTTTCATCGGGCTTGGCTCAATGGGCGCCGCGATTGCCATGAACCTTGTCGAGGACGGGCACAAGGTGCACGTTTTCAACCGTAGCCTTGCACGTACCGAACCGCTTCGCAAGGCTGGTGCCACGGTCGTGGAAAGTCCCGCGCAGGCTGCGTATTTGGCGGACGTCGTGTTTACAATGGTAGCCGACGATGCCGCACTCACATCGGTTACGTTCGGCGAGATGGGGATCCTCGCGGGCTTGAAACGGGGCGCGCTGCATATCTCGCTGAGCACGATTGGCGTGGCCACCGCACAGGATTTCACCGTGCTGCATCGGGAAGCCGGGGTGGGATTCGTTTCGGCGCCGGTGTTTGGCCGACCCGATGCAGCCGCGGCGCGCAAGCTCTTCATCATGGCCGCGGGCACAGACGAGCATCTGAGCGTTGCGGTGCCACTACTTCAACAGATGGGGCAGTCCGTCGGTATCGTTGGTGCCGATCCGTCGCAGGCGAACCTTGTGAAGCTGATAGGCAATTTCATGCTGTCCGTCATCATCGAGACGTTGGGCGAAGCATGCGCGGTGGCGGCCAAGGCCGGAATTGACCCGATGGGCTTCGTTGAACTGCTGACAAGTTCAAATTTCAACGCGCCGCCGTACAAGATCTATGGACCGATGATCGCGTCGCAGCGGTTCCAGCCGGCGGGCTTTGCACTCCCCCTCGGCCAGAAGGACAATCGCCTGATGCTGGCGGCCGCCGAAGCGCTTGGCGTTCCACTGCCGCTCGCGAGCCTCGTTCACGATCGCTTCCTTGCTGTGCGCTCGCAAGGCATTGGCGCTGAGCACGACTGGTCTGCATTTGCGCTTTGCGCATTGACTGAAGCAGGGCTGCGCAAGCAGGTTTAGCGTTCGCCCCGCCGCTTGAACCGTCATGTCTTCCAGGCTTTGCGGCTCAGCGGCATAGTCTTAGGGTCTTTGCCCCTAAAAGATCATAGCCGTCCGCGATCACTTCTGGTTGCCTGGCCACGATGACGAATCTCGAACTCGTCGACGCTCGCGGTGCTGTGGGGACCAGACATGGCTCGAGTAGAGCGCGCGGCGCCTCATTGAGGAGGAGCAACGATTTATTCGGTCGCTGCTCAGGCGCGCGCACGGCGGACAGCGCTAGCAGCGAGCAGCGCCGTCAGTCCCACCGCGAACAGCGGTCCCTCCGCCACAGCAAGGACCGCATGCATTGCTCCGAGTCTCCACGCTGCCAGCACCCAGAGGACCACGCCGATCGCAAGCCAGCCGTCGTCCACGAAGAGTCCCACCAGTTCCTCGGTCACCTTCGCGAGACGGCCTTGAGCGGGTGGACGAACGGCGGCTGTTGCATTTGGCAATGCGGGGGACGTGTTACGCAGATGCCCGCAGAGGCGAACCATGCCCAGCGCAACAACGAGGAAGGCGCCAATAAGCGCCAGGATTGCCCAGTCTTCGCCCGGCCACGAAACGTGGATGCCCTCGCCCACCCAGAAGGTTCCGAAAGCGGCGAGCATGACACCAACACCGAACTTGAGGGCATTTTCCGGAACCTTGGCCAGCGGCCGATGCAGCCAAAACCCGAGCGCCACAACGAACAGCAAGGCAAGGGCAGCGCCAATCGACGCAGGCAGGATCATTCGCCCGCTCGCACCAATCGCAATGACGATGAAGACCACCTCGATCCCTTCCAGCATCACGATCTTGAATGCGGTCGCGAAGGCCACCGCATCGATCGCCCCGCCGGATGGCCTGCCTTGCCGCCGCAAGACATCGGTTTCCCGAGCGAACGCCTGCGCTTCGTCGTGCAGCGGCAAGATGCCCGCCGCCCGCAGCACTGCCTTGCGTAACCAGCGCAGACCGAAGAGCAGCAGCATGGTACCGACGACCAGTTGGGCCACCGGCAGCGGAATCCTGGCGAGCGCGGAGCCTAGTGCTATGACTAATAGCGTCAGAGCGGCTAGCGAGGCCGCTGTTCCCAGCAGCGCCGAACGCCAGCCGCGGACGGCGCCAACCGCCAGTACGATGGTGAGCGCCTCCACGAACTCGACCATGGAGGCCATGAATGCTGCGAGTATCGATGGTCCTGCCGAAGTCCATTGCATCATGTTCCTCTCCTATCTTCCAGGCTGACGATTTTCTTCAGGGCGCAGGGACGGTGAGGCCGGCTCTTCAGGCAATGCGCAGGCCTCCAGCACCAGCGCCAAAGCTTGAATTCGTCGTCCGCCCGTAGCGCAAGGGAGCTACGGCAGTGGATTCTAGGGAGCGAAGGGCCCGGAAACGCTGTCAATTCAATTACGGATTTGTCATCCAAGGCCACCGTGGCTGGGGCTATCATCCAAGCATGCAAGGTAAGCGCGGCGCGCCTTGCCGGCATTGGCTAGACGGGGAAGAGCATGAGAATTCTGGTAGTGGAAGATGAGCCAAAGACTGGCGCATACCTGCGCAAGGGGCTCACTGAATCCTCCTTCGTCGTCGACCTGGCCGTGACCGGTACCGATGGCCTGCACCAGGCGGTGGAGGTGAGCTACGACTTGATTATCCTGGACGTGATGCTGCCCGGCTTGAACGGCTGGGAAGTGCTCGAGCGACTGCGTCAGCACAAGGACACGCCGGTGCTGTTCCTGAGCGCATGTGACGAGGTAGAGGATCGCGTACGTGGCCTGAAGCTCGGGGGCGACGACTATCTCGTCAAGCCCTTCGCTTTCGTCGAGCTGCTGGCGCGGGTGCGTACGCTGCTGCGACGCGGCCCGGTGCGTGCGGCTGACCGCATCGAGATCGAAAACCTTGAGATCGACCTGATCCGCCACCGCGTGACGCGTGCAGGGCGCAACATCAAACTCACGCCGCGCGAGTTTTCGCTGCTACATTTCCTGGCGCGCCGGCAAAACGAGGTCCTGAGCCGCACACAGATCGCTTCCCACGTTTGGGAGATGAATTTCGACAGCGACAGCAATGCCGTGGACGTGGCGGTGTGCCGCCTGCGAGCCAAGATGGATGACGATTTCCAGCCCAAGCTGATCCATGGCGTGCGCGGCATTGGCTATGTGCTGGAGCGCCGGCAGTCCTGAGGTGCGGGCTCTTCCGCTCATCGCCCGCCTGGCGTTCGCCTTTTGCCTGGTCGCTGCGATTGTGTCTGGAGGCGCGGGCACTTACCGGTATCGCGCGCTGGCTACGCAGGTGATCTGCCGCAACGATGCGCAGTTGCTGCGCAAGGCGGGACGCGTGCGCGAGGATCTGATGGGGCAGGGCGTGCCCGCTTCTCCGATCGGCCTCGAGGCAATTCGCTCATGGCCCACGCGCGAGACCTTCGAGCGGCTATCCCGGTTGTCGGTCGAACTGGCGCATGATTTCCGCACGCCCATCTGCAACCTGCCGGCTGTGCGCACGCAAGTGTTGCTCCCGCACGCGCAGGAACACCCTTAAGGCGGCCCTCGAGATCGGTCGCGCGGTTGCAGGAAGCAGGAGCGGCTTTTGGGCGCCGCCGGCATCACTGCGCCATCGGCACGCGGTTCAGTCCCCGTCCCCGGGGCGCACATCGGCGTGGTTGCGTTCACGCACTGCTTTGGCTCGACACTCAATATGCACCTGCGCCAGTGCGCTCACCCGCGATTCGCCCAGGAATGGCCACGCGAGCCCGATTGCGAGCACCGCCACGACAGCCCGAAACTGGCCCCGTCGGCAGTGTTCCGACGTTGGGGGGCGGAGAATATGACGTTGATCACCTCCGGGAAGCCTCGCCCGCCATCGACCCACCGCAATCGGGATCTCTTGCACGCCCCGCGCAGGTCCGCTCACTCCTTCCGTCAGACATTAACAACTGTTAACCAACCCCCAATCCGGCCTTAACTCGCGCTCGTGCAAAGTGCAACGGCCGCTCTTCACAAACTGGGGTTGGAGTTATGTATCTTCGCAAAACACATTGGCGCTGTGCCTGTCTTGCTGCAACGTTGGCAGTGCTCTCGCTCGCGGGTTGCGGTCCCGCAAAGCGCGCGAGTTCGCTGCCACCGACTCCGGAAGTCACGGTGGTCACCGTCAAGCGGACCAGCGTTCCGGTCGCCGTGGAACTCCCGGGCCGCACCTCCGCCTACCTCATTGCGCAGGTCCGTGCTCGCGTTGATGGCATCATACAAAAGCGTAGCTTCCAGGAAGGCGCTGATGTCAAGGCGAACCAACCGCTGTACCAGATCGATCCGGCACCGTATCGCGCGGCGTTGAATAGCGCGGAAGCGACGCTGCAAAAAGCGGAAGCGAATCTCGCTATGACGACGGCGCAGGCGGACCGTTACAAGGTCCTTATTGCCGGCAACGCCATCAGCAAACAGGCTTACGACAATGCGGTCGCTGCCCAGAGCCAGGCCGCCGCCGATGTCGCGGCCTGCAAGGCGGCGGTTACGATCGCAAAGCTCAACCTGGGATACACCGACGTCGTATCGCCGATTGCGGGCCGCAGTGGCATTTCGCAGGTCACCGAGGGCGCCTATGTGCAAGGAAGCGCCGCCACATTGCTGACCACCGTGCAGCAGATCGATCCGATCTATGTCGACCTGAACCAGGCAAGCGTCGCCGGGTTGCAGCTTCGTCGCGACTTCGCCAGTGGCCAGGTAAGGCTGAACGGCCTGGACCAGGCCAAGGTAACGCTCACGCTGGAGGACGGTACGCAGTACCCGATCAGCGGTACGCTCCAGTTCAGCGGCATTACTGTCGACCCGGCCACCGGCTCGGTGACAGTACGCGCGCTCTTCCCGAATCCAAGAAATGTCCTTCTGCCGGGCATGTTCGTGCGCGCCCGCTTCGAGCAGGGCGTGAATGATAACGCGCTTCTCGTCCCCATCCCCGGCGTTGGCCACAACCCGCAGGGCCAAGCCACCACCCTTGTCGTCGGTCCTGACAGCAAAGTCGTGCAACGCACGATTCAGACGCAGACCATGCTGGGCGACAAGTGGGTAGTCACCGGCGGTTTGAAGGAGGGCGATCGGATCATCGTGGCCGGCGGCCAGAACGTGCAGTCCGGGAAGCTGGTGCACGCGGTCGAGGCCCCGAGCCGCACCGCGCGGGCCGCTGCAAGTGCGGACACGGGCGGCGCTCCCGCAACGCCGCGAACACCCCAGCTTGCGCAAGCAAAATAAGGGCGGGCTTCGCAATGGCAAAATTCTTCATTGACCGGCCGATCTTCGCGATCGTCCTCTCTATCCTCATCATGCTGGCAGGTGCATTGGCGCTTCAGTCGCTGCCGATCGAGCAGTTTCCGCCGGTTGCGCCGCCTTCGGTCCAGATCAGCACCACGTATCCGGGCGCCTCGGCGACGACAGTGCAGAACACCGTGGTCCAGGTGATCGAACAGCAGATGAGCGGGATCGACAACATGCTTTACATGTCATCGACCAGCGACGATACCGGCCAGTCGACCACCACGCTCACGTTCGCCAGCGGAACAGACCCGAACATCGCACAGGTCCAGGTGCAGAACAAGCTGCAGCTGGCGGTGCCATTGCTGCCGGCTCAGGTTCAGCAGTCGGGTGTCCGCGTCACCAAGTCTACTAACGCGTTCCTGATGGTGATCGGCTTTGTGTCGGCCGACAACAGCATGAACAAGTTCGACATCGCGAACTATGTCGTCTCCAATGTTCAGGATCCGATCAGCCGAATCAATGGCGTCGGTAACATGAACGTCTTCGGCACGCAGTACGCGATGCGGATCTGGCTCGATCCGACCAAGCTCAATAGCTACTCGCTTACCCCGATCGACGTCACTACGGCGCTGCAAAGCCAGAACGTGCAGATCTCCGCAGGCCAGCTCGGCGGTACGCCGGCTGTGCAGAATCAGCAATTGAGCGCGACGATTACAGAATCAACGCTGCTGCGAACGAGCGAGGATTTTGGCAACGTCCTGCTCAAGGTGCTGCCGGACGGTTCCCAGGTACGGTTGCGAGATGTCGCGCGCATCAATCTCGGCGCGGAGAGCTTTAACGTCGACAACAAGTACAGTGGCCAGCCGGCATCCGGCATTGGTATCCAGCTGGCACCAGGGGGAAACGCGCTGGTCACGGCCGCCGCGATACGGGCACGCATCAAGGAACTGGAGCCGTATTTCCCGCACGGGCTGAAGGTGGTCTACCCGAACGACGTCACGCCTTTTGTCAAGGTCTCCATCGATGATGTTGTCAAGACCCTGCTGGAAGGCATCGTCCTGGTCTTCCTGGTGATGTACTTGTTCCTGCAGAATATCCGCGCCACGTTGATTCCCTCGATCACCGTGCCGGTGGTCTTGCTGGGCACGTTTGGCGTGATGTCGGCACTTGGCTTCACGATCAATACGCTGTCGATGTTCGGCCTGGTGCTTGCAATCGGCCTGTTGGTGGACGATGCCATCGTGGTGGTCGAAAACGTCGAGCGCGTGATGCACGAGGAAGGGCTGTCCCCCCTGGAGGCAACCCGCAAGGCGATGGGACAGATCAGCAGTGCGCTGATCGGCGTGGCCATGGTGCTATGCGCGGTGTTCGTGCCGGTAGCGTTCTCCAGCGGCACGGTCGGCGGGATTTACCGCCAGTTCTCGCTTACCATCGTTTCATCGATGCTCCTGTCGGTGTTCGTCGCGCTTTCGCTCACGCCCGCATTGTGCGCGATGCTCCTGAAGCCGCCGCGCGAGGACCATGCTGAGAAGGGAGGATTCTTCGGGTGGTTCAACCGCACCTTCGACAAGGGGCGGGACCAGTATGTGCATGGTGTGCGTCATGTCGCCGCCCGGTCGGGACGTTGGCTGCTCATCTACGCGGCCGTGGTGGGGGCCGTGGGCGTGATGTTCGTCCGCCTGCCTACGTCGTTCCTGCCAAACGAGGATCAGGGCTTTATGTTCGTCCAGGTCCAGACGCCGCCAGGCGGCACGCAGGCGCGCACCGGTGCGGTACTCGACGAGGTGAGCAACTATCTGCTGAAGGACGAAGCGGCCATGGTCGACGCTACCTTCATGGTGAACGGCTTCAACAACGCCGGACGCGGTCAGAGCCAAGGTCAGTTGTTCGTACGCTTCAAGGACTGGAGCCAGCGGACCACTCCCGAACTGACCGCCAAGGCGCTCTCCGAGCGCATCATCAAGCGTTACGCCTCGAACAAGGATGCCACCATTTTTCCCGTCAGCCCACCGCCGATCCGAGGCTTGGGCGTCGCTGCCGGCTTTGACTTTGAGCTCGAAGACCGCGGCGGGATCGGCCATGCCGCGCTAGTCAAAGCCCGAGACCAGCTCCTTGCCCTGGCAAATCAGGATCCGGACCTCGCACAGGTACGCTTTAGCGGGCAAGAAGACAATCCCACGTTCAAGGTCAAGATCGATCGCGAGAAAGCCGCCGCCCTCGGCGTCAGCATAAGCGACGTCGACCAGACCTTCTCGACTGCCTGGGGCTCGCGCTATGTCAACAACTTCCTCGATACCGACGGCCGCATCAAGAAGGTGTACGTGCAAGCCGACGCCCCTTATCGGATGAACCCGGACGACATGAACCTACTCTATGTGCGCAACAGCGGCGGTACCATGGTTCCGTTTTCCACTTTCGCCACGTCGGCGTGGACATATGGCCCGCCTATCCTGCAGCGCTACAACGGCGTCGAGGCCATGGAGATCCAGGGCCAGGCAGCATCGGGCAAAAGCTCCGGGCAGGCAATGCTAGCCATGGAACGACTGGCGAAGCAACTGCCCCCGGGCGTCGGCTTCGAGTGGACGGGTACCTCATTGCAGCAACAGCAGTCGAGCTCGCAGGCGCCGTTTCTGTACGGGCTATCGATCCTCGTGGTGTTCCTGAGCCTCGCCGCCTTGTATGAAAGCTGGACGGTTCCGGTCTCCGTCATCATGGTGGTGCCGTTCGGGATCCTGGGCGCGCTCGGTGCCACCTCATTGATGGGCTTGTCCAACGACGTGTACTTCCAGGTTGGCCTGCTCACCACAATCGGTTTGTCGGCAAAGAATGCGATCCTGGTCGTCGAGTTTGCACGTGAGCGTCACGCGCAAGGCCTCACAGCGCTCCAGGCGGCAATCGAAGCGGCACACATGCGGATGAGGCCGATCGTGATGACCTCAATGGCCTTCGTGCTGGGCGTGCTGCCACTTGCGCTGGCGCACGGTGCAGGCTCGGCCAGCCAGAACGCGATCGGCACCGGCGTGATAGGCGGGATGTTGACCGCCACGTTTGTGGCGACGTTCATGATCCCGATGTTCTATGTCGTGATCAGCAACAAGCTGGCCAGGAAGAAGCAACCGTCCCCGCCGGCGATGCCCTCGACGGCGGCCCCCGACCTTACCGCGGGAGGACATTGAAATGAAGCTGTACAGATGCGCCGCCGGTGCGGTACTCATGACCCTTGCAGCCGGCTGCTCGCTGCAGCCGGTGTATCAGCGGCCGGCAGCGCCGGTGGCTACGGTGTTTCCCGCGGGCGAGGCCCACAAGGCCCCCTCAGTCGGGGCGGGCAGCACAATGCTGCCGGCCGCGGATATCGGCTGGCGCAATTTCCTCCCTGATTCTCGCCTGCAGAGGCTGGTCGAGCTCGCACTGGTGAACAACCGTGACTTGCGCGTCGCAGTGCTGAACGTAGAGAAAGTCCAGGCGCAATACCGCATCGAGCGCGCGGCATTGTATCCGCAGGTAAGCGCCGGTGCGAGCGCTTCGACCAAGAGCGCGTCGAGAGGGGGCTCCACCGGCAATGCGAATGCCTCTTCCAACTATTCGGCAGGTCTCTCTGCCTCCTGGGAGATTGACTTCTTCGGCCGCCTTCGAAGCCTGACGGATGCGGCGCTCGAGCAGTATCTGGCGAGCGCGCACGCGCGTCAGGCTGCGGAGATCCTGCTGGTGTCCCAAATCGCCGACCAGTACCTCACCACTCTGGCGTATGACGAGCAACTCGCGGTGACGCAGAGTACCTTGACGACTGCGCAGGCGGCATACAAAATCGTCAAGCTGCAATTCGACACAGGCACCGCGTCGGAGCTGGATTTACGCCTGTCACAGACTACCGTGGAACAGGCGCAAGCCAACTACGCCGCCCAGATCCGGTTGCGCGCGCAGGCCGAGAATGCGCTGGTATTGCTGGTCGGCGAGCCGTTGCCGCTCGACCTGCCTCCTCCTGTAAGGCTGGGCGCCCAGCCGATCCTCGCCGACATACCAGCCGGACTGCCTTCGGACCTGCTGGAGCGCCGCCCGGACATCCTGGAGGCCGAAGCAGTCCTGCGTTCGGAAAATGCGGACATCGGCGCCGCGCGTGCGGCATTCTTTCCGCGCATCTCATTAACAGGCGCGCTCGGCACCGCCAGCGCGACACTTGGCGGCTTGTTCGCAGCGGGATCCAGTGCATGGTCCTTCATACCGTCGCTGGTGATGCCGATCTTCACCGCCGGCGCGAATCAAGCCAACCTGGATGTCGCTACGGTTCAGAAGGACATCGGCATCGCGCAATACGAGAAGGCCGTCCAGACCGCTTTCCGCGAGGTTTCCGACGGGCTTGCGGCGCGCGGGACCTACGACGATCAGTTGGCAGCGCAACAGCGCTACACCGATGCCCAGCAGCGTCGGCTGGAGCTGGCAAATATGCTCTATGCGAGCGGGACCGACAGCTATCTGAGCGTACTGACCGCGCAGACCGACTTGTACAACGCACAGCTGGCATTGGTCACGACACGCCTGAACCGCCTCACCAGTCTTGTCGACCTGTACCGCTCGCTCGGGGGCGGCTGGATCGAGCGCACCGGGGACGAGCCGCGGCCGGCTGACACCGCGACGGCAAGCGCAACGGCGGGTTCACCGTCCCCGACGGTTCTATGACATGGGCCACCATAGAAACGATGCGCAGCGCTTCACGGTCCGCGGCGTGGCGAAAGTGCTGCTTTGTCCCCTATGGTGCGACGATTTGCGTCTGGATGCCCGGGTGCTGGCAACGGAATAGCGCCGTGGCTAATATTTCCCCAGACGATGCGTGGATATGGGATTCCGCGCGAGAACGGCTTCTCGCAATCAAACTGTTAAGGCGGATTTATCATGAAACTATTGATTGTCGAGGACAACGAGCGTGTCGCCCAATATCTGAGGAAGGGACTGGGTGAAGCGGGGCATACTGTGGATCACGCCGACAACGGGCGCGACGGCATGTTCCTCGCCGCGAGCGAACCTTACGATGCGATCATCATGGATCGCATGCTGCCCGGCGGCATTGACGGCCTCGGGATCATCGAGGCGTTGCGCAGGACCGGCAACAAGGTACCGATCCTGATCCTCAGCGCCCTTTCCGATGTCGATGATCGCATTCGTGGCCTCAAGAGCGGCGGTGACGACTATCTTGTCAAGCCATTTGCCTTCGGCGAACTTCTGGCACGGCTCGACGCGCTCCTGCGGCGTTCGCAGGACGGTCGCGCAGAGACAACGCTGACGCTGGATGACCTGTCCATGGATCTGCTGTCCCATAAGGTAACGCGCGCGGGCAAGACCGTCGCGCTGCAACCGCGCGAATTCAAGCTGCTGGAATACCTGCTGCGCCATGCCAACCAGGTGGTGACGCGGACCATGCTGCTAGAGAACGTGTGGGACTATCATTTCGACCCACAGACGAATGTCGTGGACGTTCACGTCAGCAAACTACGCCAGAAGATCGATGCCGGCAGCGGTCGGCAATTGCTGCGGACCATTCGCAATGCCGGCTACATGCTGACGGCCGATGAGTAAGCTGCTGCGTTTTTCGGCGCTTACTCAGCAGTCAGAAATATATGCGACAAAAATTGAACTTCCATGATCTGTTGAAATCCGACGTTAATGAAACGAGATGGACGAACCTTGGCGCATAACACCCTTGAGGAAATGCGCGTACTGGCGGTGCAGCGGATGAGGGAGGGTGAGCATCCCGAGGACGTGGCCAAGTCCTTTGGCATGCATCGTTCCTGGGCCTTCCGATGTCGCGCTATGACCATGGGCCGCGGCAAGGGCTTGCAGGCTTTGCGCTCAACCAAAGGTAGTGGCAGGCCACGCAAACTCACGAACAGCCAAGAAGCCCAGGTGTTTCGCTGGATCAATGGCAAGAATCCGACGCAATACGGTTTTGACTTTGGTTTGTGGACGCGCCAGATTGTTCAGTTGTTGGTGGAAGAAAAATTCGGAGTGGATCTGTCCTTGGCTAGCATCGGTGCGCTTCTGGCGCGCAGGGGACTGACGCCGCAAAAGCCACTGCAACGCGCCTATCAACGCGATCCAATGGCCGTTGAGACATGGCGCAAGGAGACCTTTCCTGCCATCGCGAAGGCGGCAAAGGCACAGAAGGCTGACATTTTCTTCTGGGACGAGTCTGGCTTTCGTGCCGACACCGTGCATGGCAAGACATGGGGTGCGCGTGGCAAGACCCCGGTGATCGATCGGCCGGGGCAGCGCCAGAGCATCAGTGCCGCGTCGGCGGTCAACTCCAAGGGGGCCTTCTGGTTCGCCACCTACAAAGGCGGTCTGACGGGAGAGCTGTTCGTCGAACTCCTCAAAAAGTTGATGCGCGGGCGAAAAAACAGCGTGCACATGGTGGTCGATGGACTGCCCGCGCACAAGAAGGCATGCGTGAAGCGCTACGTTCAATCGACAAAGGGCAAGCTCGCATTGCACTTCTTGCCTGGCTACTCGCCCGACCTTAATCCAGACGAGTTGGTGTGGAGTCATACCAAGCGCACAGGTGTGGCACGCAGGCCTCTTCGTAAAGGTGAGGACCTGCAACAAAAGGTTAACGAACAGCTTCAAACCGTGGCGGAAAACCCGACGCTTGTACGCTCATTCTTCCGCCATCCTTCTGTCGCATATATTTCTGACTGCTGAGTAATCTAGCGCTCGGCTATGTCGCCGTGAGCCTGGTTGCGCTCGCCCTGTTCGCCACACCGCTCTGGTATGCCTGGCGCAACACGATCGAGCAAAGCAGAACCGAGGTGCTTCAGGCGGAAGCGCAGAATATGATGGATCTATTCGCCAAACATGGCGCCGCTGCCCTTGTAGCAGCAATCGAAACACGGGTGGGCGGGCAACTCGAAGACGTGGAGAACACTATCATTCTGTTCGCCGATCCGACATGGGCGAAGCGTGCCGGCAATCTACCCGCATGGCCTCGCGAGGCTTCCGCATCGACAGGGACGCAAGTAGCGTCAATTGATGTAGGCGGACGTGTGGTTAGAGCCGTGCTGTTGCATCAGACACTCCCCGGTGGGTATCACCTTTTGTTGGGGCGTGACGTCAGTCGGTTTGAAAAGCTCGAAACGTTGTTCTTGTATGGACTGGTTGGTGCTGCCAGCATCGTTTTGCTGCTTGGCGTAGCAGGGGGAGCGCTGATACGTCGCACGATACTTTCCAAGGTCCACGACATCAACCAGACGGCTTCCGCCATCATGCAAGGAAATCTCACACATCGGTTGCCGGCTTATGGCGGTGAGAACGAGCTCAACACGCTCGTGGAGACCGAAAACCGCATGCTGGATCAAATCGAGCACCTGTTTGAGGGCATCCGAAACGTGTCCAATGCTATCGCGCATGACCTGCGCACACCGTTGGCGGAGTTGCGTTACCGCCTGGAGGAACTGTCGGTGACCCGGCCTCGCCCGGAACAAACCTTCGCCGAGATCGAAGGTGCAATCGCGGACGTGGACCGCGTTATTGCTATCTTCAACGCCCTGCTGCGCCTGGCGGAGATTGACTCTGGCACGCGCCGCTCCGGCTTCATTGAAGTGGATGCAACGACGGTAGCAGGCGAAGCCGCCGAGTTCTACCAACCCGTGGCAGAACTGAAGGGGGTCGCGCTTTCTTTCGCGTCCTCCGGGCCACTGACGCTGGCCGGCGATCCCCTGCTGCTTGCACAGGCGGTCGGGAACCTGATCGACAACGCGCTAAAGTATGCTCAGGAAAATGGGAGGGTCACGGTCGAGGCCGCGAGCCGCCCGGACGGGGCAATCGTGATTGCCGTTTCGGACGACGGGCCCGGCATCCCCGAAGAAGAGAAGCCAAAAGTTCTCGAACGCTTCTACCGCGGCGACGCAAGTCGCAGTACTCCGGGTGTGGGATTGGGGCTGAGTCTCGTGGCCGCCGTCGCCAAGCAGCACGGTGGCGTGCTCGAATTGACCGACAATCATCCTGGGTTGAGAGCGACGCTGATCCTGTTTTCATAGGGCGGCCAGCCGACCGCCCGCGTTGGTGAACTGGTTTCGAATGATCAACCGGGAGACGTATCGTTCCGGCGGATCACCGCCCCGGGACGGGCGCCCGTGCTCTCGCCGCCGCTCCATGCGAGGGTGCCATTGACGATGACGGTCTCGATGCCTTTGGCGCGCGCGACGGGCTGCGCGAAGGTCGCCATATCGGCCACGCGGGCGGCATCGAAGATGGTGATATCCGCGAAGTTGCCGTGCGACAGGATTCCGCGCCCCGGCAGCCTGAAGTAGCGGGCTGTCAGGCCGGTCATCTTATGCACAGCTTGCTCGAGTGAGAATAGCCCGAGGTCGCGGCAGTAATGCCCCAGCACCCGTGGAAATGTGCCCCACAGACGCGGATGCGGCGTGCAATCGTGGGGCAGTCCGTCGGAGCCGATCATGGTTGCGGGGAAGGCGAGGATGCGCTGCACGTCCTGCTCGTCCATCAGGAAGTAGATCGCGCCAGCCGGCTGCAACGCATCGACGGCGTCCTCGGGCGAGAGGCACATTGTCGCCGCGATGGCATCGAGGTCCTGTCCGGCGAACTCGGGATGCGGTACCGAACGCGTCACGATGACGCGGCTCGACATCGCGAGCCGATCCTTGCGCAAAATGGTGGAGCCGGCGATGTATGGATAGCAGTCGAGACCTATCGGCTGACGCCGCATGGCTTGCGCGATATGCCCAAGCGTCTCGACCGAGCGGCCATGATTCTTTGGACCAATCAGCTTGTGATGCGAGACCACGACCGGCGCGTCGCCCGCGGCGCCGACCTCGAAGGCTTCGTCGAGCGCCTCGCGGATCCGATCGCCTTCATCGCGTAGATGGCTGGCGTAGACGCCGCCGGAGCCGCGCATGACCTCCGCCACGGCGGCCATTTCCCCGGTCGTGGCCGGCATTGCAGTGGGATAGGCGGCACCCGTCGAAAGCCCGATGGCCCCGCTCTCCATGGCGTCGCGCAGCAAGGCCTGCATCGCCGCGATCTCGCCCTCGGTCGCCGCCCTGTCCAGCCGCGCCATCGCGGCGATCCGCAGCGTCGTATGGCCCAGCAGGCAAGCTGCGTTGACGGCCGCGGGACTTCGCTCCAACTCAGCGAGATAGTCGCCGAACGCAGCGAAACGAAACACGGCGGGGTCATCCCCCAGCAAGTCAAGTGGCGGCGGAACAGTCTGTCCCGCGGCCGCGCGCCAGGGCGCAAGGCTGATTCCGCAATTGCCTGTCACGACCGTGGTAACGCCCTGGCTGAGCTTGGCCGGCATCAGCGGATCGAGCGTCAGATATCGGTCATCGTGCGTATGCGAGTCGATGAAGCCGGGCGCGACGATACGATCACGCGCGTCGATTACCAGCGCAGCGGTGTCGGATGAGAGTGCGCCAAGCGCAGCGATACGCGATCCATCGATCCCGATGTCGGCGAGCCTGCGCGGTGCGCCGGTGCCGTCGACCACTGTGCCGCCACGAATCAGTATGTCAAAATGCGCCATGTCCGGCTCTCCTCAGTCGACGGCCGCGCCGGAACTCTTGATCACTGCGGCCCAGACGGGTCGCTCCTTGCGGGCGCGGTCGAAGAAGGCTCCGCGCTCCCCTGTAGAGACTTCATACGCCATGTCGGCCAGCCGCATTTTCATGGCGTCCGAGTTGGCCGCCTTGTTGAAGGCCTTGTTGAGCAGGTCGAGTATCTGCGGGTCAGTCCCGGCGGGCGCGACATAGCCAGTCCATGCCACTGCCTGGTAATCCTTCAGTCCCGTCTCCGCCATGGTCGGCAGCTTCGGCAGGCGGCTGTCGCGGTGTGCGCCGGTGACGGCGAGTGGCACGACGCTGCCGCTCTTCAGATACGGCGCGATCGACGTGATGTTCTCGAAGACCAGATCCACTTCGCCTCGCATCAGTGCGAGGTCCGCTTCGGGACCGCCCTTGTAGGGAACGTGCGTGATGGAGACGCCCGCCATCGCCTTGAACATCTCGGCGCTGAGATGGCCCGTGGTACCGTTCCCGCCCGAGCCGACGGAGAGCTTGCCCGGCGCGCTTCTGGCCAGCGAGATCAGATCGGAGACCGACTTCACGCCGAGGTCCTTGCGCACCGCCAGCACATTCTGCACGTAGCCGGTCAGGGCCACGGGTGCCAGTTGCTTGTCGGCGTCGTAGGGCAGCTTCTTGTAAAGGGACTGGTTGATTGCAAGTGTGGCGACGTTCGCGAAGCCAATGGTATAGCCGTCGGCCGGCGCGTTGATCACGGCCTGCGTGCCGATGATGCCGGAAGCGCCCACGCGGTTGATGACCACAATCTGCTGCCCGATGTCATGGCCGACGACATCGGCCAGCAAGCGTGAGACGATGTCGGGCGTCGTGCCTGCATTGAACGGGACGATCAGCGTGATGGGGCGCTCGGGATAGGCTGCGAAGGCGTTCGCCGTGAGCAGCATGGCGGCGACGATCAGCGAAATTCGTCTGAGTAGCCAGGCACAATTCCGGAAGAGAGACATGGTGGCGTTCCTTTCGTGGTAGGCAAGTTAGCGTCAGGGCCGGCCCGCGCCGAGATGCGCGGGGCCGGTGATACGGCTGTCTCAAGTACCGTGTGCGGCGGCTGCAGTGGGCTGCAGCATCGTTTGAAGTAAGGGCAAGTCGACGTTGCCGCCAGACAGCACGATGACGCTGTCGCGGCCTTCGAGATCGATCACGCCGGCTAGCAACGCCGCCAGCGCGACGGCCCCGCCCGGTTCGACCAGCAGCCGGAGTTCCGCAAGCGCGAAGCGAATGGCGGTGCAGACCTGCGCGTCGGTGACGGCCACCGCGCCGTCGAGAAAGCAATTGTTGATCTCGAAGGGCAGTTCAGCCGGCGTGCTGGCCTGCAACGCGTCGCAGAACGTCGTCGTGGTGCCCGCGGCATTGGTTTCCCTGCGGCCGCTGCGCAGCGAGCGCACCGTGTCGTCGAACCCGGCCGGCTCGGCCGAGATCAGCCACGTGCCCGGACTCAGGGTGTCGACGACAAGACCGCAACCGGCCATCAGGCCGCCGCCACCGCATGGCGCCGCGAACAGGCCGAGGTTGTCGAGCGCAGCCTCGGGCAGATCCTGCAACGCCTCCAGTGCCACGGTGCCCTGGGCGGCAAGGACCGCGGGATGATCGCCCGGCGGAATCAGCGTGCCGCCCGATTCCTCGATCAGCCGCATCGCGATCGCTTCGCGGCTTTCATGGCGGCGGTCGTAGTGAACGACGCGCGCGCCTTGGGCCAGCGCGCGCTCGACCTTGTTGCGTGGCGTATCGACCGGCATCACTATGGTCGCCGCAACGCCGAGCTGCCGTGCGGCCCAGGCGATCGCCTGCCCGTGATTGCCGGTGGAATAGGCGATCACGCCTTTTGCTCGCTGGTCGCTGCGCAGCGATAGCAGCGCATTGAATGCGCCGCGTGCCTTGAATGAACCCGTGACCTGCAGGCTCTCGGCCTTGAGCCAGACGGGCGCGCCGGCAATGGCATCGAGCGTCGGCGAACGCAGCAGCGGGGTGCGGACGACATAGGGAGCGATGTCTTCAGCCGCCTGTTCGACGTCGGCGAAATCGGGAACGCGCATGTCACCCAGCATCTCGTGCCGGATCGCGTGCGCGGGTCGTGGTCGTGCCAGATGAATATCCTGCGGTTCGGTCGGCTGCATGGAGGAGTCGAGTGGGTGGTCGAAAAAAGGCGGGGAGCGAGATCAGCGCGCCGGCCAGGTCGGCGGGGCCACGCTACCGACCTGATCGGTAATGCGTGTGTACGCCTCGACGCGCCGGTGCAAACCGAAGTTGAAGACGGTGGAGCGGCCCAGTTTGCACATGTCCAAATTGCAGTCGGCTACGATGAGTTCGTCGTCCCAACTGGTGGCCTGCGCCATGATTTCGCCTTGGGGATTGACAATGATCGAATGACCGAACATTTCATGACCGTCCTCGGTCCCGGCCTTCGCAACGGCGACCGCGAAACACGCGTTCTGATAGCAGCCCGCCTGAATGGACAACTGCGAGTGGAACACGCGCAGATGATGGGCCTCGAAGCCGCGGTTTTCCATGTTCATGCTCGGCGTGTTGTAGCCCAGCATGACGAGTTCGACCTGCTGCAGTCCGAGCACGCGCCAAGCCTCGGGCCAACGGCGGTCGTTGCATATCATCATGCCCATGTTCACGCTCCCGGCCTCGCCGACGGACGCCCGTACCACCGGAAAGCCGAGATTGCCGACTTCGAAATAGCGCTTCTCCAGGTGCTGCACCTTGCGCGATGGTGCGTACTCTGCGTGGCCGGGCAGATGGACCTTCCGGTATTTGAGGATTACCTCACCCGTCGCTGCGATGATCGCCGAGGTGTTGAACCGACGCTTGCGCATGACGCCGGCTTCGTCGTGCTCGTAAGCGATCTCGGCGTAGCCAAGGTACACCGTCAGGCCAAAGCGGCGGATTGCCTTGAACAGCGGCGCGGTCACCGGTGAGGGCAGCGCCGTTTCGAACCAGCAGTCCGCCTCGTCGATGTCCTCGTGGTACCAGCGCGGAAAAAACGTGGTCAGCGCGAGTTCGGGAAACACCACGACCTGCGCGCCGCGCCGATAGGCGCGTTCGAGCAGTTGGACCATGCGTGCGACCGCGATCTCGCGCCCTTCGGACTTCTGGATGGGACCAAGCTGGGCGGCGGCGACGGTGATGATGTTGGGCATGTCTTGGGGTCTCTGGTGCGATGCGGTAGCAGCAAGTATAGGAACGCGATGCCGCCCATGAAATGCGCCGCCCCGCGCGCCGGTAGCCCCCGCACGGGATCCATCACGCGCTCACAACACATTGATTTGAAACGGACAAATACCTCGGGAGCAGCCCTGGAGCGCAGCTGGCCCATAGCCTCTCGTTATGAGTCCTGGACAATATGTGATGAGGCGCGGCGGTAGCGTGTGGCAATCGCGCCACTGCGCTGCGAACGCCATCTCAGGCGAGCAACGGCGGGGGCTGCACATCCCCACCGCGCGCTTCGGCGTCCAGCAGGTGCGCGAGCGTGGCAAGAAAGCCTTTGGCCAAAGTCGACATCGGGATCTGCCGCGAATGGATCAGGTAGATCTTGTGGCCGAGCGCCGGGCTGATCGGCTTGAGCACGACGTCGTCCGATCCCGATGGCGTGTATCCGAACGACTCCACTAGCGCCACCCCGACGCCCTGCCGCACCAGCGCCATGGCTTCGGGCGTTGAGCGAATCTCGATGTCCGGCGTGAGTACCCCCTGCTCCAGAGAGAGGAAATGCGAGGAGAGCTGGCCGAAAGGGGTGTCGATGCCGTAGCCGATGAGAGTTTGGCCGCGCAAATCACTGGCGGTCACGATCTCCCGCTCCGCCAGTGCGTGTCCCTTGGGTAGCGCGCACAGGATCTGCCCCTCGCCGATTTCCCGGAACCGAAGATTCGCGCTGTCGGGCGGCGCCATCGATGCAATGCAGAGGTCGGCGTGCCCCTGCACCATGAACGGTAGTAAAGCGTCGAACGGCATCGGGCGGTAATGGAGCCGGACGTCGGGATGCCGCAGCCGGAAGCGCTGGATCGCGCGCGGCATCAGCCATTCGCTGTAGCTCGGGCTGGAGACAATCGACAGTTTGCCCTCGCTCTGTTGGCCGAGGCTGCTCGCCACCGCATTGAACTGGTTCACGCCCCGGAGGATGACTCCGACTTCCTGGAACAGCCGGCGCGCCTCCGGCGTCGGCTGCAGCCGTCCCTTGACACGTTCGAACAGCAGGAACCGCAGGCGGCTTTCAGCTGTTGCCAGCACCCGGCTGACTGCCGGCTGTGACACGCACAGCATGCGGCCGGCCTCGCTTAGCGAGCCGGTGACCATGATCGCGTGGAAGACTTCGATCTGGCGAAGGTTCAGGGGTATGGCGGGGGGCCTGCTATGGGCTGGCATACAAGGTGGCGCGCCAAGGCGGAAGAGCGGCATCTGTGACCGGGGCCTTTGGCGACGCAAGAAACGCGCCATCGGGCTGTGGATCCGCGCCGCCCGTCGGGCATGGTTGTCAAGCCTGTGCGTCGGCCGCGATGTACCTTCTCGATAAGCTCAGGCCGCAGGCTCAATTGCCAGAGATGTCTGTGGTCATGTCAGCGCAGCCATGCCGGAGGAGTCTTTCAGCGAAGCCCTGTAATGCAGGAGCCGCAACCCGGTTCCGACTAACGTTCCGCGCCGAGTTGACCGCGGAACTCCCAGCTTCCGTCAACGCACTGAACCAGCGCGCGATTATAGAGATAGGCTGCGGTGCAGGTATGCCGGGGTACGAGAGCCGCTTGCTGGCCGATGTCCAGTTCGTCGGTCTCGATAACGACGTGCTCTTCTTTCATCATTCTGATCGGCCCCGGGCCCTGAAACCGTTCCTTCAGCGGCATGTCCGGCGAAATGGCTTTTGTTCCCGCGTCCAGCGTGGCGGTGCCTTGGCGCGTGGACAGTACGGTAGCCAGCACGTATGCGCCGACTCTCCAACCCAGATTCGACAGGTCTGCCTGATGCTGCGCACTCGAGTACGTCCAGCTTCCCGGCGCAACCCACTGTGCAACATCAGCGGGCCAGACATCAAAGGAATAGCTGCCTCCCGCGATCAGGCCTGCAGGCAAGCCTTTCCGCCGCGCTTGCGATAGCAGACTCCTAACCTCTTCAATCAGCCTCTCGATATCCTTTACACGCTCCGGCCTATTGGCCCCTTTGATATGGCCGTCGTAGCAATGCCAGCCACTGAAAAGACCCTCAACCATCATGGCGTGGGCCAATTCCAGAGCCTCATGGTTGAGCGGAACGCCGGTACGTCCCAGACCAGGATCCAGATCGACCCGCAGCTTGATATTGGATGCCGGCTGCCGCTCCAACTCGTCCCGCCAGGCGCCAAATCCACGTTTGGAATCGACTAGCGCTTCGAATTGCACATTGGGATGCCTTCGCGCGATGTCGGCAACGCGAGAGATTGCCGCGGTGTTCACTGTCGGATATGCCCACACAAGATGTTGAGCGCCCCCGGCTGCCGCCATCTGCATTTCGGCCGGGGTCGCTGCCTTAAACGCCGTCACCCCCTCTCGAACCAGCAACTCGACCAGCCATTGGGCCCGGTGCGTCTTGATATGCGGCATGAGCCGCCGGATTCCCCCCGCTGCCTTCGCCGTCTTTTCCAGATTGTGGAGAACAGCCGTTTCGAGGATCACGAAACATGGCGTTTCAATGGGAAAGGAGGGGAGTGCCAAATCATCATGGTATTGCGCGCGGGAGCAGGGCGGGGGTGTTTGTAGTGAATCGCGGACTTCCATAATTTTTCTCCAGATCGATGGCGCACAAGAGCAAGAGCTCATGAAACCGGTTGTTCCAGCTCAATAATTGGGGGGTGAAGGGACTCGGCATCAACTATCCGTCATCCAGAGCGAGGGTGGCGCTTCATCGGCCGAAGCGCGCAGGTGTGCCTAGTCGCCGGAGCATTGGTGAGCGATTCTCTTCTGTGTTTTCCAGCCCCCACTGACGTCGGCTAGGCTGGGGTTGCTTTGCGCGTGGCCGACACAGCCCTGACAAGAGGAAGCGGGCCCGGCTTGCCGGTGCGCTCGCTCAGCGGCGGCGCGGTCATCGTCAGGGGGAGCGCATGGAAATCTCCGGGCAATTGGCAGTGCGGGAAACGCGAAAACACATCGCGCCATATCAGTCCATATCAGTCCACGACGATGTTCTGTTGCTTGGCGAGCCTCCTCCACCGCTCCACGTCCTGCCCGATGGTGGCGGCGAACTGGGCCGGCGTGACGGGCCTGGCTTCGGCGCCTTCCTTCAGGATCGCCGCCTTGATCTCGGGCTTGGACAAGATTGCGTTGACGGCGGCGTTGAGTTGGTTGACTATCGCCGGCGGCGTGCCGGCCGGCGCCAGCAGGCCCCACCAGAGCTCGAACTCGTAGCCCGGCACCGCGCTGGACATGGGCGTTAGTTCCGGCGCGATCGGGCTCGGCTTGAGGCTGGTGATGCCAACGGCGCGCACCTTGCCGGCGCGAACCATCGGCAGCAGCGATGGGCCGGTAGAGATCAGCAACTGCGTCTGGTTGCCGATCAGGTCGGTCAAGGCGGGAGGCATGCCGCGATACGGGATATGCGTGATGAACAGGTTGCCGGCCATGGCCTTGAGCAGCTCGGTGCCGAACTGGTTGACGCCGCCCGGCCCGGACGAGGCGTAGTTGTACTTGCCTGGCTTGGCGCGGATCGCGGCGATGAGTTCCTGCGGTGTCCTGGCGGGGAATGCATTGTTGACCGCGACGATGAACGGCCCTTGCGCAAACATCGCCACCGGCGCGAAGCTCTTGACCGCATCGAACGGCAGTTTGGCCTGCACTGCGGCATTGGTCGTCATGCTGGACGACACGGCGACCAGCGTGTACCCGTCCGGGGCGGACTTGGCGACGATGCCGGTGCCGGTATTGCCGCTGGCGCCGGGGCGGTTGTCGATGACGACGGGTTGCTTGAGCTCCTCGCCGATCCCCTTGGCGACGATGCGCGCGAAGATGTCGTTGGAGCCGCCCGGCGGATAGGGCACGACGATGGTGATGGGCTTGCTCGGATACCCGCCCTGCGCGAAGACCGCGCCGGAGACCAGGCTAGCAATTAGCGTGGCTGCGGACGCCACGCTACGGGAAACGGACACGGATACGGATGATGTTCTCAAAAATGGCTCCTTCTGTGTCTTTGTTGTCCGGCTACGTACGCGTCGGGATAGAAGAAGGCCGTGATGGTGTCGCCGGCATCCTCCGGATAGAGGCTCAGGTCATAGCTGGCCAGACACGTGGCCGCTTCCACCGCGTCTGTGGTCCCATGGAGGCGCAATTGCTCGATCATGAAGCGCGCCACGATCCGCTCGTCGCCTGGGAGTTGGCATCACGCTTTGTGTTCCATCAACTGCGGTTGCTGAGCGAGCAACTGCAGGTGTGGCCGAGCCATATCGTGGTACGCCTGTACGACGAAGCGCAGCGATTGTCCAAGCATTGGCGCACCAAGATAAACGCACATTGAATGCAAATTGGAGGATCAAATTCCGACCGGGTAGCCATCCTTGCGGTGATCGGATGCCGCTACATAACCGCCGTTATCCAAGCGCAGAGCTGCCTGGGCACTGCCGAACTCGGTATCAAAGCGTTTGGCAACCGCGATCGGATGCCCGCGTGATGTCAGTCCCTCAATCACCGCTTGCGGCATATTCCATTCGACGGCGACGCCATAGTTGTCGTCAAGTACGCGCCAGCGCGGCGCATCGCTCGCGGCCTGCGGGTTCAGTCCCTGATCGACCAGGCGGGAGACCATCTGCATATGACCCTGCGCCTGCATGGATCCGCCCATGAGGCCGAAACTCATCAGCGGTCGGCCATTTTGCATCAGGAAACCGGGGATGATGGTGTGGAATGGACGTTTCCCAGGCGCTACTTCGTTGGTATGGCCGTGACGCAAATTGAAGCCCCAGCCGCGATTTTGCAAGGCGATGCCGGTATTGGGGACGACCACGCCCGAACCGAATCCCTTGAAGTTGGACTGAATGAACGAAACCATCATGCCGTTGCGATCCGCCGTGGTCAGGTAGACGGTGCCGCCACCAAGCGGTTTGCCGATGCGGGCCGGCGCTGCGCGTTCGGGGTCAATGAGCTTGGCGCGTTTTGCCAGATATGCCGGGTTGAGCAGGTCGGCCGCTGTTACTTCCGTCATGTGATCCACGTCGCCGACGTATTCATGCAAGTCGGCAAAGGCCAGTTTCATTGCCTCGATCTTCAGATGCATCGCCAGCGCGCTATCTTGGTCCATGACCTTCAAATCGAAATGTTCAAGCATGCCCAACGCCATCTGTGCCGCAATGCCTTGACCGTTAGGCCCGATCTCGTACAGTTCAACATCCCGGTAGCGGATGCTGATCGGCTCGACCCAGTCCGCCTTATGTGCGGCGAGGTCCGCTTCGGTGATCGCACCGCCGGTATTGCGCGCGTGGTCGGCGATCGCACGGGCCAGGTCGCCATGGTAAAAATCGTCGCCCTTGGTGCGCGCGATGCGCTCGAGTGTATTTTCCTGTCCCGGGCAAATGAAGCGCTCGCCCTGAAGTGGTGCCCGGCCGTTGGGGGCAAACGCTTCGCCGTAGCCCGGCTGATCGATCAGTTCGTCGATCTGCTTTTGCCACTGATTGTGGACATTGTGCGAAACCAAATAGCCGTCACGCGCATAGCGCAGCGCTGGTTCGAACAGGTCTTCGAACGGCAGGCTGCCAAAGCGTTCCCACATGGCGCGCCACGCTGAAACGGTGCCTGGCACAGTCACCGAGTCCCAACCCCGCTTCGGCATCTCCTTGTATTTTGAAAAATACTCGCGCGTCCATGCGGCCGGTGCGCGGCCCGATCCGTTCAAACCGTGCAATTTGCTGCCATCCCAGATCAGCGCAAACGCGTCGCCGCCGATACCGTTGTTGCACGGCTCGACCACAGCCAGGGCGATTGCCGTGGCCAGCGCTGCGTCGACCGCATTGCCGCCGCGCAGCAGCATCGCCAAGCCGGCCGAGGAGCCAAGCGGCTGCGAGGTCGTCACGACGTTGTCGGCGACCAGCGGCAAACGCTGCGACGTGTAGGGGAAGGTCCAGAATGCGCATTGATTCGATGGCATGTTGTCTTGATGTAAATGGCGGCCCACGTGAGGTCTGGCGGCGACCGGTAAGGAAAATCGGTTGCAGGCTGGGCGGTCACGAAAGGCGCGCCTGGGAATGAGCAGAGTCCTCCGTCGCTGCATCGGCGCGCTGAAGCCGGTGCCGGTGCGTATGCAGCCACTGTAGTCAGCCAAGTCGTCTACGTGGTTAAATTTCTGGAAATCTATTGTTAAGCTGAATTGAATGATCCGCATCGAGAACTGGCAGCTTGTTTCGGCATTGGCGCCCTTAAACAGGGGTTTGGCAGCACAGGCTACCTGCCTGGGAAGGGACTGCGTGCCGCGAGTGCCGGCACCGAGTGACCAACGGGCCGATGTTGCAGCCCGTTACAGGCGATGCAGAGATGCCCGCTCGTTGCCCTGGCATTCCGCATGCAAGTGCAGACTGCGTTGTAGGACAGCGCCCGCTGAACCATTGGCGGCGCGTTCCATACAATGAACGCAGCGCGTTGCCGGCGGCGGCAGCCGACAGCAAGGAGCCGAAGATGGGCAAGCCAGTATTCTCACTGCATCGGATCGACAGCGCCCTCGCACTACACGGGCACCGGTCTCGCGTGCTTCATGTCTTTGATCGCCTGGCCGGCGCAGCCACGCGGCAGGCGGGCTCGCCTACGGCATTCGTGCTGGCGGTCGGCGTCGTGGCGGCGTGGGCTTTGACGGGTCCTGTCTTCCACTACTCCGAAACGTGGCAGCTCGTGATCAACACTGGCACCACCATCGTCACCTTCCTGATGGTTTTCCTGATCCAGCAGAGCCAGAACAAGGACGCCGTGGCCGTCCACCTGAAGCTGAACGAGTTGCTTGCCTCGCACAGGGAAGCGAGCAACATGCTAGTCTCGATCGAGGAACTCGATGAGGACGAGTTGCGCCAGTTGGTCACCTTCTATCGCCAACTGGCGGAGCTCGCCGACAAGGAAGGCGGGCTCAAGCGCAGCCATTCGCTGGACGAGGCCCGTGAGAACCACGTGGCCAAGTACAGGGGACGTGCGGCGCGGCCCGGTGGACAGCCCACGCGCAGCGGCGACGCTTCGCCCGGCGGCACCAGGATCCCTGCGCATTGAACCGGCGTCCATACCTGCAAGGAGACTGTCGTGCCAGACATCAGCAAGCAACGCAATGATGCATCGTGCCGGCGCGTGGTGCTGTACGGCTGCCCGGATTCTGACGATGCCTGCAGCACGATCCGCAGACCCGGAGCGTGGGCCAGCCGGGCGCCGGCTACGGGCGAAACGAGCATTCGCTGGCCTACGTGCGCGGCGTGTATGTGGCGGCGGGAGGTGTGCTGGCATGAAGACGATCACCTGGGGCGCTTCCGGTCTGTCGGCGCTACTCGGCACCGTTGCGGCCGCTGAAGGCTTTGGCGCTCGAGCGTCGAGGGGAAAATATGACAAAAAAGAAGGCGCGATGGTGTCGCGCCTCTGGGTGCCGAGACTCATACACGGGGAGCGTACAGTCGGGAGAGGCAACGGCCTCTAAGATCAATCTACGCTAAGGTGGCGTATATGACAACTACTCCGAAATAACATCAGAATTAACAAATTCCTCACATTATCCGGCCGGCCAGAATGGGTGACAGTGGCGCGCGCGGTACCGGCGGCCATAGGGCGCAGTCCGACTTGCGCGTGCGGAGCCCATAAAAAAAGCACCCGCTGCCGGGAAGGAGTGTGTGCTGAAGGAAAGACGGGGCAATCGCGTTTGCCCTGTGTCACTCTAGTGGAGTTAGGTCAGAGAGAACATAACTCTCTCGATGGGATGCGCTGGCGGAACTGTATAACGCGGGACTTGCTAGGTGCGCTGGGGAGTGTGCGGCCAGGCATCGCAAGGTAGTCAAGGCTGGCCCACGTAGGTTGCCGTTCAGCGCCTCTTGGCGACGCTGTCCAGAAAGTTGCGTCCGTGGTTTGTGAGGCGAACTTGGCTACGGTCGTGTGCTAGTCGGTCCAGTTGCACTAGCTGCTGACGCACGAGGCTTTTGAGGTCGGCAGGGTCCAATTCGAAATTCCCGTTTGCACTATCGAGAAGCATCAAGGCGGCGATTTCATGAGGACTGAGCATCTTCGTCTCCTGCGAAGGGGAAAGGATTGCTGAAGGTCATGCAGCCGGCGGCTGCGCCGTTGAAAAGCCAACTTTCTATCGCCATGTCCAACCTCGCAACGCAGGATACATTTCCTTACTGCATATGACAAAGGGAAGTGACGTCCCTGCTTCCTGAGCGCCTTGGAAGTGGCGTCAGGGCGATTCACCCTCTGATGGTATGCGCTGGTGTACTAATCGTAAGGCCTGTGTCTGGGTGTAACGTAGCCAGACCGCCGCGGAACTCCTTCCTCTTCTCGCTTGTCCTTTTTGTATAGCGCGCGGGGCCGCGATGTGGCATCGCTATGCGCGACGACCCGCAGAAGTACCAGTAGGAGACAGTGATGAAATCAATCCAAAAGATGTGGCTTGCTAGCGCTGTTGGATTGCTTGCTGCTTCGGGCAATGCGGCTGCCTGGCGGGATGTCGGCAGTATACTGGCTGCAACGGATGGTGCTCCCCCCATGAGCAGTGCACCGGGCATGCCTGGGCTTCCCGAGGCACCAAGCAATCGCACCGTGCCAAAGTATGACTCCGCCGGCATGGCGAAATCTGCCCCGTCTGCGGAATCCTCGACAAAATCCAGCGACAGTGCCATCACGATGAAAGTGAAAGCCGAGCTTCTTGCCACGGAAGGGATCAGGCCAACCGGAATTCGAGTGTGAACTGAAAACGGTGTCGTGCACCTCGAGGGGAAAGTGCAAAATGACTCGGAGAAGCTGTCCGCTCTGAATGCAGTCCGTGCAGTGGATGGCGTGCAATCAGTGGTAGATGGTATGCAGGTCCGGAAATAGGCTGGAGCAGCGGTGCTAGCCGAGGTGCAGCAACCTGAAATGTCCGAGCATGCAGTGGCTGACGCGCGGCATTGAAAGCGCGCGGGATAGGTCCGCGATACTGCGCGCGAAAAGCGCCTACGGCGCTGCGAAAGGGCTCAGGCTGGCCGCGCGCGGCCTACGCGCAAGTCCCGACCTGCTGTCATGGCATCTCGCAATGACGACCGGCCTATAGGACAAAATCCGGGATGAAATCGGTGCGCACCCGATAGCATTTGCGCATGGCGCGAAGGATACAGGAGCCGTCAGAGAGAGATTGCCGAAAGTTGAGATATCTGTATGGATATACAGCATCGCCTTGTGAACATCTCTCCGTCTCTTTGATACTGAGCGATACTCCTATGCGGGCCGGTATCCCAGGGCCTTTAACGGCTTCCCTCAACACCCGTGTCGGGCCACGCACTCAGCGGTTCATTGATCGGCGTTCTGCTCAGGCTCACGCCGTCGCGCGCCCTCGCGGTCCGGTCTCACGCAGGAACAGCGCAAGGATGATTGCAAGCACGATGCCGCCGATCAGCCATATGCTTGCTGCACGGAACACCGCCAGATTCATTGCGCCGCCATTTGCGATATGGGCGAGCACCTTACCATATGCGGGCGTGAGCAAAGCGCTGAATGTGAACACGAGGAAGTTGATCGCTCCGGTCGCGCTGCCTTTCACGTCGTCCGAATTGACTTCCTTGATTATCGTATAGGGCAACATGGCCGCCCCCGAGCCGATGCCAAGCAGCAGGCCGAGCACGTAAGGCGGAACCACGCCGGGCGGCAGATAGAAAATGCCGGCACCGGACACAAGCATGAGCAACGCGCCTGCGATCAGCACCGGCTTGCGCCGGCCCAGATGGTCGGAGACGTACCCGAGCAGCGGGCAGCCGATCACCCAGCCGAGCGGCACCATGCTGGCGCGATTGACGGCTTCGGAATAGCTGATGTGGAGACCGTTGTGCAGGAACGGTATACCCCAGATCATGTCACCGATCGTGGTCGGCAAGAACAGCAGGCCAGCGCAGAAGCCGCAAAGATAAGACTGCGGGTTGGACAGCACCTCTTTGTACGGCGCGAACATCTTCAGCAACGAGCCTTGGCTTGCTGGGCTGTCGTCATGGCCTGCCGGCGTCGCGATGAACACCAGTACGGCAATCACAAAGATTGCGAGGCCAGACAGCCACCAAAACTGCTGCCACGTGATGAGGCCGTGAATCAGCTGGCCGACGGCGAACTGGCCCGCGAACCCGCCCAGCATTCCGAAGCATTGAGTGAAGCCGACCGCTGTCGCGAGATAGCGCGGGGGAAAGCCATGTGTGGCGAGATACACGGCCCCGATAAATGCGCACGCCGAGCCCGCGCCTTGCAGCAGGCGGCCGATTTCCGCGATCACCACGGTGCCCAGGCCGAACAGTGCTGCCCCGACGGCAACGAGAACGATGCCAGCTGGAATGACAGCCTTGCCGCCGAGCCGGTCGAGCGCCGCGCCGACAACGATCGAAAACACCGAATAGCTGTAGTAGTACAGGCCGACGAGCGCGCTCACGCCCACTACATCGCGGGCGAACGCCGCGCTCAGCTCGGGCATCATCACGCCCGGCGCGGAACGCAGCGCGTACTGCATGAAGTAGAACACGACGCAAAAGATCCATGCGATCACAAAACCCATGTGTATGGTCTCGCGGTCTGATGCAAGGTTTGCAGTAGTGCTCGCGACATTGCTGGACATGATTCGATCTCCCTTGGACGACATTGGCCCGTACGCACTTGCGCAAAAGCACTACCGGAACAGATTGACCTTTGCGAGGTCGATAAGCTGCTGTCCCCGACCGTCCATCACGGCACGGAGCATGAACAAGCCAAATCTGTACGCCTGGTCTGCGGTGGCCGCAGGAGGCATCACGAGTTCCTGGCGCGCGCTCACTACGTCAACCAGGGCGGGGCCCGGGTGTGCAAAGGCTTCGCGCAGGGCGCCTTCCAGGTCTGCGGGACGCTCGACGCGCACGCCCTTGATGCCCATTGCATTGGCCATCGCGGCAAAGTTCGGATTCTTCAGGTCACATCCGGTATCCAGGAACCCATTGGCCTTCATCTCCATTTCCACGAAGCCTAGTGTTCCGTTGTTGAGCACGACGACTTTGACCGGCAATCCTGCTTGAACGAGCGTCAAAAACTCACCCATCATCATGGTGAATCCGCCGTCACCGGACATCGAAATCACTTGTCGGTCCCTGAAGGCGGCCTGAGCGCCAATGGAATGCAACAGCGAGTTGGCCATCGATCCGTGATTGAACGATCCAATCAGACGCCGCTTGCCGTTCATCTTCAGGTATCTGGCAGCCCATGCGACGGGCGTGCCGACATCGCAGGAGAAGATGGCGTCGTCATCCGCAAGCTCGCTGACGAGCCGCGTCACGTATTGCGGATGGACGGTGTTTCCGCCTGCTTCGGGCTCCGCCAGCGCGTCCAGATGACTCCGAGCCTTGCGATAGTCTTCCAGTGCCCGGTCGAGGAAGCTGCGGTCGGTCTTCTCGGCAATCAGCGGAAGCAGTTCGCCGAGCGTATCCTTGACGGTTCCCAGCACCCCGAGGTCCAGCGGACACCTGTTGCCGAGCGCTTCCGCCCTGATATCGACTTGCGCGATAGTGACCCCTTCGGGGTAGAACTGGCGATAGGGGAAATCGGTACCCAGCATCAGCAGCATGTCGCAGCTTTTCATCGCGGAGTAACCGGATGCGAATCCAATGAGTCCCGTCATTCCGACGTCGAACGGGTTGTCGTACTCGATGTACTCCTTGCCTCGCAGCGCGTGCACGATGGGGGCCTGCAGCTTGCGGGCGAGTTCGACGACTTCCGCGTGCGAATCCTTGCAACCAGCCCCACAGAGCAATGTCACACGCGACGACCGGTTCAACAGATTTGCGAGTCTGGCAACTTCGGCGTTCGATGGGCGAATCAACGGAGCCGAAGGCGCGCTCCAGTTCGGCACAGATTTTGTGAGCGGACCAAGTGCTACATTTCCCGGGACGACAACCACCGCGACGCCTCTACGTCCGATTGCCGTCCGAATGGCACGGTCGAGAATCTGTGGCAATTGCTCCGGACTCGATACGAGTTCGACATAGTGACTACACTCCTTGAACAGCACCTCGGGATGGGTAGCCTGAAAATAGTCGGTCCCGATTTCCGTACTTGGAATATGCGCAGCGATAGCGAGAACAGGAACACCGTTTCGATGGCAGTCAAACAAGCCATTGATGAGGTGAAGATTCCCAGGACCGCAGCTTCCACAGCATACAGCGAGTTGCCCCGTGAGATGAGCCTCGGAGCCAGCGGCGAAGGCCGCGCTCTCCTCGTGCCGCATGTGGACCCATTCAATCGAACCATTGCGACGCAGGGAATCCGTGAATCCGTTCAGTGAATCCCCCACCACGCCATACACGCGCTTGACTCCGGCGCTTGCAAGTGCACCAACCATGTAGTCGGCAGCTATCGTTGCCATTTCGCATCTCCATTCAAGGTGGGTAATTGCTGCAGATCCGTCGCTTCCTCAAAGAGGCACAGCGGACACAACCTGCGTGAGCGCATCGCCCTTTGACATGGGACGGTGCAAACCTGTCTCGGCGATCACCAATCGCGGAGCGCCGGTGTTCGTTGGCTTCGAGGGAAAAGTTAAGAAACGCGGTGCTTGCTGAGCTGATGGGGCCCTTGCTCAAACAGGGCTTCGGCATCATCTGCCGGTTTGATGATAGGCAGCAAGCTCAATTGCGCCTATTACATGAATCTGGGATCTCGGGATTCCCGGAGCAGAACGGAGAACGAGAACGGCCGCCATCGAGTCACGCCCGGGAGCCGGACATTGGAACGAAGCGGAGATCGACGCTTTGGCAGGTGGTTGCGCATCTGCCACTGAGTCCTGGCAGCGCGATGCCGGAACTAGAAGTTGTGGCGGATGGCCAATGCTCTGCTGTAGCAGGTGTAGATCGCCTTGAGCCCGTAAGCGAGCGACCCTTCTCCATGAATGCCAACAACGGACCGGTTGTTGGTAAGGCGGGCAGTACCACCGGGATGCGTGCCATCCGTTGCGGTCGTGGCGTTGGAATACTCGAGTGCGGTATTCGCTTTTCCCGCTTTTGAAAGGAAGCAAACGCTTTAAGCGCTCATACCACCTGAGCATTACTTTCGTGGATTTGTCCTGTCGGGTCGGCAATCCACAAAAAGAATGGTGGCCGGCCGAGAGCGGGCCGGGCGCACCAAAGGGCGGGACGTCGAGTCTGGGAGAACGCCGACATACCCGAAGGCGGTGGCCGAGCACGGGAACGACTGCGGTGCACCGAGGACCCCGTGTTTGCCGCTGTCGCAAACTCAAGGTGATCCGATCGTAGCTTCGATGAAGCAGGATCGCTATTACATGAAGCTAGAGTGTCGGCGACATCTTTCACCTGGAACCGTCCCGCCGACTGAGCGTTATGAAGTGATCGAAGGGGCTCATTGCTCGGTCGCTACATCGTCTTGCGGTTTCGCGAAACGACATATTCATGTAGTGCAAATTGGCAGCTACCGGACGTTGGTCGGATACTCGCTTTGCTATAATTCAAATGGTATTTCTATTCACAGTGATAGCGGGTCTTATCCCCTCGGCCACAATGAGGGCCGCGCACGCTGACGCAAGATGGAGGCGGTTCCGTGGAGTCGGTCAACGAATTTGTGTGCATAGTAGACGACGATTCACGCGTCCGGGAAGCGCTCACAAGCCTGCTGCGCGCCCATGGCAAAAGTGTGCGGTCGTTCAACTCAGGGCACGAGTTTCTGGAAGAAGCTGAGTGGGACACAGTGGCGTGCCTGATTCTCGATATGCGCATGCCCGCCATGAGCGGCCTGGAAGTCCAGGAGCAGGTTATTAATCATTCTCATGCTTCCATCGTGTTCATCACGGGCAGGAATGATGTGCCTTCCACGGTATTGGCAATGAAGGGCGGCGCCGTCGATTTTCTGACGAAGCCCGTCAGTGAGGATGCCCTGCTCCGAGCCGTTGACACCGCAATTGCCAAGACGCGAGCACAGCGCAGGGAAGCCGCGGAAGCTGCAGCGCTACGGGCGCTTTACGAAACCCTGACACCAAGAGAGCAAGAGCTTCTCCCCTTGCTCGTCGGGGGTATGCTGAACAAGCAGGCAGCTGACGTACTGGGGATCACTGAGTACACCGTGCAGGTACATCGCGGTCACATTATGAAGAAGATGCAAGCGGGCTCATTTGCCGCACTCGTCAGGCAAGCAAGCCGGCTGGGGCTGGAGACACACCAGCCTGCCAGGGGAGGTTAGCGCCGCCCGCGCTGCTCACGAGGCTCGTTCGAGGTGTCACCTCGTGTATTGAGGCAAGCAGATCAGCTCACAAGTACCGTCGCGGCAGCGAAGACGTAGCCAAAACCACGCTCCGTGCGAATGATGTCTCCCGCGACCTGCCCCATGCCTAGCTTTTTGCGGAGACGCGCAACTTGTGCATCGATCGCACGCTCATAGACTTCGTTGTTGTGCAGCCGGGAAAGCTCAAGTAGTTGGTCGCGACTCAGCACGCACTGCGGTGCGTTCAGAAATGCGGCCAGCAAGTTGAACTCGGCATTGGTCAGCGCGACGACAGCTCCATCCGGTCGGATCAGGCGACGCAATCGAACGTTCAGCTCCCATCCCTGGAAGCGATAGGCGCGAATACGCGTCAGCCGGTCCGCTACCGAGTAGCGTGACCGGCATCGACGCAGCAGGGCACGTATCCTGGCGAGGAGTTCGCGGTTAGAGAAAGGCTTGACGAGATAGTCATCAGCCCCCAGTTCCAGCCCCATGACACGATCCGCCTCGTCGGACCGACCGGCTAACAGGATTATCGGCAAGTCGGAGTCATCCCGCAGTCGTTGGGTTAGTCGCAATCCGTCATCGCTGGGAGGCTTTACGGCAACGATCAACAGGTCGATGGTCTCGCGAGCCAGTGCATCCTCAACTCCGCGGGCATCCGGAAGCGAGGTTACGCGTATGTCGTTGGTGCCAAGATAGTCGACGATCAGCTGGCGCATCTCAGGATCATCGACGGCGACTAGGATATGCACGGTATCGGTAGGCGAGGTTGCTGGTCTCATGTCTGTCGCAAGGTATTGGCGATCGCCATACAGTTTATCGATGCCCGACTCGACGCTGGGTGTTGCCGCCATGCTTGGGGCGGCGTCGCGACCGTCGGATTAGAAGGAGTCTCAGTTAGATTCCATGCTTGCCGGAACTGCTTCCATTGCGGGAGAGTCGAGCAAATTCGAAGTGCGGCAGAATTGTTTGCATGGATGTATGAAGCCGCGCCCGGTGATGCAAGGCGCCATCCGCCGTCGCGGGACCCTAGCGAGCGTCGGGATCCCACTATTCGCGTAAGTTGCCCGGATGATAGGTAGCCCAGTGATGCTTCGCAATTACATAAAGCTGGAATCCGATTCGCGGGACGTAGTGTGGGGCGGCCCGAGACCTGTTCGTCGATATTACATCGTTCAGTTGGCCAGGGGCGCAAGGTAAATGTAAATGCTCTACAACATTCATGTTATTGGAATCGGGAGGCTTGCCTTCTAGAATCCCTAGTTGCGGATTTCCCTCGCTGCGGAGCCCGGCTACACGTAAAGGGCCGCTTGCTCGAGCGGCAGGGTGGAACGGTCGCGGTAGGGAGTTCAGCGATATGGCACCGTGACTTATGGTGCGGCTTCATCTTGTACCGTGGATCGGTCCTGCGATACTACATATTCATGTACGTCTAGCCTTCAGCAGTGGGGCATTGTTGCCTGTCCTTTCGCTTCGAGTGAGGAACCATCGCTGTGCCGCCCAGAGATCGTAGCTGCCGCAGAGTCGGTCATATGCGTCGAGGCGAGCTCTTGCTCTGCGCTGATCGTGCAATGTGGTCGAAGTGGCCGCTAAGTGCTCGGAAGCGGCTATATTTCTACTATACCGTGCGGCCGAAGGGAGGCTTTGCCTAGATGCTGTCCCGAAATGCGAAAGCCATCGCAGTTGTCGACGACGACCGCAGGGTACTGAATTCGCTCGCGAACCTTCTCGCATCCTGTGGCTATGAAACTCAGCTTTTCATTTCAGCGGAGCTGTTTCTGGCTGCGGAGATGTCCGACTTCCTATGTGTCATTACAGATCTCAGCATGAGGCCGATCGATGGTCTGGAGGTGCTCCATCGTGTCCGAAGTCGGCCAGATGCACTACCGGTAATCATCATCACCGGGAAGCCCGGCGATCGCCCTGAGTCGTTCTTTCTGGAACACGGTGCAGCAGGCTTCTTTCGCAAGCCAGTCGATGGAGATGCGCTGATCGCGCTCATTGACCAATGTCAGTGACCCCATCGGTGGATGGAATGTCGGTGGCAGCGTCCGCTGGTCCTTGCGCTCATCCACCGCGGGTCCTCGCCCCGCTGTTCGGCAGGTCACGGCATGCAGGTCATATTTCAATTGTCATCGAGTCTCGTTGATTGGTCACAAGACTGAAATCGGTGTTGGACAGACTCAAGCTTGCCTATCAATGGCATCGTCCATACACCGACTACAGGAGTTCCGTCATGAACGTGAAGTTAGAGCTGCTCACTCCGGGCAACTGCCAGTTGATAGATCATCAGCCGCAGATGCCCACACGCATATCTCTTTCTGGTGTGTCCTGCTACCCATTGGAGCGCTCGCATTCGTCAGCGCCAGCATCGCGCGGCAAAGCAGGGCAACTTGAGTCAAAAAATTGAATATTGCCCATGATTTTGCGCCGTCAAAACACGTACCTGGCTTGTGCCCGTCTTCGTGCATGGTATGCAGCCATCTCGCTTTCCGCCGCGTTCTCTGCACCGGCCTGCGCCGATCCGGCGGTCCACCTGGCATTTGGTCGAGATCCATCGCATGGTATTGACAAGTACGAAGTCGGCATCAACTGGAACTCAGGCTTTGCCTGGGGCAACCCGGAGGGTTGGCAAGCCAGGCTGCAATGGGAGGTGGAGCTTGCGCAATGGGATTCGAGAAGCGGTGCCAACCGTCAAAGTGTGACCGAATTCGGGTTCTCGCCAATCTTCCGGCTTGAAAAGCGTGGCGGGTCGCCCGTACCGTTCCTGGAGGCCTCTGTCGGACCCCGGCTATTGAGCCATACGAGCACGTCGGATCAGCACAACTTCAGTTCCGCATTCCAGTTTTCGGACATGATCGGCATGGGCCTCGCGTTCGGTGCGAGGCAAGCAGCTGAAGCTGGCTTCCGCTTCCAGCATATATCGAACGCAGGCATCAAGGAACCCAATCCCGGCAGCAATTTCTACACCGCCTACTTGCGCTACCGTTTCTAAGGGAAGCTATAAGGCGCTCTCACGGGCGGTCTTCAATCGCCCTTGGTGTTCCCCAGCGATGGCTGATTTGAGCGCTCTATCGGCTGAGCGTGAGTCAGGAATGCGAGAAGGTACGCCTGGCGGGTTGATACCGGGCGACAGGCTGCGCGCGCGGCCGGGCAACATGAATATGTAATAGCCGGTACAGGTAGCGTCCTATTACGATGATGCGTATGGTGCGAACGTCCGGTCGCATGATAGTCGTGGGATTCTCGCTTCCATATCGCAATTCTTTGCCTCCGTCGCGTTGACCTCTTATCAGCCGCTGGGGGACCCTTGTCATTCAATCTGTAAATAATGGTGACGTCGTCATGGCTTTCAGGGAGCAAGAAGGGCGCCGATGCCGCATCGCTCACCGGCCGAAGTTCGCGAGGGTGGCGTGGACCCTTGGCCTGCTGCATGGATGCAGCCGGTCCCCGTCAACCAGCGTGCTTGGGGCGTATTACCCCGACTGGCTCTTCTGCATCGTCGGTGCCGTGGTGGCCGCTGTTCTGATTCGGCTGCTGTTGCTGCGCACCGGGCTCAACGACTGGCTCTCCCCCCCAGCCATTGCTTACCCAGCTCTGTTGGCGCTGCTGGCGTTCGCGGGTTGGCTGTTTTTTTTCTGACGTCTATCGAGAGCAGAAGCACATGGAAGACAGCACGCACAGCCGAAGGAAGAAGTTGTTGACCATCCTTCTTCTGGCGACGGCTATCGGATTAGGGGTCATCGTTGTCTGGCGCGTGGATACAGAGCCTCGGACCGATGATGCGTTCGTGTATGCCGACACGATCAATGTGGTTCCCGAGGTGTCGGGTCGGATCGTGAACCTGGCCGTTCGGGACAACCAGCGTGTGAAGAAAGGGGACCTCCTGTTCGAACTGGACCGGCGTCCCTTTCAGGATAGTCTGGACAAGGCCCGCGCTTCCCTGGTTCAGTTGGACCAGCAGATCATGCTGGCGCAGCGTTCGGTCAACGCACAGGTACTGAATGCGTCTGCGGCTCGGGCCAGCGTCGATCGGGCCCGTTCTGCAGCGAAGCAAGCGGCAGACACACTGCACCGGATGGAACCGCTTGTCGAGAAGGGATATGTTTCGGCCGATGAGCTGGACAAGGCGCGAACCTCGGCGCGAAGCACCGCAGCGGAACTCGAGTCGGCAGAACTAAAGGCGCGCGAGGCGACGGCTGCGGTCAGCGGCGTGGACGCATTGCAGGCGCAGCGCTCGGTCGTGCAGGCGGAGATTGCGTCCGCGGAGCTGAACCTTGAATTCTCCACGGTGAGGGCACCATTCGACGGTGTCGTGGTCTCGCTTCGAACCACACGCGGTCAGTTTGCGTCGGCGTCTTCGCCCGTGTTCACGCTTATCGACACGACACGATGGTATGTCATAGCGAATCTGCGCGAGACAGAGCTGGTAAATATCGGGCCCGGCACTCGGACCACGGTCTACCTCATGAGCAAGACTTCAGTGCATTTCGAGGGAGAAGTCGACTCCGTTGGATATGGCGTGGCACCCGACGATGGCGGGAGCCTGGCGCAAGGGTTGCCGAAAGTCCAGCGTAGCCTGAACTGGGTGCATGTGTCACAACGGTTCCCGGTGAAAATCCGGATCAAAGACCCGAATCCGGATCTCTTTCGAGTTGGAACTTCCGCGGTGGCTACATTCCACCGCAACTGAGCGGAGTGACCGGTGAATAGCGGAGTGAGAATACACAGGCGTGCTGAGACATGAATCGCTTTCTGCAATTTCTGCGTGACGAGCTTACCCCGTTCCCCGGCCGGATGAACGTCACGCTACGCTGCGTAGCCAGCGCTGCAATTGTGATCGTCATTTCCATGACGCTGCAGGTGCCGTTTCTCGCGCTGTCGATTCTCGTGACGTTCTTTGCAACGCAGTCGAATGTCGTCCTCACCAGGATAACGGGAATCCTGTTTCTTGCCGGAGCCACGATTGCATTGAGCAGCTCAATTCTTCTGCTCAAGTTCACCTTCGACTATCCGCTGCTACGAATCGTATTTGCCAGCCTGATATTCTTCTGCTGTGTCTATGGAATGCGGGTCTTCCAGCTTGGCATTGTCTTCTTCATTGGCGCCATCGTAATCATCTACGTCCAGTCGTTTGTCGACGTAACGCCGAATGCGGAAGCGCTTATCCGGGCAATTCTTTGGGTATGGGTATCGGTGTGCTACCCGATAGCCCTCACGCTCATCATCAACACATTACTTTTGCCGGCTGAACCTCGACAGCAATTGCGTCAGATGTTGGTTTCGAAGCTCATGGTAGTGCAGGCCAGATTGGGTGCATTGCTTGGCGGTGCATCTGCGCCCAGATCCATTACTGCGCAGGACGTAGAGGGCACCACGACGGCTCTCCAGAAGCTGCTGAGATTTACAGCAATGCGCGGAAGGCGCGATGGCATTGCCGAGGCCCGCGATCTTGCGACTGTCACGACGGTTTCGAACCTCTATGTCGCCGCGTCAAACTTGCGGCAGACTTCGTTCGTCTCAGAGATGCTCGAGGATAGGGTCAGGTCCTTGCACAAGGCGTGCGGATCATTGGCCGGCGCGATCGGTAGGGACGAACCCTTTTCCATTGCAGAAGAGCGAAGGAACCCCGCCGTTGGCTCGACATCTGCCGCTGGATTTCCCTGGGCCTTGGTGGCGATGAGTCGCGCTTTTCTGGAACTCGACGCCTTCACGGTGGCACAGGACGACGCCATGCACAAGCCGCCGAGACAGCCTGTACTCGCACCGGACGCCTTTAATAATCCGGTATACGCAGAGTTTGCACTCAAGACCTTGCTGGCGGTGCTGGTGTGCTATCTCTTCTACAATTCCACCGACTGGCAAGGTGCCCATACCGTGATGCTGACGTGTCTGATTGTGGCACAGCCCAGCCTCGGAGCGTCAAGCCGACGGTCATTGCTGCGATTTTGGGGCGCCGCTATCGGCAGTCTGCTCGCGCTGTTCGAGATAGTATTCATTCTCCCAAGAATTGACGGCATTGCGGCGCTGATTGTGAACGTTCTGCCGGTATTGTTTATCGGAGCGTGGGTGGCAGCTGGCTCGGAGCGCATCAGCTACGCGGGCGCGCAGATCCTGTTCACATTCTCGCTGGCATTCCTTGAGCAATTCGCCCCCACGTTCGAGCTGACAGAGATTCGGGACCGCATGGTTGGCATTTTCCTGGGCATAGTAGTCGCCACCTTTATGCAGATGAGCCTCTGGCCGGAAGGTGAGGCGGCGTTGCTCAGGCGCCGGCTCTCGGCCAGTCTCCTTTCAACGGCCAGGCTGCTGCAGAGTCTCGGGCATCCGACAGTCGCCGAAGATAGCCCGGATATTGGGAAGCAGCGAATGGCGGCATGGGCTGCGCTCAACGACTGCGAGGGTATGCTATTGAGGGTCGCGCTTGAGCCAACCTGGCGTGAAGGCGAAGAAGAGCGCGTCGCGTTGCGCGCAAATTCTGTGCTTGTGGCCGCGCGAGAGCTGCTGCTTGCCGCGGACGCCCTGCGGAGCGCCTTTGATGTCGCCGGCGGCAGGATACCTACGCTTCTCAGCGATGCCGCACGCGACTTCGCGTCGAGTGCCGGCTCGGCAATCATGGCGTATGCAACGGGGCTGAAGGAACCGACGCCCTGCGCAAGGCCCACCAAGCTGACGGGCCCCAAGGCATACCTGGTCGGGAGCGGACTGGAAGAGGGCGCTGAGGGCAACGTCGCGGAGTTGAGTGCCGAGGTCAATCGCGTACTGCAAGCGGTGTCGGGCCTGCCGGAGTGGGTTGGGGAGGCTGGCTCTCGCTCGCCGGGTCTTCCAGCCAGCGTGCGTGCACAATGATGGATTCCACGTCGCCGGCCCCGCGGGGTAGTCTCTCTCGTCATTTGCGTTGTCTTGCCATGGCAAGCGTTACGGTATTGGCCGGCTGCGCGTTGATTCACCACGACAGCGCTCCGGTTCAGCAGGTGGATGCAGCGCAGGTCGAGGTCCCGCGACAACTGGACTTGACCGCAGGCGATTGGCCGTCTGAGAAATGGTGGTTGCAATATGATGACCAGCAACTGACTGCCTTCATCGACCGCGCACTATCGGCCTCACCGACGATGGCGTTAGCACATCAGCGTGTGGCACAGGCTCAAGCGCGGGCGGAACTGGTGGCAGCTGCATCCGGACCGCAGGTCAGCGCCATCGGGTCTATCGACCGTGAGCGCGTCTCATCCCACGGTTTCCTGAGCGCATATTCAGGATTTGAACCGGCTATCGGAGCGAACGGCCCCTGGTATACGACGGGGCTCATCGGATTAGGGGGCGCGTGGGACCTGGACATCTGGGGGCGGCATCGAGCGGAGATTGCCGCGGCCATTGGCGTTGAGAACGCACAGAAAGCCGAGACAGCACAGGTTGCGCTCGAACTGTCGACGGGTGTCGCGAGACTCTACTATTCCGTGCAGACCGCGCTGTCTGCCATCGATCTGCTGAAACGGGAGCGCGACGCCATCGCCATTGAGGTCGATGCCCACCGTTCGAAGATTGCGCGCGGGCTTGAACCCGAGACTACCGCCAAACAAGCGGAGGCTAAGCTACTCTCTGTCGAACAGAAGATCTCGCAGGCATCTGATGAGGTGACAAACGGACAGGAGGCAATGCGTGCCTTGATTGGCGCGGATTCACGCGAACCCGTGGACATTGCGCCCAAGGCGCTCCCGGTTGTGGCAACGGGGGTACCGTCAAGTCTCGGCTTTCAGCTCCTTGCACGCCGCCCCGATCTGCAGGCGCTGCATTGGTATGTCGTCTCATCCTTGAAACAGGTAGAGGCGGCGAAAGCGGCGTTTTATCCGAGCTTTGACATCAAAGCCTTCTTCGGATTCAACGCCCTGGACCTTTCCCAACTCTTTCTGCATGCAAGCCAGCAAATCAACATCGCACCCGGGCTGTACCTCCCGGTGTTCGATAGCGGTCGCCTCAACGCCAATCTGAGGGGAGAGAGGGCGGCGAGTAATGCCGTCATTCTGCAATATAACCAGGCCGTATTGAATGCGGTTCGCGATGTGGCGCAAACAGGAAGCGCACTTAAGGACCTGGGTGAGCGCACCGCCATGCAGCAGAGGAAACTTCAGGCGGTGCAGTTCACGCTGGACAGTTCATCAGCGCAATACGCACGGGGGCTCGCCAACAGGCTGCAAGTGGAGCAGGCACGCGAGACAGAGATACAGGAGCAGGTGGCGATGCTTCAATTGACATCCCAAAGTCTCCAGCAATCCATCGTGCTGACAAGAACACTGGGCGGCGGCTACCAGGCGGAAGGCGATATGCGTTGAGGTGGGACGGGTCGAAGGCCGGTCCACATGATTTCATGTTGCATCCGAAGGATCGGTCGGAAGGCTGAAGCTGAAGGTCACACCCCGGCCCTCATTGCGCACGACCCAAATACGGCCGGCGTGTGCTTCGACGATCGACCGACAGACTGCCAGCCCCATGCCCATGCCCGCTTCCTTGGTGGTGACAAATGGCTCAAATATCGTCTCCAGATTATCCGACCCTATGCCTTCATCCTGAACGTCGACCACCACGCTGTCCCCGTCGCGCCGAGAGCGTATCAATAGCGACTTCGGTAGGTCCACCGTTGCTGACACTGCCTCGATGGCGTTGCGCACAAGGTTGACGATCACCTGCTGAATCTGCACCGCATCGGCTCTGATCATCGGCACGTCTTGGGCTAGCTGGGTCTCGAGCGAGATCACGTTCCCGTAGATTTCGTCAGCCATCAGAGTGCAGACCTGAAGTATCAGTGTATTGACCTCAAGTACGACCTTTGCAGGAGCCGTGCGCCTGAATAGCGCGCGAATGCGGCTTATCACGTCCGCCGTGGCAATTCCATCACGGACGACGGCTTCGACGCTGAGTCGGGCTTTGTCGATGTCGGGCGGCGTGGCAGCGAGCCAGCGCCGGCACGCTTGCCCGTTGGCCACAACGGCCTGCAGCGGCTGATTGATTTCGTGGGCGATGGATGCCGATAACTCGGCCACTGTCGCCATCCGTGACGCCTGCGCAAGCTCTTCCCGCGCATGTCGCAGCGCGTCTTCCGCTCGCGTGCGCTCGATGAATTGCCCGACCTGGCAGCCGACGGCCGTCATCATCTGCAAGAGCTCGGGATCGGCGTCGCGGACCTCGCGGCTGAAAAATTCGATCACGCCCACTACGCCGCTCTTGAGCGTGATCGGGAAGGCGAAGGCCGCGTGGAGCCCCTCCTTCGCGGCAGATTCTGTCCGCGGGAACTCCCTGTTGAGAGCGATTTCGGGGATGCATACGGGTGCGCCGCTCGACCATACTCGCTCGGAGAGCCCCATGCCGAAGCCACTCGTTCCCGACACTAACCCGGAGCCGGAACGCGCGAAGGTGGACGAGGGCCATGATTGCACGTGCGCCAGCACGCCCGCTTCCGAATCGACGCGCCAGATTGTGCCACAGTCCCACTCGAGCGCTTCGCACATTTCTCGGAGGATGCGCGGTGCCGCCTCCTCGATCGAGCCCGCTTCCGACAACGTCTGCGTGACGCTGAATTCCGCGAGCAGGCGCTGCTCGCGGCGTCTGCGCTCGGTGATATCGCTGGCGAGCGCGATGGCGAAGAGCCGCCCACCGCGGTTGAACGCCCGTGCCCGCACCTCGACGGGAAAGAGACTTCCGTCTTTTCGCCGGCGGCGGCCATTGAACGTCACACTTCCGACTTCCTGCAGCCGCTGCTTAATCCACTGGACTTTTTCCGGCGTGATGTCGCGGTCGAACTGACAGGTGTGCATGCCGATGAGTTCTTCGCGCGTATAACCCAGCGACTCGCACGCCTGTCCGTTCACGTCGAGCACGATGCCTTCCTGGTCGTACATGAAAATGGCATCCGTCGCGTGGTCGACCAGGGTTCGGAAGCGTTCTTCGCTTGTGCGCAGCGCGTCCTCGCTTGCGAGCAGGTTGCGGTGCGCCAGGCAGCTCGTCATCGCATCTTCCAGGCGTCTGGCAATCTCCTCGAACAGCCGCCGCTCCAGGGTTGTCCAGGAGCGCAAGTGCGAGCACTGGTGCAACCCGAACAAGTACGGCCGGTCGCCCTTGGGGCGAACCGCGATCGCGATCATCGACAGGATGTTGAATCGGTCACGAATCTCCGGCGGGATGCCTGGATCTACCACCGCTCCTGGGGCGTGCAGCATGTCACGCAGGAATTCGGCTCCCCGGGCATCCACCGGAAGCTCCTGGTCGAGCGCGAAGGCGCCCGGATAGTCAGGATGGGTGTGCTCCATCACCGCGCGACACGCCGGCGCATCGGGATCACAGGGATATACCAGCCAGGCCCGATCGCAATCGAAGATCGCCAACGCCTCCTCGAGCACGCCGCGCGTCATGCCCTCGACGTCATTCGTTCGCTGCATGGCGCGGTTGATGCGGTCCATGCACTCGAGGAACCATAGGTGTTCCTCGCGCTCCTCCTCCGCGCGCTTCTGCTCCGTGACGTCTATGATGGCGCCAATGTATTCGGCGAAGTCGCCAGAGGCTGCCAGCACGGGATGGCTCAGGCTGCGGACATAGCGTACATTGCCGTCCGGCAAGAGCAGGCGGAACTCCTGTTCGCACTCCACGCCGTCGCGCACGTATCGCTCCAGCTCTTCCAGGACTCTGGGCCGGTCCTCTGGATGGAAGCGTTCCACGGCGGAGTCGAATGAAGGAATCCCCTGCGCCGGGTCGTAGCCGAGAATGCGATAGCACTCCTCCGACCAGTACAGGATGGCGTTAGAGGCAGGGCTCCATGCCCAGCTTCCGGTGTGGCTGACTTTTTGCGCCTCCGCCAGGTAATGGCGGCTGCGCCGCAGCTCTTGCTCCGCTTGCTTACGCTCGGTCATGTCGACGACAAAGGCCACGCCACGCCTGCGTTCGTCGTCGAAAGCAGCCGCCCCGACCAGCACGGGAACGCGGTGACCATCCTTATGGAGATACTCCTTTTCGAAGGGTTGCACGCTGCCGGTCAACTCGAACTGCGGCAAGACTTGTTCAAGTTCGTGGGCGAGTGATTCGGGAGGGGTCAGGTCGGTCCACCGCAACCGACTCGTCACGATATCCTCGCGCTTGTACCCGACAATGCGCAGAAATGCGTCATTGGCCTCGAGAATCCGCCCCTCCCGGTCCCAGATCAGGATCCCGACAATGTTAGCGTCGACCAGGCGGCGGATCTCCGCCTCCCGCTTCTGGAGCTCGCGGTACAGGCCACTGTTTTCGAGCGAAATCGCCGCCTGGGAAGCAAGCACCTTCAGGACAGAAATCCTGCCGGGCGTAAAAACGCCTGGAGCAAGCCTGTTTTCCAGGTACAGCAGCGCAACCAGCGCACCCTGCTTCATCAACGGCAGGCAGAGTACCGACCGGACGCCCTGCGCACCAATGTACTGATCTGTGGAATGCGGACTCGGGACTGAAGTATCGTCGAGAATTACGCACTCCCGGGTACGCGCGGCATATCGGACCACCGACTCGGGAAGCGTGTCCGCAGAAGCTGGCGTCTCTCGCAGGCTGACCGTCACAGCGCTGCCGCAAGTCTTCGCTTCCGCCTGGATCAGAAATTCGCCGTCATGCGGGAGAATCAGCAGCCCACGTTCCGCGCCGGCGTGCTCGATGGCTGTACGCAACAGCGTTTCGATGAGCTTTTCCGGGACGATCTCGCCCGACACTGCCTGCGACACTTTGATCACAGTGGCGAGATCCAGATCGTCAACCGGCGAGTCGATCGTGCCCGCGGGGCCCGGGGCACGATCGTCCTGCCCGTCTTGCCTTAGCCCCGGATAGAGCTGATCGAGTTGCCGCACCTTCCCATGGGCTCCCCACCGCAGATAGGCACGTCGTGCGTTTCCCAGGTAGAGATGCGCAATCTCCTCAAGGCCGCGCGCCGCGTAGAAGCGGGCAGCCAGTTCGTAGGACAGCGCCTCGTTTTGAACGAAGCCATTCGAACGCGCAGAGCGAATGGCTCGCTCGTACAGATCCATTGCCTCGGGCAGGCGCCCCTCGATGCGCGCAATCTCCGCGGCGACCAACGCCGCACGATCCTCGAAGTTCTGAGGGCAGTTTTCCGCCCATGCCCGGAGTTGTCGGGCATGGGCCGACAATGTGTCTCGATGCATTGCATACGGATCGGAACCCATGGGTTCGCAGCACGCGGCACCAGAGAGCGCGGCATAGAGGTGGTATTCCGCTCTCTCCAAGAGCATGACCGAAGGCGACGCTGACGTCGAAAAACATCTTTCAGCCTCTTCCGCTGCATCAACAGCCGATGCGTAGTCGCCAGCGAAGAAGCTCGCCTGCAGCTTTCGGATCCAGTAGAAACTCTCAGGCAAGGCCAGAGCCGGGTGACCGGTGAGGCGCGCCTCGAACGAGCGCTCCGTGGGGCCAACCTCGAGCGAGCCGAATTTCGCGGTTTCGCCACGGAGCGTGCGCACGAGCGCGAGCGGGGCGGAGATCATGTCGGCAGCGAATCCAAAACGCACCGTGCGGGCAAACTCCAATCCGTGCTCGGCTTCACGCTCAACCCGATCGAGTGGAACACCCGAAGCGAGAAGAATGGAAATGATTTTGCGGCAGCCGTATGCAGAAAACGTCGGGTCACCTTGCTCGTTCGCCATCTGAAGGGCATGTCGAGCCGGGGCGACACTCTCCCGGAGCGGTCGTGTCCAAGGTACGACGAGCGCGAAGATCGAATAGGTCTTTCCTCCCAATCGCTTCAATCCATGGCGTTCGGTCAGATCGCAGGCCATCTTTCCGAGTCGATAACCTGCGTCGTAATGGCCGAAGCGGTCACCGGCCATAAGCCCGACCGCGGCGTAATGCGCAGGTGCGGCGTCACTGTTGCCACGCTCCAGGCTGAGATTGACCGCCCTGCAGACGGCGAGCGCGTACAGATTCTCGTCGGTGTGCAACGTCGGCGGTCCAAGGGTGGTGAGCACGTCGAGCGTAGCAATGGACTCCGGATCCTTCATCAGCGGCAGGTCGATGAGATCCTCGATCGCCCGCCTTCCAACCAGCGTCCAGATCCGATCGTACTCGCGACACGCTTCCAGTTGGGTGGGATGCGCTGCCCAATCGATGCCCACATGCCGCAGGTATTCCAAACCGACAGCGACCGCGCGGTCGCTAGCCCCGAGCATCGTGTATAGGTCCACGCGCCGGCTGGCGACAGCCGCACATTGGATCGTGTCGGCAGCGCGCGTTGCAAGCGCCGCGAGACGTTCCTCAGCGGACGGCAGTGCGCCCGTCCAGAGCTCGCAGTCGGCCCCATGCAGTTCCAGGGCGAAGGCAAGCGCCTGTCGGCGCTCCCACGAATCCTCCGCTATCAGCGCCGCGCCAGCGCTGAGATACGTCAGCGCAGAGGCGTAGGCAGACGAGGCCTTCGCGCGCTTGCCGGCAATCAGGTTCAGCTCGGCGAGCTTCTCGCGCTCGTCCTGTGACGTGATGAGCGGTGCGCCGCGGTTAAGCTGGTTGACGATCTCGAAGATCATCTCCGGCAGCTTTTCCGGCGGCAAGCAGGCCGCGAGCAACCTGCCTATCCGGAGATGGATCTGTGCGCGCGCATCTTCCGGGATCAGGGAGTACGCCGCCTCCTGAACCCGGTCGTGGACAAAGCTGCAGGAATCTTCCGTGCAGGAAATGAGACCTGCTCGAATTGCTTCCCGGAGCCGTTTCTGGAATCCGCCTCTCGGCCGCTGGCATACCGTCTCCAGCAGGACGAGTTCCGCGTCGCTACCCATGCATGCAAGCGTTTGCAGAACTTGCTGTGTTCCGATGGGCAGGCGATTCAGCTTGCCGACCATGAGCTCCACCACATTGTCGGTATAACTCTTCATATGGATGCGAGCGAGGTCCCAGGACCAGCGCGCCGCATCGTGATCGAAGGTAAGCATTCCCTCTTCGGCGAGCGAAGTAATGAACTGAATGGCGAAAAATGGATTGCCGGCGGTCTTGTCCAGCACCAGTTGCGCGAGCGGAGTGGCACGCTCTGGCCCGCAGCGAAGCGCGTCCGCGATCAACTGTTCAAGATGCTCCTGGGCAAGCGGCGCCAACTTGATCTCCGCCAACGCTCCGCCGGCGGCCTTGATGGCATCGAGCTTGCGCGTCAGCGGATGCACGGCATTGACTTCGTTGTCGCGATAGGCGCCGATCAGCATGAGGTTCTGCGGACGGGACCGGGTCAACAGGTCCACCAGCAGGTCGAGCGTCGCCGCGTCGATCCATTGCAAGTCATCGAGGAAGAGCGCCAGTGGATGCTCTGGCCCGGCGAAAACGCCGATAAACCGAGTGAGCACCAGTTGAACCCGGCGTTGCGCGTCTTGCGGAGGCAACTCCGGGACTGGCGGCGGTGCTCCGATGATGAGCGCCACTTCGGGAACGAGATCCACGACAAGTCCCGCATTCGATCCCAGCGCCTCGCGAAGCGCGTCACGCCAGGGTTCCAGTTCCGCCTCGCTTTTGCCAAGCAGCGGCCGTAACAGACTCCGAAAGGCTTGCGCCAGCGTCGAATATGGAATGTCGCGTTTGTACTGGTCGAACTTGCCCGCCGCGAAAAGCCCGCGCGACGGTAGCAGCGCCTGGTGCAGCTCGTTGACGATGGCGGACTTGCCGATGCCGGAATATCCCGAGACCAGCACCAGCTCAGGCGTCCCGTTTTCGATGGTGCGTTCGAAGGCGGCGACCAAGGTATCGACCTCACGCGATCTCCCGTACAGCTTCTCCGGAATCATCAACTGGTCCGGCATGTCGCGCTCGCCGAGCGGGAATTCGCCGATGCGTCGCTCGCTTTCCCATTGCGCAAGGCAGCGCAGCAGGTCCGCTTCAACGCCTGCCGCGGTCTGATAGCGCTCCTCCGCCGTTTTGGCGAGCAGCTTCATCACGATCGCTGAGAGGACTGGCGCCAGGTGGTCCACGCGCTCTTGCGGTGGCACCGCCTCTCTCGCGATGTGGCAGTGTACCCATTCCATCGGATCGGCGGCGGCGAAGGGCAGACTTCCCGTGAGCATCCGGTAGAGCGTCACGCCGAACGCGTAGAGATCGCTGCGGGAGTCGACCGAACGATTCATGCGCCCGGTCTGCTCAGGCGCCATGTAGGCGAGCGTACCGGCGATGGACTCGGGCGGCTCGGATCGTTGACGCTCTCGCGCAAGCCGCGAGGCGAGGCCGAAACCCGTGAGCCGAACTTCACCACTGTCGGGATTCACCAGGATGTTGGCCGGCTTGACGTCCTTGTGCACGAGCCCACCCTGGTGGACTTCGCCCAAGGCCGACGCGATGCCAATAGCGAGGCGCAGGAAGGTCCCCGAGTCCATCGGTGCATCGAGGAGACTCTCGAGGGGCTTGCAGCCGTCATCTTCGGGAGCAAGGGCCATTCGGACGCGCTCGTGGAGCCACGGGGCGTGAACCGCATCGAGTTCAATCGAGTTCATGGAATGCTGGTCGATTCTGGTCCTTGCCCGGGTGGTGAGCGGCCGGCCTATGACACCTTCATGAGTGAGGTCGTCATTGTGGCCAACGAAAGCGCTCGAAGGTTGCGCGCGGCCAGGCTGGCTGGCGACGATCGAGCAACTGCGATCGACTCGTTACTGCTGGAGAAACGAGCATCAGAGAATTCAATGTGAGCCATCCAAGTACACTCATGTTGGTTGGCCCAACCGGGTTCTCTACAATGCACATCTTTTTCGCCCTGAGCTGCGTGTCGATTGCGATGCCAGTTCTCGTCAGGATTACGTGCCGCTATTCTGATAGCGGCATCCTACTCCAACAAGCATCATTATTAGTGCGGTGGTGATGCCAAGATTGGATAGCGCAACACTGGTGCGGTGCGTCCACAAATGGTGCTTTTCATGCCTTGTGCCAGCTATTGCGGAAGTTCGCCAGGGTAACCTCCTTTACCTGTTTGACCTTTAGGTCCGACGCAGAATCAGCCGGAATGCCGGTCAGATGTCCCGCGTGCGCGGGATGACGACCGCCTGGCCGTGCCCTCTCCCATCCGTGTCCAGGAGTTGCCACAGCGTGGCCTCTTCGATCATGAAGCGCTGGCCTGACTTGGTGATGCGCACGCCCCTGTAGCCAGCTTCGTAGCCGATCTGTTGTACACGCGCGAGGAACTGCCGCCGCTCCTCGCGATTCTGGGGCTCGGCTGAGAGCCGCGACGGCAAGCGGGTGATTTCATCCCAGCCATATCCGAAGCGGCGCTGAGCGGCCTTATTGCCGTAGATAAAGAGCGGGTCGGGATCGGTATTGTGGGCGAGCACCGCGAACGGGGCGCACTCATAGAGCCATTTGGTAGCCTCGGACACCGGCATACCCTGAGGAACCAGCGGTTGACGGCGCAGCCGGGCGTAGCTGTCGGCGAGGAGCTCGTAGAACGCCGGGTTGCTGTGGAGTGGGACTGTCTGAGACATTGCAACGGAAATCATGGGGGACTTTTGTAAGACCATAACGCTTACGATACTGCATCTGCTATGGTGACCCTCGCTTCAATTCACCTCGGGCAACCGGAGAATCGGCAGCTAGACCCTTGAGAAAGTTGATCTGGAGCCGAGTTGCCTGCTACCCGGTCTTGATGGTAGCCGGCAGGAGGTCGGACGGCTATTACATGAAACTGGAGGCACCCCCGTTTATGGCTTGCCGCCGAAATTATCGGCTCGCGGCTGGAGCAGTGCTTCGGGGCACCGTTTCGTCCCGCAGCGCCTGGGGGTGCCGCTGATCCGGAAGTTCTCCCAGGCGCTCTGGGTGTGGACGCCGTCGCAGGTGTCGGCCGGTCAGCGCATGAGCGCATGAGCGCATGAGCGTGTGGGTGATTGTCGGCGTTGAGCGTTGGCCTCGTGAAGGACACCGCGCTGTCCGGCCACGCGCGCCACAGGCCGGCGATCGCGAAGGGCTCGCCCAGGCAGACCAATGCGCCAACGCACTGCCTTGCCAGGCTCGCTGTTCCATCGCGGACCGCGCACCTCGATGTGGATACGCAGTGGAGTACCGGGCACCGCCGATGGTCCATCCCAGATCCAGTAGCAATAGGCATTGCATAAATAAAAACTTATGTTCATTACAAAAATGTTTAATTGTCATTAATGCATTGCCGGGCTTAGGCTTCAGTCAAACTCACCTGACTGCTTGGGACATTCAAATATGGGCCAGCCAACCTCCGACCAAGGTCGCACTGCCAAGGCGCTCCTGACACGATATTATCCAGATGCCGGCACGGAACCGCCGCTCGGTGCCAATCTCATCACTCCGCGCCACGGCTACAGCCACCATGGCATCTATGTAGGCGACGGCAAAGTTGTGCATTACGCTGGACTTGCCGGGTCGTTGCGTCGCGGCCCGGTCGAGGAAGTCAGCCTCACGCGTTTCGCCGCCGGATACGAAGTCTTGATCGAACCGTGCTTATCCGGTTAGCTCCCAAACCTACTAGATGTAGTGGGTAGCGATTTTTTTCCATAGAGCTCGGCATAGGTCGGCGCGGTGACGTCACCAGCGATGCCGAGCAGGGAGCGAAACGCGTTGAAGGGATAGAAACGGCGGTTGAAGCGGAAGGTGAATTCGTTGAGATAGGCTTGTAGGTGCTGCGGGCTGACACCGTGATGAATACCGCGCAGCCAGGTCTTGAGATTGGAGAACACAAGGTGAATGATCGGCAGGAAGGTTTCGGCCACTTGCATGTCACCGCGCTGCGCGATGGCGATATGGCCATAGCCGCGCTCGCCCAGCTTGGCATAACCGCCCCAGTCGTCGGTGATGATGGTTGCCCCGGGTGCAACGGTACGCTCGATGAATCCGCCCAGCGACCGGGCACTTCGGTCAGGAACCAGAGCGAGCCGAACTCGTCCGGCATACCGTCCGCTCTTGCGTTTGTTGCGGCTGCCGGAAAGCTTGCGTTGCCGAACCTCGACAGCGCCGGCCACAAGAACCATGTGGTGCACGCCCCTGCCTTTGCCGCGAGTACGCCCACCGACGTAGGCCTCATCGGCCTCGACGTGTTCCTCAGGCTTGCCACCAATCCGATCCTGGTCGGGGCGCACCATGCCGGCGCGCAACTTGTGGAGTATCTGGAAGGCGGTCTCGTAACGCGACAGGCCGAGTTGGCGCTGGAACTGAACTGCCGACATGCCAGGCGTCTGACTGGCGACCGGATACGCCGCCCAGAACCAAACCGACAGCGGTGTGTGCGTGCGCTCCATGACGGTGCCAGCAGTGAGGCTCGTGTCGCGTGTGCAATGGCGACAACGGAAAACGCCGGGGCGATTGGCAAAGCGGTACGGCTCACCAAGCAAGCCACAGTGGTCACAAATGAACCCATCGCTCCATCGAGCGCGCTCAAGGTAGGCCATGCATGCCGCTTCGTCTGGAAACATCCGCTGAAACTCCGGCAGCGAGCCCGGAAACGGCAGATCGCCTCGGTCAAGCACATCAATAACCATGGCTGCCCCGGGTTGGCACAGATGCCCAACATACTATCGGTAGAGGGCTTGGGAGACAACCGGATAAGCACGGATCGAACCAAGTGCTGATCCGGTGTATGTCAGGCACGAAGCCGTGCGGCGTGCACGCTCGCGGTTAGGCGAGAATCGCTACAGGGTGCTGACCAATAACTGTGAGCACTTCTGCGCCTGGTGCCTTTATGGGGAAGGCCGTAGCGAACAGGTGCTTGCATGCTTCATCGACCCGCGCGCGGCCATTCGGACCGCGTTATGGCTGTTCACTGCATTCCTTGCGGCGGCATGGCCGATGCGGCGCACCGGGCCTTGGGTGAGCTGACGATCGATTCTTGCCGGTAGTTGTGGGGCTGTCCCTGGCGCGTCGCGCTTTGAGCATCTGATGTGTCCGGGAGAGCGGGGGAAGCCCACTTCCATCGGTCAGCACCGCAGCTTCGCCGTAGGGCCAGCGGGCTAGTGGCCGGGGGAAAGTCGTGGTAGGAGCGACGCCTTCAAGGTAGATCGCCACCCCGGGCATCGCCAGACCTACAAACGGTAGCCAAACGCGCCAGTTGGTTTGACCGCTTCATACCCCGGTGTATCGCGGCATCGGCGGGCCTGTCCCCACGTATCCCGGCAGGGCATGGGCATGGCGCTTTCAGGCAGCGCCACCTAAACCAAGGTATGACTTGGAGCTAGCTGATGCGCTAGCAAAAGCCAACCCACGCATAGAGGCGCGCGCGCACCGTCGCACCTATGCTTCGAGCTAGGGAAATCGAGCCCGCTCGACGATCCCGATAGCAAGGCATGCATCGCACCCGGTCCGTGCAGTTCCACGGAGCAAGGCGCGATCCGCAACGCCATGTTCTGCTTGCCGGAGGTCAGTACCGGCCCATCGACCACAGACCCGAGTAAATCATGACCACACGCACCCAACTCCGCCTTGCCTTCGCCGGCCTCATCGGCGCGAGCATCCTGTCCACCAGCCTGGCCCAGGCTGCCGACCCGCGTACCAGCCCCGACAGCGCAGACCGGTACGGCTACGACGTCAACGTCAAGAGCAAGCACGACTCCTTCACGGATGGTGCGCGCAGCGGTCAGACTGACCGCAAGTTCGACCCCTATACCGAGGGCGCCCGCCTGGAAGGGACGTCCCGCCCGTTCGACGGCACGGCGCAAGGCTGATACCAAGGCTGCCCATCACCGCGCGGGCAGCCCCTGTTTCCTGGCGGCAATTCCACCCACGGAGGTCCGTGATGAACAACGTTGCTCTGATGCTTGAGCCCACGCGCGTCGGCGAAGCGGCGGAGACGAGGTTCGTCTCCGGTGTGCCCGGAGATTCAACACCGCCGTGCCCCGGCAGCCGCAGGCATGTCCTGTTGACGGCAGGGTGGCTTGGCATGTGTGCCGCCAGTTGCGCGATGGCTGCGGTCGTCGCGTTGTGGGCGCCGCTTTGACAGCGTGCCAGTGCCAGCGATAGGCGCGCTTCAGGAGAGCGCGCCGGAGACCACGCCAAGCGCTTCGGCCTTGAGCACGAGGTCCGCCAGCGACCTGGATCCCATTTTCTTCATGGCCTGGCCGCGGTGGAGTTTTACTGTGATCTCGCTCAGGTTCATCCCAGCGGCTATCTGCTTGTTCATCAGGCCCCGTACTACCAGCGCCATTACTTCGCGCTCGCGCGGCGTCAGGGATTGATAGCGGCGGCGCAGGTCTGCGCCAGACTGGTCGGAGGTACGGCGTGCTTCGTCGCGCGCCAGCGCGCTGCTGACCGCATCCAGCATGTCCTGGTCGCGGAATGGCTTGGCCAGGAAATCGGTGGCACCCGCTTTCATGGCCTTCGCGGTCATGGCGACATCGCCGTGCGCGCTCATGAAGACAATGGGGATGGGCATGCCGCCCGCGGTAATCTGTCCCTGAACCGCCAGGCCGCTCTGGCCCTTCAGGCGCACGTCCAGCACCAGGCAGTTCGGCGCGTCGGCCTGCTTGTGCGCGAGGAATTCCTGCGCCGAGGCGAAGGCCTCGACGTGCAGGCCGACGGAACGCAGCAGCATGCTGAGCGCCGCCCGCATGGAATCGTCGTCGTCCACCACGTAGACAACGGGAGTGCCACCTGGCTTATTGCTCATTGTCCTTCCTCGTGCTGAATCGGCAGCACCACTTGCAGCGACGCGCCACCGTCATCCGGGGATTCCGCCCAGATCCGGCCCCCGTGCGCTTCGACGATCGAACGGCAGATGGACAGGCCCATGCCCATGCCATCCGCCTTGGTGGTGAAGAATGGGTTGAACAGGTGCTCGGCATCCCCAGCGAGCAACCCGTTGCCTGAATCGCGGACCGTCAGCTTCACCTGCTCCGGTTCGACCTGGCAGGTGCTGATCCACAGGCGGCGCCGGCGGCCGCTCATACAATCCATCGCCTGCACGGCGTTCACCACCAGATTGACCAGCACCTGTTGCAGCTGCACGCGGTCACCGCGGATCAGCGAAGGCGGTTCATCCAGCTGCAGCATGGCTTCGATGCCATGGTCCTGCAGCTCGCGGCGCAGCAGTTCCACCGATTCTCGCGCCAGCGCGTTCAGATCGACTTCGGCATAGCTGGGATCGCGCTTTTGGGCCATCGCACGGATCTGGCGGATGATCTCGCTGGAGCGCTTCGCGTCGCAGATCATCTGCCGGATCGATCGCGTGGCTTCGTCGATGTCAGGCTGCGGGCGGTGCAGCCATCGCAGCGCGGCATCCGCGCAGGTGACGATGGCCGCGATCGGCTGGGCGACCTCGTGGGCAATCGAGGCAGCGAGTTCGCCCAGTGTAGTGATGCGCGTGACATGGGCCAGTTCGGTCAGCGAGCGCTGCAGCGCCTGTTGCGTCAGCGTGGCCTCCGTCACGTCCATCAGGGCTCCGACATACTCGAGTTGGCCTGCGGCAGCGGTGGTTAGCCTGGCCACCAGGTGCACATGCTTGACCGAGCCGTCCGGCATCAGCAAGCGGTGCATGACGTCGATGCGCGGCACACCCGCCCGGATCTGCGCGCGGACTTCCTGTACCAGCGCCAGGTCGTCCGGGTGTGTCCGCTTCAACAGGTGATCGGAGGTGGGCTGTACGCCCATATCGTAGCCCAGGATGCGGTAGGCCTCGTCCGACCAGGTCATTTCCTCTTCCGGCAGCCTCAGCGCCACGCTGCCGGTCTTGCTGAGCCGCTGCGCCTCGGCGAGGAAGGCCTCGCTGCGTGTCAGCGCGGCTTCGGCCTGGTGGCGTTCGGTAATGTCGTTGCTCGTAGCGAGGATGGCGGCCGGCTTGCCGGACTGGTCTCGCCACAGCGCCCACCGGCTGGAAATGGTGAGCGGCTTGCCGTCGCGGCGCGTGCGCTGCAACTCGCCGTCCCAGCGTCCGGTCCGCAGCAGTTCGGCTCGGATATGTTCCACAGGGACGGGAAAGCGGGTCTGCGTCAGCCGGTGGACCGACTGGCCCATGGCTTCATCCGCAACCCAGCCGTAGACCTCCTCGGCGCCGCGGTTCCAGAAAGTGACGCTGTCGTTCATGTCGTACACGACGATGGCGTCATGCGTCAAGTTGAGCATCTGGATCTGCTCGCGCAGGCGCGCCGTGCTGGCCAGATTGCGAATCGCCAGCAGCGACGTAATCGTGATCGCCAGCACGCTGAATACGCAGCGCGCCAGCGAGCCGGCACTGTCGTTAAAGTCCCGAGAAAGCGCGAACCCGACCAGCGTCAGGACAACACAGGCCACACCCACGGCAAGGGTTCTCCGCCGCGATCCGCCCAGCGCGACCAGCAGTACCACCACCACGTAAAGTACGGCAATGGCGATATCCAGCGGGGTCAGTGCATCGAACAGGAAGACGGCCAGCGCGAGCACCAGCGCGACCAGCGACTGCGCTCGCGTGCGGGGGCGTGCCGGGCCGATGGCGGGGAATGACTCGGTCATGCCGGACCTCTCGGGGCTGGCGGCCCAGCCGAAGACAGACGGGAAGGGAAAACGACGCGCTCGCTTCATGGGGGCTCGATGACATGGTTTCCTCGCGCTGGCGGCATGCCAATGCGCGAAACCCATGCCGGCCGGCATGGGTTGTAATCTGGCGCTTCGCCTTGCATGCCGATGCCAGGCATCGGCGCGCGCGGACCAATGCTCATTGCGTCCGTCCGATTGCCTTCACTGCCTCTCCTCCCTCGTGCAACTGCTACAGCTCGAGGGCCGACTCGCGCGTTATCTGCTCCAGGCATTCACATACTGCGGCGCCATCGACGGGTTTGCAAAGGAAAGACCTTGCCCCGCACTCCAGCGCTTGCTTGCGGATGGCCTCGGTACAGAAGGCCGTGACAAAGATCACCGGTACGAGGACGTTGGCCTGGGCGAGCGCCCTTTGCATTTCAAGGCCGGTCATGCCCGGCATCTGGATATCGGAGATCACGCACGCCACCTCGGCGGCACTGCCAGAATCCAGGAAATCACGCGCCGAGGAAAACGGGCGGGCTTCCCAGCCGAGCGAGCGGACCAAGCTTGATGTTGCCAAGCGGACCGATTCGTCGTCGTCGACGATCGCTACTGTCTGATTGTTGTACAAGCGACTACCTCTGCCAAGCTGAGCAACGGGTCCGCGCACCGACCGTGGGCGGGATCCACATCCTATGCCGGTATCTTATGTGCGCTGCTTGCCGGGTGGAATTACATGAAGGTATAGGTATTGGCTGCGCCCCGGCCGCTGCGTCTCCCGACGTATCTGGTCGGCGGCACTTTATCAGCGCCGTTCCGCCTGCCATGGAGGCACTGGCCCGGCAATAGTGTTTGTCCGCACACTTGGAGTCACCGCATGGCGTGCCCTTGGCAGTGCTGCGGTGTTCCAGGCGGGAGCATCGAGAAGGGTGCAGCGTCCATCAGGGACGGCTCGTGCACAAGGACGTCAAGCCGGCAAACATCCTGGTGAATCCCGACGGTGGTGAAGTTCGGCTCACGGGTTTCGGCCTCGCCTCGCGGCTTGAGCTTGGAAGATGCGCTATCGAAATCGATAGTGCTGTTTCATCACGACGGCCGGGACGGGCGCCAACACGCTTGGCTGCCTACGACATTTGTAAATGGACCCACCTGGTCCATGCCGACACTCCAGCTATATGTAATAGCGAAGCTTCGTCTTTGTATCTACCATCCAACCAGCTTGAAGCCGTGACCGAGTCAGACACGATCCAAGGATGAGCATTTTTTTTCCAGCTGTGCGAGGGGTCTTAGCACGAATTGCGAGGAACCCGTCGATACATTGCTGGATTGCATTAGCGTCCTTTGTCTCAATCGACTGGCATGGCATGCGTTCGGTTTTAGAAGTCGTTTTGGTGGGCCTCTGGATGTGCCGAGGTCGTGCCGCGCTCGGCATACCCGCCTCGGCGAGACACATTGGGCCCGCGCGTCATCCGATGCGGTTGATGGCAAAAAAACCCATTCCCAGTTGTTCCGGGGACTCAGACCCATCCATCCAAAGTGCCCGCAGTTGCGAACGGCGCCATACGACGCGTCGCGCTGTCGCCCGGCAGTCGTCCACACGAAGCGTTGATCCGTCCGCGACTCGTGATTCGCGTTTCAACACAGGAGACATCCATGGCTGTTTCTGCCCTCCCCTTGACACCTGCTGACCAGGTCGAGCGTGCAGGGACGCTGACCAATGTCTTGTACGAGAAGAAGGGTCCCATCGGCTACGTGACATTGAATCGGCCCAAGGTTCTCAATGCGCTGAGCCAGGGCACGCACCGCTCACTTTCAGGGGCGCTGAGCCCGTACACCATGGACGACTATTAACAGGAAAAAACTATGGCAAGTGACAATATCTTTTCTGGCCTGAAGGTGGTGGACCTCGCCAGCTTCATCGCAGGTCCCAGTGCCGCGGTCATCCTTTCCGACTTCGGTGCCGATGTCATCAAGGTGGAGCCTCCGGCGGGAGATCTTTGGCGACATGCCCATGAGCTACCGCCGCAGCCACAGGCGAAGGATCCCTATGCCTGGCACCTGGCCAACCGCAATAAGCGCGGCATCACACTCAATCTGAAATCTTCGAGTGCTCAGCCGGTCCTGCAGCGCCTTATCGAGTGGGCTGATGTGTTCATTGTCAACACGCCGCACCCCGCACGCAATCGATTGAAGCTCGAATATGACGACGTGGTGCAACACAACCGCCGCCTGATCTATGCGGATGTGACGGGCTTCGGCGAAAAAGGGCCGGACGCCGACCTGCCGGGCTTCGACATCACTTCCTACTGGGCGCGCAGCGGATTGCTGTCCATGACACGCGATGCCGGCGCCCCGCCAACCTGGCCGGTGGCCGGCAGCGGTGACAATGCGACCGCCGTGGGCCTGTATTCTGCCATCGTCACGGCGCTCTATCGCCGGGAGCGCACGGGTGAAGGTTCGTACGTCACGACATCACTGCTTGCGGAGGGCGTCTGGGCCGCGAGCGTTTCGATCCAGGCCGCACTGTGCGGGGCGACGTTCTATGGGCTGCACGATCGCAAGCATCCCGCCAATGCGGCCCTGAACGTGTACCGCGCTGCCGATGACACCTGGTTCGTTCTCATCGTCATGCCGGACAAGTTCCAGGAGGTGGCGCAAGCTCTGGGCCGCAAAGACATTTTGACGGATCCGAGGTTCTCGGATCCTGCGAAGTTGATGACAAACATGCACCAGCTGACGGCGATTCTCGATGACATGTTCGCAGCGCAACCCATGACGCATTGGCAGCAGATCTTCGAAAGCGTCAACGTTACGTTCGGCGTCGTGCGCGGTCCGCAAGAAGTCATCAACGACCCACAGCTTCGGCTCAATGACATTGTCGTTCCACTCGAAGGCGCCCCCGGCAACCTGACTTCCACCATCAGCAGTCCAATACAAGTGCATGGCGTAAGCAAGGTGTCGGCCAGGCGCGCCCCGTCTCTTGGCGAACACAACGAGGATGTTTTGAAGGACCTCGGCTTCGGCGCGAGGGATATCGATGCATTGCTGTCGAGCGGTGCCCTTGGGAAGATGAAGGAGGAGCAGCGATGAATCAATCAGCCGGTCGCTTGTTCGTACTTGACTTGAGCGGCGGCCGAATCTTCTCCATGAATCCGGACGGCTCTGATCTGAAGACCCTGGTCACGGGATGCCGCCACCCGGATGGCATCGTGTTGGATCTGGAGAAGGGGCATGTCTATTGGACGGATATGGGTGTTCCCGATCGCAACGATGGGATGATCGAACGCGCGGATCTTGACGGTCGTAACCGCACGACGATCATTCCCGAGGGCGCCACCTACACGCCGAAGCAGATCCATCTCGATAGCAAAAATCGCAAGCTCTATTGGTCGGATCGCGAAGGCATGCGGGTCATGCGCTCGAATCTCGATGGCTCGCACATCGAAACGCTCGTGGAAGCCGGCCGCGGCGATGGCGACCGCGCAGATCCGTCGAACTGGTGTGTGGGTATTACGGTTGACGCTGAGCGGCGGCACGTCTACTGGACGCAAAAAGGCCCGGACAATGGCGAACGCGGCCGCATCTTCCGCGCGAATCTCGAGATTCCCTCGGGACAAAACGCCGCCAATCGTCAAGATATTACCGCTTTGTTCGACGGACTGCCGGAGCCGATCGATCTGGAGCTCGACCTGGAGAATCGCCATCTGTATTGGACCGATCGCGGCGATCCCCCGCGCGGCAACACTGTGAGCCGCACATCCATTGACGGCAAGCCGACCCAGGAAATCGTGCTGAACGATCTGATGGAGGGAATCGGCCTTGCGTTGGACGTTCCGGGCAATCGCATGTTCGTGACCGACCTGGGCGGCTCGGTCTACTCCGCTGAACTCAATGGGTCGCCGAAACGAGTACTGGCCTACATGCAGGGAAATCTCACGGGCGTGGCCTACGCGAAAATCACTCCGACGGAGAAATGATGACGAACTTTGACAAACCTATTCGCCGCATTGCCATCGTTGGCACCGGAGTCATCGGTGCCAGCTGGGCTGCACAGTACCTGGCCAGCGGCTTCGACGTGATCGCGACCGATCCGGCGCCGGACGCGGAAGCCAACTTGCGCAAGTTCGTGGACGATGCCTGGATGGTGCTCACGCGCATCGGGCTGACTCCCGGTGCTTCGCGTGACCGTCTGGAGTTTACGCCCGATATGAAGCAAGCGCTGGCGAAGGCCGACTTCGTGCAGGAGAACGGTCCGGAACGGCTGGACTTCAAAATCAAGCTCTACGCTGAGATGGACGCCGTGACGCCGCCCGATTCACTGATCGCGTCGAGTTCCTCGTCGCTGACCATGAGTGCTGTTCAGTCAAAGTGTGAGCATCCGGAACGGTGCGTCATCGGACATCCGTTCAATCCCCCGCATGTTGTGCCGCTCGTTGAAGTTGTGGGCGGTGCAAAGACATCGCCGGCGGCCATCGAAAAGGCGATGACGTTCTATAAGTCCATCGGTAAGCGGGCGATTCTCTTGCGCAAGGAGGTCCCCGGGCACGTCGCGAACCGACTCCAGTCGGCGCTGTATCGCGAAGTGTTGTATCTCGTCGAGCAGGGGGTGCTCAGCGCGGCTGACGCGGATGACGCGGTGAGCTGGGGGCCGGGGCTTCGCTGGGGCGTGATGGGGCCAAGCCTTCAGTTCCACCTCGCCGGTGGCGCCGGTGGCATCCAGCATTTCATTGACCATCTGATGCCCCCCGTGCTTGAAGCTCTGTGGAAGGAACTCGGGACTCCGCGGCTTACCCCCGAGTTCAAACAAAGATTGGCTGACGAAGTACAGCAAGAGGCCGCCGGGCGTTCGGTCGCACAGTTGGCGGAGGCGGAAAACGAGATGCTGGTCGGTCTGCTTCGCTTGCGATCCGGGCGCAGCTGAGCGTGGCGGACACCGTGGCGGCGCAAGTCGCGACCCGTCGCGTGGTCGTCCGTGCGCACCAACCGAAAACAAGCTCGATGGCACAAGCGCGTTGATCGAGAAGCGGCGGCCGAGGTCTAGCGATCGCAGGGCCTTTGGCTCCCTGCATGCGGCATGACCGCACGCTGCTCGCTCGCGTGTGCGTCCCCATTAGCCACGAGTGGTTCTAAACACGAAAGAGATTGGAGCATAGCAATGAGTTACACCGCACCCGTGAAAGACATGCTGTTCACCATGTCAGAGCTCGCCGGACTCGAGCGCGTGTCCGCCTTGCCCGGCTTCGAGGACGCCACGCTGGAAACTGCGCAGGCGGTCATCGAAGAATGCGCGAAACTATGCGGCGACGTGCTTGCGCCGCTTAACGCTGTAGGCGACACGCATCCGAGCACCTGGAAGGACGGTACAGTCACCTCGCCGCCCGGCTTTGCCAATGCGCTCCGTCAATTCGCATCCGGCGGATGGCAGGGTGTAAAGCACCCGGTCGAGTACGGCGGCCAGGGGTTGCCTCAACTGATTGCGACGCCATACTTTGAGATGACCAACGCGGCCAACCTGGCGTTCGCGCTTTGCCCGATGCTGACCGACGGCGCGATCGAAGCGCTGCTGACGGCTGGCAGCGAAGAACAGAAGCAGCGCTTTGTACCGAAGCTCGTCTCGGGCGAGTGGACCGGCACGATGAACCTCACCGAGCCGCAGGCAGGCTCCGACCTCGCCTTGGTACGCACTCGCGCCGAGCCGCAGGGAGACGGTACGTACCGCCTCTTCGGCACGAAGATCTTTATCACATGGGGCGAGCACGATATGGCGAAGAACATCGTCCATCTCGTGCTGGCGCGCACGCCGGATGCGCCGGAAGGCGTGAAGGGAATTTCGCTATTCATCGTGCCGAAGTTCCTCGTGAACGACGACGGCTCGCTCGGCGAGCGCAACGATGTGCAATGCGTGTCGATCGAGCACAAGCTCGGCATCAAGGGAAGCGCGACGGCGGTGCTCCAGTTCGGCGATCATGGCGGCGCGCTCGGCTATCTCGTTGGCGAGGAGAGCCACGGCCTCGAGTATATGTTCATCATGATGAATGCGGCGCGCTTTGGCGTCGGTACGCAAGGGATTGCCCTTTGCGAAGCGGCCTACCAGAAGGCCGCCGCCTATGCGAAAGAGCGCGTGCAGAGCCGGCCGGTGGACGGCTCGGCCATGCAGTCCGTGGCGATCATCCGACATCCCGACGTTCGGCGAATGCTCGCGACAATGCGCGCGCTGACCGAAGCCGCCCGCGCCCTTGCGTACGTAGCGGCTGCGCACGCCGATATCGCGCACCGTCACCAGGATGCGGCAACCTGTGCCGAACACCAGGCGATCTATGAATTTCTCGTGCCAGTCGTGAAGGGTTGGAGTACCGAATCGGCGCTTGAGGTGACGAGCCTGGGCGTGCAAGTCCACGGCGGCATGGGCTTCATTGAAGAAACAGGCGCGGCGCAGTATTACCGCGATGCGCGCATCCTCACGATCTACGAAGGCACGACCGCGATTCAGGCAAACGATCTCGTTGGCCGCAAGACGCTACACGACCACGGTGCGGTCGCGCACGCGTTGTTGGCCCAAATCGGGTTGACGATCGATGAGCTGCGTGCCGAGCAGGGCAAACCGTTCGAGTCGATGTACAAGCATCTCGCGCAGGGGCAGCGCTCGCTGAAGGCGGTAGTCGAGTTTGTTGTCGCGAATGCGCTGCACAATCCGAATGCGGTATTCATCGGCAGCGTCCTGTACCTGAAGCTTGCGGGTATTGTACTGGGCGGGTGGCAGATGGCCCGCTCCATGCTCGTCGCCTCGCGCAAGCTGTCTGATGACCCCTCATTCCACGAAGCGAAAATCGCGACCGCCCAGTTCTTCGCCGAATACTTGCTGCCGCAAGCGGTTGCGCTCGAGGCATCGATCACGGGCGCGGACGGTTCGGAAGCCGTGTTGGCCCTTGCGGATGATCAGTTTTGACGGGAGCGTTAGGATGGCGACCGTAATCGGGGCAGAAAGCCCCTCCGCACGATGGATCGAGCAGTACGGCCCACGCGACGCTTAAGGCGGATCGCCGCGGCAAGGCCGGCTGGGCCGCCGCCCACGATGACGGCGTCGTACCCTATGCCGGCCCGGAAAGCCGCTATTGTCCCGCGGCAGTCTACGAGTTCGTCAAGAGCGAGGATGGCAGCGATCGCCTGGTCATCAATGCGCAGAACTGCGTGCATTGCAAGACCTGCGACATCAAGGACCCGACGCAAAACATCGTGTGGGTTACGCCTGAGGGAGGAGGGGGGCCGAATTATCCGAACATGTGAAGGAAGGAGCCCGATACCCTGTGCTCCGGCGCTCAAATGAAATCGGCGTCCCGCGGGCGTCATTCGGCAGCGAACCGGCATTAAACGATCCAGGAGAGTATGTCGTGAAGATTCTCGTACCAGTCAAACGTGTCGCCGATGCGAACGTAAAAGTGAGTGCCAAATCGGATGGCACGGGCGTCGACATCGCAAACGTAAAGATGTCGATGAACCCGTTCGACGAGATCGCAGTTGAGGAAGCTGTGCGCTTGAAGGAAGCGGGCGTGGCAACCGAGGTGATCGCCGTCTCGGCGGGCGTGGTGCAGGCGCAGGAGACGCTGCGCACGGCGCTCGCAATCGGCGCGGATCGGGCCATTCTGATCGAGTCGAACGAAGAGTTGCAGCCGCTGGCGGTGGCAAAACTCCTCAAGGCGCTGCTCGACAAGGAAGCGCCGCTGCTTGTGATCCTTGGCAAGCAGGCGATCGACGACGACTCGAACCAGACCGGCCAGATGCTTGCCGCGCTGGCGGGCCTGCCGCAAGCTACCTTTGCTTCGAAGGTAGCGATCGCTGACCGTCGTGCAGTCGTGGAGCGCGAGGTGGACGGCGGCACGGAGACGCTGTCGGTGGTGCTTCCAGCCGTGATCACGACCGACCTGCGCCTAAATGAGCCGCGTTACGTGACGCTGCCGAACATCATGAAGGCGAAGAAGAAGCCGATCGAGACCATCAAGCCTGAAGACCTCGGCGTCGACATCACGCCGCGTCTGAAGACGTTGAGAGTGACCGAGGCGCCCAAGCGCAGCGCAGGCGTGAAAGTACCAGACGTGAAGACGCTGGTGGAGAAGCTGAAGACCGACGCGAAGGTTCTCTGATAGAGGGGTAAGGAAAATGACGATTCTTGTAATTGCCGAACACGACAACGCGTCGGTCAAGGGCGCGACGCTAAGCACTGTTGCCGCCGCGCAGAAGATCGGTGGAGAAATCCACTTGCTCGTGGCGGGCCATAACGCGCAGGGCGCCGCCGAAGCGGCCGCGAAGATTGCTGGCGTCGCGAAGGTGATGCTCGCTGACGCTCCGCAGCTCGAGGCGGGGCTCGCAGAAAACGTCGAAGCGACGGTACTCATCATCGCCAGGAACTACTCGCATATCCTCGCGCCGGCGACCGCGTACGGCAAGAACGTCGCGCCGCGCGTGGCGGCGAAGCTCGACGTCGCTCAGATCAGCGATATCACGGCGGTGGTCAGCGCGGACACCTTTCAAAGGCCGATTTACGCAGGAAATACGGTAGCGACTGTGCAGTGTCAGGATCCGATCAAGGTCATCACGGTGCGCACGACGGGTTTCGATGCGGTCGCGGCGGTTGGCGGCAGTGCCGCGATCGAAAAGATTGAAGCTCCCGCGGACAGCGGCATGTCGCGGTTCGTGCTCCGCAAAGTGACGAAGCTCGACCGCCCTGAACTGACGAGCGCGAACATCGTCGTTTCAGGCGGCCGCGGCCTCGCCATCGGCGAGAACTACACGAAGGTGCTTGAACCCCTCGCGGACAAGCTAAACGCGGCGCTGGGCGCGTCGCGTGCGGCCGTGGAAGCTGGCTTTGCGCCGAACGATTATCAGGTCGGGCAGACCGGCAAGATCGTCGCGCCGCAGCTCTATATCGCGGTGGGCATCTCCGGCGCGATTCAGCATTTGGCTGGCATGAAGGATTCTAAGGTGATCGTCGCGATCAACAAGGATCCTGAAGCGCCGATATTCAGCGTCGCCGATTTCGGATTGGTGGGTGACCTTTTCGATATCGTCCCGGAACTGGTCGCAGCACTGAGTTAACCGGAGTCGTCGGCACATGGCATCGCCATGCCATGTGCCTGGTCACGCAAGATCACCGAAGAGGTTATTGGCCGCGAGTGGCTCGCCGACGAGGGGGACGCGAGCAACGCCTGGACGATGCCGACTTCGAGAAGGCTTTGATTGGGAACAGGAAGCGGCAGGTGTGGGACCGGGGTCTTTTGCATCCTAATTCCTGGATGCCGGTGACGGTGCTGTCGAGCAGTTGAGATTGAGCGGAAAGAATCAGCTTACATAACGTCCGCTGATGGGATTGTTTCCATCACGGCGGCCAGAATCATTGCCTCGGCGTTCGGCGGGGCAGGAAGTTTCAGGCGAGGACGAAACACGGCATCACCTTTGGCAATAACCTGCCCGCTCACTGCGCAGATTCCACTGTTCCGCGCGATAGCGCGTTGCCACTGTTGCGCGCCATAATGGCCGGTGGTCGAGTCGCTCCACGCCACGGTGGCAGAAGCCTGACCGTGTCGTTCCAATATTTTGACTGCGCACCTCTGGAAGGAATCGTGGCGATACTCTGGGCGCGCAGGCTGATTTCTCGGTACGTGGATCCCTCCATCAGGGCTGAGAAGGGTCATGGTGTGGAACCAGGCGCGATTGGCTTTGGAAACTATCTGCATGGTGGTGCTCCTTCGAACATCGAGAAAGCTCAGCGGCAAGGTGTCGTGAGGTGAGTTCGACCGGGCCACTCCCGACTGGGAAATCGGCTGAGTGGCGGCGTCGCCGTGCATGGACGGAGCTACGTGCCGGAAACGGAGCGTGGACAGATCAGCGTATTAGCGCTCATCGAGCCGGGACTCCCTTCACCGTCCTTACCTGGCTTTGATAATACTGGAAGGGGGAAGGACGGCCATTACATAAATGTGGAATCAGCTACGTGTGTGGCGTCCTCCAATGGAGTATCTAATGCTCGCTGGCTTCGATGGTTGCGAGCGGCAACGCAACGGTCAAAGCGAAGCCTTGATTGGGTGCGGTCTTGATCCGGATGGAGCCGCCGAGGCGCGCGGCACGCTCACGCATTCCCAGCAGGCCGAAGGCGTTTGCGTTGGGGTGCGCGTCACTCGGGCTACCACGGCCGTTGTCTATGACGCGTACTATGCAATTCGTCTCGTCGCGCACGATTTCGAGCGTCACTGAGGTCGCACCCGAATGGCGCGCGACGTTTGTCAGCGTTTCCTGGACGATTCGAAACACCGCCGTGCCGCCCTCGTGATTGAAGGCAATGTCATCCGCGTCAATTCGGCGGACCACCTGTAAGTCGTGGCTCGCTGAAAACTCATCGATTAGCCAGTTGACTGCTGGAACCAGGCCAAGGTCGTCGAGCATCGTGGGACGCAGACCTGCCGCAATCCGCCTTACCGAACCAATGATTTGGTCGATCAGTAAGTAAACTTTGTGCAAGTTGGCAAGCGGCGCGGGCGTCTCAGCAGCCATAAGCTGGTCTTCGATCTTGGCGGCTTCCACTTTCAGCGTCGCCAACTGCTGCCCAAGATCGTCGTGCAGTTCGCGTGCGATATGATTCTTCTCCTCCTCCCGTACGTGCTGAATATTCGCCGACAGGCGCTGCAGTTCTTCGCGCGATTCGCGCAGTGCGTCATCAGCCCGTTTCCTATCTGTAATATCCATGATCCAGCCCACCATGCGATAAGGCTGATCGGAATCGTTCCACAGTGCTTGCCCACGAGACTGAACCCACCGGAAATCGCGCGACTTGGTTTGAACTCGATACTCCTCGTCGTAGACGCGTTTATGCTCCAGATGCGCTATAAGGCTGGCGGATACCCGATCGGTGTCTTCCGGGTGAATGGCATCCCGGAGCACTCGCGCTTCATTAGGCAGTTCGCTATCCTCGTAGCCCATGATTTTCTTGAAATAGGGCGAAATATACATTGCACCAGTCTGCAGATTCCAATCCCACAACCCCGCGGTAGCTCCGGCCACGGCGAGTTGAAATCGCTCCTCACTCGCTCTAAGAGCCGCCGCGATGTGATGACGTTCGATGGCGTAACGAATTGTGCGACCCAGCTCCGACGGATGGATATCTCGCTTTAGAAGGTAGTCTTGCGCACCTTCCTGTATGGCCAGTAAGCCGACCGATGCGTCGTCCAGACCCGTGAGAACCAGTACCGGAACATCCGGCGATAGCCGAATGAATGTTCTGACTGTGTCCAGCTTCTGGGCATCGGGCAGTCCAAGATCCAGAAGCACGACATCGAAAGGCATGGATTGTGCGCGAGCCAGGCCGTCCGACAGACGTTCGGCCCGAACCAGCCGATGCTCGAATTCCACCACATCCGCCAGCGCCATTTCAATCAAGAACGCATCGCTGATGCTATCTTCGAGCAGGAGAATCCCGATTTCCTTCGACGTACTCATGGTTCGCTGGGCGGCAGCGTCACTATGCCAAACCAGAACTCATTGATGCTTCGTACGACGTCGATGAATTTGTTGAAATCAACCGGCTTCGTAATGTAACAATTGGCATGGAGCCCGTATGATCTCGCCACATCCTCCTCTGATTTGGAGGTGGTCAGCACGACCACTGGGATGTTCATCAGTTCCGGATCCGTTTTCACATCCTCGAGCACTTCCCGCCCGCTCTTTCGCGGTAGATTGAGATCGAGAATGATGAGTCCCGGACGGGGTGCGGCGCAGTGTTTTCCCTCATGCCTCAGGTATTCCATTGCCTCCACGCCGTCGTCTACCACATGCAGCGGATTCAGTACCTTGAAATATTCAAGCGCTTCACGTGTCATCATCACGTCAGTGGGACTGTCTTCCACGAGGAGGATATGAAGGAGTTCGTCGGATGCGTTGGTAACCATGGTGGCCGTTGGGATGTTATCGCGACGGAGTTCCGTCATCCACCTTCGCGTACAGAGTAAAAAAGAACGTCGTGCCCTTATCCGGAGCGGACTCGACCCAGATGCGGCCGCCGTGCTGTTCAACGATTCGCTTGCATAGGGCAAGACCGATTCCCGTGCCGGGATGTTCGGCGCGGGTATGGAGGCGCTGGAATACCAGAAAGATGCGCTCAAAATACTGAGGGTCGATGCCGATTCCATTGTCCTTGACCCAGAACATCCATGAATCGCCCTGACGTTGGGCACCTACATCGATCTGCACGGGACGGTCCTTGTGCCGAAACTTGATAGCGTTTCCGACCAGATTCTGAAACAACAGCGTCAGTTGCGTGGGAGTCGCAAGCGCCGTTGGCAACGCAGAGCGGCTAATCTGCGCGCCGGCTTCCTCGATCACGACGCTCAAACTCCTTAGCGCCTGAGTAAGTGTTTGTCCGCAGTCAGTCGGCTGCCGTGTATCTACCGATCGACCCACACGGGAATAGGTGAGCAGGTCGTCGATGAGTGCCTGCATGCGGGTAGCGCCATCCACCGCATGCGCTATGAACTCATGGGCCCGTGGATCCAGTTGGCCCTGATATCGGCGTTGCAGCATTTGCAAGGAGCCGGCGACTGCACGCAGCGGCTCTTGTAAGTCATGAGAGGCCACGTAGGCAAACTGTTCAAGGTCGTGATTGGAGCGGGCCAGATCATCCGTCTTTCTAAGCAGTTCCTGCTCCGCACGCTTTCGCGCCGTGATATCGACAATCGCGCTGAGCACAAATACTTCCTCGGGCGTTCTAACCGGATTGAGTCCGATCTCGACCGGGAACTCGGAACCGTCCTTGCGCAGCGCGTAAAGCTCGCGACCAATTCCCATTGGACGGCTCTTAAGGTCCCCATAGAAAGCACTGCGGTAGCCTGGGTGAGCAGCACGGAAGCGCTCGGGCACGAGCGTTTCGATGCTCTTCGCGATCAGTTCGTCGCGCTCATAGCCAAACAGCTTCTCCGTCTGCGCGTTCACGAGAACGATCCGGCCAGCGCTGTCCACCATTACCATGGCGTTGGGCGCCGCCTCCACCACCTGGCGAAAGAGTTCGTTGGTGAGGCCAATTGATGCCTTGCGTGGGTCCATCCAGCCTCCCGGCAAGATTTCGTTGCATTTCAGCAGAAAGCGACGCTTACGCATCTTCACCTGGGGCGCTGCACAGACCGTTTTTCAACGCGTAACGAATGAGTGCAACGTCGTTGTTCATCTGCATCTTTTGATGAATCCGCATTTTGTAGGTGCTGACCGTTTTGGAGCTGATGCTCAGCCCGTTTGCGATCTCGGAGATCGTCTCGCCACTCACAAGCCGTCTGAAGACGTCGAATTCACGATCCGATAGCTGTTCGTGCGGCAACGCCTCGGCGTCCCGGTCCAGGTTGCAGGCCATGCGCTCGGCCATGGAGGGGCTCAGGTAGACGCCGCCGCTCGCGACTTTGGTGATCGCAGTGACCAGATCCGTCATTGCGCTCTCCTTGGTCAGATAGCCCCGCGCGCCGCACTTGAACGCACGTTCCGCGTACTGGTGCTCGCCGTGCATGGTCAACACGATCGCGCGCACGGGCACGTTTTCTTTTTTCAATTGGCGTACGACCTCAAGGCCATTGCGTCCTGGCATTGACAGGTCCACCAGCATGACCTGCGCAGGCGTGCTGCGCCCAAGGCGCAACGCCGCGTTGCCGTCGGCCGCTTCGCCTACCACGTGGAATCCGGTTGCCCTCTCGAGGATATGCCGCAGGCCCTCACGCATCAATGCGTGGTCATCGGCGATCAGTACGCAAATCATGCATTCTCTCTCCACGTTTGTCGCAGACGGCAGTGCAAGGGAACCCGATCTCACGTTCGCCGTTGTCGGCCTTGCATAGCTTGACGCAGCGGGCGGTGGCTTTTCCCCCTCAGAGGCACATCCCATCAGCCTTTCGCCTCAGGGCGAGGCGCGATCCTGGAAAGGCTACAAGGTTGTGCTCGGCTGCGATACTACATATTTATGCAATCCGGGACACGGTGCAGGCGCTTTCAAGCAATCTCTTCATCACTGGCAGAGTGATGTCACATTCTGTGATGGCGGGGACTTGCGAGTCGTTGGCGATTTACCCGCGAAGTTGCGGGCCGTCGATGCGGCGCTCGCCAGGGCGCGCGCGTGCTTTGTCAGGAGGCCGCCGAATGGTGCCATTTCGGCGTAGTACCTGAACAACATCATCGTGCAGGACCACCGCGCGATCAAGCGGCGCACTCGGCCCATGCTCGGTTTCGAGAATTTCCGGTGCGCGTGTATCCCGGGCAAGCCGTTTGCTGGATCGGTGGCGCTTTTTCGACCGCACGTGGCCTTTTCAGGCAAGCGACACAAATCAACTCCGAGCTTGCGAGATCGCGTGAAGAATCGCGTCGCCGCGCGAAGTTAAACTGGCATTTATATATCCGGTCCGTCCGCGTTCGACGGTTACCAGCTGCTGCTCATGCAAGACGCCCAGTTCGACGCGGTCAAGGACATGGGCAAGATTGCCGGCCTTAACGAGCATCAATGTAGCAAGCTCATGCGCGCTTAGCACGTCTGTCTCCATACTAATCTTGAAAGCTGCCGTCTCACCTGAAGCACAACAAGGTTATTTCCTGGCGCACGCTGGACTTCGTTGCTATTTCCGGGGGGAAGACTGTTGATCCAAAGTTTCATGCCAGTATCCATCACAAGTAGAGGTTGGGTCCGGGGGGCCGGCTTTCGAACCGCCGCGGTCAAGCCATGATGCTGACGCCGCCGTCAACAAAGATAGTGTTGCCCGAGATGTGCCGTGCGAACGGTGACGCCAGAGCGGCACAGGCGTAACCGACATCCATGATGTCGGCGAGTTCACCCATCGGCGCGCGCTCGAGCGCCTCGTTGAGCAGCAAATCGAAGTCCTTGAGTCCGGATGCAGCCCGTGTCTTCAGCGGCCCCGGTGAGATCGGATGAACGCGTATGCGTCGCGGACCGAGTTCGCTTGCAAGGTATCGGCAGGATGCTTCAAGCGCCGCCTTGACCGGCCCCATCAAGTCGTAGTTCGGCACGACACGCGTAGCGCCAAGGTAACTCATGGCGAACAGCGACCCGCCCTCGTCCATCAGGGGCGCAGCGAGTCGCGCCATGCGGATGAACGAATGACATGATATGTCCATGGCTTTCGCAAAGCCTTCAGGGGAGCTGTTAATGAGGCCGCCCTGCAGGTCTTGCTTTGGCGCGAATGCGATCGAATGCACGCCGATGTCCATCCGTCCCCATGTTGTTCGCACGACATCGAAAAGCGCTTCCAGTTCACCCGGCTTCGACACATCGAGGGGCATTAGCAGAGTAGCTCCAAGCTCCCGGCTCAGCGGCTCGACGTAGGCCTTCGCCTTCTCGCTCGCGTACGTGAGCGCCAGTTCGGCACCCATTTCGCGAAATGCGCGCGCGCAGCCGTAGGCGACGGAATGCTCGTTTGCGATTCCAAGAATCAATGCTTTCCGGCCGGCAAGCGGCTGATTGGCTACGTCTGGCATTCAGGCCTCCAGTTGTTCAAGATAGTGCGATATTTCTCGCGTTTGCATCTCACAGCGTGCTCCGCCATCAAGGCAGTACAGTCGATTTCAGGGGCTTTTCTCGCAGGGCGAGGCCGAGCCTGCCGGCAACGCGGTCGAGGCGGACCTGTTGCGCCGGCGCGATGTCGCCACGCGTAGCCGCGAGTGCTCGCGCGGCGTCGAGTGCCCGGCGGCGCTCGGACGTTGTCGGGAGCAGTTGCGTAAGGCCCGCCACCGCGCGTTCTTCGTCCCACAGCACGAGGAACGTCTGACGCTTGGCTGCCTGCTTCAGGTCAGCAAGACGGATTGTGCGGTCGAGCCCTGACTCGTGAAGCAACTTGCGCATCGCATTGAACGGACGCTCGTCGACGACATGGAGTTCGCGGCCGCAATAGACCAGTACCCGCATCGCGCCGTCAAGGAAAGTGCCATGCTCGAACGACGCTTCAAGCTCACGGAGCTTAAGGCGCTTGACTTCTTCGTTAAGCCAGCTATCGGCCTCGTGCAGGCGTTGTTGCGCGGACTCACGCTTGAGGCCGACCAGTGCCGCGAGCCACGGTGAATCGTAGACTGCCTTGAACACCATCTCGACTGCGCTGTCGCGGCATTCCCGATAAGTATCGAGCCCATGCGCGATCGAATCCGATATGCCATGCTCGCTTTCAAGCAGTGGGTTCGTGGGCGAAACCGCCTGGCGGTGCGCACGCACTGCATCAGCCGTGATCTTGACACCCCACATCGCCGGATTCAGGTCTGACAGCGTCCAGCGCTCGACGCGTGCAGGGTTCATCAGCCTGGTGCACGCGGCCGTCCACGGATTCGATGCAGCTTTCACAAATGGGGATACAAAATTCTCATAGAGGCTCTGATTGATTTCGGCGATTCGCTTGACAACTTCAAATGCGCGCTCGTCGTCGCGCCCGTCATCGAGTGCAAGTATGTCGTCGATCTCGCGCGCTTCGAAGCGGATCAGGTAGCGCCCCTTGACAAACTCCAATCCCGGCAGATCCGACCGCATATCCTCAATCACCGCCTCATATAAACCGGGCGGCAGAGTATCGATCAGATCGAGCGCGCTGATGAATTCCGCATGCTCCTTCTTCGCGACACCCGCGGAGACGAATATTCCCAAATGACCGATCTTTTCGTTCAGGCAATAGACGATCGTCTGTTCGTGGATTCGGATCTCCTCGACACTGTCGTACAGGTCAGGAATCCAGTTCAGTGCCTGTTGCGGCGGCGTAATGTTGTCGCCCCACGAGGCGAACACGATGATGGGAGAACGGATGTTGCGCAAATCGATACGAATGTTGCCGTCGGCCGACACCACCTCGCCTGCGGACAAACGATTGCCGACGAAGAGGTTTTGCGTGATCCATTCCATTTCTTCCTTGTTCATTAGGAAATGGCCACCCCACCAGCGCTCGAACTCGAGGAAGCGCTCCGCTTCGGTATCGATATTCGCGTAGACGTTGTAGAGCTTGTTCCAGTAGGTGTTCGCCGGATTCATCTGTTCGAAGTTGTTGACCAGATAGGCACCGTCGAACATGCCGTTCCCGAGATCGCCGGCGAGCGACGCGAGCCATGTTCCCCCGAGCATGCCACCTGTATAACGCATCGGGTTCTTGCCTTCGACGCCAGCCCAGTACGAGACGGGCGATCCCGCGAGCAGAATCGGCCCGACGCGCTCGGGCTCTGCTGCAGCCAGAATCAGGAGCGCCCATCCTCCTTGACAATTCCCAATCACGAACGGTTTGGCCTCGGCGTCCGGATGCAATTGGGCTACCCGTTCCAGAAACGCGGCTTCGGCTCGTGCGACGGATTCGATCGTCTGGCCCGGCTCCGGGTACGGGTGGAAGAACAGGAAGTAGCATGGGTGCCCCTGGCGCAGTGCGATGCCGATTTCGCTGTCCATCTTGAAGCCCCCGATACCTGGGCCATGTCCCGCGCGCGGATCGATGACGACGAATGGGCGTTTCATCGGGTCCGGCGCGGCGACGCCATCGGGCGGAATGATGCGGGCCAATGAAAAGTTGACCGCTTGTGGCAGTTCGCGACCATCCGCGACAACTTCGTACTTGAACGCAAGGACTGGCGGTTTGCCGGCACTCGCGTGATCGAGGTAGATGTTTCCTCGCTGGCGCAGCAGATCCAGAAATAATGCGCCCCTTTGCAATGTGTCAGTCGCATATTCGATGATGCAATGGGTCGGCTCGGCAACGCGAGAGACGGTATCGGTCACAGTGGGCATGCGTACGGCTCCGGTGGATAGGGTTGTTTCAAACGCAAACTCGATCTGGGCTGCAGGTAGTATTGGCGCGCCAGAATGTCGCTGCAATGAATCCTGTCTGGATATCCCGTCAGAATTGGCTTACACCAACGGCAGATGATCGAGTTGAGGCGCCACTGCAGGAGAAGGGAGCGCATCGCTTCGACTCGCTTGCCCGTGTCGGCGGACAATGCAGCGAGCTCTATCCAGAAGAGCCGATCGATGACATTCCGTTGATGCCGGTATGCACCGGCCGAGAACTGACCGAAAATCTAATGAGGCAGATTGAGCGGTTGCCCGCCACAGTCTGCGTCGCCACCAGCGGGATCCTCAAGACAACATCGTCTTTTCCTTTGGAAATGCCGTTCAATTCGAACCCACCAAGGGACGGCTAGCCGGCCTTCGCGGCAACGTTGCATGAAGGCCCCGTTTCGTCCGGCGCCTAGCCTTGGTTCGAGAAGAACATGATGTGCACGGTGAGCAAATGCTGATCCCAAGACATCTGGTGCAAGCGCCGTTGCATGCCTAATAGCAACAACTGATTGGCTCCGCCGATTTCAATCAGTACGCCGGGGCGTGACCCATCGCCGTCAATGCGGGTCATCGCGTCGAGTTCGATCCGCGTATATTTCCGCACAAACGCCCGGATGTCTTCGTCGCTCTTGTTCGGCGGCAGATTGCCTATCCACAGCTTCATGCCTTTACCCCTCTAGCCGTTCGAGCGTGTGCTGCGCGAGCGAGGCCGAAGGCGGGTGCGAGCAACGCGCTGAGCGTGAACACGAGGAAATTCATGGCGCCGGCGGCGCTGCCCTTCACGTTCTCCGGATTGACTTCCTTGATCATCGTGACGCCAAGCGTGGACAGCCCGAACGTCGCGCTCATCTCCGGGACCATCACGCCCGGCGCCGAACGCAGCGCATATTGGATGAAGTAGAAGACGTGCGAGGCTAGCCGCGCCATTAAGAAAGGCAAATGGATTGCCTGCGTCGCAGGATTCGGCAAGGTGCGGAGTGCGTCTCCGGTGTTGGTCACTGACATGGCTCTTTCCTCAATAAGAGGCTCGATTCGCCGCATGACGGCACGTGATCGAACGCGTGGCTATCTCGCGCGGCAGCCTTCGTCGCGGAACTGGGCAATGACCTGGGCGGCAAGCTCGGCAGTACAAGGGTGGGTTTCTTCGAGAGGGTAGTCCAGCCCCAGGGCCCGCCATTTGAAGGCGCCCATCTGGTGGAAAGGCAGTACTTCGACCCATTCCACATTGCGCATTGGTGCCACCAACCGGGCGAGGGCGCGGACATGGGCAGGCTCGTCGGTCAGGCCGGGCACCAGTACATAGCGAACCCAGACCGGTTTGCCGAGCGCCGCTAGCCGCTCGACGAAGCGCAACGTTGGCGCGAGATCCACGCCTGTGAGACGGCGGTAGAGAGCCGGATCGCCCGATTTGATATCGAGCAGCACGAGGTCGACATGGTTCAAATAGGCGTCGTCCGCCCGCACACCAAGAAATCCCGACGTGTCCAACGCGGTATGCAGGCCAAACTGTTTTGCGGCAGCAAAGATCCGCCTCGAAAAGCCAATCTGCACGAGCGGCTCGCCGCCGGATAGCGTCAGCCCGCCGTTCATCGCGTGCAGCGCCGGCGCGAAGTCGCCAAGCCGCGCGATGGCCGCGTCCGCAGTTACCCGCGTGCCGCGCTTCAGGTGCCACGTATCCGGGTTATGGCAATACTGACACCGCAGCATGCATCCGGCGAGGAACAGCGTCGCACGAACCCCCGGCCCGTCGACCACGGAGCCGGTTTCGAGGGAATGAACATAGCCGAACTTGCCGAACTCGTCCGTGAACCCTTCCGTCTCCGGCGCCTCAGGCGAGCGGATGGCGCCCAGTTCGTGGCGGCTGACCGACACGGCGAGGCTGCCTGTATCCGGCGGCAGATCATGACGTGGCATCACACGGCCCCATGGAAAGTGCGGTTGATGACGTCGAGCTGCTGCTCCCGCGTCAACCGAATGAACTTCACCGCATAGCCAGAGACGCGAATCGTCAGCTGAGGGTACTGGTCCGGATGGTCCATCGCGTCAAGCAGCGTTTCCTTGTTCACGACGTTCAGGTTCATGTGATAGCCGCCCTGGCCGAAATACGTATCGAACACCTGGATCGCGCGATCGAGCCCTTCCTCTTCGGCAAGACGCGTGACGGTCGGCACGACGGACACCGTGTAGCAGATGCCGTCTAGCGCATGCACGTAGGGAATCTTCGCGACCGACAGGCACGATGCGAGCCAGCCGATATGGTCGCGGCCGTGCATCGGGTTCGCGCCCGGCGCGAACGGCTCGCCGGCACGCCGTCCGTCCGGCGTGTTGCCGGTGGCCTTGCCGTACACCACATTCGACGTAATGGTCAGCACCGACTGCGTGTGCACTGCCCCGCGATAGCACGCGTGCTTGCGCAACTTCGTCATGAAGCGCTCGACCAGGTCGGCTGCAATCGAGTCGACCCGCTCATCGTTATTGCCAAACGTCGGGAAAGTCCCGTCGATCTGATAGTCCTCCACGATCCCGTTGGCGCTGCGGATCGGGATGACCTTTGCGTACCTGATTGCGGATAGACTGTCTGCTACCACCGAGAGCCCGGCGATTCCGAAGCCCATGGTGCGCAGAATGTCCCGGTCATGCAGTGCCATCTCCAGGCGCTCGTAGAAGTACTTGTCGTGCATGTAGTGGATGCAGTTCATCGCGTGCACATAGGTGCGCGCGAGCCATTCCATCATTGCATCGAACTTTGCCATCACGTCGTCGTAGGCCAGCACGTCGCCTGTGACGGCCCGCGCGAAGGGTCCAACCTGCTCGCCGCTGATTTCGTCGCGGCCGCCATTGATGGCGTAGAGCAGGCACTTGGCGAGGTTCGCCCGCGCGCCGAAGAGCTGCATTTGCTTACCGATGCGCATCGCCGAAACGCAGCAGGCAATCCCATAGTCGTCGCCGTGGAAGGGGCGCATCAGGTCGTCGATTTCGTATTGCAAGGCGGAGGTATCGCGCGAGATCGCCACGCAGAAGCGCTTGAACGGCTGAGGCAGGTGTTTCGACCACAGCACGGTCAGGTTGGGATCGGGGGCCGGCCCCAGGTTGCGCAGCGTTTGCAGCATGCGGAAGCTGGTTCGGGTGACCAGCGTGCGACCATTCAGGTCCATGCCGCCAATCGATTCGGTGGCCCAATAAGGGTCTCCCGAAAACAGGCTGTCGTACTCCGGCGTGCGGAGGAAGCGGACGATGCGCAGCTTCTGTACGAGCTGGTCGATCAACTCTTGCGCGCCCGCTTCGTTCAGCGTCCCGTCCGCGAGGTCGCGTCCAACGTAGATATCGAGGAAGGTCGAAAGTCGGCCAATAGACATTGCAGCGCCATTGGCCTCCTTGACTGCGCCGAGATAGGCGAAGTAGGTCCATTGCACCGCCTCTGCCGCGGTCTGCGCCGGCCGCGTGAGATCGAAGCCGTAGGCCTGTCCCATCTTCACGAAGTCGTGCAACGCGCGGGTCTGCTCCGCCAGTTCTTCCCGCAGGCGGATGACGTCGTCCGTCGGCCACATGCCGTCGATCTGCGCGCGCTCGGCGGCCTTATCTTCGAGCAGGCGCGCTACGCCATACAGCGGCACCCGTCGATAGTCGCCGATGATTCGGCCACGCCCGTAGGCATCGGGCAAGCCCGTGATGATGTGCGACTTGCGGCATGCAAGAATCTCCGGCGTATACACATCGAACACGCCGTCGTTATGGGTCTTGCGATATTGCGTGAAGATCTCGGCGACTTGCGGGTCAACCTTCATCCCGATCGCGTGCAGGCCGCTCTCGACCATTCGAAGACCACCCCACGGCATGATGGCTCGCTTGAATGGCTTGTCTGTCTGAAGGCCGACGATCACTTCGTTGGGCCTGTCGATATACCCGGGCGCGTGCGAGGTCATTGTCGACGGCGTTGCGGGATCGACATCGAGCACGCCCTTGCGGGCTTCTTCGCGAAAGTACGGCTGCAAGGCGGCCCACACGGCTGTAGTTCGCTCGGTTGGACCGGACAGGAAGGTGCCGTCGCCTTCATAAGGCGTGACGTTGGCAATGATGAAATTTCTGACGTCGATTCCCTTCATCCAGGGGCCGCGAGCGAATTCACGCCACGGGTCTACGGTGTGCTCCGCTTGGGTACAGGCCGCGAGTGTGCTCATTGTTGTCTTCCTGCGCTACGTTGACCGTTGACCATTGGCCATTCGCCGGTCGGTTGTTCCCGGCGAAGGTGGCTTCCATCTCTCGGTGCACGCTTTGTATGAACGTCGAGAGTTCGCCCTGAATTCAATACTTGCTGACCAGGTAGCGGAATCGACTCCGTGCCGACTTTCTGTCAGATTTTCCTGACAGCCTCGGGCATCAGTCGATCCGGAAAGGTATTTCGAGATGGAATTGAATAGCTATCCATTGAGACGGGGTTTAGATGCCTCGGTGAATCCCCGAGAACGGGCGTTGGGTAAGCCAAACCTTACAAGAATCCAAGAGAGCGTTGATTGCCGCAATTGACTGGTGCATCAATACTGGGATCAACGGTGCCGCCGCGCCTGCGACCATCGTTCAGTTTCCGGCCAGGTCCTGTGATCCTACCGGGGATTACGCTCTATCAAATCTCGCACTGCAGCCAATCGCAGGACTGCCTCGCTACAAAGCGCGGTGCACGAAAGGCAATGAATATCCAACCAGGCATTAATTAAGGAATGTGTCATGCTAGATTTCGACAAAGATCAACGCGCAACCCGCAAGGCGGTAGCCGGAAGTAACCTGCAGCGCTCCGCTGCAGAGGACACACTGCAACAGAAGACAGAGATGACCGACGGCTTTCATCTCGTCATCGGCGCACTGAAGCTGAACGGCATCGAGAACATCTACGGCTTGCCCGGGATTCCGGTTACCGATTTGGCGCGTCTCGCGCAGGCCGAAGGCATGCGCGTCATCAGTTTTCGTCATGAGCAGAACGCAGGCAACGCAGCCGCGATTTCCGGCTTCATCACCAAGAAGGCTGGCATTTGCTTGACCGTTTCTGCCCCTGGCTTCCTGAACGGCCTGACGGCGTTGGCCAACGCGACGACGAACTGCTTTCCGATGATCCTGATCAGCGGCTCGAGCGAGCGCGAGATCGTCGACTTGCAGCAGGGCGATTACGAAGAGATGGATCAGCTCGCCATCGCCAGGCCGCACGCAAAGGCCGCCTTCCGCGTGCTGCACGCTGAAGACATCGGCGTCGGCGTCGCGCGGGCCATTCGCGCTGCCGTATCGGGCCGTCCGGGCGGCGTCTACCTCGACCTGCCAGCGAAGCTGCTGGCCCAGGCGATCGACGCCGAAACGGGCCGCGAGTCGCTGATCAAGGTGGTCGATCCGGCGCCGCGTCAGCTGCCCGCGCCCGACTCCATCAAGCGGGCGGTCGACCTGTTGAAAAGCGCAAAGCGTCCGCTGATCCTGCTCGGCAAGGGTGCGGCTTACGCGCAAGCCGACGCCCAGATTCGTGAGCTCGTCGAAAAGACGGGCATTCCCTATCTGCCGATGTCGATGGCCAAGGGCCTCTTGCCCGATACCCATCCGCAATCAGCGTCGGCCGCGCGTTCGTTCGTGCTGGCGGAGGCCGACGTCGTGATGCTCGTAGGCGCACGCCTGAACTGGCTGCTCGCGCACGGCAAGGGCAAGACCTGGGGCAAGCCTAAGCAGTTCATCCAGATCGACATCGCACCGACGGAAATCGACAGCAATGTCGCTATTGCCGCGCCTGTCATCGGTGATATCGGTTCGTGCGTCTCGGCGATGCTCGGCGAGATCGGCTCGAGCTTCCCGAAGCTCAGCGCCGAATGGCTGGGCACCGTGGGCGAGCGCAAGGACAAGAACCTGGCGAAGATGGCAGAGACGCTCGCGAAGGATCCTACGCCAATGAGCTTCCACAGCGCGCTGCGCGTGCTGAAGGATGTCATCAAGGCGAACCCGGGCATCTCGCTGGTGAACGAAGGTGCAAACACGCTTGATTTTGCACGTGCGGTTATCGACATGTACGAGCCGCGCAAGCGCCTCGACGTCGGCACGTGGGGCGTCATGGGCGTCGGGATGGGTTACGCCGTCGGCGCGGCAATCGTAACCGGCAAGCCGGTGATCGCGATCTGCGGCGACAGCGCATTCGGATTTTCCGGCATGGAGATCGAGACGATCTGCCGTTATGACCTGCCGATTTGCATTGTCGTCTTCAACAATAACGGCGTGTATCACGGTACGGATGTGAATCCGTCTGGAACCAAGGATGTCGCCCCGACCGTGTTCGTCAAGAATGCGCGCTACGACAAGCTGATCGAAGCGTTCGGTGGCATCGGCTACCACGCCACAACGACGCCTGAGCTCGAAAACGCGGTAAACGAAGCGCTCAAGCTCGGTAAGCCCGCCCTCATCAACGCTGTCATCGACGAATCGGCCGGCACGGAAAGCGGTCGCTTGACGAACCTCAATCCGCACTCGGCGAAACAGAACTGACGCCTGACATCAATATTACTAGGAGAACGAAAATGAACCTTCCACTCAAAGGAATCAAGATCATCGACTTCACGCACGTTCAGGCCGGGCCGGCCTGCACGCAGCTGCTCGCCTGGTTCGGCGCCGACGTGATAAAGGTCGAGCGTCCCGGCTCGGGGGACGTGACGCGCAACCAACTGCGCGATATCCCCGACGCGGACGCGCTGTACTTCACGATGCTCAACAGCAACAAGCGTTCACTCACGCTCGACACGAAAAAGCCAGAAGGCAAGGAAGTCCTCGAGCGGCTGATCGGCGAATCGGACGTGCTCGTCGAGAACTTCGGCCCCGGCGCTCTCGACCGGATGGGTTTCTCGTGGGAGCGCATCAACGAGCTCAATCCGAAGATGATCGTGGCGTCGGTGAAGGGCTTCTCCGAAGGCCATCACTACTCGGACCTGAAGGTCTACGAGAACGTTGCCCAGTGCGCGGGTGGCGCGGCCTCGACGACGGGCTTCTGGGACGGTCCGCCGACCGTCAGCGCCGCGGCGCTTGGCGACAGCAACACCGGCATGCACCTGACCATCGGCATCCTGACGGCGCTGATCGGCCGCGACAAGACGGGCAAAGGCCAGAAGGTGGCCGTCTCGATGCAGGACGCAGTGCTGAACCTGTGCCGCGTCAAGCTGCGCGACCAGCAGCGTCTCGAGCGCGTCGGCTACCTCGAGGAGTATCCGCAGTATCCGCACGGCACATTCACCGATGTCGTGCCACGCGGCGGCAACGCGGGCGGCGGCGGGCAGCCGGGCTGGGTGCTCAAGTGCAAGGGATGGGAAACCGATCCGAACGCCTATATCTACTTCACGATTCAGGGCCAAGCGTGGGAGCCGATCTGTCGCGCGATCGGGCGTCCCGAATGGATCAACGACCCGGACTACAACACGCCCGAGGCACGTCAGCCCCATATCTTCGACATCTTTGAGAAGATCGAGGAGTGGCTCGCCGGCAAGACGAAGTACGAGGCCGTCGATATTCTGCGCAAGTTCGACATTCCCTGCGCTCCGGTGCTCAACATGAAGGAGCTCGCCTACGACGAGTCGATGCGCAAGACGGGTTCGATCGTCGAGGTGAACCACCCGGTGCGCGGCAAGTACCTGACGGTCGGCAGCCCGATCAAGTTCTCGGACATGAAGCCCGAGATTACGGCATCGCCGCTTCTTGGTGAGCATACGGACGAGGTGCTTGCGCAGCTAGGCTACACGGTGCAACAAATCGCCAAGATGCATGAGGCCAAAGCCGTTTGACTGCGATACGCATGCCGGTACGTCGCCGGCGCACAAAGAGGCGGTGTCTTCGAGCCCGGCCTTCGATGCGCGTCGCGGCGGATTCTTTCAACACCGCCCCTGCAGGGCAAGCAATGAAGTGAGACAGCGCCATGCAAACGACGATCGATCTCGAACAACTGGTTGCGGCCTTGGGCGATGCAATCATTGTCTCGGACACCGAAGGAAAGATCACGCTCTGGAATTCGGCAGCGGAGCGGATATTCGGTTTCACCGAGAGCGAAGCGATCGGCAGGTTGCTCGACCTCATTATTCCGCAGCGCTTGCAGGCGCGTCATTGGGAAGGCTATGAGAAGACGATGCAGACCTGTCACACGCGCTACGGCAACGATGTGCTGAAAGTGTCCGCCGTGCACAAGGACGGGCGTGCATTGTCGATCGCATTCACCGTTGCGCTGCTTTACTCGGCGCCGGGGCAATTGAGTGGAATCGTCGCCGTCATTCGGGACGAAACGAGCCGCTTTCAGGACGAGCTCAACTTGTGCAAGCGGCTCGCCGAACTGGAAGCTCGGGTCGGGGCTTGATGTCGCTATTTTGCCAACCAATCAAATTTTTCGAGAGGATGAAATGGATTACGCGCAGAAAGGTCAATCAGCCGGTTTGCTAGAAAATCGTTGGTTTTACCTAATATTAGCTGTTTTGCTGATGTGTATGATCTCTGGTGTCCAGTATTCCTGGACGCTGTATGCAGCCCCGCTGCAAGGAAAATTGGGGATTTCGCTTACTGCCGTTCAAATCGCGTTTACGCTGTCGCAAGTTATTCAAGCAATTTCTCAACCAAGTGGCGGCTTCGTCGTCGATAAATTCGGTCCTAAGGGCGCACTGATTGTCAGCGGTATCATGATTTCGGTTGGTTGGACATTCATGGGGCAAGCTGAAACTGCCCCAGCCCTGTACGCACTGTACGCATTGGCTGGTGCCGGCGTTGGTGTCGTCTATGGTACCGCGATAAACACAGCTAACCGATGGTTCCCGGAGAAGCGCGGTATGGCATCTGGATTTACAGCTGCTGGCTACGGTTTGGGTGTTGTGCCTTTCCTGCCACTGATTAGCGGCATGTTGAAGACACGCGGCGTTGGTTCTGCATTTGCATACACAGGCTTGATCGAAGGTCTGATGATTATCGCAATCGCACTGATCATTAAGTTCCCAGGCGAACAAAAGGGTGTCAAACACGCTCCTCCAGTTGTCACCGAAAGAGACTTCACTTCGGCTCAAATGCTGAAGACACCGCAATTCTGGGTCCTGTGGTTGGCATTCTTCTCGGTAAACTTCGGTGGCATGCTGCTGGTTGCTAATAGTGCCCCCTTCGGTAAGAGCCTCGGTATCGCTGCTGGCACTCTGGCGATTGCAGTTTCGATCCAGAATCTATTCAACGGCGCCAGCCGTCCATTCTGGGGCGCTGTTTCGGATAAAATTGGTCGCTACAAGACGATGTCTATCGTATTTGGCGTCAATTGCATCATCCTGTTCTCGTTCCCAACAGTCGCAGCAATTTCGACACCAGCCTTTATCGTCGTACTGGCATTGACATTCTTTACTTGGGGTGGTTCCTACGCTCTGTTCCCACCGATAAATAGCGAGGTTTTTGGTACGGCTTTCTCGACTGAAAACTATGGCTTCTTCTTCGGAGCTAAAGCGATTTCATCTATCTTCGGTGGCGGTCTTGGCGCAGCGATTGCTACCAAGTTCGGCTGGAATACGGCGTTTATGATTACAGGTGCTACATCTTTCATCGCATTCGCTATAGCAACATTTGTCATCCCTAGAATGGGAAAGCCAGTAAAGAAGGACGACAAAGTATCTCCAGTTGAACCAGTCGATGCAATCCGTTGATAAAGGTAGCCAATTCATGTCATCCATTCATCAAAAGAACGCCGCTGGCCCCTTTGCCGGCCTGTTGGTGATTGACCTCACGCATGTGTTGAACGGTCCGTTCGGCACGACGATCCTGTGCGACCTGGGTGCGCGCGTGATCAAGGTGGAGCCGCCGGGGCACGGCGACGACACGCGCACCTACGGCCCGTACGTCGGCGATCAGTCGCTCTATTTCAGCTTCGTGAACCGCGGCAAGGAAAGCATCGTGCTCAACCTGAAAGACGACGCAGACCGTGAGATCTTCCTGAACATGGTCCGCAAGGCCGATGTGCTCACCGAGAATTTCCGTCCTGGCACGATGGCGCGGCTCGGTTTTTCGTACGAGGCGCTGGCCGAAATCAATCCGCGACTCGTCTACGCGTCGTCGTCGGGCTTCGGACAGACCGGGCCGTTGTCGACGTTTCCGGCATATGACACCATTGTTCAGGCGATGAGCGGCATCATGGACGAAACGGGCTTTCCCGGTGGCCCGCCGACGCGGGTCGGCACATCGCTCTCAGATCTGTGCGGCGGCGTCTTCATGTTCTGCGGCATTGCGAGTGCACTTTACGCGCGCGAGCGAACTGGCAAGGGTGCGCACGTCGACGTTGCGATGTTCGACGCGACGCTGGCCTTCCTCGAGCATGGCTTCATGTCGTACGTTGCGACGGGCGAAGCGCCGGCGCGGATTGGCAATCGGCACCCGTACTTGGCTCCGTTCGACGTTTTCGCCGCGGCGGACAAGCCGTTCGTCATCTGCTGCGGAAACGACCACTTGTTCGAGCTGCTGTGCAGGGCGATCGGCCGGACGGAGCTTGCCGCCGACCCACGCTTCGTGACCGTCACCAGTCGCGTCGCGCACGAGGCCGAATTGAAGGCGGAAATCGAGTCGGTTTTCAAACGCGAAACCGCGGCACATTGGCTTCAGGTGATCCACGCGGCCGGCGTACCGGTGGCGCCGCTGCTGAACGTTGCCGAGGCGGCGCAGCTACCGCAGACCGAAGCGCGCAACATGTTCATCGAGGCGGGAGGAGTGCGGATGCCTGGCAATCCGGTGAAGATCAGCGGTTATCCCGACCCGAAGGTTCGCGCGGGGGCGCCGGCGCTCGACGAACACGGGCCCGCGCTACGCCGCGAGTTCGACGTGCAGTCCACGCTGCGGACGGAGACCGTGCGATGAGTGCGCCGGCCTCAAGGAGAGTACGCGCTGTATAGAAGGCGATGAGCGCCTTGCTGAGCTGGCGTTAGCGATGCCGGCAACGCGGTTGGTGTATGTCGCTGACCGGGAGGCCGATATCCTGGCACTGAGGGTGAGGGCGCGCGATCTGGAGCGCGCCGCAGACTGGCTGATTCGCTCGCAACACAATCGCGCGCTGCCCGATGGAGAGCGGTTGTGGCATCGGGTCACGGCGGGCGAGCCGCTAGGTGAGATCAGTTTCACGCAGGCTGCGCGGCAAGGCCAGAAGGCGCGAGAGCTTCGACAGCGGATATGGGCGCAGCGGTTCGAGCGGCCCGATGCCGCGCGGGGCGTGGTGAGTGCCACCTGCATCGTTGCGCGAGAGTCGGCACCTCCACCGGGCGTCGAGCCGATGGAATGGCGGCTGCTGAGCAAGCGCGAAGCTGCCGATTTCGAAGCCGCAGTGCAGTTGATCGACTGGTACCCGTGCGTTGGGAGGTGGGGATGCGCGCCAGGTAAATGGTCCGAGTGACTTGTGTGCAGTGCAACAGCTTCAGGGACTTCGGCGACATCTGTGTCGGAGCCAAACTCCATCATCTAATGCGATGAATGATTTTGAATCGGCGCAAGTGCATCCTAACGTGGCGATCTTGCTTACGTTGACAGGCGGTTTTCTCGATGCATTTACCTATATCGGCCACGGCAAGGTATTCGCTAATTCGATGACCGGCAACATCGTGCTGTTAGCCGTCAATCTGGGCGGCGGCGATATTTCACAGGCGTCGAGGCATACCTGGCCCCTTCTTGGCTTCGTGTGCGGCATACTCGCCGCACACCTTCTGCAATTGGTTGCCAGGCGCCACGCGCGGAACCCTGCGGTCATTTCCCTGGTGTTCGAAGTCGCGTTTCTGGTCCTCGCGGCCTTGATAGGGCTGCCGGAATTCTGGCTGGTATCAGGCATTGCATTCGTAGCGACGCAGCAATCGATGTTCTTTACGCATTCGGGAAAACAGACATACTCGTCAGTGATGACCACCGGCAATCTGCGGCGTTGCATCCAACTGTTTTTTGAATCGACGATACCGCAGTGCAAGGCAGCAGGTTTGCGCGATGCCGCGGGTCTTGGCGCCATCAGTCTCAGTTTTGCGGTCGGCGCGCTGGGAGGCGGACTGACTACTCACCGCTTGCATGACGCGGCGCTCTGGCTGCCAACAGCACTCCTGCTCACAGCGTTGGTCGATATTCTTCGGCATGCCCGAGCAATCCCGCGTGCGGAACCGTGTCCGGTTGAGGACGAGGCGGGTTGATATCGATGTCACTACTGGATGTCCTCCTTCATGAGTCGGTATCCGCAGCGCTGAACGGCGGGGTTGTTCCGACGCCTTGAGTTGAGGTCCGTTGATTCTGGCAGTCGGTGCACTAAGGGCGGCTAACAAGACCGCTCCACGAACCTGGAACAGGTGACGGCGCAGGCCAGGGTAAGCAAAGCCAGATGGATATCGATGCAACATTCGAAGCGAGTACGAAGCTTGCCGAAGGCAGCGAGCCAAGCATGAGTACGTTCGACAACCCAGAGATGCTTTCCGAGCCGGTCATGACTCTCTACGCCGCGATGGAAAATGCGTGGTTCGATTCCACGCTTGCGCAGATGTCAGCGACAGCGCGCAAAGTCGTATGGAGAGAAATCGCACCCGATCGACACACAAAGCTGACTACAGATTTATGTAATAGCCGTCGTTCCCTCCGTTAACTATCATCAAAAGGTAGGACTGAAGCCAATCGCGGCTCGATAAGCGTCCAAAGCTCTGGCCTATCGGCACGCCGTTTTCGGCGCGTAAGTGCCGTCCATAAACGGTGAACCGGTTCATGCCTTTTTTCACGGGCGCTCAGCCGATTCCCGAGTTAGTAGTGGACCCGTTGGGACCCATGTCACCACACTTTCCAGGAGGTACTATGGATCGACGCCATTTTGTTACCCGGATTGCCGGATCAGGACTGCTTGTCGCAACCGTGTTCGCTGCGGGCTGCTCGACGACAGGCACCGGTAGCAAGACTGATAAGGCCGCAAGAGAACAGGAAATCGATGCGGGTGTCGATGGCGCGCTTGATCGGTTGTTCGCATCGACAAACGGTTCGCGCGAGCTAGCACGGCGCGCGCAGGGCATTCTGGTGTTCCCCCGGGTGATCTCGGCCGGTCTCGGGATCGGTGGAGAGTATGGCGAGGGCGCGCTGCGCTACCGCGGCGCTAACGGCGGCTACTACAAGATGACGCAGGCTTCGGTGGGTGCTACCATCGGCGGCCAGTCCAAGGCCATCATCATCATGATCATGACGCCGGAAGCCTACAGCAAGTTTGTGTCCAACAGTGGCTGGACCGTCGGGGCAGACGCCAATGTGGCACTGGCCAATGTCGGCGCCGATGGCCGGCTCGATACCCTGACCAGCCAGCAGCCGGTGATCGCCTTCGTTCAGACCAATTCTGGCCTGATGTTCGACGTCTCGCTGAACGGCTCCAAGATCAGCAAGCTCGATATCTGACATGAGGGTCCGGCAGCACGGCGGCTTGTCCGCCGGGCCTGCCGGCGTCTTTGCCAGACTATCCTGGCTCCGGCCGGGATGTTTTCTGGCCGGGGTTCCTTGTGTGTTTGGGAAAACTGCCACTGGCCCGTCGTTGCCATATGGTGGAGAGACCTCGTCGCTCAACTGCGTTCGGATCATCCTGCCTCGCTCGCGCAAAAGGCAAGATGTAAGCACATTTCATTAACTGTGATTTGGCGATCGGCGGGCGGCCGGCATGCCGTGCGCTACCGTGATGACCACAGGGAGGTATTCCGATGGCCGCATCTGTGTCGATGGAACGTGCCACGGCCGGACAGCCGCACTGGCGTATCGAGAAGGGCACAGCCATTCTCGAAGGGTTATGGACGTTCCCCGCGCTGCACGGCCAGATCGCTGCCGCCGAAAAGGCACTCCACGCCCTGTCCGCATCGCGCTGGGACATCAGCGGCGTGCAGCGCTTCGACACGGTCGGCCTGCGCCTGCTTGTCCGTAGCTGGGACCGCGTCCTGCCGGAACACCTTGTCTGCAGCGACGCGCAGCGCGCGTTGCTGGAACAGATCATCACGGTCGGCGATGCGCCGCCTATGCCAAGGCGGCATATCCTCATCGATACGCTGACGGCAATCGGTGCAGCGCTGCTTAGTCCGCTCAGCCGTGTCGGAGATTTCCTTCGTCTGCTGGGCGGCTATGTGCTTGCCACGCTCGTCGTCATACTCAGGCCGCGCCTGATGCCATGGCGCGAACTGTCGGTAGAGAGCTATCGGGCGGGCGTCACCGCGCTGGGTATCACCGCACTGGTCGGCTACCTGATCGGCATGGTGCTGAGCTACCTGTCGGCACAGCAATTGCTGCAGTACGGTGCGAACATCTTCATCGTGGACTTCCTCGGTATCGCCGTCCTGCGCGAGCTTGGGCCCCTGTTGTGCGCCATCCTGATCGCAGGCAGGTCGGGTTCGGCGCTGACCGCGCGGATCGGCGCCATGAAGCTGAGCCAGGAGCTGGACGCCATGAGCGTGCACGGGATTTCGCATACGCTGCGCCTCTACTGGCCGATGATTTCCTCTCTGGCCCTTGCCGTGCCGCTGCTGACGCTGTGGACCACGCTGTTCGCCCTGGCTGGCGGTGCGGTGGCCGCCAGGGCGCAACTGGATATCCCGTTCTCGCTGTTTATCGACCGGTTCCGTGACGTCGTGCCGGTACGGCAGCTCTATATCGGACTGGCCAAAGGCGTCATGTTCGGCTTCGCCATCGGCATGGTCGGTTGCTACTTTGGGGAACGCGTGAAGCCGGACAGCACCAGTGTCGGCACCTCGACCACGGCCTCGGTGGTGGCGTCGATCACCCTGGTGATCGTGCTGGACGCGATCGTCGCCGTCGCGCTGTCACTGACGGGCAAGTAAGCATGCCTGAGCCCACACAACCAAACCTGCCTGTGCGCATGACGGGAATCTGGACGACGTTCGGCAGCAAGGTCATCCACAGAGACCTCAGCCTGGAGGTGAAGCCAGGCGAGGTGGTTGGACTCGTGGGCGGCTCCGGCAGCGGCAAGACCACGTTGCTGCGGCACATGATGGGACTGACCGAGCCGGCCAGGGGCACCGTGGAAGTCTTCGGCGAGCACATCCGGTCGGCCTATTTCCTGCGGCAGCGAAGGCTGCGCGAACGCTGGGGCGTGTTGTTCCAGTTCGGCGCCCTGTACAGCGCCCTGTCGGTGCTCGAGAACATCATGGTGCCGCTGCATGAACGCGGCAATTTGTCCCGCGCCGAGATGATGGACATCGCCTATCTCAAGCTCGCCCAGTCCGGGCTGAAGCCGTCCGACGCGGACAAGCTGCCTTCGGAGTTGTCCGGCGGCATGATCAAGCGCGCCGCCCTGGCGCGCGCGATCGTGCTGGACCCGGAGCTCCTTTTCCTGGACGAGCCCACTTCCGGCCTCGATCCGGTAGCGGCCGGCGAATTCGTCGAACTGATGCTGTCACTGCGCCACCTGCTTGGCCTGGCGGCCATCGTCGTGACCCACGAGATTTTCCGGCTTGAACCGATGATCGATCGCGTGGCGGTGCTGGCCGACCAGCACGTCGTGGCCAACGGCACCCTGGCAGCGGTCCGCAAGGTCGATCACCCCTTTATCCACCAATACTTCATGACCGGCGCGTCCTGACTGTCGCGAGGCCAATCCACGGGAGGCATCATGGAAAGCAAGACCTATGCGCTCTTCACAGGCATTTTCTTCGTCGTGCTGGTGGCGGCAGGCGCCGCGCTTGCCGTCTGGATGGGGCGCACCCGCGACATGTATTCCCAGGACCTGACGCTGATTTCCGAAGAATCCGTGAGCGGTCTCAACCGCGAGGCGCCCGTGCTTTACCGCGGTATTCCCGTCGGCAAGGTGGCCGAACTGCGGATCAATTCCAAGAACCAGAGGCAGGTGCTGATCACGGCGCGCCTGTCCCAGCAGCTGCGCCTGAGCACCGCTACCACCGCGAGGCTGGTCAGCCAAGGCATCACGGGCCTGTCGGACATCGAACTGCTGGACAGCGGGGGCGGCGCCCGGCTTGACCAGGACAATGCCGCCATCCCGGTGGAGCCCTCGTCGCTGCAGCGCGTTGGCGCGTCCTTGCCCGAAGCCGTGGACGACTTGCGGCGGCTCACGCAGGCGCTGATCGAGATCGTCAACCCGGCCATGCGCGAAGACCTGCAGAACACCATGCACAATGTCCGCATCGCGTCGACTGAACTGCCGGACTTGCTCAAGTCTGCGCGCACAAGCCTGGGCGGGGTCGACCGCCTGACGAGCGACCTGCGTGGCCTTACCGCAGACCTGAAGACTGACGTCGCCGGCTTGCAGCGCGAAGCCACCGGCACGCTGTCCGGCTTCAAGGGCATGGCAAGCAGTCTTGACCGTTCTGTTGCGCGCGTGGACCGCGATATCCTTCCCCAGTTGGAGCAGTCACTGCAAGGTGTCGATGAAATGACCAGCTCGCTCAATGAGGTCGCCGTCCAGCAGCGGGACGACCCGCAACGGATCATCTTCGGCAAGCATCCGTCCAGGCCCGGCCCGGGCGAAGTCGGATTTGGAGGCTGATCGTGCCGGCACATCTTCCCCAGAGAGCACTCGCGCGCCTGCTGCCGGGCGCATTGGTTGCATGCCTGCTCGCGGCATGCGCCTCGGCACCCACGCAACCGACCCGGTGGTCGATTGCGGGTGGGTTGCGTGCCGCGACCGCCGCCGGCAAGCTTCCGCCCGGCCTGCAGCTGCGCGTCACGGCAGCACCCTGGATCAACGAGACTGGCTTCCTGTACTCGCTCGACTACAAGGCCGCCCAGGCAGTCGAAGTCTACGCGAAAAACCAATGGATCGACCGGCCGCCGGTGCTGATCGAAGACCTGATGATGCGCGCCTACGCCCAGGCGCCGCCCTTGCCTCAACCGGCGCGGGCAGCCGGGGAACCACGTCCCCTCGCGCTCAGCCTGCGCGTAATGGAGTTCGTCCAGCATTACGCCAGCGCCACGGAGAGCGAGGCGCGGGTGGTGGCGATCGCGACGCTGAGCGCATCGAACCCGCCGCAGGTACGCAGCGCGATGTTCCGGGTACAGGTGCCGGCACGCACGGCGGACGCGGCCGGCGGTGCACAGGCTTTCTCGGATGCCAGCGACCAGCTGATCGAGCGGGTCTTTATCTGGGCGGCAGCGCCATAGTTGTGGAGAACGGATGGCCACCGCGAAGCTGCCCCTCCTGCTATGGTGTTCTCCAGATGCAGCAGCACCGCTATTACCGACTTGGCCTCCAACTTAGTCGGCTCGACGAGACGGCTCATACCGGGCTAGTGTAGTGTTGCACTCTTGAATGAACGTATAATATTCGCATGCCTCCAAGGTTCCACTATGAGGCAGAGTGGAGAGAGTGAATGCGAGTTGCCCCTGAGATTGTGCTGACCGACGAAGAGCGCGCCGAATTGACGAGACTGGTTCGTTCGAAGCTGACCAGTGTGAGGCTGGTACAGCGTGCGCACATCGTGCTGCTTGCGGCTGAGGGGATGCAGAGCAAGGACATTGCCGCGCAACTGAGCGTGGGCCGGGTGCAGGTCTCGCGCTGGCGCGAGCGCTATGCCCAATCGCGGCTGGCGGGCATTGAGCGCGACCGTCCACGTGGCGCGCCGCCGGTCAAGGTGGACGTCTCTCGCCTCGTGACGCTGACCACCCAGAGCCAGCCCGAAGCGGCCACGCACTGGAGCACGCGCAAGATGGCCGCCGAGTTGGGCGTGAGCGCCAGCACCGTCATGCGCCATTGGCACGCCCACGGGTTGAAGCCGCACATCGTGCGCGGCTTCAAGGTCTCGCGCGATCCGAAGTTCGTCGAGAAGCTTGAAGACATCGTGGGCCTCTACATGTCGCCACCCGAGCACGCGCTTGTGCTGTGCTGCGATGAGAAGAGCCAGGTGCAGGCGCTGGATCGCACACAGCCCGGGCTGCCGCTGAAGAATGGGCGCGCGGCCACCATGACTCACGACTACAAGCGCAACGGCACGACCACGCTGTTTGCCGCGCTCAACGTGCTCGATGGCCAGGTCATCGCCCAGTGCCAGCAGCGCCACCGCCATACCGAGTGGTTGAAGTTCCTGCGCAAGATCGACCGCGAGACGCCCAAGGACAAAACGCTGCATCTGATCGCCGACAACTACGCCACGCACAAGCATCCTGCGGTGCAGGACTGGCTGGCCAAGCATCCGCGATTCAACATGCACTTCACGCCCACCTCGGCATCATGGCTGAACATGGTCGAGCGGTTCTTTCGCGACATCACAACCGAGCGACTTCGCCGCGGCGTATTCACCAGCGTGCCGGAACTGGTCGCCGCCATTAACGAGTACATCGCTCACCACAACACCAACCCCAAGCCGTTCATCTGGACCAAGAGCGCTCGCGACATCCTGCAGAAGGTCATTCGCGCCAACCGCCGCTTAAGTTCCAAACAGAATGCAACACTACACTAGCTTCGTCGTGTGACCATACAAAGCTAGCCCCTCGAAGCAGACCGTGAAACCGCATGGTCTCAAGGCGGCGGCTGCAGGTGATCCCAAGGAGGTTGGTCACCGAATGCTTCAATCAGTTGGTCGATGAACCGGCGTACTTTGAGTGGCACGTGACGCGTGCTCGGATAGACGGCCTGGATCGTCAACTCCGTCGCGCGGTAGGAGGGTAGCAGCGCGACCAACTCACCGCGCGCAATGTACTCGCCGAAGACTCACGTTGGCCCATAGGCGACGCCGGCGCCTTCCAGTGCCGCAGCCAGCAGCATCTGCATGTTGTTGGCGCTCATGCGGCACGCACCGCCGATGACGTGCGGGCGGCCTTTCGTGTCGATCAATGTCCAGTCACCGGCTGACACGGCCTCGCTGAACACAAGCCGCTGCGCGGCCTGCAGGTCCTCCGCCGTGTGCGGCGTGCCGTGCTTCTGCAGATAGGCGGGAGACGCGCACACCGCCATACGACAGGGAGCAATCCGCCGTGCTCTTCGTGCGGACCTCGCAGCACGAGCAGAAGAGCCATTCAAGGTCGCTATTCTGGTTGGTCCTGGCTATATTCCGATGGACATGGTTGGCATCCAGACAGTCTTTGGACTGCTGCCGGGCGCGGAAATCCTGTTGGTCTGGAAGAACCTTGACCTTGTGGAAGGTTCTCCGTCGTGGTGGACAAAGTCGAACGAGACGTTTGCCAACTGTCCGGATGTCGACGTACTGGCTGTACCCATGCTGCCGCCCGAGATCCAGAACGATCCTGAAGTCATTCAGTTTGTATCCGAGAAAGCCAAGAACGCCAAATTCGTCATCGGCATCTGCAATGGCGTGGTGCTGCTCGGTGCTGCCGGCCTGCTCAAGGGCAAGCGAGTGACCTCGAGCTACAACTCGCTGCAGATCGTTGAAGAGCTGGGTGCATCCGAAGTCGTCCGTGACAGTGCTGGCGTTGTGGTGGACGGCAATCTCTATACGGCGGGCTCGGGCATTGGCAGCTTCGAGGCCGTACTGCTCGTCACGGAAGCAGCGTTCGGAAAGCCGGCCGCTCAGTTGACGGAACTGATCATCGAATATGATCCGCATCCGCCTTACAAGACAGGAACGGCACGGGGCGCTGGCCCGGAACTGGTCTCTGCGTTTGAAGGCTTGATGGCCGACAAGGTGCGCGGGTATCACGAAGGCGCGACCGCACACTACAAGGCATTGCCGTAGTGACAGTACGCGGGCCAGCGGCACCGGGGCCCGCGTGCAAGTGGGAGCCGGTCGGCGGGGCCGATCGAACACGTCGCCCACCTCATTCGCACAGGTATGGGCGCTTTGGGGACATCGCGGGCATATTTTGATTCCACTGTACAGACTCTTGAACACCTAGGAAGCACCGACTCGGGAATCGAGCGTCTTTGGCGCCTGCTACGCGCGAGCGGGTAGCCAATGTTGATGATGTCTGACAACTTGCCTTCGATGTCGATCTTTCCCTTCACGTACGCTTCGCCAAGATTGTCGAGGCTCGGTTCGAGCAGGAGCGGCAGCGCGGACGCGCTATTCACCTTCAGCGCGACCTGCGGCGCGGCGAACGTGCCGAAGTCGTGTTGCTGGCCATCCCACGGTACGAGTCGCGCCGGAAGATTGGCCTTCGCCTTTACTTCTTCCACCCACTGCGCAAGCTTCTTGTCCCAGAACATTCTTGTACCTCGCCAAAATACACCCTAGTGTTTGCAGCCGAACAGTGCCTGAACGGCTTCGCTGGGTGTCAGTCTGGCATCGAAGTAGCCCTGCAGCCGCCAGGCATCGAAATCATCCGGCTCGAAAGGTGGCTCGATGAAGCCCAGTTCGACTGCCTTGTCATACCAGGCCATGGTCCACGTATACAGATCCCGTGGTTGGCCTGGCGGCACATCGCCTTTCCACTGTCTCGTATCGTCGAACAATTGACGCTCCTTCTGGCGAAAAGTGTGCGGGACATTCCCGCGCCAAGGCGAAAGGGTCAGGATCACGCGGTCCATGGGCCAAACGAGTTTTCGACTGGAGGCGCTTGAGCGTCCCACTTGGCTTTGATGATAGTTAGCGGGGAGAAGGGTGGCTATTACATAAAGCTGGAGTCAGCTATTTAAGCCGAAATCCGATTCGCGAGCGTAGTCGTTCAGGGCGCGGCAGGGAAGGGCTTTCGAGCTATGGAGCCTCGGAATAACGGAGGCGCGGTCCGGGAGCCTATTCGTTGATATGACGTCGTTCAGTCACCCATGGACACAGGTCGATGCAAATGCTCTCTACAACAATCATGTCATTGGTATCTGAAGGCTCGTCTTGTAGTATCCGAGCGTGGAGATAGTAACAGGGGGCTTGAGGAATCGCGCCGGGCAAGCCCCAAGTTGACAGCCGGGAGCGAAGTTGGCGACCCTGGCCCAGGCTGCCCCCCGGCGGGGTCAGCCGATATTCCGACCGCCCGAGGGCGGCATTTCTCAGGAGAAATCATGAACAAATTCGTCGCGACCGCGATCGCGCTCACCCTCGGCGCTGCCTCCCTGGCCGCCCAGGCACAGGGCACCGGAAGGCAGTTCGATCCGTATTCCCAGGGTGCCAAGGCGGGTGAGAAGTTCGACCCCTACACCGAGGGCGCCAAGGCTGGCGACAAGTTCGACCCGTACACCCAGGGTGCGAACAAGAGCACGGGCAGCGAGCTGACTGACGCTTCGGCACCGGCCGCGGAGAAGTCGAGCAAGAGCAAGAAGGAGAGCAAGAAGGAGAGCAAGAAGGAGAAGGCGGCGTCGGCAGCCAACTGATCTGCAGTGCAATAAGAAGAGGCCCGTGCACGAGTGCACTCGACGACTGCTGGCGAGATCTCTCCAGCCAGCAGCTCGGCAAGTTTTATCACAAGGAGCGATGCCGTCTCGCCGTCTGGGTGGCCGGTCATCGCGAAAAACGCTCCAGCCTAGATCGTTATGCTTGCTACGCAAGATTGACGCGGTGGCGATGCACAACGTCGTGCGGGCGGATGACGCGGTTGCGTCGGCATGGTGATACGCTGCATTCCTCGCATTCGACGTAACGTCGATCTCCGCTTTGTTTCAGCTTGCCTCAGTGACCGGGTTTAAATAGACGTCGAGGTCACGAGATACCGTGGAAAAGCGCTCCAACAGGAAGTCGAGTAGCGCCCGGACGCGTGGCGCCATGTACCGGCTACGGTGATACAGCGCATGCACCGGAACATCCGGAGACCGCCACTGCGGCATCAGAATCATTAATGTTCCCGCGCGCAGATCAGCGCCGATGTCCCATACGGATTTCATCGTTATGCCGTAACCCGCAACCGCCCACTCGCGCGCGAGCGCACCGTCGTTCGTCTCTCGAGCCGTTGCAAGGGGCACGGTATAGGTCTCGACCTTGCCGCCGCGCGTGAACCGCCAGTCGTTCGCAAGCCCGGCAGCCGTTCCCAGCACGATGCAGTCGAATCGCTCCAGATCCCGTGGATGCTCGGGCGCCCCATGCGTCGCCACATACCCGGGCGACGCACAGAGCACGCGTCGATTGGGCGCAAGGCGCCACGCGATAAGCGAGCTATCCGGGGGCACGCCAAAGCGGATGGCAAGGTCAATGTCATCGAGCAACAGATTCGACAACGAATCGGACAACAACAGGGCGAAAGTCACCTCCGGATATTGCACGTTGAACTCGTCAAGCCAACCCTTGAGGATGTGGCGGCCGAAATCGGAGGTCGCCGAAATCCGCACCTTTCCGCGCACGACGCTCCGGCCGGCCTGTAGTGCCGCATGGGCATCTTCCAGGGCCTGAAGCGCCTGCTGGCAATGTAGCAGGTACATTCGCCCCTCCTCCGTGAGCCGCAACTGGCGCGTCGTGCGCTCAAAGAGCCGCGTCTTCAGGGTCGCCTCCAGCTTGACAAGACGTGCACTCGCCGCCGCGGGAGAAAGCCCCAGCTTCCGTCCCGCGGCCGATAGCCCGCCCAGGTTTGCCGCTTCAACAAAAAGCCGGATGTCGCCGAGGTTCTCCACGATATTTCCGTTCCTTTTGAAGATGATTCAAATGGTAGGCCAATTATCAAAGCCCGGCGGACTTTGCACAATGTGCCACATCAGCAATCGGCCATTGAATCGGCATGAAGTTCATCTCGACACAAGGAAGAGGAAATGTTTGTTTATCGTGGCTCGACCGCTCTGATTACAGGAGCATCAAAAGGACTAGGGAAGGTCTTCGCGGAGACACTTGCCGCACGAGGCATGAACCTGGTGCTGGTGGCCCGGTCTGGTGACGCCTTGCGTGCCCTGGCGGAGGAATTTACCGACAAATACGGTGTGCAGTGCCTCCCGCTCAGCGCCGACCTGGCCAATCCCGACGCCGCCATCCGGATCGGTGAGGAACTCGAGCGCAGCGGCATCCAGGTAGATCTGCTGGTCAACAATGCGGGGCTTGGTCTGACCGGCAGCTTCCTCTCGCAGGATTTCTCGAAGGTACAGTCGGAGATCCAGGTGAACGTTAATGCGCTCGTCGCGCTTACCCACCTGCTTGGCAGCGGAATGACGAAGCGAGGCGGAGGCGGCATCATCAACCTCGCGTCCAACGCAAGCTTTCAACCACTTCCCTATATGGCCACCTACGCTGCAACCAAGGCGTTCGTCCTTTTCTTCAGCGAGGCGCTGCAGTATGAGCTCGCTGGCACGGGCGTTCATGTGACGGCAGCTTGCCCGGGGCCAACGGCAACGAGTTTCTTTGACGGCGTGTCGACCGACGTGTCGCCCGAGGACATGGACAGCTCGGAATCGGTTGTCCAAAAAACACTCAAGGCCTTCGACCGAAGGAAAACGGTCGCCTACCCGGGGCGGACAAGCGTGCGAGTGGCCACCTGGCTGTCGCGATTTTTTCCACGAACGCTCGTTGTACGCCTCGCCGCAATGGCCACTGGAAAAATGGGGCTTCAAGGCTGAATGCACTCGGAGATTTGCGCACCGCTCGATCATCTTGCGCGAGTTATCGCTGGCCGGACGGCTGCATGAAGCAGGCTCAATGCAACGATTCGCCGGGTCCGGACGATGGTATTAGCTCTCAGATCAATTGGATACGGATATGAAATATCAGGAAAGCACGCCGACGCACCAAGGAGAAACGCAATGAAGATTCTCGTGACCGGAGCGACCGGCTATATCGGTGGCGCCGCCGCCAAGGCGCTCGCCAAACGTGGACACGAGGTCTTCGGCCTCGCACGATCGGAAGAATCCGCCGGGCGGCTTCGCCTCGCCGGGATCATCCCCGTTGCCGGCGACTTCGCCGACAACGCAAGTCTGATCAGGGCAGCCAGCGAAGCCGACACGATCGTCAGCACGGCAAGCATCGGCTCACTGGCGGGCAGCGCTGAAACGTTCGCGCAGGATCGGGATGCGATTCGCGCCATGCTCCGCGCTGCAAAGGGATCGGGCAAGACTCTTATCTTCACAAGCGGCTCGGCGGTCCTTGGTATCGTCAATGACGGCGAGGCGACGCGAGACGTTTTCGATGAAGACGTGAGCCTGCCTTTACCGCCCTCGGTCTTCGCCCCCGCATCGGCAAATGTGCCGCCTGGACTGATCGAGATGTTCGGCGCCGCCATGGGCGCGCGCGTCGAGACGGAGAAGGAAGTGGCGAACGCATCGGGTCTCCGCGGCATCGTGATGCGTCCGGGCCTCGTCTATGGAAACGGCGGCAGCTACGACTTGCCTGGCCTCATCCGGATGGCCCGCGCTCACGGCGTCGCTCCCCACCTCGGGTCCGGCGGCACGCTGCAGGGATACGTTCATGTCGATGATCTCGCCGAACTGTATTGTCTCGCGGTCGAACGCGCGCCTGCGGGCGCGGTGCTGCACGGGGTGGCCGGTGAAGTGAGCCAGCGGGAGCTCGCCGCGGCCGTCAGCCGCATGATCGGAGCCGGCGATCACACGGCAAGTTTCCAGCTCGAGGAGATGTATGCCGCTGGCGGCCCGGTCGGCGTCAGTCTTTCATTGAACAAGCGCATGTCATCGGAAAAAACACAAAGTCTGCTGGGCTGGTCGCCGATCCGCAGGGACATCCTGTGCGACATCGAGTTCGGCTCGTATGCCGCCTGAGTTCGTTGCGGCCGCGCCAGGCAATTCGAATCGTGACCACGCCGGATGGCTACGTATTCGTCGGCCCCGCCCATTTCCGCGAAGATTTCGGGGCCGACCTGCCCGCCGAGCAGGCAGAGTTCATGGTCCGATCGCAAATGCCGCCGGCGGCGCGCCATCAATCTTGAAGGATTTCCCCCTTTTGCTTGCTTTCCCGCAATAGCAACTGAGGGACACGGCGTGTGGTTGCAAAGCGCGCAGGAGATTCGGAGGCCTGGCATGAAATGGCGTACCAGAGAACGACAGAAGTTGACTGGTTCTCTACGAGGGACGTGCTTGGGTTAGCGGACGCCCTGGTTGGCGCACCCACCGAACTCCTCCATTGGCTCAGTCTTCCTGTCGTATTCGTCTTTCAATTCGGAGCCACGGCGCGCACAGTTACTTCGTTCTTGTCATCGTCTCCGGGATCCTTCTGCTCGGTCGCCATCGGGAGCGGCTCTACTGGATAGCCGTGATGTTCCCAGGCATCAAGACCGCCCTTCAAGGCCCGTATATGCCGGAATCCCTTTCGACGCATTTGCTGCGAAATCCTTTTCGCCGTTGCTTCGTTAGGGCAAACGCAATAGACCACGAGGTCGTGTTCAAGCAGCACCGCATCAACTTTCTCGGGTGATGCCAGGTCAATCGGTATCGCGCCAGGGATGCGGTGCGGTTCTGCCTGGCGGACGGCTTGCGGGCGAGCATCGAGAATGACAGGCGGACGCTCGGAGCGCATCATCTCATCCAGCTGCTGCGGTGTGATTCGAATATGCGCGAGCCAGCGACGAAAACGCAGGCGCTGAATCCACCGGTATGCTGCGAAAAATGCGCCGACCGCGACGAGCACTTCTGCAACAGTTATGCCATGCGCACTGATTAGAGACATCATCCTGGTCAGCTGTGGGCCAAAAAGCGTTCCTCCAGCGAGCCACGCTCCCGACCACATCGCACCGCCAGCGATGTCCCACGAGAAAAAAACTCTTCGGTCAATTTTGGTGGTACCCAAAAGCGGAGACGCGATAAGTCCAAGGCCGGGGACGAATTTCGCCACGAGCAGCAGTGGCGCTCCGTACCGCTCGAACCAGGCGTGGGTCTTCCGTATACTTGAGTCCAGCGATAGAGATACTCGGACTAGACGTGTGAGGAGACGACGACCATAGTGCCGCCCAAGCACAAACCACAGCCCATCCGAAATAAGAACGGCAGCGACCGCTGCCACGAATACTGAACCGAAGGAGACGAAACCAGCAGCTACCTGCGAGCCAGCCAAGAGAAGCATCGGCGCGGCCGGAACTGGCGCGCCAAGCTGTGTGACCAAGACACTGAGGAATACTACCCAGGCTCCCCATTCGGAGATTAAGGTGGGTGACACTGTCATCAAAAACTGACTCCGCTCATCATCGACAAACGACTAGGGCGCGATTGACACGCGATGTCGACGCATCGCATTGTCGCACAAGCAAAGGGGCCCTGCCTCGCAGGGTGAATAGTGGTACCGCCCCATTTCCTCACACTGCGCGTAGGGATGCGAACGCCGGAGCAAGGAGGTCACTGATGTACCATTGCACGTGTCGCTCACGCGTGGACGTTCATGCAAACAACTCCCAAGCTGACCGAGGTTAGCCATGAAGCGATTACCGACGGTTCATATGGTTGTTGGCCTTATCGCACTGGGGGCATTTCTGTGCACCGGCCTGTATATGCATATCTCGCTCGTCCACTGGCAAGGTATGCCTGATGTGGCGCGACTCATGTACCGGTCGGCACACATCTACTTGCTGTTGGTGTCCTTGCTGAATCTGATGCTCGGCTGTTACCTGACGCCGATTGAGCGCGGCGGCGCCCGCTATTTCCAGTTGCTTGGCAGCGTCAGCATTCTGTTGGCGCCAGCTTTCGTCGGCGTGTCATTTGCGACTGAATCGAAGTTCGAAGATATGTTGCGCCCCGTTATCGCTTCAGGCATTTACCTAGCCTTCGGCGGTGCTCTCGTACACGTAATCCTGGCGGTCACTGCACGTCGATTCCGAGGTTAACCATCAAGAATATTCAAGAGCTGACAGTGTGAGCTCACCGGTGTTGACATTGCCCCGAATTGCCGCCATGGGCGACCGGCTGGACTAGCGTCGGCAAGGCCAAGGCGACGAAGCAAGCTAAGTCCAAACTGCCGCCTGCGTACCAGGACCCGAAAACCGGTGCCATTTTTTTCCGGCCGAGCGATGCCCGACCGCCGTGTTCCGCACAGGCGGCTCGTTCTTTCATACGGCTTCGTTTCTGTCCTGTACCTTGGTTTGCCGAGCTAGGTAGCCAAAAGAAACTGCCATTTGATGTGCATCATAGATGGCGCGCGCGCCGACGGCGTCAGATCAGCGTGTGCACTATCGCAACTCGCATCGCATACCGAGTGCTGATGCTCAGGTCCCGCGCTAAATTGTGTTTAGGCGCCGCCTTTGCTGTGTGTTCAGTTTGGCAAGAGCCGGCAATGACCGCTCACAAGGCCAGACGGTCGGCGCTCATCTTCGGCCTATCTACTGCAGGCGGAAACACCCGCCAGCAGCCGTCATCGTGCCGAAAGAAGAACAATGCGCGCAAAACGGCCGGTTGCGTGGTCTCGACGCATACGTAGCGTCGCCGGCCCGAGTGGGTGCGACCGAATTCAACTACGTGGACCGACGTCGTGGGGCCAGGCGCGAGCCATTTTTCGACCTGAAAACGCAGGGATTGCTCATTTGTGTTTTTCATGTCCCCCTCCATCACCCCGGTTCTTGTTTGCCGCAGCGGTCCATAGGGCCCAACAATTGTCAGAATCGCCTAGTACGAAGGCAGCCGTGCGAACCGCCGCGCTGCAATGCGTTTCATGACGCACCTTGCATCGCAGTCGAATCTTTAGAAAGCACTTTAACTCTACGCCACAAACTGGCGCCCCTGCTTGTCGTTTGGCCAAATAGCAACAGCGGAAAAACCGCTGAGCGGGGTGCCTGAATGCGCCTTTAGGGTGTTAGTTTTGATGCACTGCAGTATGTGCGGCCGACCACAAAATCGCGCTACGTAGCAATACAGAAACGGTCGACATTTGCAGTAGGTTGACCCCGCGCGCTTAGCGGCAGCGGCTCTTCCAATACCGGTTCTTCGGAGCTTTTCGCGTCATCCTCCGTTTGGCGTTGGCGCACTTGGTAACAACTACATCGAGCGCGCGGACGGAACCCGGGAAGGGTCGGTGCACATCGGCAGGGCCGACATGGTGCCCGACGACGTCTTCGTGATCGAGACCCCCGGAGGGGGAGGGTACGGCCGCGAATAAGCCCATTCTGGGTGACTCATTATCCTCTTGAGGGCAGACTGCTCTCAGCCCCGCTTTGGCAAGCTCTCCAGCAGTGGCGGATCAACGGCGGGGGCCCGGCGCGGGCTGCGTTCCCGCCGCGATCATGTCGATGAAGTCCTGCATGTAGCCCCGCACGTATTGGTCGGCCCGCAGGCTGACCGCCGCCATCGACGGCGGAAAGAGGTCGCCGGTGTCGATCACCGCGAGGTCGGTGTCGCGCCGCGGCTCCACCGCCATCTGCTGCAACACGGCCACGCCCAGGCCGGCGGCCACGTAGGCCTTGATCACGTTGGCGTCGGTCGCCCTGACCACCACGCGCGGCGCCAGTCCCCGGCGCTCGAACTCGCGCGTCACCATCCATCCCGAATTGAAGTGCTCGTCGTAGGTCACGAGCGGATAGCGCGCGATGTCCTCGATCGTCACGCGTGCCAGCTTCAGCAGCGGATGCCGCCGCGGCACGATCAGGCAGCGCGGGATGGCATAAGCCTCGAGCGTAACGATGCCTTCCGGCGTCGCGTCCGGCAGCGTCGAGATGCCGAGGTCCACCGCGTTTTCGCTGACCCACTGCACGATCTGCGCGGGGTGTCCCTGCAGCAGTTCCAGGTTTACGGCGGGATACGCCGCGCTGAAACGGCGAATGGCGTCGAGCAGCCCGTAGCGCGCATGGATGTGCGTGGTACCCACGCGCAGCGTGCCGCTGCCACCGGCGAGGCCCGCGCTGGCCAGCCCCGACAACGCGCGCGTGTCGTTGAGCACGCGCCGCGACAGCGCCGCCGCTTCCTGGCCGGCGTCGGTCAGTCCCACCAGCCGGTTGCCCCGGCGCACGAACAGTTCCACGCCGATCTCGCCTTCGAGCGAGCGGACCAGCTTGCTGACGGCGGGCTGGGTGGTGTGCAGCGCGTCGGCCGCGCGGGACACGCTGAGTTGGCTGGCGATGACGGCTTGCAGGCAGCGGAGTTGCTGGAGGGTCATGATTGACGCGCCGGTTGGATCATGCCAGTTTGGCAATGATTGTCTACAAACATGTCATTTTACAGAAAGAAGACGGCGGCCGAGAATGGCTGCCATCTCCTCAGGAAAGAAAGGTTTCGCGATGACTTGCAGTGTGTTCGACCAGGCCCTCCAGCAGCACATGTGGAGCACCGACGAGATGCGCGACGTGTTCTCGGAGGAGAGCCGCGTGCAGAGGTGGTTCGATTTCGAGGCCGCGCTGGCTGCCGCGCAGGCCGAGCTGGGCATCATTCCCGCTGAGGCCGCTGCCGAGATCGGAGCGAAGGCGCGGGTGGCGGACATCGACCTGCCGGCGCTGGCGGCCGAAACGCGCCGCGTGAAGCACCCGCTGGTACCGGCGGTGCGCGCGCTCCAGCAGCGCTGCGCCGGGGGGCTGGGCGAGTTCGTGCACTTCGGCCCGACCTCGCAGGACGTCTACGACACCGGCATGATGCTCCAGGTGCGGCAGGCCCACGGCATCCTGATGCGCGACCTGGCCGCCGTGGGGCGCGAACTGTACCTTCTGGCCGACGAACACAAGCACACGCCGATGGCCGGGCGTACCCACGCCGTGCAGGCGCTGCCGATCACGTTCGGCCACAAGTGCGCGATCTGGCTGTCCGAGCTGGACCGCCACAATGAGCGCATGCAGGGACTGGAGCAGCGTACCTTTGTCGGCCAGATGGTGGGCGCCGTCGGCACGCAGGCGTCGTTCGGGGCACAGGCTGGCGAGCTGGAGCGGCGCGTGATGGCGCGCCTCGGGCTTGGCGTGGCGCCGATCAGCTGGCAGCCCGCGCGCGACCGCCTGGGCGAGTATGTCAGCGTGCTGGGCCTTGTCGGCGCCACGCTGGGCAAGATCGCCAACGCCATCATGAACCTCGAGGGCGACGAGGTGGGTGAGCTCGCCGAGCCGTTCAGCGACGGCAAGGTGGGCTCCTCCACCATGCCACACAAGCGCAACCCGGCTGTGGTGGAGACCGTGGTGACGCTCAGTCGCGCCATCCGCTACAGCGTGGCGATGATGCACGACGCGCAGATGGCCGAGCACGAGCGCGACGTGGCCGCTGTGCGCATGGAGTGGAAGGCCGTCCCCGAGGCCTGCATGATGGCCGCGGCCATGCTGCAGATGATGCAGTACGCGCTGTCCGGCCTGACGGTGAACGCCGCGCGCATGCGCGCCAACCTCGATTTGCTGGGCGGCTTCCTGATGTCCGAGCGTGTGATGTTCGCGCTCGGCGGGAAGGTCGGCAAGCAGACCGCGCACGATCTGGTCTATGCCGCCGCCATGCAGGGCATGGAAAGCGGCATCACGTTCGAGCAGGCGCTGTCCCGCGATCCCGCCATCCGCGCGGCCATCGAGCCAGCCGAGCTCAAGGCGCTGCTCGACCCGGCCACCTACGTGGGGCTGGCCCCGCAGATCGTGGAGCGCTTCCTGGGCCAGGTGCGGGAGAGCGGCTGGCCCGGTTGAAGGCGCCGCCGGCCTGCACATGCCCCGCACGGCGCGAAAACATCACAAGACATCACAAGACAACACAGGAGACACACCATGAACAGGATCGCCGAGACATTGCGACGGCTGGGCGCGCTGGCACTGCTGTGCGCGGGCGCCATGATCGCCACCCATGCGGCCCACGCGCAGGCCGACACCTACCCGAACCACCCGGTGCGCCTGGTCGTGCCCTATCCCGTGGGTGGAGGCGGGGACACCGTCGCCCGGCCACTAACGCTGTACATGTCGGAGCGCATGGGCCAGCGCATCATCGTCGACAACCACGGCGGCGCCAACGGCAATATCGGCATGGACATGGTCGCCAAGGCGCCGCCCGACGGCTATACGCTGGCGCTCGCGCTGACCTCGCAGCTGGCCGTCAACCAGAGCCTGTACCGCAAACTGCCGTACGACCCGGTCAAGGATTTCGAGCCCGTTTCGCTGCTGGCCTCGGCGCCGTACTTCCTCGTCGTGCATCCTTCTGTGCCGGCCAAAACCCTGGCCGAGTTCATCAAGTTGGTCAAGGCGAATCCCGGCAAGTACACCTATGGCTCTTCGGGCAACGGCAGCGGCCCGCACCTGTCGATGGAGTTGCTGAAGTCCATGGCCGGGCTCGATCTCGTGCACGTGCCGTTCAAGGGCACTGGGCCCGCCATGCCCGCGCTGCTGGCGGGGCAGGTCAATGCCATGTTCGCTAGCTATGGCGTGGCGTCGCAGCAGATCAAGGCCGGCAAGCTGCGCGTGCTGGCGGTGTCCACCGTGCAGCGCGCGCCCTCCATGCCCAATGTGGCCACCATCGCCGAGGCCGGCGTGCCCGGCTACGAGTCCAACGTCTGGTACGCGCTGCTGGCGCCGCGCGGCACACCGCGTCCGATCGTCGCCAAGCTCAGCGCCGAAATCGCGGAGCTGATCAAGAGCTCGGACCTGCGCAAGCGCTTCATGTTAGACGGCATCGTCCCGGTGGGGTCGACGCCCGAGGCGCTCGGCGCCTACATCCAGTCCGAGAGCGTCAAGTGGTCCGCCATCGTCAAGCGCTCGGGCGCCACCATCGACTGAGCGTGGCCAGCACTACCATCCCAGCCACAACCACAGGGAATCCACAATGAAGATCGAACGCGTAGAGGCCATCGCCGTGCGCATCCCGCTGAACAAGGTGTTCTCCGGCAGCTCGTACCAGGTCGACAGCCGCGCCACGGTGATCACCCGCCTGCACACCAGCTCGGGCCTGGTCAGCGAGGTCTACAACGGAGACCCGCGCGAGCACGGCCCCGAGATCGCCCGCATGATCGAGCAGGACATGGCGCCGCTGCTGATTGGCGAATCCATCCACGCGTGCGAGCGCATCTGGGAAAAGCTGTTCCGGCTGACGATTCGGGCCGCAGACCGGGCGCTGGTCATGAACGCCATCGCTTGTGTCGATGCGGCGGTGTGGGACCTGGCGGGCAAGGCGCTCGGGGTCAATGTGTGTCGCCTGATGGGCGGCTACCGGCAGGAGATCCCGATCATCGCCATTGCCGGCTATTACCTCCCGGGCAAGACTGCGTCCGACCTGGCCGGCGAGATGGCCTGGCTGCGGTCGGTGGGTATGGCCGGCTGCAAGGTGAAGGTGGGTGGCCTGTCGCCCGAGGAGGATGCCGAGCGCGTGAAGTATGCGCGCGAAGGCGGCGGCGCGGACTTCCTGCTGGCAGTGGATGCCAACCGCGGCTGGAGCGTGGCGGAGGCGACGCGCTTCGCGCGGCTGGTGGAGCCATACGACATTGCGTGGTTCGAGGAGCCCTGCCACTGGCACGATGATGTGCACGGCATGGCCGCAGTGCGCCAGGCCACGTTGATCCCCATCAACGCGGGGCAGAGCGAGGTCAGCGCGGCGGGCGTGCGCCGGCTGCTAGACGCGGGCGCGGTGGACATCGTCAACTTCGATGCGTCCGAAGGCGGCGGCCTCACCGAATGGCGCCGCGCTGCGGCGGCCTGTGCGCTAGCTGGCGTGCGCATGGCGCACCATGAAGAGCCGCAGATCGCTTCGCACTTGCTGGGCGCAGTGCCGCACGGGATCTGCGTGGAGTGCTTCCCGGACCCCGACCGCGACCCGATCTTCCCCGGCATGTGGGCCAACCCGCCGCGGATTAAGGACGGCATCCTGTCGATCCCGCAGGGCCCCGGGTTCGGCATCGAGCTGGACTGGGACATGGTGAAGCGGTACCGGCTGAGCTAGGGGGATCTCCGGGGGCGCCGGGCCCCGGCACGGCCCCACCTCGGTTGCTGCCCCGGCTTCCTCGCTTCCCCTTCATGGGGTAGTCGAATGGAAGGGACTTTGGGTCGGCCGGAAGAGCACCTTTACCTTCCACGTATGCCGCCATCGGTTCCGTGCTTTAGCGACAACACATGGGCGATTTTCAGGTGAAAACTTGGACCGCGAACCATTGGCCTCATCCTCTGCAAGAGCAAGAACGGGCTGATCGTGGAATATGCGCTGCGTGAGTCAGCGAAGCCAAGCGATACAATCTGCAGTAATTGGCCATGCCGTTCGGAGAGGGCGTTGGCTGCGCTAGAATGACCCGCGACAGGACGACAATAACGAGGGTCGAGCGGTGACGTCGCGGACACACTACACCACATTGGGCCTTGCCAAAACTGCCTCTGCGGCAGAGATCAAGGCCGCCTATCGGCGAATGGCGATGCAGTGGCATCCGGACCGCAACCCGAAAAGCCAGTCCGAAGCCACCGCCCGCTTCAAAGAAATCAAGCACGCCTACGAAACACTGAGCAACGAACGGAAGCGTGAAGCCTATGACGACTCGCTGGACGAGACTAGATTCGGGTTTGGCGCGGGATCGTTTGGTTTCGGCGCCGGCGCAAGCCAGTCTTCGGGAAGGGTGAAGCCGGCCGGATTCGGTTCCTACTGGCATCGCTCCCCGCCGCCTGTACGCGGCGAGGATATTGAGTGCAAGGCATCGATCTCCGTCGAGACGGCGGTCAACGGGGGAACGATCGAGGTAAAGGTTCCATACGTCGGTCCGTGCGATGCCTGCGGCGGTACGGGATGGGCGCGGGCCGCGTCGCGCTGTAAGGCGTGCGCTGGCGAAGGATGCTCTAAGTGCGACTATTCGGGTAGGACAAACGTCTGCGCTACATGCAAGGGGAGCGGTCACGCGAAAGCGGAACGGAAGATTGCGACGGAGGTTCGTGGTGGAATCGTCGATGGCATGATGATTCGCATCGTCGGTGGTGGCACACCCGGGGGAAATGGCGGGGCCGATGGCGACGCACTGTGCAGGATCAAGGTGCTGAAGGCCGGAAGCTACAAACTTCAGGGCCTTGACCTGATGGGGGAAGTAAAGGTGGATTTTGCAACCGCCGCGATCGGCGGGAAGGTGCACGTCAACGTGTTCGGGAAGTCTTACACCGTCGAGGTGCCGCCCATGACGCGCGCGGGGAAGATCCTCCGGCTGTTAGGGAAGGGCCTGCGACACGCTGTCAACCATGACACGGGCGATCTGCGGCTCAGGGTCGTGATCGACCTGCCGAAGGGACGGCTCAGCGAGGCGCAAAAGCAGGTGCTCAAAAGCATGTTTGCGGACGGCATGAGTTTACACGACTGACCGCGCGGATGCCGCACCGGTGGCAGCGGCATCCGCGGCCGGCTCGCGGGTCTGCGGGGGGCACGATCAGAATCATCCGTTTCTCTTTGCCTGGCGCATGAAAGCGATTCATCAGCGGGTGCTTGTCCGAATTTATCGTCAGCATCGTGAAACTGAAGGTCTCGGCTCCGACCTCGCGCGGCCAGGTCCGCCACAGCCCCGCGATCGCGAAATCGGCTTCGTCCTTTAGCCAGGTCCGCCAGCGAACCGACTTGGCCCCGCCCTCGTAATTGGGTTTGTAGAAGCTGGTAGCCGGCACGAGACAGAACAGACCGTTCGCCCACGCGCCAGCGAATGATC
>NZ_JBVASY010000004.1:0-327305 GCF_057814235.1 Cupriavidus sp. F041
AGGCCCTTCTATGAGCAGTCCCTTGTCAAGCCGTTTTGCAAACTGACTGATTGATCGATATACGAATCCTCCCTTATCGCGACAGAGCGGGTTGGCTCCGTTGCGGTGAAACACGATGGCCCGAAGCCGGGTCTTGCGCTCGTGAGAAATGACGTCTCACCACCTTCTATCCGCTGGCGTGAAGCCAGCCTCATCCTGCATGCGCATTACGCCGGAATTGTCACCGGGAGCATGCCCCATCTAGAAAATCGGTTGCCTGTGCAACCCGGGTCTGTTACGGGCATGTTCACTTCAGGCTGTATGGATTGCGTATCACCATCCCCTGCATCTTCCTCCAAACCTCAATGGATTAAGCCGGCTTCAGTTGTGCCCCTTCGGGGATCACGCCATCCTTCAGATAGCGCCACATCGCAATCGCGAGACGTCGTGCCACCGCGACGATCGCAATCCGTCGGGCCCTTCGGTTCGGGCCTGTGCTCTGGGTGCGCTGGTTGAACCACTGCGTCAGTGCGCTCTCTGGCTGGTAGCGGATCCAGGACCACGCCATCTCGATCAGGAGTGCCCGCACCCGTCGGTTTCCCTGTTTGCTAATGCCCTGGTCCACCTGGCTCTCGCCGCTGTCGTAGGGTTGCGGTACAAGGCCAACGCACGCACCGACCTGGCGGCGGTCGCTGAATTCCCGCCAGAACAGCTCGAGCGCCAGTCGCGAGCCGCCAACCGGTCCGATGCCTTTCAGGCGAGTGAGGTGATCGACCCGGGCGCGTGCTGGCGCAGGCAGCTTCGTCGGAAGCGTCTGCTCCAGTGCGGTCAGTTGCTGCTCGGCTACTGCTAGCCGTTCGCACTCGCGTACCAGTCGATCGTTTAGCTCTGCTGGCAGTGGTGTGCCATCGTGACACCGTACCTCGCCGCGGGCGAGTCGGCCGGCGAACTTCCTGCTGTCGACCTCATCCCAGCAACCGAATGTGGCCAGCAGTTTGCGCATGCGGTCGCGGTGTTGCAGGATTTCTTTTTGCAGTTGTCCGCGATCGCGCATGAGATGGCGGGACGCTTCGTCCTGCAAAGAGGGCACCCGGATTGCGCGCATCCGGTCGCGTTCGCCGCGCAGCCAGGCACGTAGGTTGATCACCAGCTTGATCGCATCGAGGCGATCCGTCTTCGCGCGCCGTTTCTGGCGCTCAACGGGAATGCTCGCGGGATCGACGACATGACATTCGATCCCGCGAGCCTGCAGCGCGCGACAGATCCAGAATGCGTCCTGGCCGGCTTCATAGCTCACGACAACCCGTACATCCGCCGGCAGCGACCACTCCTCCTTGTACCGTTCAGTCAGGGCCAGCGCTGCCTGCAGCCGCAGCGTAGCCTGCGGTTGCGCGACAGTGTGTACTGTAGGACTATCACGACGGCCGTCGTGCAGTGCAACCATCCACTTGGCCGCCGCCAGCTCAAGTGACACCGCCAGCACCATGTGCCCGGTGTACGTCGTATCTGCCAGATCTGTGCGCATGATGCCCTCCATTAGGTCAAGCCTCGACACGCTGATTCTATCTATCCGTTGATTGCCTCTCCTGCTACATAGGATCTAGTCAACCGGTGACCTTTCCGCTTAGTCAGCCCCCGGTTTGGCGCGGTCTCCCACCCCCAACGCCAACAAGCTCTACGGCCTGGTGCGCAAGGGCAGCATTGGCACGCCCACAGAGGTGCTGGCGCAGTTCTGGGCGGACCTGCGCGGCAAGATGCGCGTGACCATCGACCAGCCCGGGCTGCCGGACGCGCTCAAGGCGATCGCGGCCGACGCCGTGCAATCGATCTGGCAGACCGCCAACGAGGCCGCCGCCGGCGAACTGGCCGCGCTGCGGGCCGAAGCGCGGCTACAGGCGAGCGAGGTGGAGGCGCAGCGCGACCAGGCGCGGGCCGCCGTGGTCGTGGCCGAGCAGGAGACGACGGCGGCGCAAGCCGAATTCGACGCCGAGCAGCAAGCACGTGCGGCGCTGCAGGGAGACCTGGAGGCCGAACGCCAGGCCCATGCGGCCGCGCAGGCGCGCCATGAGGCCGGCCAGCGCCAGATCGAGGCGCTCGAGCGGCAACTGCAGGAGCTGCGTACCCAATTCTCGACGGAGCTGGAGCACACCCGCGAGCAGGTGGCCGTCGCGCAGGAGCGGGCCAGCGCCACCGAACGCCGCGCGCTGCGGGAGATCGACCAGGAGCGCACGCTGCGCCAGAAGGGCGAGCAGGTGGTGGCGGAATTGCGTGCTGAGATGGCGGCACTGCAGGCGCGGGCGCAGGACTCCGCCGTGGCCGGCGCGGAGGAGCGGGCGCGGCTGCAGGCCGAGCGCGATACGCTCAACCGGCAACTGGCGGAGGCAGGGCAGGCGCTCGAACATGGCGAGGCGGCACAGGGAGGCCTGCGAGCCGAACTCGAAGGGGCGCTGCGGCGGGCCGAGCGCGCTGAAGTGGAGACCACTGCGACCCGCCGCCTGGTGTCGCCCAGGCGCCGGGTGCCGGCGACGAAAACCAAGTTCAAGCCCGGGCTGGCCTGAGGAGGCACCCGAGGGCGGGGATTTGTTCACCGCGTAACGGGATAAGCCTGTGGACAAGCCGCGCGGGGGCAGATGGCTGACGGTATCAGCCGATTTGATTAAAATTTAAGCAGCGAGGGCGACCACGTCCTCCCGGCGGCAATGATTCCCACCGCGGCCATCACGTGGAACAACCCTGAAATCCAACGCTCCCGCCAGACGGCACAACGCGGGATCCGACGCTGCCCCAAATTTCTTCACCTACACCATGTCGATCGAAATCGAGCGCGCGCAAGCGATTACCTGGATCCGCATCCAGATGGCCCAGCACGGTCTGACGCTGTCCCACTTGCAGGCCGCGGGCTGCTTTGCCGAGCCGCCGCCGACTCCAACGCCAGGAGCGCTGCGCTACCGCAACGCGCACGGGCAGGGCTGGGACGGCCGCGGTGCCATGCCCGACTGGCTGCAGCGGGCGATCCACGCCGGGCAGACCGTGGAACATTTCCGGGTGGGTTAGGCGCCGCACCCCTCCGCTTGGAAGGCACCTCGGACTTGGGTGGAAGTTACATGGAGGGCGCCCTGAAGTCGTGGTACGTGTGTTTGCCGAAACGTAGTCGGATCCAGCTCCAAAGGACGCCAAGGGGTGGCCGCAATCAGTGGATGGGCGGCCTTTTTCTCGATATTGGGATTGATAAAACCCAATTTGGGAGATAACATTCCCTCTATGGGATCTTCCTTTGCCGATGCACTATTTACCAAGTCCCAACAACGGGTGATGGCTGTGTTGTTTGGGGCACCCGACCGCTCATTTTATGCGAACGAGATTGTCGCGCTCGCCCAAGCCGGGGTCGGCGCCGTCCACCGCGAACTCGCCAAGCTGGAAAGTGCGGGCCTGATTACGTCCCATCGGGTCGGCAATCAGCGGCACTATCAAGCCAACCGGCAAGCCGCGATCTTCGAGGAATTGCGAAGTATCATCAGCAAGACTCTAGGGGTCGGCGAGATCCTGCGAGAGGCATTGCAGCCCCTGTGGGCCCATGTTGCACTGGCTTTTGTTTTTGGATCGGTGGCGAAGGCTTCCGACCACGCGGGCAGCGACATCGATGTGCTGATCATCGCTCAGGACCTTACCTTCGGTGAAGCGCTCACGGCCTTGGACCGCGCCAGCGAGCGCCTAGGCCGGAAGGTGAATCCCACCGTCTTCAGCCCGGAGGATTTCGTCAGGCGAGTCCAAGAGGGGCGTGCGTTCGTGATGCGCGTGCTTGACCAACCGAAGATCTTCGTCAAAGGCAATCCGGATGAGCTCGAATCCCTCGCCCGAACTGCAAAATCTTGAACGCGTCAAGAAACTGAAGGCCGAGCCTCCTGACGCGAGAGAGTGCGCCGCGTTGTTGCGCTCCGCCGAAATTCGCTTGGGGGATGCGCAGAATGCGTCCCTTTCCATCGAGAGCCAGTTTGATCTGGCGTATAACGCGGCCCACGCGGCCGCGCTTTCGGCATTACGCCAGCATGGCTACCGCTCGGATAACCGCTATCTGGTTTTTCAATGCCTGCAGCACACTCTTCACTGGCCGGCGGAGCGATGGCGCTTGCTCGACGTTGCGCATTACAAGCGGAACCTCGCAGAATATGAAGGAGATCTGACGGTTGACCAAGCCTTCGTGAACGAGTTGATTGCTGTTGTCAAGCAATTGGTGGATGCCGTGCGCGGGTTATTGGCTAATTGACGGGGACGCGGCGGACAAGCTCGGCGTGGGAAGCGACGAGGCAGGACTGCTAGCTCTCGTGCGCGCGCTGGCACCTCGCGTCGTGGCCATCGACCTGTCTGAGGAAATTAGACCACCACAGTTCGTCCTCCCTACGTCGCCATTGACGAGAGAACGTTCACGAGCGAGGCATTACAAGATCGCACCGATCTGATCGGAAAGACGTTAGTCGCGCGTGTGAAGCGATCCGACCGCAGAAGAGTCTTTCTCTATAGGCCGGATCCTAACGAAGCGATCGGATGGGTCGCTTCCCGGACGCGCCGGGACTACCCGATGACGATTCGCGATGACTATAAATCCGGCGGAAGATTGGCATGACCCCGGCATCACCCCCACCGCCAACAAGCTCTACGGTCTGGTGCGCAAGGGCAGCATGGGCACGCCCACCGAGGTGCTCGCGCAGTTCTGGGCGGACCTGCGCGGCAAGATGCGCGTGACCATCGACCACCCCGGCCTGCCGGACGCGCTCAAGTCGATCGCGGCCATCGGGAGCCGCTCGGTCGTGGCTGAGAAGTTTCACCGTGCAAGCCCTTTAGCTTGGTCTCCGGACCACTGTATGATCTCTTCCGCCTATGCTCAAACTTGCCACAACCCTTCGTATCGAACTGCTTCACGTCAAGCCTCTGGTCTGGCGTCGCTTTGTTGTCCCAGCCGATATACAACTCCCCAAGCTCCACAAGGTGATCCATTCCGTGATGGGCTGGGAGGACACTCACCTGCATGAATTCGACATCAACGGCGAGCGGTTCGGTGTACAGGATAAGGACGTCTCGGATGAAGGCCTGCGGTCGGAGAAGGGCGTCCGGCTGAACAATGCGCTCGGCTCGGCCACCGAATTCGAGTACCGCTATGACTTTGGCGATGACTGGCAGCACCGCGTCATTGTCGAATCAGTCGGCTACCCCGACCTGGCGCTGGCGCTGCCGGTTTGCCAGGCTGGCGAAAACGCTTGCCCTCCGGAAGACGTTGGTGGGCCACACGGTTACGCGGAATTCCTTGCAGCATTCCGGGACAAGACCCACGAACAGCACAACGACTTCCGGTCGTGGGTTGGCGGCGTTTTCGACCCAGTTGGCTTTGATGTGAATGCGGTCAATGCGAGGCTGCGGGCGATTCGGTGAGGTGATCGGGCGCGACATTCTCGAGCGGCAGTAGTCAGGAGTAGGGGGCAGTCTGATAGGGGGCCCCTTGTTTTTCGTGCACAGAGTGACGGTGGGCAGGTCTTGGATTGATGCGGGTCTCGGCGGTGTGCAGTGCATCAATCGCTGCACTGGACGACTCGGACCGCGGCGCAGCGCGTTGAAGCCATGGGCTATGCCGATCTCCGGTTGGGATATGCCCATGTTCGAACGAAGCAGCAGATCAGTCCGGCCGTCCGACGGCTGGCGGGCTAGGTTCTGGCCCAAATCTCTTCGGGTGGTGGCGAATTTAGAGACGTTTCCCACTACTGAGCGCGACGCGTTTGCCAGCGCGTGCAGGCGCCACGGCTTCATTGCAGCCGACTTCAGCGTATGCGATTGCATTGACGACAGCGCGCCGGGGGGTCGCCTGGTCAGCGTACTTTGCCCCGAAACTGGCGTGTTGATGGAATACGCCACAGGCCTTCGAGAATTCTGGCCGGCAGAGTTCGAGCACGACGTGATATTGGATAGGTTCGGGCCGGCGCCGGACTGAGCCAACCCTGCCGCCTGAAGCCCATTCCATCTACCTCGTTTCCGTGTGCAAGCGCGGCGCCGTCGAACGTGGTCCCGATGACACCAGACCGAAACTTCAGCCCGCTCCACTCGTACCCTGGTGTCGGCCGGTTGCATATCCTGTCTGCCGGAACGATCTTGCGGTCCTTGATGAGAGTCGACAGCCTCTCCATAGAGTGCAACTGCTTCACTGGCGGGGATTGATGAGCGCCAGCCGGGACCGCGTTGTGACAGATGTCGTCCCGGCATCGTTCCACCGAATATCGAACAGGAGACCAATTTGACGAAAATCTTCACTGAATCCGACATCACCATCGACGCCCTTGAAGCCCACATCCGCGACAGCGGCTTGGTCCCTCACAAGGTGCAGCCTGACGGCATCTGGCTGCGAAACGAGAACGGCAGACTCACCAGAGAGAAGAACCTCTGCTGCCCTGCGCCACGCTGAGCAATTGATGTTGCGTTTCCGGGACAGCCGTCGACGGCAGGCAAGCTAGATCACTGCGATGTTGGCGGTATTGTAATAAAGTATTTCCAAACATACGTTGGCACACAAAACCGTGAACCCGGAATTCCCTTCTGAATTTGCAGTAGACCCGTTGCGCGTGGAATTCCGCAGTCCAGAAACCGAACGCGCCTTCCAACTCCATCACGTGAACCGCAGTCAGGGGTCCCTGCGCCTGACGCTGAGTTTCTGTTCTCTCTTCTATCTTGCATTTGCTTTGACGGATGTCGCTGCTCTGGGATACGGGCGTGTGGCATTGCTCCTGTTGGTAGCTCGCATGCTCGTCGCCATTACGGCAATGTTGGGCTTGCACCTGATCCGCGATCACCCGGAATCAGTAGGCACTCTCTGGTTTGCGGCGAGCGCCGCTGAAATTGTCGGAATGGCAACATTCATGCTCATCGTCTGGTTTCGCCCTCACGAAATTCCGTGGCATGCGATGTCCTTGTGCATCATGCTGATCGTCGTCTATCTGTTCATTCCCAATCGTCTGCTCATTGCGAAGTTCATCGCGTTCGCTGCCACGGCAATTTTTATCGTGATAGCGGTGGAGGTGGGAAACTTAACACCATCTGATGCACTCACAATGTCGATGCTGTTGCTGCTTGCCAACAGTTTCGGGATTGTGGCGGTACGTCGCTACCAGCGACTTTGGCGGGACGAGTACCGGGTCTTGATGGATCTCAGGAGTCTTTCTGTTCGCGATCATCTCACTGACTCCTACAACCGACGCCATCTGCATGACGCTCTTCTGCCGACGGAAATCGCTAGGGCGCGGCGGCAGGAGCTTTGGTTGACGCTGATGGTGTGCGATATAGATCACTTTAAGTCGATCAACGACACCTATGGTCATCAGAGCGGCGACACTGTGCTCCAACATATTTCGGCCATGCTTCAGGCGATGACGCGCAAGCATGTTGATAGTGTCGTGCGCTATGGCGGTGAGGAGTTTCTTCTGGCCTTACCGCAAACGGACCTTGACGGTGCCTTGTACGTTGCGGAACGTCTACGTGCTGCGATTGCGGACAATCCAGCGGTCGACGCTGCTGGCAGGAGCATTGCAACTACGGCCAGCTTTGGTGTGTTAGCCGTCAATTTTTCGGTTGTGGGGAAAGACGTGACCGAGGAATCCTTGATCGCTGCCACCGATGCCCTACTTTATGAAGCCAAGAAGTCTGGCCGCAATAATGTCCAGTGCAGCGAATGGTCCGATGAATCAGACGGGCCGGGACGGAGCTCACTTCAGCTAACGATATACGATGCGGGGACGACGGGCACGATCTACGGCGATGGTGCATGATCGGTATCCGACCGCACAAATCAGTCACCGATCCCTTTGGCATCGTCCACGTGAGACCGCGCCAAAGCGGGGGCTGACTAAGCGGCAATACGGTGGTTTTGGGCTCTGGCAATTGTATGCGTCCAGCTTTCCCACCTTGAGTTGGTCGAAGCGATCCTGCATTGTCCCCACGAAGGAGATCGTGGAGACGATGGATAATGTGTCGACAGTTGCGCGGCCGCGCAGGCGCGAGTACAGCGCCGAATTCAAGACGACGGTGCTCGAACAGATCCGCCAGGAGGGCGGTTCGGTGGCTGGCGTGGCACTCAGCCACGGCCTGAACCCCAACATGGCGCACCGATGGATGCGCGAAGACCGTCAGCGCCAGATGCTGGAACGCTGCAGAACGGCAGCGCGTTTGTATCGCTACAGGTGCTGCCCTCGCCCGCAGCCGAGCAACTCGCTGATGCAGACCGATGCGAGACGCCGGCGCCGGCGACGCACAAGGTAATCCACATTGAGATTCAACGCGCAGCCGGCACGCTGATCGTGCGCTGGCCGGTGCAGCAATGTGCCCAACTGCCCAGGGACTGGCTGCGATGATCCGCATCGACGCGTTGTGGCTAGCCGTCGAGCCCATCGACATGCGAGCCGGGACCGAGCGGCTGCTGGCGCGGGTGGTGCAGGTCTTGGGCGCGGCGCACTCTCACCACGCCTATCTCTTTGCCAGCGCCCGGCACACGCGCATCAAGGGGGCGCTTTGGCGTGGCTTCTCGATGGATCAAGTAGGCCCCCAGGTTTTCGCGGAGTCCACGGTGGCGCTCGGACGCTATGAATCCAGTCAAGCGGCGCAGGATCACGCAATTCTCTGGGCGCAGCGATACGTCGATAGCCTGCTTGCCTCCCTCGGCCAATAGGGGGCTGCACTCACGCCATCTTTGGTCTGCGGCTTCACGCATGATGGTGCGAGTCATGGCAGCTCCTCGCTCGTTTGGCGGCCCGCGAAGTCGGCGGCGGTCAGTACGTAGGAGCGTTCGTTCTCTACCGTGTAGAACGACGGGGCGCAGTAGGTGCGCAGCCAAGCGCGCAGGAAGCGGTTCAACTGCTCCTTGGCTTCTTCGCTGATATCGCCGGGATAGTCTTCCGCGAATTCGCCGCCATCGTCGTAACCGCGATTGGCCGCGTCGTCGATAACATCATCGGCGTCGACATAGTTGGCCGGATCTGGGTGCGCGGACTGGCCGACATGGATAGTGTCGCCTGGCTTGAACTGGTCATTCTCTGCGAGCAGCTCCTCGAGTGTGTCGCGGTTGTAATCCTGGCCATTGGCGCTCCAGCATTCGTCGCCATCGGTGGCGCAGCCTGGATCTTCCAGAGGGGAATTCGCCGCTTCGCAGTACTTGAACAGCGCCTGCGTCAGAACGGTATGGGGCGCGCCACGCTGGTGGAGCATCATGGCGAAGTTGCCCACGTCGACCGGGTCGCCCTTCAGCACTGCGGTAACGAGCAGGTTGCCGAGATACTCGACGGTGCACTGCGTGGGGTCGTACCAGCCACCCTGACCCTTCTCGCGGCTACTGGCCATCTTCACGTGCATGGCGTAGGCAAACTCCCTCACGGCCGCTTCGTCGCGGCGCTTGGGCTCGGTCCGGATCCGGTGTTCACACGGCGAGGCCATGCCGGACTTCAGCGCCGGGTCGTCGCCGCAATCGTTCAGGCAGCTTGACCTTCACCCAGTCGCGGGAGCGCACGCCAGCCGCATACTTGCTGCCGGCCCGGTTCCCCACGATACCTTCCAGGCTCAGTTCCAGCGGAGGACTATTTCCGCCGCCCCACGACTGCGTCATATGGGCGCATTCCAATCCCCGAAAAGAGATGTACCCGCGCCACAACATAGCCATCTTCACGAGCATACAAAGTAACTATGTGCTGAGCGCCAGGAATCGATGGAACCGAGACGGTGGGGTCCGGCCCGCCGACCAGTTCCCAAGGGCGCTTTGCTTTGTCCAGGATCAGGTCACGCAGAAGGAATGCGATTGCATCCAGCCCAAGCTCTGCTACCGCATAGCTGTGGGCAATCTTCGCGATGACCGAAAGGAATTTCGTCGGCGCCAGTACAGTCTCGGATTTCCATTTCCCTAGTTGTTGGATCCGTCTGCCCAAATCAGCCTGGACGGTGCAGAGGTGTACCTTCATTTCGGGATACATGTCGGTCGTCGTGGCGCCGGTGAGAATTCCTGGTATTGGCATCTCCAGAGCTGGATAGATCGCAGGCAGGTCGGCAATAGGAGTGGGAACAGCGAACTCGGCCCCGTCAGCATCAACTCGCACCGCATTCCGTGTGCCAGGCTTCTTGCGACGATTTGAGCCAACACCGGCCGTTGCTCGAAAGTCGCCAAACATGACACGCAGAACATGCAGTTCTGCAGCGCTTGTCTTTGCCGCGCATTTGCCGCAACTCGCCGCCGGCAAAACCCAGTTGCCTCCGAAGCCGGCCGGAATAATATGCTCTTTGGTCAAATCATCTAGCGCGTCGCAGTAGATACATCGGCCGGGAGGTGAGTATCCATTCGTCATGCTGTTTTCACACTGCGCGGCGCCGGCTCGGCAGCCATCAGCTCTGCCGGGTAGGGCCGCATGAAGCTGCGCGCCCGCTCGGGATCCCGGCAGGTCAGCCAATCATCCCATTCCGCCCGCGGCACAATCACGATCATGCGTTTTTCCTTACCCGGGGCATGGAAGCGGTTCATCAGGGAGTGCTTGTCCGAGTTGATGGTCAGCATTGTGAAGCTGAACACCTCGGCGCCGGCCTCCCGCGGCCATGCTCGCCATAGTCCGGCTATCGCAAAATCTGGCTCATCTTTAAGCCAGATCCGCCAGCGCACCGACTTTGAGCCGCCTTCGTAGTTTGGCTCGTAAAAGCTGGTGGCCGGAACCAGACAAACTTGACCGAGCTTCCATGCACCCGAAAACGAACGCTTCTCGCCAATGGTCTCCGATCTGGCATTTGTGGTGTCGAACTTCTTTACCCCAGGGGGGATGCGGGATTTCGGGACCATACCGAAAGTGCCTATCAGCACTTCGCGGCGGCCGTCCAGGTTTGATCGGATGATTGGCGCGGCATAGTCTGGCCAAGTCTCCGGAGGATAGTCGAGCGGCAGCGGCTCAACGCCGTAGACGTCGCGCAGCAGCTGGCGCTGCACAGGGGCGTAGTTGTTGCACATGGCTCGTCCCTCCGATTTTTTGAGAGTTTAGACGCTGTCTTCGTATCCAGAGGCCGCAAGGGAGGCACTGAGGTGGGCAGACGACAGGCTGGCACAGAATCTGCTTAGTTGAGCCAGCTAAGGAATTGGCTAAGCTTCAGATTTCACCTATGCCCTTATTTGACGCACTATGAAGCCCCATATCCAGCACTCCCATCACGAATATCGTGCAGGTGAGCGTGTTCACGGCAGTCGTTACTACCTCATTCTCGCTGCCTGCCTTCTGGCATTCGGCCTGCTGTATATTGTGTAGTCCGTTTTCCGGTACGGTCATGAACATTCATGCCCTTACTCCGGGGGGAGAGTTCGTTTTCGGCCGTCGGCGGGAAGTAGCGAGAGGGACGCTGGAAGGGAGCTACCCGCGACTCGCCCTGCCCCCAATCTATCGGGCTGTCAGAACGCGGACGGCTTTCTCAACCAGCCGGACTTCAATGCCGAGCGACTGGAAGCGCCGTGCCCAGTGATGCGCTGTGCTGCAGGCTTCCATAACGACCATCCCTGGCTTCAGTGTGCGTACCGCCTCCAGGAGTGAGACACGAGACCTTTGCTCGATGTACGGGCCGTCCGCGGTGGTCGGCGCCATGGAGTTGGAACACTTGTTTGGCGAGATCGATGCCAAGGATGTCGATTTCCATGACGAACCTCCACGTGTCAGGTTGAAGCCGACAGTGTCCCCCGAGGGAGGCGTCGGGTCCATCTAAGTATTTTCAGGCGGCTTTCCCCGGAAAGTATTGATCTATCAAGGACTTACGAATACTCCGGCCGCGTGTGGTTCATTGCGCCGAGAAACCTTGCTACAAGCGGCTCTGCACCCTGCTACCGCCATTGCTTTCACGGAAAGTACGTAAGCGCGATTTTCTCCGCACGTAGCGTTGACGCCCCGAAAGGCGCAGGATTGTGCCCACGATTTTTTTCGTGGGCACAATTCATGGACGATAGCGATTTTGACTTCCTGCCGCTGCGAGTGACCAATGTCGGCGCCAACGGGAAACGCAGCTACGACAGGCAGGGCAAGCGAAGATTGATCGAGGCTTGCCTTGAACCCGGCGTATCGGTTGCCAGCATGGCGATCCGAGCCCGGGTGAACACGAACCAATTGTGGCGCTGGGTCAAGCAGTACAAAGCAGAAAGACAAGGTGGTATTGACATGGATAGCGCCGTCGAAGGCGCGCCATCGGCCTTCGTTCCGGTAGTAGAGGTTCGCGGCGTACCTCCTCAAGCCCAGCGGTCACGGCCGGCATCGCCGGAATCGACATCTGTTCCCGTGCCGCAATCTTCATCTTCGCCACAATTGGCACGCCTGTCGGCACGGCTGCCAAACGGCGTAACCATCGAGCTCGAATGCACACCGAAAGATGGGACGCTCGTGAAGGCGATGATCGCGGCGCTGGGGGACACCTGATGTTCCGCCTCGACGCTGACCTGCGGGTCTATCTGCACCGCGAGCCTATCGACTTCCGGGCCGGCCTGAACAGTCTGGTGACGTTGGTCGAGCAGTCGATGCAACTCGATCCGTTCGCCCGGGCCGTCTTCGCGTTCCATAACCGCGGCCGCAATCGGGTCAAGCTTCTGCTCTATGACCGCTCCGGATTCTGGCTCCTGATGAAGCGTTTGGAAGCAGACCACTTCGCCTGGCCACGCCGCCAGCAGGCGGTGATGGAACTCACCACCGAGCAACTGCACTGGCTGCTTGAAGGTATCGACATCGAAGCCGTTCGCCGACACCCTTCGCGGCGCTACCGGCACGCGAGCTGAGTCAGCGTGAGGGAGGCCAGGGTGCGGGCTCTGGCCATAGGCTTCGCGAGGCGGCTGCTCGCCAGGGGATTGGCCGATACCATTGATATGGATTCGACGTAAACCTGTTGGCGATGCGATTGCGCTATCGTGAATGGCATGCCTGCACATGACCTCATCCCTGATCTGCCGCCTGACGTCCAGGCCTATATCCGAGAACTCGAGAAGAAGAATCTGGATCTCGAGTCGCTAGCCCAGCAACTCTCGCAGCGTATCGAGCAGCTCGAAGAGCAGTTCCGCCTCGCGCAGCTCAAACGCTACGCGCCGAGCAGCGAGAAGCTCAAGGATCGGGTGTTTGACGAAGCCGAGCAGATCGCCGCGACAGAACCTGCTGGCGACGATCCCGATGACGCGTTCACGCTGCCCGATACGGGACTTCCGGAAGTCGATGAGTCTGCACACCGCAAGCGGGGACGCAAGCCGCTGCCGGCGTCGTTGCCGCGCCAGCGCATCGAGTACGACCTGCCCGAGGAACAGAAAATCTGTCCATGCTGCCAGAGCCCGCTGCATCGCATGGGCGAGGAGACGAGCGAGCAGTTGCACATCGAGGTAAAGGCCTCGGTGTTGCAGCACGTACGGTTCAAATACGCGTGCCGCCATTGCGAGCGCAACGCGGAGCGCACGCCGATCGTGGTCGCGCCGATGCCAGTACAACCGCTGCCAGGTAGCAACGCGAGTCCGGCGATGATCGCGACGGTGACGACCGGCAAGTACGTGGATGGCACGCCGCTATACCGGATGGAAGACGCGCTGGCCCGTGCGGGCATTCCGGCGGGCCGCGGCACGCTGGCGAACTGGATCATCAGGCCTGCCGAACTGCACTACAGCCGGTTGTACGAGGCGATGCGCCAGACGCTGCTGTCGCAGCCGCTGATCCACGGCGACGAGACGACGGTGCAAGTGCTCAAGGAAGAAGGCAAGACCGCGCAGAGCAAGAGTTACATGTGGCTCTACAGAAGCGCACAGGACTGCGAACAGCCTGTGGTGCTGTTCGACTACCAGCCGGGGCGTGGTCAGCAATATCCGCAGGCGTTTCTCGCCGGCTACGAAGGCATGCTGATGACCGACGGCTACAGCGCCTGGCGCACGCTCAAAGCCGTCACGCACTTCGGGTGTCTTGCACATTCGAGACGACTGTTCGTCGACGCGCACAAGGGCCAGAAGAAGCCCGGCGGTCGCGCACAGCAGGCGCTCGAGTACTTCAAGGCGCTGTATCAGGTCGAGACACTTGCTCGCAGAGAACTGCCAGAGGGCGAGACACGGGCCGGCTACACCTACCGACTGCGGCAGGAACACAGCGTACCGCTACTGGAGGCGCTCAGGAAATGGCTGGACGAACTGGCACCGCAGGTTCTGCCTGAAAGTCTGCTGGGCAAGGCGATCAGCTACACGCGCAATCAGTGGGAATACCTCAGCCGCTATGTTATCGATGGGCGTGCACCCCTCGATAACAACGTGATAGAGCGCGACGTGAGACCCTTTGCAACCGCGCGAAAGGCATGGCTCTTTGCAGACACGGTTGCCGGTGCGAAGGCGAGCGCGACGATCTACAGCCTGATGCTCACGTGCCGCGCCTGCAACGTCGAGCCGTATGCGTATCTGCTTCACGTTCTCACCGAGCTGCCGCAGCGTGCGGCGGACGCCGACATCAGCGACCTGCTGCCGTTCAACTACGCCAGCCAGCAGAGCGCAATGACGAACCCCGGTTGATGACATGACAGGGCGCCGGCACTGCCCCGGCGCGCGATTCCTGGTACCTCCATCGGACATTGCCGATCCTGCTCGAGCGTCGCAATAGGGCCGAGCCCGCCTGTTCGCCGAGAACGACTCTCAATACAGTGTGCTGAATTGCGCGGTTACGAAAGTACGATCCCCCCCAATTCGCGTCAGGTAACGTTCCGGCTCGGATCTTCGTCGGCGCGCAGCCGCCCATTCAAACTCGAACATACTCAGTGCCATGAACAAACTGCGCGATCTGTTCCTCCGGCGATTGCGTTTGGTGATTGGATTTCCCGACCTTAGTGGGGTTTCCTTGATTTCCCTACTGCAGTAAGACTAGTATGACATTCCGCTGACCCTGCACGATCAGCCGACAGCAAGTCCGACGATATTGCATTACAGCACGCCGGCAACCTCATGTAGCACGTTCAAGAAGCACCGTAGTGCCTACGCTCAGGAGACACTGATGCTGACCCCGCATGAACTTGCAACGCTGATGTTAATCAAGGACGCGATCAATCCGGTTGACCTCGATCCAGCCGATTTCAATGCGCTGGTAGAGCGCCAACTCGCTAGACGGGAGCAGCTCTCGCCGGGGTGCCATCGCGCGCTGATCACTATCGAGGGTCATGTTTTCCTCAAATCCATTCAAAGGCAGCGGATGGGCGGCTTCCTGCGGTAGCAAGTCCGCCAACGCTACCTAGCAGACCAAGGGGCAAATTTGTGCAGCAGACTGCTGCACAATTGGCTTCGTTCTGCGTTCGCCACAATACTGCCCTTTTTTCAACGAGTGGCACGATTGGCGCGCTGCGTTCATGCTGCCGGGCAGGGCTGGCTGGTCTCGCAATGTTTGGCCATGCAGCTTGAGACCCGGACTGCATGAACGGCGACGGCGCACAGTGAATCTTTTCGGCAGTCGGGGAAAAGACGAAATCAGGTTTAAATAATCCTGTATGGCGCTCCCGATGTCGAGAGATCTACACTTTGTAAAATTTGACTTCGATCGGGAGTGGCGCCGTGCAGGAAGGTAGGTTTTCCAAAGGCTACATAGAGCTAACTTGTAGCCTAGCGCAGGCGACGGGCCGTCGACTCGTTCGCGGGGATGACCCGGCCGTGGGAGATCTGATCACGGTGCATAGCAGCATAGACCCCGAAGTCGCGTTCGATCTGCGTGTGATAGCCAGTGCAGGTCCGGAATCGTGGACTTGCGTCCTCGTTGGCATTGAGCGCGAGGCAATTTCTATGCTAGCTTTCGATGGGCTCGAACGGGGCGAGGAACTGACAGTATCTCGCGCCGAGATTGCAGGGATCATCCGTTGTGGTGGTATCCATTGACCTGCCGCATTTCCGCTTAGACAACGGCAACTCTGCACAGCTTGCTGGCGGCAGACCAGCTACAGCCCAACGGATCCGCGAGCGGTCCGCGTAAGACGACTGCCTTGCTTCGCTTTAGGGGACTGGTCGCCCCTCCGAATACAAAGTAACGGCTTTGCCCATCAGTAAACCCACATCGACCTTGTACCGGCGACATCACAGATTGTCGGATACGCGCCTCGTCGATCTACAGGAGAAAACACATGACTTTCTTTTCGCTGGATCCATTTGCGGTAACCCACAAAGCGAATCTCGCCAGCCTGTTTGCACTAACGAACACGGCCTTCGAGGGCTTCCAGAAATTGGCCGAACTGAACCTGCAGACAACCAAATCGTCGCTTATCGAGAGCCAGGACCTCATCCAAGCTGTGCTGGCCGGGAAGGATCTGAGGGATTTGGCTGCTGTGCCGGGCAACCTCACGCAGCCTGCAGCCGACACGGTAATTGGGTATGCGCGCCACCTGTATGAGATCGCTTCGAACACGCAGGCGGAGTTCGCGAGAGTGCTTGAGACGCAATACCAACAACACAGCACCAGCGTGCAAGCGTTTGTTGACAATGTCGTCAAGAATGCGCCGGCCGGATCGGAAGCGGCCACCACAGTGTTGCAAGCGGCGTTTGCCGCGACCAACGGTACCTATGACGCGGTGCAAAAGGTAGCCAAGCAAGTTGCAGAAGCCGCCAAGACCAACTTTGATGGCGCGAACAAGGCTACGTCGGTTACCGCCAAGCGCGCTGCCGCGTAAATACCGCGGCAAACCAAGTCATTAGGCAGAACTTGTGCATCGGTCACCACGGCGCTGTCGTGGTGCGCCGCTTAGGCAAGTCCGCTAGGCTTGCCGACGATTTGCGCAAGACAGGCAGTCCTCGTTGGGCCTTGGTCTTCCGGTTCCGTATGCCAGCTGTCGAAGGCTCCGGTACCGGGCCTCCCCCTAGTTCAGTTCACGGCGCCACAAGTGCCGCCAGGTTAGTAGGGGCGGTGCTCGCTATGTCCTTCGAAGCTTTCCGGTCAGAGGGAGTAGAGCGCTTACAGTCCGTGTGCCAATAAGACAGAAGCAGAACTCGAAACGCCGACGAGTTGGTCAGGTGGGACGGAGTACGTTCACTTTATCGCGTGCAGACTGGCTCGGTCGAAGGCCAAAGGAATTTAGTCGGGACCACAAAGGGTGCCTGGAGTCAATCAACTTCACGATGAACGAAAGACAGTATGACGAAACGAATTGCAGTTGTGACAGGCGGCATGGGCGGCCTCGGAGAGGCTATCAGCATTAGGCTGCACGACGCGGGCTACACCGTAGTCGTAACCCATTCGCCGGGGAACACGAACGTGCCGACCTGGCTTGCTGCCATGGCCGCCAGCGGCCGGGAGCTGCGCGCATACCGAGCCAGGCCTGCATGGCGCAGATCCTGGCCGACCTGGGTCGGGTCGATATTCTTGTGAACAACGCGGGTATCACCCGCGATATGGCCTTCAAGAAAATGGATAAGGTGAACTGGGATGCAGTCATCCGCACCAATCTTGACTCGGTGTTCAACGTCACCAAGCCGTTGTGCGACGGCATGGTCGAGCGTGGCTGGGGCCGCATCATCAATATCGCCTCCATTAATGGCTCCAAGGGAGCCTTCGGTCAAACCAACTACGCCGCCGCCAAGGCCGGCATGCACGGCTTCACCAAGTCGCTGGCGCTGGAAGTAGCACGGAAGGGGGTGACGGTCAATACCATCTCGCCCGGTTACCTGGCTACCAAGATGGTCACCGCGGTGCCGCAGGAGATCATGGAGTCAAAGATCCTGCCGCAGATTCCCGTGGGTCGTCTTGGCAAGCCGGAGGAAGTGGCGGCCCTGGTTGCATATCTGTGCTCGGAGGATGCGGCCTATGTAACAGGATCCAATATCGCCATCAACGGCGGGCAACACATGCAATGAAGATGGGCGGGACATCACCACTGTCTCCCCGTGGGTTGCGGGGCCGCAGATAGTTAGTGGTGATGGCAGCTGACACGGATTCGCGAGCCATTGAATAACCGACCAGCGCGCTGCCGCCCCACTTAAGCGCGGCGCAACTCGCCGCGCTCGTCAGCGCGTTGGGGCTCGAGGCTCTGGTGCAAATAGAGAAGACCAGCGAAGTGCAGCCGCTTGCGGTGCACCTCAGCGAACTGAGAGTACCGCCGTCTAGACAGCGGGCGCAGTGGTATCTTTAAGGCCCAGGTTCGTCAGATTGAACTGAGCTTTTCGAATGCGATGCATCAACTCGATTCCGGAGATCGTAACGGCCGCAGTCCTGAAGCGTTTGAAGCCGAGCATCGCATTGACCCTGGACTTGATGTTGCGATGATCGGAGACCGCGCCAAAGCGGGGGCTACGGTCATCTCCTTATACAGAACAGAACGTCAGGCCTTCAATCCCGAAGCGCCTGCAAAGTCTGAGCGGCGATCATCACTTGCTGCAGCCCGGTCCAGATAGCCTTGGCACCTGGCTCGCCGTCACCTTTGCGGCCCAGGAAGCCGCCGAGTCCCGCAATCAGGCGCAATACCTCGTTAAGCCGTGGGGGCCGATCAGGGACGCGCTTTTTCGTCAGTAGATAGGCACCGCGGATTTCGTCCGGATCGAAGAACAACGCAGCATCCAGATCCGGGCAGGTCCTGCCAAGCCGCATCAGGTGCGCGATGCGCCAAGCCACGATCATGAACAACGCCAGCGCACGCTCCAGTCGATCAATGGCCGACAATTGCAGGGCTTCAATCTGGCAGCCATTCTTGAGCACATGGAAGAAGACTTCGACTTCCCAGCGCGCCCGGTACCAGTCAATCAAAGTGAGAAGCTGCGGCAACTCCGTTGCCTCCCGATTGCTCAGCAAGCGCCACTCCACCGGCTTTACGCCTTTGGGCGCGTCGACTTCCCGGGCCAACAGACACGTCACGCTGATCGCACCAGCCTTGCCAGCCGGCAGGTCCACGCGTTGTGCACGGATTTCCTGCTTCACCAGTCGCGCATTCTGTCCGTGGCGAGCGGCCATGGTGAATTGGATCTCACCCACGACCGCGCCGGCTGCCACCGTCTGCCAGAGCTTCTCGCCCCCAGCCAGACTACGGTCGTGCTGAGCACGGATCAGCCAATCCGCCGGCGTGCCCAGTTCGTGAGCGCGTCGCATTAAAGCCAGGATATCGGCCTCCCGGTCCGCCACATACACCAGACGAGTATGCGGCAGGCGCGACGCAATCTCAGCGATGCGCTCGTAGCCCTCGATCCAGCGCACACTCTCCTTCGGTCCCGCCCTTCGGCCCGCTTCATCCCGCTCCGAGCGAGCCCACATCCATGCATCCAGCACCCCCAGCGGCTCACGATCAGGCGTCACCGCATAGGTCGGATGCAAGTACATCCCCCGCCGCGCTTCATAGTTCAACTCGCCAAGGCCTTCTATCTCTTGGCCATTGAAATCCAGCTCAAATGCGGTGTGAATTTTAATGCTTAGTAGCTCGGCGAAATCGACGTAGGTGGACCGGATATCAAGGCATTTCGAGTGTCACCTTTCCGGCGTTGCTCCGCATAATGTTGACGTCCTTCTGGCCACTCGACCGGAGACATCCACTCAAGGAGGACGTCATGCTGAGTCAGTACTTCAAATCACCGTCGCACGTTCAACGGCTTCTCTCTCGTCCCGGTGGCTCGCTGCTTGAAGGTTATTCGCAGTACCTTCAGCAGCGCGGCTACGCAAAGATTTCCGTCTGCACCCATATCACTGCGGCATCGCATTTCCTGTATTGGTCGGACGGAGAAGGTATATCGACCCTTGAACTTGATGAATTGGCTCTTCAACGCTTCGCCGAGCATTTGAGCCGATGCCAATGCCATGGATTTGGCAATCAGCGCGCCGTTGTCTCGTTGTGCGGTGCGCGAATGTTCCTGATGCACCAAGGTAGAATCAGCCACCGCCCAACCGGGCTTGCCGCCCTTGCGGCTGATCTGAAATCCGTTCAATTCTCCGCATTCTGCCAATGGATGCGCCAGCAGCGTGGAACCAGCGATGCGACTTTGTACAACTACGGCATTGCGCTTCGAGATTTGTTCGCTCGTATCGGAGATGCCCAACCCAAACTGGATGCAAGTGAATTGCGCCAGTTCATTCTAGAACAAAGCAGGAAGAAGGGGGCGGCGGTGGCGAAGCATTGCACGACCGCATTGCGCATGCTTGTCCGGTTTTACATAGCCGAAAGCAAATGCGCTATTGGTCTTGAGGGAGCGATACCCGCACTGGCGCATTGGCGACTGTCTGGCCTGCCACGATATTTACAGGTCGATCAAGTCGAACAGATTATCGATTCATGTGACACGGTGACGCCCATCGGTCGGCGCGACCGTGCGATTTTGTTGCTACTGGCACGCTTGGGACTTCGTGCCAGCGATGTTTGGCATCTGCGTCTCGACGATATCGACTGGAAAGGGGCATCAATCTCCGTCACGGGTAAGAATCGGCGGCAGACTCTCTTGCCTCTGACGCAGGAAGTTGGCCTGGCCATTGTGCAATATCTTCAAAAGGGCCGACCTCGAACGGATGCCGATGCTCTATTTGTGCGCACTTGTGCCCCGTTCCAGGCTTTTGCAGATCATGCTGCCATCTCCATCATAGTCAAGAAGGCGATGCGGCGAGCTGGCGTCACGTGCTTGACCCGAGGTGCCGCTCATGTACTGCGCCATTCAGTTGCAACCTCGATGCTGGCGCAAGGCGCTTCCCTGCAGGATATCGCCTCCGTACTACGGCACCAATCTGTCGCGACTACGGAATTTTACGCCAAGGTGGACATCGCCTCGTTGCGGCAGATCGCCCAACCGTGGCCGGGGGAAGGACCATGCTAATGCAAGCCGTGCAATCCTATCTGCAAGTGCGCCGTGCCTGTGGGTTCGAACTCAAGACACAGGGCAAGCTGTTGCGCAGTTTCGCCACTTACTCCGACGCTATGGGTAAATCCCACGTGTGTGCTGATACTGCTATCGAATGGGCTGGATCGGCGCGCCTGGTGGTGCGGCGAGCGCGTCGACTCGGGGAGGTGATTCGATTTGCCCGGTACGCGCGAGCCGAAGATCCTCGTCACGAAGTGCCCCCGCCGGTCTTTGGCAGCGGGCGACAGATCCGACCTGTCCCATACATCCTTTCCCCGGATGAGGTCCGTGGCCTCATTCGCGCAGCCTCGCAGTCGGGGCGCGAGACGTTACGGCGATATACCTACAGCACACTGTTCGCATTACTCGCGTGCACCGGGATAAGAGTATCGGAAGCCATCGGCTTACGCTACGAGGATATCACTTCAGATGGACTGCTGATTCGATGTTCCAAGTTTCGTAAAAGCCGCATCGTTCCCTTGCACGAAAGCGCTCGGGCCGGGCTGGAGCGTTATCTCGAACGGCGGGTGCCCTATGCACCGTTCGACGATCACGTGTTCATTTCGACGGCGGGAAAGCCATTGATTATCAACGATGTCGAAATCGCATTTCGTGCTGCAGCGACGAAGATAGGTCTACGCTGCGGCCCAGGCATGTCTCGACCCACACCACATTCGTTACGGCACACGTTTGCAGTGAGGGCGCTGGAAGCATGCCCAGATGAGCGCGACAATATCACGAAACACATGCTCGCATTGTCGACCTATCTCGGCCACGCCAAGGTGGCTAACACCTACTGGTACTTGCAAGCGACGCCGGAGCTGATGAGCGGTATCGCAGAGCGTTGCGAGCGTTTCGTCATGGGGGATCGGCCATGATTCCCGTTGCCCCCCATATCACGGCGTTTCTCCGACAACGCCTGCCGATCGAGCGCGGTGCCAGCGAGAATACCAGCGAATCGTACGCCTACGCGTTCAGGCTGCTCTTTGAGTATGCTGCGGCCACGCTGAAGGTTCCGCCATCGGCATTGCAGTTTGAGCAAATTGATGCGCCTCTGGTTCTTGGCTTCCTCAACCATCTGGAAACGGTTCGCGGCAATGGAGCAAACTCCAGAAACACTCGACTGGCCGCAATCAAGTCGTTCATGCATTTCATGGAGTATCGAACTCCGTCGGCTTTGGAACAAATCACTCGCATCTTGGCAATCCCGGCAAAGCGGACCGATACCCGTCTTGTACGACACCTTACCGTAGACGAAATGCAGGCCATCTTAGATGCGCCCAACCCGACCCTGTGCGATGGCATCCGGGACCGGGCCATGATTCATCTTTGCTTTGCCGCAGGTTTGCGTGTTTCCGAATTGATCGGACTGCGACTTAATGACCTGCAACTCCAGCCGCATCCCAGCGTCCTTGTGCATGGGAAGGGGCGAAAGCAGCGCTGTTTGCCCTTGTGGAAGGAGACCGCCACGGCGTTACGGGCGTGGCTCGCAGTACGCGACACGGTCTCCGCACCCGAACTGTTTCTCAATGCGCGTGGTGAACAGATGACTCGATCCGGGTTCGAATACATCCTTCACAAACATGTTCGAGCGGCAGCAGTACGATGCCCATCGCTATCCACAAAGCGCATATCTCCGCATGTACTTCGGCATACCTGTGCGCTGACGATGTTACAAGCCACCAAGGATCTCAGAAAGGTTTCCCTCTGGCTTGGACATGCACATATGCAAACGACTGAGATATACACCCGCGCGGACCCTTCGGTGAAACTGGAAGCGCTCGAAGGAATTATTGCGCCGAAGCTGCGTTCAGGCCGATTCAAGGCAACGGATGAGCTCATCGCCTCTCTGAAATCGAGTTCCCTTATGCGGAGAGACAAACGGACAACTTGACTCACAAGCGGAGCCTTCATCAACGACGACTCCGCATTAAAATATGCTCAGCATTTGAGCTGTAACGCGGTGCACCGCGTTACAGCTCCGTAGTGTCCTGCAGGCACAGCACCACCCCGTGCGCGCCCATGCGCTCTTCCGTGCGCTGCCAATGGGGCTCCAGGATGCCTCGCCAATCGATTTCCTCATTCTCGAGAAATCGATAGGCCCCCATTGTCTCGGCCCAGCCATTGCACGCGACAGGAATGCTTGCCGTCGGATTCGCAGCAAACCGCGTCACCAGCGTCTTCGCTCGTTCATTGCGCCTCGCATCCCCCAAGTCCAATCCCTCCAACTCCTCGTGCCCCCAACCCGCTGACTTTGCCTTCATGCGTCCGCCAAAAATGCGGAAGTAAACGCTATCGCGGTGAAGTTTACAAGCCCCTGTGCTATGTCATTGAACGTAAACGAATTTCTTCATGCCGAAGTCGGGCTGCGTTTTGTATAAGGAGATGAGTTATAGCCACGTCCCAGTTCCAGATGCACGAGTATCGACAGGAGGTAATACAGGCTGAACAGCAGTAGGAACGTGTTAAGCGGCGAAACGATCGGCAACACGCCAAACAGGAAGACGGCCGGTGGCATAAGAAAAAAAGATCAGCTTCTGCCAGCCCTCGAAGAAGAACAGCGCCGACGCAAAGTAGTTGAGCCGCTGGCCCAGCGTCAGCCCCCGGCTAAACAGGATGTTCTCGCGGCGGAAGACCTGCATCGCACCCATGCCCCAGCGCATGCGCTGCTTCAGGTAGGTGTCGATACTGTGCGGTGCCAGCCCGAACGCCAGCGACTCCGCATGGTACACAGACTGGTAGCCGAGCTTGTGCAGCTTGATGGCCGTATGGACATCTTCCGTCACGGTTTCTGTCGCAAAGCCACCAATAGCCTCGATAGCGGAACGGCGGATGACGGCGCAACTGCCGCAAAAGAACGCCGCGTTCAGGGCATCCTTGCCGCGCTGGATGACCTTGAAGAACAGCGCCTGTTCGTCCCAGACCCTCCTCTTGCCCAGCCGGTGGTTGAACGAGTCGATATTGAAGAAGTCCTGCGGCGTCTGCACGAAGGCGACCTTGGGGGCGCGAAAATAACCCAGCGTCTTTACCAAGAAGTCATGGCGAGGCGCGTGGTCAGCGTCAAATATTGCAACGAACTCGCCCTGGCTGTACTGCAGGGCGTTGTTCAGGTTGCCGGCCTTGGCGTGCGCGGAATTGTCGCGGGCGAGATAGCGGCAGCCCAGTTCTTCCGCCAGCGCACGCATCGATTCGCGGCGACCATCATCCAGCAGCCAGGTGACATGCGGGTAGTCCATCCGCTTGGCCGCGAGCAGGGTTCGGCGGATCAGGTCTACTGATTCGTTATACGTTGGAACAAAGACGTCGACCGAGATCCCCGGTTCGGGCGGCGGCGCCTCGCGCACGCTCAGCCGGTAGGTCATCAGCACGAAGAGCAAGCCGCTGACATACCCGTACATCTCCGCCGCGTAAAGCGGAATCGAGAGCAGCGGGGCGGTCATATTGATCGCCTCCACGCGCCAGCCCATATAAATCAAGCCGCACAGGATGTACATGGCGACCAAACAAGTGATGTATTTTTTGGGCTGCTCGGTCTTCATCTGGTCTGATTGTGTAGGAGTACCTGTTACGATCACCACAGAGACCAACGCCTATATACCATTTTTGGATGACTTGGTTCCCCAATAAACACAAGAATTTTGTTTTGCGCCTAAGGATGGTGTCCAAAACCAAGTCAGCGACGCTGAACTGACCATACGAGTGCCGCCAGATGAAATCGAGGAGCCATTTCATGCCAATTCGATGCCAATTTCGGGAGACCGCGCCAAAGCGGGGGCTGACTAAGCGGCAATGCGGTGGTTCTCTGCTCTGGCGATGGAGGGATACCATCGTTCAACGTGCGATCGGAGCTGGTCATTGAGCACGGCAGTCCGGATTTGTAGCAGTGCGTGCGCGTGGCGCGGCCGCCAAGCCATCTGTTGGCGTTTGACGAACTGCTTGCCGATCACCTGGTTGACGGCCGACTCGACGAAGCCCGATGCAATCGGCTCCCCGTGGCGATAGCGGTCACTCCGGCGCAACGCTGGATAGGGGCAACCGTGCCACAAGTGCCACTTGGCACCTTGCAGCGCCTTGATCAATGTCGCATTGCTCGGACCATCGCTGTGTGCTGGCCGGCCCTTGATCACAAGGCCCGCAACCCGCCACGTAACGTGGCAGCAGGCCAGGACGCTACCGCAGCATGCGCCGCTCCCCCCCGTACTTCGTGACGCCACCACACGTTGAAGTCGTACACATAGACGAAGCCTTCGTGTTCGCGCAGACGAAACGCGGCCAGCGTCAGCTCGTTTGCCACCGTGGAGAATTGCAGGACGCCTTCGTGGGCTTCGCCGTAGCGCGTGCCACGAATGGTGACTGGTGCAGGTGTTCGTCCGTCCACCCCATGACTACCTGGATGACATTGTGCAATTGCGCGAGCGTCAAGTGCTCGGGAACTAGGACGCGCCGCCAAACCGGCGGGCTCAAGCCGCGCGAAGCAATTCGAAGTTGAAGGACGGAGGTTGCCCGCCCAGGATCGGAAGCCATGCGCGCATTGCAGATGGCTTATTAGCCTCTCGGTAGAGAACATCGTCGTTGCCCCCGTTTTGTCGCGGTCTCCGAATTGCTCTGCGCGGCTTGACAGCGCTTGCTGACCCGGGTCCAGATTTCAAATTTGAACGTATGACGCAGTATGTCTCTGCGCAGAACTGAGCACGGTCACGCCCAACCGGCCAATGCTAGCCGACCAGAGGTAGCTCGCTGCTTGTCGCGAACCGCCGCGCGTATTCTTTTGGGCTCACCCCGAAGCGGCGTGTAAATGCCTTCCTTAGCACGTCGACGCTGTGGTAACCGCTCCGACGACAGATCTCTTCCATCGATCGCTCCCCGAGCTCAAGCGAACGACAGACCGCGTCGAGCCGGACGTCTTCAACGTATCTCGCGGGAGTGGTCTGCAATTCTCGCTGGAACATGCGTATCAGCGTCCTGACGCTGGTTGAAAGCCGGGTTGCCAGTATCTCCACCGTAAGGTCCATATGCAGATGCTCACCGATCCAGAGGCACAATTCGTCCAGAGCGCGCCAGTTTGGCGGCGCGTACTCGTTCCCCCGAGCACATAGCGCACGGGGTAACTTCGCAATGCCATCGAGGTTGTCATGGGCCGGACGATGAACATCTGCTCTTGAGCGATGACTGATCTCAGCCCCCGGTTTGGCGCGCTCTCCGCTTTCAGCTTGGGACCACCCCATTAGCATGCAAGCGTCTCCGCGGAAGATGACGCCCCCGCTCAGTGTTTGTACTTAGTTGCATCCATCAACAAATGCGAACAGAATCTATTGTCGATATCTACTTATTCCTTATCCCGCCATGTCGTCCTCTGACCATCCCATCCTCGAGTACCTGTCGTTCCGGTTGGACCGGTTGAGCGAGTTGAGCAAAGCGACGGGATCCAAGTACTACGAAAAAGAGTTCGGCGTCACGGTGCGGGATTTGCGCGTGCTGCGCCTGGTTGCCTTGGAACCAGGACTGACACTGAGCCGGCTTATCGAGCTGTCCTTGCTCGAAAAGACGTTGGTGTCAAAGATCGTAAGCGCCCTTGTCAAGCAGGGGTTCCTGTACCGCCAGATCGGCGAACTCGATGCCCGGCAGATCAATCTGTTCCTGAGCCCCGATGGCAAAAGCATGGTGAAGCGGACCTACGAGCGCGGCAACACGCTCGAAGAGACTTTCCTTGCCACCCTGACCGAGTCGGAGCTCAAGACATTTAACCGCTGCATCGACAAGCTGACGGACGCGCTCGAACGCCACGCGAAGAGCGCCGGCAGCGCGAAGCCGAGGCGGGCCGCATAGATTCGTCAATCCCCAGGAGGGGTATCCATGTTCTATCCATCGTTGAGGGGATTCGCGGCGGCTGCACTGATCGCTGCCGCTGCGGGCACGGCAGTCGCGCAGGAGCCAGTCAAGACATTGCGCGCGGTGCCGACTTCGGATCTCAAGGTACTCGATCCGATCTGGACCACCGCCACCATTTCGCAGAACCATGGCTACATGATCTACGACACGCTGTTCGGCCTGGATGCGCAAGGCAAGGTACAGCCGCAGATGGTGGATAAGTTCACGGTCAGCAAAGACAACCTGGCCTGGACGTTCACGCTCCGCCCGGGCCTGGCGTTTCACGACGGCAAGCCGGTAACAGGTGACGACGTGGTTGCCTCCCTCTCGCGATGGGCCAAGCGCGATCCGCTCGGCCAGCGCATGTTCGCCGCGCTGGAAACGATCGAGGCCGTGCCTCCCAACGGGTTCCGGCTTGTCTTCCGCCAGCCGTTCCCACTGGTGCTGGATGCCCTGGCCAAGCCGGACACCAGTGCGCCGTTTGTCATGCCCAAGCGCGTAGCCGATACGCCGGCCGACAAACAGATCGACGACTACACCGGGTCCGGTCCCTTCATCTTCAAGAAGGACGAGTTCCGTCCCGGCGAGAAAGTGGTCTATGCCAGGAACCCGCGATATCAGCCGCGGCAGGAGCCGCCGTCGGGCACGGCGGGCGGCAAGCGGGTCTATGTGGACCGCGTCGAATGGGTCATTCTCAAGGACGAGCAGACGCAGGTCAACGCGCTGCTGAACGGCGAGGTGGACATGGTCGAACTGTTGCCGTCCGGGCAATACGACGCGCTAAAGAAGAGTCCAGCGGTGGAGCTACTGAAGATGACGGGCGGCATGGCGACCCTGCACCTGAACCATCTCGTCGCACCATTCAATGATCCGCGTATCGCGCGGGCTGCGCTCCTTGCCATCAACCAGGAAGCGATGATGCGCGCACAGCGGCTGCATCGCGAACTCTACAGCACCTGCATCTCCGTTTACCCCTGCGGCACGTTGTACGCAAGCCAGAACGCCGGCGACTTTACCGGCAAGCCGCAGTTCGAGAAGGCGAGGCAGTTGCTCAAGGAAGCCGGCTACAACGGCAAGCCGGTGGTGCTGCTCCACGCTTCCGACCTTGCCTCGCTCAACAAGTACCCGGTCGTCTACGCCCAGCTGCTGAAGCAGGCCGGTTTCAACGTCGACCTCCAGACCATGGATTGGTCCACCCTGATCACGCGTAGGGCGAAGAAGGATCCGGCAGAGAAAGGCGGATGGAATGCCTTTATCAGCGTATGGCCGGATGCCATGCTGCTCAACCCAATGTTCATGTCCTTCCTGACGGGAACCGGGGAGAAAGGCTGGTTTGGCTGGGCGACCGACGACAAGCTGGAGGCGCTGAAGTCGGCGTTCTCGGCGACCCCCGATCCGGCGGAGCGCAAGCGCCTGGCCGAAGCGATCCAATTGCGCGTCTATGAAACTGGCCTCATGGCGCCGATCGGCCAGGGCTACCTGACGACGGCAGTGCGCAAGGGCATCGTGGACGGCGTCATGTCGGCACAAGCATTCGTGTACTGGAACATCCGCAAGCACTGAACTGCATTCCCTGACACAGCGCCACGTACGCGCGATTCCCTTCAATCCGCCCCGCTTTGCAGCGCCCCGCCCGGTGGGCGCGGCAAAGCGCAACGACCTGAGTCGACCATGGCTTCCTTTGTGTTGCGTCGCATGCTCGCGACCTTGCCCGTCCTCGCGATCGTGGCGCTCATTGTCTTCCTGATGCTGAGACTGACGCCGGGAGATCCTGCGGCGGTGATCGTCGGCGACGCCGGCAGCGCGGCCAATATCGCGCGCGTCCGGCTGCAGCTCGGGCTGGATCAGTCGCTTATCCACCAGTTCCTCGCCTGGGCGGCACAGCTTGCTCAAGGCAACCTTGGCGAGTCGTTCTACCTGAAGCGTGGTGTTGGCGAGCTGATCCTGCAGCGCCTGGAGCCAACCGTCTCCCTCGCGGGCGTGACGATCGTGCTGGCGGTACTGATCTCGGTGCCGCTCGGCGTGCTCGCCGCCTGGCGCCACGGAGGCGTGCTGGACCGGTGCCTGATGAGCTTCTCGGTCCTCGGCTTCTCGATTCCCGTGTTTGTGGTCGGCTATCTGATGATCTGGCTCTTCGCGCTCAAGCTCGGCTGGCTGCCCGTGCAGGGATACATTCGCGTCTCGGAGGGGCTCGGTGACTGGATGCGGCAGCTGGTAGCGCCGGCCGTCACGCTGTCTATCGTCTACATCGCCCTGATCGCGCGGGTCACGCGCGCCGCGGTTGCCGAGGCGCTGACGGAGGACCACGTGCGCACGGCCCGCGCCAAGGGCATCCCCGAATATCGCGTGCTGATCCGGCACGCCTTGTCCAATGCGGCGGTTCCCATTGTCACGGTGATCGGCCTAGGCATCGCGCTGCTTGTCGGCGGCGTGGTCATCACCGAGACGGTGTTCGCCATCCCCGGCCTCGGCGCGCTGACCGTGGAGGCAATCCTCTCGCGCGACTACCCGGTGATTCAAGGCGTGACGCTGTTCTTCTCTTTCGTCTACGTACTGGTCAATCTCCTGGTCGATCTCAGCTACGTTTTCTTCGATCCACGCATCCGCTACTGAACCATCGAGACGCCGACATGTCTTCCAATCTGCTTTCGAGCCAGCCGCAGGCCCTGCCGGTGCAGGTGCCCGCGCGCCGCCCGTCCTTGTGGCGCCTGGCATGGCGCGACACCAGCGTGCGCCTTGGCTGCGGCGCCTTGATCCTGCTGCTGATCCTCGCGACAGGCGCGCCCTGGCTCTACACGATCGATCCCACGGCCATGGACCCGGCCGCCGCCAACCTGACGCCGCTCGCGCACAGCGAGTTCATGAGCCTTTCCGGGGGGGAACCGATCCAGCGCTGGTTCCTGTTCGGCACCGACAGCCTGGGCCGGGACATCTGGAGCCGCGTCCTTTATGGCACCCGCGTGTCGTTGGCCGTCGGCGGCGTCGTGGCGGCGCTCTCGCTTTGCCTGGGACTCGTGGCGGGGGCGCTTTCGGGCTACTTCAGGCGTATCGACGGCGTCGTGATGCGTGTGATGGACGGCATCATGGCCATTCCAGGCATCCTGTTCGCCATCGTGCTGGTGGCCTTATGGCGGCCAAGCCTGATGACGGTAATCTTTGCCATCACGGTTCCCGAGATTCCCCGCGTCGCGCGGCTGGTGCGCTCGGTGGTGCTGACGGTGCGGGAAGAACCGTATGTGGAGGCCGCCATCGCGCTCGATAGCACCCTGCCAGCACTGATGTTCCGCCACATCCTGCCCAACGCCATCGCACCGCTGATCGTGCAGGGCACGTACGTTTGCGCAGCAGCGATGCTGGTGGAGGCAGGCATGTCGTTCCTGGGCATCGGGCTGCCGCCGGAGATCCCGACCTGGGGCAACGTCATGTCCGAAGGACGGTCGCAGTTCAACAGCTTTCCCCATACGGTATTGCTGCCGGGCCTCTTCCTCGCGATATGCGTGCTGGCCGTCAACATGCTCGGCGACGGACTGCGCGACACCCTCGACCCTAAATTCAGCAAACGCGGGAGATGAGCCATGCAGACCAGAGACCAAACGGCAGGCGCGGCCACCGCACCGGTGCTGGTGGTACGAGACCTCTCCATCACGCTGCCCGCCGGCGGCGATCGGCCACAGGCGGTGCGGCATATCAGCTTTGAGGTGGCGCCGGGCCGCATCGTGTGCCTGCTTGGCGAATCCGGGTCCGGAAAGTCGGTGATTGCCCATGCCGTGATGGGGTTGCTGCCACCCGCGCTCAAGCCGGGCGGCGGCAGTATCGAGCTGCTCGGCGAAAACCTGTTGGAGGCCGACCCGCGGCGCCTGCGCGCGCTGCGCGGGGTCGCCATGGCAATGGTGTTCCAGGAGCCAATGACCGCGCTCAACCCGGTGATGACCTGCGGCGCGCAGGTGGACGAAATCCTCGCCGAGCACACCGAGCTCGCGCCTGCCGAGCGCCGGGCACGCGTCCTGGAGATCTTTGCGCGCACGCGGCTGCCCGAACCGGAGCGAATCTATGGCGCCTATCCGCACCAGCTATCCGGCGGACAGCGCCAACGCATTGTGATCGCCATCTCGATGATTCTCAAACCGGCGCTGCTGATCTGCGACGAGCCAACCACCGCGCTCGACGTGACGACGCAAGCTGAAATCCTCACGCTGATTCGCGAATTGCAGGCCGAGAGCGGCACCGGCGTGCTATTCATCACCCACGATTTCGGCGTGGTCGCCGAGATCGCGGACGAGGTCGCGGTGCTCCAGCTGGGAGAGATGATCGAACAGGGCCCGAAGGAAGAAGTACTGCGCAGCCCGCGCGAAGCCTATACCAGAATGCTGCTGTCCGCTGTGCCCTCGTTGCGGCCCGCCAACCGGCCGGCGCTTAAGGCCGCGCCGCCCCTGCTCGATGCGCGCGGGCTGACCAAGACCTATGTCAGCAAAGGCTGGCTGGGCAGGCACCGGGTGGTACAGGCAGTGCAAGATGTCGCGCTGTCGATCCATCCTGGCGAGACGGTCGGCATCGTGGGCGAATCGGGCTCCGGCAAATCGACGGTCGCACGCTGCATCGCGCGTCTGATCGAACCGTCCGCCGGCGAGATATGGGCACAGGGCCGATCCATGGCCAAGGCGGCAAGGCGCGAGGTATCCGACTTCCGGCGCTCGGTGCAGGTGGTGTTCCAGGATCCCTATCGGTCTCTAAACCCTCGGCGCACGGTGGGTGCATCGATTGTCGAAGGACCGCTGAACTTCGGCGTCCCTACGCGCGAGGCCTGGGGCCGTGCGGAGGAGCTCATGCATCTGGTGCGCCTGAAGCCCGATGCGCTGCAGCGCTATCCCAGCGAGTTCTCGGGCGGCCAGCGGCAACGGATCTGCATCGCTCGCGCGCTCGCCTGCGAACCGAAAGTGCTGATCGCGGACGAGGCCGTCTCGGCGCTCGACGTCTCCGTGCAGGCGCAGATCATTGCGCTGCTCGACGAGATCCAGCAGCGCCTGGACCTGGGCATTATCTTCATTACCCATGACCTGCGAGTCGCCAGCCAGATCTGCGATCGCGTGATCGTGATGCAGCACGGGCGCATCGTCGAGCAAGGCAGCGCCCGGGAAGTCTTTCTTTCGCCCAGCCAGCCGTACACGCAAGCCTTGCTCGCCGCCGCCCCCGGCCAAGGCTACGCATTCGGTGCCGGTTGAATCCCCCTCACCTAAGGATGGAACCATGACGACTGACCTCCATGAACTGAGCGCCACGACGCTGCTCGACCTGTACGCCAATAAGGCGCTATCGCCTGTGGCCGTGACGCGAGCTGTGCTGGCGCGCGTGGAAGCCTGGGAGCCGCACATCCAGGCGTCCTATGCGCTAGACACCGGGGGCGCGCTCGCGATGGCCCGCGAGTCCGAGGCGCGCTGGCAGCGCGGTGCGCCGCGGGGCCCGCTCGACGGCGTGCCGGTGACAATCAAGGAGAACATTGCCACGCAGGGTGTTCCGGTACCGTTGGGCTGCGCGGCGACCGAACTGGTGCCCGCGGTCAAGGACGCTCCCGTGGCCGCGCGCCTGCGCGAAGCCGGTGCAGTGTTCATTTGCAAGACCACGATGCCGGACCTTGGCATGCTTGGCGCCGCCATGTCCAGCTTCCACCCGCTGACGCGCAACCCATGGAACCTGGGCCGCAATCCGGGCGGATCCAGTTCGGGCGCCGGGGCGGCGGCGGCGGCCGGCTATGGCCCGTTGCATGTGGGCACGGACATCGGCGGTTCGGTCCGTGGGCCGGCCGGCTTCTGTGGCATCTTTGGACTCAAGCCGAGCCTTGGCCGTATCCCGATCGATCCGCCATACCCGGCGCGCGTCGCCGGCCCGATGGCCCGTACCGTGGCGGACGCCGCATTGCTGATGCGCGTCCTGTCGTTGCCCGATGCGCGCGATCACATGAGCCTGCCCTACCAGCCCATTGAGTGGAATCGGCTGGAGCGCAATCTCAAGGGCCTGCGCATCGGCCTGTGGCTCGAGCTCGACAGCGGGATCCGGGTCGATCCAGAGGTACGCGCCGCGGTGGAGAAAGCCGCCAGGGCATTCGAAGCGGCGGGTGCGATCGTCGAACCCATCCGGCCCTGGATCGAGCCGGACATGCTGGAAGGCATCAGCAGTTTCTGGGCCATGCGCACGCGCATGGCCCTTGCTTCGCTGCCCGAGGAACGGCGCAGCAAGGCCTCTCCCGCCATCCAATGGGCGGTGCAACGCAGCGAGGGCGTCACCGCCGAGCAGTTGTACCGCGCGCATGCCCAGGGGATGGCGCTGCGCGCCGCGACGGTCGCCGCCACGCGCGATTTCGACTACGTCCTTTCCCCCGTTTTTCCGCAACCCGCGTTCGGGGCGGAGCAGACGCACGTGGAGTACGAGGGCGTGGAACCGATCCATCAAGCAAGCTTCACGATCGTCTACAACTTCTCCGAGCAGCCGGCGGCATCGGTCAATTGCGGATTCGCGGCAGACGGCATGCCCATCGGCCTGCAGATTGCCGGGCGGCGTTTCGACGATCTCGGCGTTCTGCAGATGGCCAGGGCCTGGGAAGACATGCGTCCCGCGCAGCGATCCTGGCCGCAACCGCCGCAAGCGGTTGCCTGAGCGCATCGCCTGACGCTGAAACCATCTCAACATAAGGAGAAACGATGCGGCTGCTGCTTGCCTCGTTCAAACACGAGACCAATACTTTTTCACCTGTTCCTACACCGTTCCAGCGCTTTTTCCGCGACGGCGCGGTCCTCGGCGGCGCCGAGGCGATCGCCGCGCGGCGCGGCACGGGCACCGCGCTCGGCGGATTCATCGAGGTGGCGCAACGCCATGGCGCCCAGATGGTGGTGCCGGTGGTGGCGGAGGCATCGCCAAGTGGGCCGGTCGATCCGCAGGCCTACGAGCGCATCTGCGGCATGATCGTGCAGGCGGCGGCCAGCCAGGCGTTCGACGGCATACTGCTGGATCTGCACGGTGCCATGGTGACGCGCGATTTCGAGGACGGCGAGGGCGAACTGCTGCGGCGCCTGCGGGAGGTGCAGCCGGACACGCTGATCGGCGTCGCGCTCGACATGCACGCCAACCTCTATCCGGAGATGATCGCCCGCGCCAACGTGCTGACCGGATACCACACCTACCCGCACATCGACATGGCGGCCGCCGGCAAGCGTGCCGCGGAACTGCTGTGCCGCGCCATCCAGGGGGAAGTCCGTCCGGTGCTGGCATGGGACAACCGGCCCATGCTGCCGCATGTGATGCGCCAGGGCACCCATGCCGAGCCCAACCGGTCTTTGCAGGCATCGTGCATCGCGTTCGAACAAGCCGGGAACGGCATCCTCGCCGCCTCACTGTTCACTGGCTTTCCGCATGCCGATGTCCGCAATGCCGGCCTGTCCGCGGTCATCTGCGCCAATGGCGACGCCGACAGCGCGCGGCAGGCTTGCCAGGCGCTGCTGGATCAGGCGTGGGACCAGCGCGCCGGCTTTCTCTACCAGGGCGCGCCGCTGGCCGAAACCGTTTCCCACGCCAAGGCGGCCGATAGCAGCCCGGTCGTGTTGCTGGACCACTGCGACAATGTTGCTTCGGGCGGTACCATGGACACCACCGCGGTGCTCCGGGAGGTCTTGCGGCAGGAACTCAAGGACGCCGTCTTCTATGCGATTCACGATCCCATTGCCGTCGAAGAAGCCATTCTGGCCGGCATCGGCAACGAGGTCTCGCTTGCGCTTGGAGGGCGGTCCGCGTTGCCGGCGACGGGAGATCGCAATGAGCCCATCCGGCTGACCGCGCGCGTGCGGCTAATCAGCGACGGGCGCTTCCGTCTGTGCGGTCCCATGAATGCCGGCGTGGAAGTGAGCACCGGCAAGACGGTAGTGCTGGATACCGGTGCGATCGAGGTGATCGTGGTCTCCTCGCACATGGAGCCCTTCGATCCCGGTTGCTTCCAGGCGCTTGGCATCGATCCCGCGCGAAAGAAGTTCCTGGTGATGAAGAGCCGCGTTCACTGGCGCGCCGGCTTCGGCGACCTGGCGGCGCATGTGTTCGAGTGCGACAGCATCGGCGTGACGACCTCCGACTTCGGCAAGCTGACTTTCGAGAATGTACGGCGGCCGATCTATCCCCTCGATGACATGTAGATGAAGGCTAGCGCCGGCTGGATTAGCCCACCCGTTGGTTGGCCCTGCCGGCGTGTGTCAGCGCGTGGCCGACCGGGCCGAGGTACTCGGCATCGAGCCGCATGGCCTCGAAGGGGCCGGGCTCGTCGCCATCCGCTACTGGAAGAGCCCGCTTTCCAGGCAAAAGGCGATCAGCTCCTGATCCGTCCGGACGTTTAATTTGCGCATGACGGAAATCTTCTGGCCGCTAACCGTTTTAAGCACTTCAAATTCCTTTGGCGAAATGCTGTTAATGCGTTCGCCAATGATTTTAGTGCGCTCGTCAACCGTTGTTACCGAACTGAAAGCGCGCCCTGCTGCCCGCATTCAGAGACTTCTGAGGAGTTCGGACATCGTGGGTTGGTGTCCGACTACCCCGGTGGTTGTCCGAAAACTAGTATTTAATATTAAAACGATATTGTTTTAATATTCTTAACGCGGTCATTTAATAATATGCTGCGAGCGTGGGGCTCTTGCGCAGCCGCGGCCTCAATCTCGTCAAGCAAATCACAACTCTTATTACGAAAGTGAGGGCTTCCATGAGCAAACTGACCATCACCAGCATCGGGATTTGCCTTGCGCTTGGGGGATGCGGCAGCACCATGCTGCCAAAGTCCGAGACCAATATGCTGTTCTGGACGCAAGACCAGCGCGACGCGCGCTTTCGCCAAATCGAAAAATTCGCCCGCGGCAATGTCGTGGCCGCCGGCGGCGCGGTACGCGAACTGCCCAAGGGAACGGTCTTTCCCGAAACGCTGACCGTCGGCGGCAAGCCACTGACGATGGACGCCTATATGGCGGCGCAGCGCAATGCGGGCCTGATCATCCTGCAGGACGGCAAGGTGCGGTTTGAGCGCTATGCACTGGTCTTTGGCCCGCAAGGGCGCTGGACTTCCTTCTCGGTTGCCAAGTCGCTGGCCTCGACGCTGGTCGGGGCGGCCGTCAAGGATGGATACCTCAAGAGCATCGACGATCCGATCACGCGCTACATCCCTGAATTGGGCGGCAGCGGCTACGACGGAGTGACGATTCGCCAAGTCCTCACCATGACCTCGGGCGTCAAGTGGAACGAGGACTATGCCGACCCGAAATCGGACGTCGCGCAGTTCAACGATGTTAATCCCGAGCCGGGCATGGACGTCACGGTCAGCTATATGCGCAAGCTCCCGAGAGAGGCCGCGCCCGGTTCCAAATGGGTCTACAAGACGGGCGAAACCAACCTGATCGGCGTGCTGGTCAGCAAGGCGACCGGCAAGACGCTGTCCGCCTATCTGTCCGAGAAAATCTGGAAGCCATACGGCATGGCGGCGGATGCGATCTGGGTCACCAACGACAGCGGCAATGAGATCAGCGGCTGCTGCATCTCGGCCCGGCTGTCGGACTATGCGCGTTTCGGCCAGTTCATCCTGGAAGGCGGGATTGCGGCCGGCAAGCCTGTGTTGCCGGCCAACTGGCTCGCCAGTGCAACCACCAAGCAGGCCGACATTGGCGTGCCCGGCCGCGGCTATGGCTACCAGTGGTGGACGTACGATGACGGCAGCGTTGCCGCGCAGGGCATTTTTGGCCAGGGCATCTTCATCGATCCCAAGCGCAAGCTGGTGATTGCATCGAATGGCGATTGGCCCAAGGCGACCATGCCCGACAGCGCCGGCCCGCAGCGCCAGGCCTTTTACAAGGCGGTTCAGGCGGCGGTCGATTCCGGCGCGACGCGGTAACGCCGCACGGCTCTGGTGCATGTATGGACCCGACGCCTTTTGCAAGCTTTTGATGATGAGAAGCGGTCTGCACGCATGTATCCGGCTTGCCTGGTGGGCGAGTACCGAAGCACGCCCGCAGCCTGGAGACCGCGCCAAAACGGGGGCGAACGACCGGACCACCGCCGAGAGGCCAATGAGGCACCTACAATGCGCGCATGACTTCCGATCCTGGGGCGGCGACCTCCATCCTTCAACTTCGAATTGCTCTGCGCGGCCTGAGCCCGCCGGTTTGGCGACGCGTCCTCGTTCCCGAGTATTTGACGCTCCCACAATTGCACAATGTCATCCAAGTAGTCATGGGCTGGGCGGACGAACATCTGCACCAGTTCGGCATTCGTGGCAGGCATTACGGCGAAGCTCATGAGGACGTCCTGCAGTTCTCCACAGTGGCAAACGAACTGCCGCTGACCGCGTTTCGTCTCCGCGAACACGAAGGCTTCGTCTATGTGTATGACTTCAACGCGTGGTGGCGCCACGAGATACGGGTGGAGCGGCGTATGCTGCGGCAACATCCTGGCCGGCTGCCACATTGCGTGGCGGGTTGCGGGCCTTGCCCGCCAGAGGACGTTGGCGGGATCGAGAGGTATCTGGAGGCCAGGGACGAACGCAGTGAATACGAGTTCCTCGATTGGCTCGAGTCGCTGCGCGAGGGTCCAATCGTGCTGGAAGACTTACGCGATGAGGTCGACCGATGGCTGACTTGGCTGGATCGTCGCTTTGACCGTCAGATCGTCAATGATCGGTTGCGACACCTCGAGGGGTAGACTGGTCGCCGCAGCTTCCAAGGGAGGAGGGCGGCCATGCGTATCAGCTTGCAACTCGTAGTGCAGGACGAGGGAGGGGTGCCAGCCACCGTCACCGAAATTGCCCAGTTCGAGAGAGACAGCCTTGATGTGGGCTCGCTGGGCCTGCATCTGGAGGAGGCGAAATCATTGCTGGGTCGGCTGCAGCGCACGATGGTCGCGGCACAGGTTGCCGAGGCAGTTGCCCGGACCAGCGTTTGTCCCACGTGCGGTGCGCAGTTGGCTTGCAAGGGCCACCATCACTTGGTCTTCCGGAGCGCGTTCGGGCGACTGTCGATTGACAGTCCCAGGCTGTATCCCTGTCGGCAATGCCAGGGTGACGCCCCCACCTTCAGTCCGGTCGCCAACTGCTTGCCTGAGCGGGTCAGTCCAGAACTGCAGTATCTCGAGGTCAAGTTCGCAGCGCTGATGTCGTATGGTCTGACCGTCAACGTCCTGCAAGAGGTGTTGCCGCTCGATCATGTGCTGGCAGCCAGCTCGATCCGGCGCCAGGTCACCGGGCTCGGTCGCCGGCTGGAAGCGGAACAGGCCACCGACGCCCGGCAGCACGCGGAGGTGGCCGCGAGCGTCGGTTCGCCCGACATCCCGGAGCCCAGTCCGGTCCGCGCCGTCGGCATTGACGGCGGCTACCTTCGGCTGGCCGGCCACCGGCGCCGGCAGGACGGCTGGTTTGAAGTGATCGTCGGGAAGTCAATGCGCGATTAGGAAGCCGGCCATAGTTTTGCCTACGTGCACAAGCTGGAGCACCGGCCGGCCGATCGTATGTTGAATTTCCTGCTACGTGAAGGTGTGCAACCTAGTCAACCGGTGACCTTTCTGTCGGATGGAGGCGATACCGTACGGTTTGCGCAGCTCGGCTTTGGTGACCGCGGTGAGTACGTTCTCGATTGGCTCCACATCGCCATGCGGGTACAGAACCTCGAACAGATGATCAAGGGCCGCCCGGCACACAGCGACGGCCCGAGCAACGAATATTGATCAAGGCGCTGCATGGCTCCAAGTGGCACCTGTGGCACGGCTGCCCCTATCCCGCGTTGCGCCGATTGGAAAGCCTGGGCTGGGATCTGGAAGCTGAGGCCAGCCCTGAAGAGGCCAAACTCCTCGGCAAACTCGAGGAGTTCATCGTCTACCTGGACAACAACCGGCACTTCATCGTGAACTACAGTGACCGCTATCGGCATGGGGAGCCCATTGCATCGGGTTTTGTCGAGTCAGCCGTCAACCAAGTGGTCAGCAAGCGGTTCGTCAAACGGCAGCAGATGGCCTGGCGGCCTCGGCACGCGCACAACCTGCTGCAAATCCGGACGGCCATGCTCAATGACCAGCTCCGGTCTTACGTTGAACGATGGTATCCCTCCATCGCCGGAGAAGAAAACCATCGCCTTGCCGCTTAGTCAGCCCCCGGTTTGGCGCGGTCTCCTTTCTACGGATGAGTTTGCTGGAACTCACCGATATCGCGATGCACCAGACCAGCCGACGCAGCCAGGATTTGTTCCGACGCGCGGCCAGCACGGCGCAGTCGACGCACACCCGTTCTGCCGTGGAAGACAGGCAGCAGGCGCTCAAGGCCAAGGCTGTCTTGCAAGACAAGAGCAAGTCCACTAAGCAGCGAGTGGATGAAGCTCTGAAGCACCTGGCCATCGTCACCGACGCGGCGCAATCGAGCTTTGCGTCACACGTGCGCGCGGCGCTGACTGGTGACCATCAGCGGGCTCACGCTCTGCTGTCGGGCCTGGCAGACTTAGAATTCGGCGGCAGGGAGGACGATCCCGGCTTTGCGAACCTCAAGGCATGGCGCGACCTGCAGACGAGGAAGCTCAATGCTCTGCCAGAAGACTTTACGGAGACTGGCGTTGGCACGGCGTGGCATGACCTCGTCCATGACCCTGACCCAAAGCGCGGCTATCAGGCCTTCGCTGCCTGCACGATGATGTCGCTACGAAATTGCCAGCGTCGGGGCGGCGTGTGGATTGACCACTCGATGCGGTTTCGTGATGGCGACCAAATACTCATCCCTGCCAAGGAGCGGGAGCGCGACCGTGCCAAGTATCTCGGGCTGTTGGGCCTGCCAGCCACCGCTGATACCTTCATCGAACAGCTACTGGATACGCTTCGTGCTGGCGTGGCTGCGGTGACGGTTTGCGCGATGGTGCGCTTGACCGGGTTGCAGTTGTCCATCACAGAAATCACCGCTACGCAGTTGCGTACGCCAACTGCGTCGTTCTCGCGGCGGTAGCCAAGGAATGTCATTGCCATTTGCTTACCTCTTTTCCAGATCGCCACGAGCGCGGGTCGACTCGATGTTGTGCACTTGCATGTGTTCGCCAGCCTTCAGGTTCCGGCTGGCCCGCCCGATGACCTGGCCGCACTTCAGGACATTGGCGCTCTGCGGGGTATCCGCGATACAGACCTTGTGGCCGAACGGCACATCCTTAAGCAGGGTCATCTCGCCCGATGCCTCTCCTTGCAGGGTGCAGGGCTCGCCGGCACGGCCGCCATCGAGCAGCGTGGCAACGTTGTCTGCCGGGTTAAGTACGATGGCACGTGGCATTTCTTTGACTTCTATACAGGTGTTTGATGCACTGTAGTTAACGAAAAGCCTGCATTTCAAGGAATACTTAGGGAATCCACTAGTCGAAAAGTCAAAGTACTATATAGAAATTCTTGACAGCAAGGCGCGCTGTGCCTATCTTCACAACAAAGGCGGCACAGCGGTGCCCGCGCATTCAGGAGACAAGGCATGAAGGTGGCTTCCCACATGGAGAAGCTTGCAAAGCTGGAGGCATTGCGCGAACGCCTCGATCCCCTTCAGGACTTCGATCTGTGGTTCTGGACAGGAAAGACGGCTGGCACGCACGCCGTCAGGCTTTGTCACGTTTGTGAGGCGGTCGCGTAAGATGGCGTGATGACGAAAACGAAATCGCTCTATCACGGCCACGGGTTTCCTGCGGCGCTCATCAGCCACGCTGTGCGCTGGTACTTCCGGTTCAACCTGAGCCTCCGAGACATCGAGGAGTTGCTATTCGAGCGCGAGGTTGTTGTCAGCTATGAGACGATCCGACGCTGGTGTGACAAGTTCGGCGCGGGCTTCGCCCATCGTGTCAAAGCCGCACGCCGCGAACTGGGCTCGACCTGGCACCTCGATGAGGTGTTCGTGACGCTGCGCGGCGAGCCGTATCTGCTGTGGCGGGCGGTCGATGAGCATGGCGCCGAACTCGACATCCTGCTGCAGACGCGACGCGACAAGACTGCAGCCAAGCGCTTCTTCTTACGAGTGCTTCGTTCCTATCCCGTGCCGCGCAAGATCGTCACCGACCAATTACGCAGCTACCCGGCTGCGAAGGCCGACATCCCAGAACTTGCGAACGTCAAACACTTGTTCGTCAAAGCCGCTGCTCGCTTGAACAATCGGGCCGAGAACAGCCATCAGCCCATGCGTGAACGTGAGCGTCGCATGCGTGGCTTTCGCGATCGCAAACGAACACAGGCGTTCCTCTCGAGCTTCGGCCCGATCCGACAGCACTTCGCGATCAAGCGGCATCTGCTGCGCGCGTCGCTTTACCGCAAACAACTCGCCGCACGATTCGATGCGTGGCGTCTTTTTACCGGCGCCACCCAAAATCCGTTTGGCGCGTTCTGAGCGATGGGCTGCCCGTGCCACCGTTGCGGCCGCCATGCCTCAACGTGACAGTGCCGCTGGCCCTTGCATTCTCGGGCAACGTACCTTCGCCTATCTGACGCCGGATGGCTGAATAGTTACTCCCTCGCAACATAAGCCAGCATCACTGCCGGCTTCTCGCCGGCTGGTCTTTCTTACTGCGACAAAGCCACCTCCAACGCATGACTTCACATAATCGACCATGACCATGTCATTCCGCCAGATCGAGTTCTTCCTTGCCGTGGCGGATACGCTAAGCTTCGGTCAGGCCGCGCATGCCTGCCATATTTCGCAGCCTGCCTTGAGCATGAACATCCGCAAGCTCGAAGAAACGCTGGGTGCGCGGCTGTTCGATCGCCACACCCGCAACGTTTCCCTCACTGCCGTGGGGCAAGAGTTCTATGGCATGGCGCAGATGCTGGTCGACAACATGGTGCAGGCGCAGGGCAGTATCCAGGACTTCGTCGAAGGCAAGCGCGGCAAGCTTGTCATCGCGGCCGGGCCGTCCATCGCGACAGGTTTCGCGCCGCATGCCATTTCCCGCTTTGTTGGCCTGCACCCGAACATCGACGTGAAGCTGCACGACGAGTTCTCCGATGTCTGCGTTGCCATGCTCAGAAGCGGGAAGGCAGATATCGCGTTGATCCCGTCGCCGGGCGAATCCGATGACCTGCTGCAGAACGAACTGTTCCACGATCACCTGGTTGCCATCTTCCCGAGCGACCACGAACTGGCCGCGCGCGAGATCCTGCATTGGCGTGATCTCCATCTTTTCGCGCACGTCGCGGTCAGCAACAACAGCAGCCTGCGGCAGATCGTGGATGCGCAATTGTCGCGCTTTGGCGCGCTGTTTCGCCCCGCACATGAGGTGGCACAGGTCGGCACGATGCTTGGCCTGATTGATGCCGGCCTGGGTATTGGCGTGCTATCCGAAGCCGCTCTCGAGCGGGTGGACATGCGGCGGCTTTCGTATCGGCGCATCGTTAGCCGCTCCGCCTACCGCAATATTTGCGCGGTACGGCTCAAGCACCGTAGCACTATACCGAGTCTGAACACCTTTTTGGACGTGTGCCAGCAACTCGCCAAGGATGTGCGGCCATTCAGCGCAGAGCACTGAGCCGATTGTAATCCGACCGGGCGGTTTATGGTGCCGGCCTCTGCTGGACGCAATGTGTGCCTATTTATAAGTGAATCGAATTAGAACATCAGAAAATGAGAATGGACTGATTAATTGGCGTGCTCTAACCTCTGGTCATATTCAACGGATAGGAGGCAATCATGAGCCTAGCAATCGAATCCACGCAACAGCAACTGACTGTCACGAAGTTCGGTTTGGCACTAGGTGCCGACGTCGACGGCGTCAACCTGAACCAACCATTGACCGCACAGCAGATCGCGCTGATAAAAGCGGCATGGAATGAACACCTGGTGCTGCGGTTCCGCGGCCAGACCGGTCTGAGCCTGGAAAGCCATGTGGCCTTTTCGCGCCATTTCGGCCCGCTCGACAAGCGCCCGACTGTCAGTTATGACATGAGCAGGGAATACCAAGCGCTGCCCGCTGAGATCACAGTAATCTCCAACATTCGCTTCGGCGGTAAGCCGTTGGGTGCACTGGGCGACGGGGAGGCTGTTTGGCACGCGGACATGACATATAACGAGCACCCCCCAAAAGGGGCCTGCTTGTACGCAAAAGAAATTCCGCAGACCGGTGGCAATACGCATTTCGCGAATATGTACCTGGCGTATGAGGCTATGGATCCCGAGTTCAAGAAACAGCTGGGGAGCCTCGAGTGTGTCCATGACGCGAGCCGCAATAGCGCCGGGGAGCTACGTCTTGGCTACCAGGATAGCGACGACCCACGCAAGACTGTCGGCGCTGTCCATCCGCTCATTGCGGTGCATCCGGACACCGGGCGCAAGTACCTGATGCTGGGGCGCCGCCGCAATGCCTATATCGTTGGGCTGACGCTTGAGCAAAGCGAAGCGCTGCTCGACAGACTGTGGGCGCACGCCACGCAGCCGCAATTCACCTGGGCCCAGGTCTGGTCGGCGGGCGATCTGATCATGTGGGACAACCGCTGCACCCTGCATCGGCGGGATGCGTTCGACCCTGCATCACGGCGACTGATGTACAGGACACAGATCGGCGTAGGCATATAAGCACGCCGGTGATGCAGTTCCGGGGCGGCAGGACGTCAGCGGACAAGAGATCCAACGCAGCCTGCGCCTCCTAAAAACACCGCGGACAATCACGGTACCGCTGGAATCCGGAGACAAAGATGAAACGCAAAGCCCCTGTAGTCGCGGCTGCCATGTATGCCGCAATCCTTCACTCCGTGTGCGGCGCAGCTGCCGCCAACGCTGCCGAGTACCCCGTCAAGCCGGTCAGGGTGATCGTGCCAGGCCCGCCGGCGGGCGCCAGTGATGGCATCGCGCGCGTCATCGGGGCCGATATTGCTCATGACCTGGGTCAGTCCGTCGTGGTGGATAACCGTGCCGGGGCCGGCGGCATCATCGGCGCCAAAGCCGTTGTCGGCTCGGCTGCGGATGGCTATACACTGCTGATTGGGCATGTCGCGACCAATGCTATCGTGCCGGCGCTCGTGAAGCCTAAGCCCTACGATGCGGTGAGTGACTTTACCCCGGTCGCTCTGGTGGGCACGGCACCCGACGTTCTGGTGGTCTCGGCGAAGAGTGGAATCAAGAGTCTCGCCGAGTTGCTCGCACTGGGCAAGGGCGGGATGCCCATCACGTACGGATCGCCCGGCGTGGGGCTGCCGCAGCAGGTCGAGGCCTATGCGCTGTCCAGGCGGGCCGGCGTGCCGATGTCGCACGTGCCATACAGGGGCAGTTCCCCGGCGCTGATCGACCTGGTCGGCGGGCAGATCACCATGATGTTCGTCACGCCTGCCGCGGCCGCGCCATTCGTCATCTCAGGGCAAGTCAGGGCGCTCGCCATCGCGGCGCCCGAGCGCAGCAAGTTCTTCCCCGATGTGCCGACCCTGAAGGAACTAGGTTTCGGCGGCGTGGAAAAAACGGTCTGGTTCGGATTCTTCGCCCCGGCACGGACTTCGCCCGCAATCGTCGACAGGCTCGGCAAGGCCATTGCCTCGTCCCTGGCCAAGCCCGCTGTGCGCGCCAAGCTTGAGGATCTGTACATCGAGGTGACGAAGGCTCCGGATGCGATCAGTTTCACTTCCCTGGTGAAGGACGAATCCGCTAAGTGGAACGAAGAGATCAAGCGCCTCGGCATCTCTACCGAATGATGCTCCGCCCGGAAGCCTTGTCATTCACTCATTCGCCATTCTGGACAGCAAGATGATTCGACCGAATACCATCACGCTCAGCGCAACGGAAAGCGTCACCATCGGCAGGCCTGCGGCAGAGGCTGTGGCCGAGGCGGCGCGCAACCGGGATGCCCGGCGTGTCTTTGTTCTTGCGGGCACCACGCTGAATCGCCGGACCGACGAAATCACGCGGATCGCGCAGGCGCTCGGCGAGCGCCACGCGATGACGTGGGACGGCATCCACCCCCATGTACCGCGCCGGGACGTGATTGCCGCCGCCGAGGCTGCACGCAACTGCGGTGCCGACCTGATCGTCACGGTGGGCGGGGGATCCGTCACGGACGCAGGCAAGGCGTTGGCGCTGTGCTTGCAGAACGGCATCACGCAAGCCAGCCAGTTCGATGACTACCGCATCAAGATGAACGACGACGGGAAGTGGCAGAAGCCGGCCCATGCCAATCCGAACGTGCGCGTGATCTGCGTGCCAACCACGCTCTCGGGCGGGGAGTTCAGTCCCCTGGCCGGCGTCACGAACGAGCAGCGCAAGCAAAAGCATGGCTATGTCCATCGCAATATGGCACCGGTTTGCATCGTACTGGATCCGGCCATCACGGTGCATACGCCGGAGTGGCTGTGGCTGTCCACCGGTATCCGCTCGGTCGACCACGCAACAGAGACTCTCGCCTCGCTCCAGTCCAATGACTTTTGCGATGGCATGGCCGACAGCGCGCTGCGCCTGCTCGCTGCGGGGCTGCCACGGGTCAAGGCGAATCCCGCCGACCTGGAGGCGCGCCTGAAGTGTCAAATCGGCGCCTGGCAATCCAAGATTCCTAGCGTCTCCGGCGTGCCCATGGGCGCGAGCCACGCGATCGGGCATGTGCTGGGTGGCACCTGCGGGGTGCCGCATGGCTATACCTCCTGCGTCATGGCGCCGTATGTTCAGGCGTGGAACGCAGAGACGGTGGGCGATCGCCAGGCCCGCATCAGCGCGTGTCTCGGCAACCCGGCCGAGCCGGCGGCGGCGGTGCTCGATCTGCTGATCCGCAATCTCGGCATGCCACGCACGCTGCGCGAGGTCGGGGTGCACCGGGATCAGTTCCAGCACATCGCCGAGTACACCCTGGAGGACATCTGGGGCAAGACCAATCCAAGGCCGCTGCGGTCCACGCAGGACGTGATCGAGATTCTCGACGCGGCGTACGGCTGAACTGCTGCCGTATGGCATTTTTTCGACTGATTCCAGCCATCCTGGCGCCTTGCTGGCAAGGCGCGCGGAGAACACACATGCCTACTGACTACGACACTGGACTTGGCAGGAACCACGCAAACTTCGTCCCGCTGACGCCGATTGATTTCCTGGCGCGCGCAGCCGAAGTCTATGGCGAGCGCATTGCCATCGTGCATGGCCCCTTGCGCCAGAACTGGCGCGAAACCTATGCCAGGGCCCGCCGCCTGGCGAGTGCGCTGGTGCGCGCCGGCGTCGCCAAGGGCGATACCGTCGCCGCCTTGCTGCCCAACACCCCGGCGATGATCGAGGCACACTTCGGGGTACCGATGGCCGGGGCCGTGCTCAATGCACTCAATGTCCGGCTCGACGCTGCCAGCCTGGTCTTTATGCTGCGCCACGGCGAGGCCAGGATCCTGCTCGCCGACACGGAATTCGCGGAACTGGCGACACATATCCAGCAAGCGTTGCCGGGACTGCGGGTGGTTGCCGTGCATGACGTCCTGGGCCCCGAACCCGGGCGCACATTCGGGGCCACGGACTATGAAAGCCTGCTAGCTGGCGGCGATCCCGACTTCGCCTGGCGCATGCCGGACGATGAATGGGACGCCATCGCGCTGAACTACACCTCTGGCACCACGGGCGACCCCAAGGGGGTGGTCTATCACCACCGCGGCGCCGTGCTCAATGCCATCTCGAACATCCTCGAATGGGATATGCCCAAGCACCCCGTGTACTTGTGGACATTGCCGATGTTCCACTGCAATGGATGGTGCTTCCCCTGGACCATTGCGGCGCGTGCCGGCGTCAACGTCTGCCTGCGCAAGTTCGAACCCGAAGCGGCCTTCGAACTGATGCGCAGCGAAGGCGTAACCCACTATTGCGCCGCCCCGATCGTGCACATGGCACTGGTCAATGCCCCCGCAGTGATGCGCGAAGGCCTGCGCGGCACGGTGCGGGGCATGGCGGCGGGAGCGCCGCCCCCTGCCGCGGTGCTCAAAGCACTGGAAAGCATGGGCTTCGAACTGACCCATACCTACGGGCTGACCGAAGTCTACGGCCCGGCCGCGGTCTGTGCCGAACAGGAGGACTGGTCTCTGTTGCCCGCGCAGGAGCGCGCCGTCAAGAAGGCCCGCCAAGGCGTGCGCTACCACTTGCAGTCCGGGCTCACCGTGCTCGATCCGGACACCATGGAACCGGTCCCGGCTGATGGCGAAACCATCGGCGAGATCATGTTCCGCGGCAACATCTGCATGAAGGGCTACCTGAAGAACGAGAAGGCAACGCGCGAAGCCTTTGCCGGCGGCTGGTTCCATACCGGTGACCTCGGCGTGCTGAACCCGGACGGCTACGTGAAGATCAAGGACCGCGGCAAGGACATCATCATCTCGGGCGGTGAGAACATCTCCAGCGTTGAGGTCGAGGATGCGCTCTACCAGCACCCGGCCGTCCTGGCTGCTGCAGTGGTCGCCCAGCCCGATCCAAAATGGGGCGAGACACCCTGCGCCTTCATCGAGCTCAAGAGCGGCATGTATGTCGAGGCCGATGAGCTGATCGCGCACTGTCGCACGCTGCTCGCGGGCTTCAAGATTCCCAAGGCTATCTATTTCGAGTCGCTGCCAAAGACCTCGACAGGCAAGATCCAGAAGTTCGCCTTGCGGCGCAAGGTGAAGTCCGACACGGCAATCAATGTGTAGAGCGTAAGGCGCTGCGGCGTGGCGGTGCGCCGCCGTGCTCCCGACGTCCTGAACAAGAACATCATCGTAGTATCGGAGTCCAAATGCGTTACGTCCGTTTTAGTTACAAAGGCAGGAAATATCTCGGAGAGCGAGTCGAGGGCGGAGCCCGGGTACTCGGGGAAATGTCGCTCGAATCCCTGTTGCGCCAGGGGGTGGATCTGGAAACCTTCGCTTCGGACTATGTCGACGGCGCATTCGTTGGGGAACAGGATATGGTCTTCCTCCCGGCGCTGGAGCGGCCGTCCAAAATCGTCTGCGTGGGGCTGAATTACGCTGAACACACCCAGGAAAGCCGCTTCGAGCAGCCAGCCTATCCGACCATCTTCGCACGCTACCACACCAGCCTGGTGGGCCACGGACAGCCCATCGTTCGCCCGCGCGTGTCGGACAGCCTGGATTTTGAAGGAGAACTGGCAGTCGTGCTGAAAAAGGGTGGCCGCCATATCGCCAGGGAGCATGCGCTCGATTGCGTTTCCGGATACGCGCTGTTCAATGACGCGTCGGTGCGCGAATACCAGTTCCTGTCGCCGCAATGGACCATGGGCAAGAACTTCGATGCCACCGGCGCGTTTGGCCCGGAACTGGTGACCACGAGCGAACTACCGCGCGGCGCTAAGGGCCTGGAACTACAGACGCGGCTGAACGGCGAAGTGGTCCAGAGCGCCAGCACGGACAGCATGATCTTCGACGTGGCAACGCTGATCGAGATCATCAGTGCCACCGCCACGCTCGAGGCAGGCGACGTCATCGTGACCGGCACGCCCAGTGGCATCGGCTGGGCACGCGAGCCGAAACTGTTGATGAAGCACGGCGATGTTTGCGAGGTCTCCATCACCGGCTTCCTGCCACTGCGCAATCCCGTGATCGACGAAGCCTGACATGCCTGCTGTCAGTCGCCTTGCCCGAGTACGCACCGGACTTCGCCTATTGCTGTCGTTGGCAGTGGGCGCGGCAGGGGGCCTGGCATGCCATTATGTCCGGGTCCCGGTGCCCTGGTTGACGGGACCGTTGTTCACCGTTGCCGTTTGCAACATCCTAGGGGGCCGACTGGAAACGCCCCGATGGGTCCGGTCCGCGGGCCAATGGATCGTCGGCGTGGCACTAGGCCTGCACTTCACGCCGGCGGTGACGGCCCAGATGGTTGCATTCGCGCCGCTGATGCTATTCGGCGCACTGGGTGCACTCGCATTCGGTACTCTCGGAGGCATGGCCATGAGCCGTTTCGGCTCAATGGACGCCGCCACGGCCCACTTTGCCACTGCGCTGGGCGGCGCCCCGGAAATGGCCAACGCCGCCGAACGCCGTGGCGCCCACGTCGATCAGGTCGTTACCGCCCATGCCCTGCGGCTGATTTTCGTCGTGTCGAGCGTGCCGGCGATTCTGGCGCTTTCCGCGCCACAGGCCTCATGCCTGGTCCAGCAGGAGGCGGGGACGCTGGATCTGAAGTTACTCGTTCTTGCCGGCATCTCGCTGATGCTGGCGTACGTGGGCCGCAGGATGTCGGTGCCCAATGCATTCGCGCTGATTCCCCTGCTGGCGACTGCAGTGGCAACCGGCACCGGCATCGACGCGGCGGGCCCGATGCCGCGATGGGTTGGCCAGGGCGCGCAAGTCCTGATCGCCACGTCCCTGGCGACCCAGTTCTCGCGCGGGTCCTTACGGAATTCGTGGGGCCTGTTGGCACCGATTCTCCTTTACAGCGCGGCAGGCATATCGTTCGCCATCGCGGGTGCCGCTGGGGCGGCGACGCTGACAGGATTGCCCATGTCGACCCTGATCCTGGCGTTATCGCCGGCGAGCATGGCCGACATGGGCATGACGGCGGAGACACTGTGCCTGTCCGTGGCGATCGTCACGGGCTTCCATGCGGTAAGGGTCATCATAATCCTTGCCCTGACGGGGCCACTGTTCCATCTCTTCCGGCGGGCCGGCGCGAAGTCCGGTTAGATGACCTGCCGCACATCAAGCGACGCGGTCTCCGCAGTTTGGAGACCGCGCCAAAGCGGGGGCTACGGTCAGGTCTCTCCGCGAGAGGTCAATGCGCCACCTACAATGCGCTCATGCCCTCCGCCCTCAACCAGCGATCTCCGTCCTTCAACTGCAGATCAGCCTGCGGGCCGTGATGGGTTCTGGTGCGCGACTGGGTCTGTCAATCGAGGGTGGGCCGCTGGTATCGCCGGCCATGGCGACGAACGTACTCTCTGCGCTGACCGGCTCCGCTTCGGGCAGCCTGATAATCACGCTCGACGCGCTCGGCGGCACCTATCTGACACGCGCGCTCAAGATCGGACTGGACCCCGCCGTGTTGCACCACGTAGCGGTGATTAGTGCCAACACACTCGATACGCCGCCGCACAACGGCGCGGTGGTCACGCTGCTCGCTGTCTGGGGCGCCCCAATCGGCAGAGCTATGGGGGCATCGTGATGGTCGGGATCGTCGAGCCGGTGCTGGCGCTGATCGCAGTGATCGCGCTCGGGACGCTGGTCGGGTCGCTCTGACCCGACCAGCCATCGACCTTGACGGCCGCCTAGTGCGACGCGACCACATCGGTCGCATGTGCCACGCCGCGCGCGCTCAGGTACTTCACCACCAGTGCCGCGGTCGCGATGAAGGCTGGAATCGTCAGCAAGGTGAAGACGGTGTCGAAGCCCAGGTGCATGCGCAGCAGTTCGCCGCCGAGCAGCGCACCGGTGATGCCGCCGAAGCGGCCGATGCCGAGCATCCAGGCAACGCCCGTGGCACGGCCCTGCGTCGGGTAGAAGCCGGCGGCCAGCGTGGGCATCGATGCCTGCGCATCGTTCATGACCGTACCGGCCATGAAGATCAGCACGCCCAGCAGCACCAGGTCTCCGGCGCCATAGCCCGCGGCGTAGATCAGCACGCCGGCCAGCGCGTACATGGCGGCCACCATCTTGTTGGGGTTCATCCGGTCCATCAGCCATCCGGCCGTGATGGTGCCGATGCCACCGCCCAGCGGGAACAGCGCGGTCAGGAGTGAGGCGCGCTGGATCGAGAAGCCCGCGTCCTTCATCAGCGTGGGTAGCCAACTGGTCAGCAGGTAGAAGATGACCAGTCCCATGAAGTAGGTCAGCCACAGCATGACCGAGCCGAGCCGGTAGCGGGGCGCCAGCACCGTGCCAATCGCCGAATGAGTGGCGGGTGCGGCTTCATAAATGGTGAAACGCTCTACGCCAGCCACATTGGCGCCGGTCACGCGCGTCAGCACGTCGGCAATGCGGCCGGTCGGATAGTGGTGCACCACCATGAAGCGGATCGACTCGGGCAGCGCGAAGACCAGTACCACGGCCAACACCAGCGGGACCACGCCGCCGAGCAGCAGGACGCTTTGCCAGCCGAAGTGCGGAATGACTGCCACGGCAAAGAAACCGCCCGCCGCCGCGCCGAGCGGGAACCCACGGAACATCGTGTTCACCAGCACGGCGCGCCGCTTGGCGGGGGCGAACTCGGACATCAGCGTGACCGTGTTAGGCATGGCGGCGCCCAGGCCGAGTCCTGTAAGGAAGCGCAGCACCGTCAGCCAACAGAGCGTGGGCGCGAAAGCGGTGGCCAGGCTGCAGGCGCCAAAAAGGAACACCGACAGCACCAGCACCTTCTTGCGTCCGACGCGGTCGGCCATCGGGCCGGCGAAGATCGCACCGAATGCCAGGCCGAACAGCGCGGCGCTCATCACCGGGCCGAGCGTCGAGTTGTCGATGCCCCAGTCCAGTACCAGGGTCGGTGCGACATAGCCCATGGCCGCCGTATCGAAGCCGTCGATCGCGACGATCAGGAAACACAGGATCAGGATTGCCCATTGATAGGCGGAAAACGGCCGGTCGTCGATCAGGGTCTGTACATCGACTGCCCGTCAAGCGCGGAATGTTTGATGACGTGCTGGTGCGCGAGCTTTCCTGAGGAGATGAGCATGAAGAAATTCAACATCTTCACTCGCCGCGTGAACCGTACCCTGACCGGACTGATTCTTGCCGCTGCTGCTCCGATGACGGCGTTGGCCGATCAGCCGACCGATCCCTCCCGACCCGTGATGATTGTCGTTGCCTTCGCGGCTGGCTCCATCAGTGATGTCGTGACGCGCATTGCAGCCGAGCGCATGCGGCAAGACCTGGGTCAGCCCGTGGTGGTTGAGAATCGCGCTGGGGTGGGGGGTATTCTGGGTGCAAGCTACGTAGCAAAAGCCAAACCGGATGGTTATACGATCCTGCTCGGGTCCAATTCGACCAACGCCATCAACCAGAGCCTTTACAGAACACTTCCCTATAGCCCGGAAAAGGACTTCACACCCGTGGCGCTGGCAGGCGAAATGCCGGCGGTGTTGGTGGCGCGCAGCAACTTCCCGGCGGGCAACGTCGCCGAGTTGATCGCACAAGCCCGCAAAGAGGCCGGAAAGGTGTCGTTTGCCGTGGGCAACACCACTGCCCGCGTCGCTTCGGAGGTCTTGAAAAAGACCGCTGGCGTGGACTGGATCACAACGCCGCACAAGCGTGAGCCTCCAGGTCTGAACGACCTGCTGGGTGGCCAGGTCGATGTCATGGCGCTCAATCTGCCGGTCGCCGCTCAGTACATCAAGGCCGGTCGGGTGAAGGCATTGGGACTATTGGGCAGTGAGCGAATTCCTTCGCTGCCAGGTGTGTCGCCGGTCGGCGACACAGTCAAAGGATTCGCAATGCCGAACGGCTGGCTTGGTTTCTACGCACCGGCGGGCACGCCCACAGCGATCGTGGAGCGCTTGAATCGCTCAATCGTCGCCGCGCTGGCGGATCCACAGGCGCGCAAGCGCATGGAAGCCACGGGGGGGCTACATCGTAAAGTCCAGCACACCGGCGGAACTCGGGCAACGGACTAGGGCCGATGCGGCTCGCTGGGCTGAACTCATCAAGATGTCTGGTATTCCACTTGAGTAGAACAAACCGGCTTGTCTCGGGCCTCTAAGAAAGCGGCGAGATGGCATTGCTCCGTGCGGCAGTGCGAAAGCCGCTCGACCAAATCACTCCTTACCCGCCGCAATCAACGCCAAGTGCTTGTAGACAACGCAGGCCGCCTCCAATTGCTCAACAGCAATGGATTCATCTATCGTATGAGCATCCTCTTCAGCACCAGGCCCCAGCCCAATGGTAGGAATGTGACGACGCCCGGCGGACTCGGAGCCATTGGTGCAGAAAGCCCAACTGCCCACGCGCGGTTCGATGTTGGAACGCGTGACTGCTTCTACGGCGGCGCGTACCAGCGGGTGATCGTCGACCTGCTGCCATGCAGGCAACCAACGCGAAGGGCTGGCTCGTTCCCCGGTGAACGTTTCCACCTGATCGTCGCTTACAGCCAGCGTAAAGTCCTTCAAGCCCGCGTCTTCCAGACAGGCGCTGATGCTGCCAAGGATATCCTCTCTGCATTCGCCACTCAGGGTCCGGCGGTCAAAGCGAATGGTAGTGGAAAGCGGAATCATCGAGATCGAAGGGTACGGCGACGAAACGATATCGGTCGGCACCAGCAAGGCTTGTCCCAGGCGCGGATCGCTGGGCAACGCCAATTTTTCCAGCGCAAGCAGTGCGCGGGCCGCAGCATGCAGCGGATTGACGCCAAGGTGCGGGGTGGCTGCATGCGCTGGCTTGCCGTGGAAGGTGAGCTGGATTTCCAGCCGGCCCTTTTGCCCGGCCTTGATCTGGAGCTTTGAAGGCTCGCAGATGACAACCGCAGCGGGTGCGCACGCATCGAGGACCGAGGACAGGGCATAGCCTTCGATCACTTCCTCGAGCACGCTGGCGGATACCGCCACACGGCGCGGCAGGCATCCCTCGCGTGCAGCGGCGGCAACACCGCAGATTGCAGCTGCAATCCCACCCTTCATATCGGTACTTCCGCGACCGTAGATCCGGCCTTCATGAAGGGTCCCGCCGAAGGGATCGAAGCGCCAGGTACCGGTCACGGGCACGACGTCCATGTGACCGTCGAACAACAGCGCCACTTCGGCGTCCTCCGGGCCAATCAGGCCCAGCACCGACCCGTTTCGGTCTGTGGTCACGGAACTGAAGCCGAACTCGCGCATGCGCCGTACCATCAGTGCTGCCATATTGCCCTCCTTTCCGGAAAGGCTGGGAATGCGGATCATCTCCTGCGTCAGGGTAACGACATCGGTTGTCATGCTGGACTCCAATTTGGGGGGAGAAGGGACGCCGGGCGTCCCCACACAAGGCGGTTAGCGGTTCACCAGTGCTTTCGGCACGCGATAGACGAGGATGGCGCCGATCACCGTGAAGGAGGCGAGGAAGTACATGCCCCAGTTGGTCGAGCCGGTGAGATCCTTGATCCAGCCAATCGCGTATGGGCTGGCGAAGGCAGCTAGACCGGCAAACGCATTGATCGCGGCGATGCCGGCGGCGGCGCTCTTGCCTTCCAGGAAGGCGGTGGGCAGGCTCCAGAACAACGGCGAGCAGACCATGCAGCCAGCCGCCGCAATCGATAGCATGGCAACGGCGAGCGTAGGGTTGTGACTGAACAGCGTACTCAGGGCGAGGCCGGTACCGCCGACGAGAAACGGAATGATCATGTGCCAGCGGCGCTCGCGGGTCGCATCCGAGTGGCGGCACACCAGCACCATGGATACCACTGCACAGGCGTTGGGAATCGCGGTCAGGAACCCGATCTCCAATAGGGACGCAACTCCGGTGGATTTGATGACTGACGGGATCCAGAAGGCAAGACCCGACAGACCGGAAACGGTGCAGTAGCAGATCAACGCCATATGAACAACCCGCCGGTCCTTCAGCAGTTTCCATAGGGACACATGTTCAACCTTTACCGCCTTCTCCGCCGCCAGGTTCTGGACCAGGCGTGCCTTTTCGCTGGCATTGAGCCAGGCCGCATCGCTGATGCGATCATCCAGGTACCAGAGCACGGCCAAGCCGAGGAGGATCGACGGAACGGCCTCGATCAGGAACATCCATTGCCAGCCGGCAAAGCCCCCATGACTGTGTAGGCCTTGCATGATCCCGCCAGACAGTGGCCCGCCCAGAATGCCGGCAAAGGGCACTGCCGTCATGAACACGGCAATGATCTGCCCGCGCCGGTGCGATGGGAACCAGTAGGTCAAATACAGAATGATCCCTGGATAAAAACCAGCCTCAGCCGCACCGAGCAGGAAGCGCAACACGTAGAACTGAGTGGCTGTCTGCGTCATGGCCATCGCTGCGGAGATGCAACCCCACAGGATCATGATGCGAGCCAGCGTCTTTCGGGCGCCAATGCGGTGCATCAGGACATTGCTCGGTACTTCAAACAAGAAGTATCCGATAAAGAAAACGCCGGCCCCGAGACCATAAACCGTTTCGCTGAACTTCAGGTCGTCCAGCATTTGCAGTTTGGCAAAGCCGACATTGACACGATCCAGAAATGCCGCGATATAGCACACCATCAGGAATGGCAGCAGGCGCCACGCCACCTTGCTGTACAGGGCATTGTCGTGCGCGGGCAGCGCACTTGCCCCAACGCGCGAAGCGGGCTTGACGGCGCCGGCCGTTTGCAGGGAATCACTCACTTGTTCCTCCTTTGGTTTTTAAGACAAAACGCTCCCCTGCGGGCGCCGCAAGGCGCTCGCTGAAATTATTGTTTTGGGAAGCTGAGTAAGACTGCCGGTCAGGCCGCCAGATGCTCTGGTTCGATGGCGCCCCGGCGCGAGGTGATCAGCCCATACGCATCCGGGCGGCGGTGGCGGTCGAAATTAAACGTCGTAGTCTTATACGAGCGGCAAAGATCGAGGTCGCAGCGAGCGATTGCCAGTTCGTCCTCTTTAGTCGAGCATGCCGCCACGATCTCGCCCGACGGCGCAATGATGCAGGTGCCGCCGATCATCTCGCAGCCTTCTTCTTTGCCGCCTTTGGCCACGCCAACCACCCAGGTGCCGTTCTGGTAAGCGCCGGCCTGCATGACGAGGTGGTTGTGAAACATCGACAGATCGTCATGCTCTGGCGCGGGCGGGTTATGTACCGGGGTGTTGTATCCCAGCAAGACCATTTCCGCGCCCTGCAGGCCCATCACCCGGTAGGTTTCCGACCAGCGCCTGTCATTGCACAGGGCCATGCCAATCACACCGCCGTAGGCACGCCAGACGTCAAAACCAGGACCCGGTTCAAAGTAGCGCTTCTCGAGATGCTGGAAGTCGCGCCAGGGTTCATGCTCGGCATGCCCGGGAAGATGCACTTTCCGGTATTTCCCAATGATGGTGCCGTCCTGCCCAACCAGGATGGACGTGTTGTAACGCCTTGCGACACCTTGTTCCAGCGCAAGCTCGGCATAGCCGAGATAGAAGCCGACGCCCAGCCTCGCTGCGGTCTCGAACAGCGCGCGGGTCTCCGCGCCGGGCATCTCGCGCTCGTAGAAAGCATCGAGTTCGGCTGGATCTTCCAGGTACCAGCGCGGAAAGAAGGTGGTCAGGGCCAGTTCCGGAAATACAACCAGCTGGCAGCCCATGGCATGCGCCTGATGAAGATGCGCGAGCAGGCGCTCGACGACGTCCCGGCGGGAATCTGCGCGTTGAATTGGCCCAAGCTGAGCGGCGGCGACATTGATAAAGCGTGGCATGAATCGGACTCCTATTCCTTTTGGTCGGCTAGTTCGAGCAGCAAATCGAGCAGGACGCTGGCGCCCGCCTCAATATCGCTGTCGTCGGTAAACTCGGCAACGTTGTGGGACAGGCCGCCGACACTCGGCACGAAGATCATGCCGGCAGGACACATACGTGCCAGGATCTGTGCGTCGTGGCCCGCGCCGCTCGCAATGCGTTGTACAGTGTGGCCGTGCCGGTGGGCGATCGCTTCCACCCGGCCGATGATCTGGTTGTCGAAGGCAACGGGGGCAAAGTCGGCAAGCGAGCGATGGGACAGCTTTACCCCCTCGTCTCGCGCCAGCTCGTGCGCAAAATCGAAGGTGCGGCGCACCGCTTCGGCCAGGATCGCATGATCGGTATTGCGCAGGTCCAGCGTGAACACGGCCAGGTTCGGGATCACATTGACCAGGTTCGGCGAGAGCCTGACCTGCCCCACCGTTGCCAACTGGCCGCCGCCGAGCTCGCGCGCCACGTCCCGCGCGAAGCAGGCGATGCGTGCCGCAACCAGGCCAGCGTCGTGCCGCAGGCGCATCGGCGTGGTGCCGGCGTGATTTGACGTGCCTTCGACCGTGAATTCCGTCCAATGAATCCCCTGCACGCCGGTGACAGCGCCAATCGTGACGCCCTCATGCTCCAGCACCGGCCCCTGTTCCACATGCAGTTCAACAAAGGCGTGCAGTTGGTTCGTGCCGACCGGATGCGTGCCGGCGTAGCCGATCCGCCTTAGGTTCTCGCCGACCGTGCTACTGTCGATGCCCTTTGTATCGAGCGCTTGCTGCAGCGGCAGATCGCCCTGGAATACCAGGCTGCCCATCATGTCCGGCGCGAAACGCGCACCCTCCTCGTTGGTGAAGAAGGCGACCGCCAGGGGCCGTCGCGTGGCGATGCCGGCATCGTTCAAGGCGGCCACCACCTCAAGGCCCGCGAGCACGCCGAGGTTGCCGTCATAGCGTCCGCCGGTACGGACCGTATCGATGTGCGAACCCGTCATGACCGGTGCGAGATCCTCTCGCCCGCGCCGCACACCGACCACATTTCCGATCGCGTCGATGCTCACCGCCAGCCCGAGCTCGCGCATCCAGCGCACTACCAGGTCGCGCCCCAGGCCGTCCTCGTCAGTCAGCGCGAGCCGGCTGACACCACCGCCGTCGATCGCGCCGACCTCCGCCAGCGCTGCGATCCGGCCCAGCAAGCGGGGCAAATCGATGCGCGGCGCGACAGTCCGATTAGTTGTCGTGCGCATCTTCAAGCCGCCATCCTGACTTGCTCGGGCGACTTCCCGACGATGCGCTGGTAAAGCTCCGCATCGGTGGCGCCCTCGCTGCCGAATACCAGGATGCGGCTGCCGGCGTCGAGGCCAAGCTGGGCGCGCACTTGTGCATCGCCAAGCGCGCCGAGGCAACCAGCCAGGCCGGCGACGGCGGATTCACCCGCGACCAGCGGCGCGTCGCCGTAGCGGCCGGCGGCCAGCAGCCGTACCGTCTCCAGCGCCGATTCATCGTCGATGGTCAGGAAGGCGTGCGCGCCAGGATGCAGGATTTCCCATGCCAGCAACGACACCTCGCCACAGGCCAGGCCGGCCATGACGGTGTCGAGATTGCCATGCACGGCAACTGGCTTGCCGGCACGGGCACTCTCGTACAGGCAGGCAGCCTTGTCGGGTTCCACCACGACAAAACGCGGACGGGATGCACCGAGCTGCTCCCAGAAATGCGCGCAGACCGCCGCCGCCAGACCGCCCACGCCGCCCTGCAGGAATACGTGCGTCGGAATTTGCCCGGCCGGAAGTTGTTGCAGCGCCTCATCAGCCATCAGGGCGTAGCCTTGCATCACATCCTTCGGCACATCCATATAGCCTTCATAGGACGTGTCGGAAACAACGAAGCGGCCCAGCCGCGCGGCATCGTCGGCGGCTTGCCGTATGGAATCGTCATAGTTCCCGCTTGCGCGCACCACCTGCGCGCCATAGTGTTCGATGGCCTGCTTGCGTCCTTCGCTCACGGTCGCGTGGATGTAAATCACACACTGGCAGCCGAAGCGCTGGGCGCCCCACGCCACCGAGCGACCGTGATTGCCGTCCGTTGCGCAGGTCACGGTGATATTGCGTGCGATATCGCGATAACGGCCCGAGAGCAGGTCCTCGACAGAAACATCGGCACGGCCGGTGCGCGCTTCGATTTCGCGGATCAGCAGGCGGCTGACGGCGTAGGCGCCGCCCAGCGCCTTGAAACTGCCGAGGCCGAAGCGGTCGGCCTCGTCCTTGTACAGGACCTGCGCGACGCCGGCAGCCTTGGCCAGGCCCTTGAGGTCGCACAGCGGCGTGGGCGCATACGCCGGCCAGCGCTTGATCTGCTGTTCCGCACGCAGATAAGCTTGCCCGCCGAGTATCGCTTGCTGTCGCTCGCTATATTTGGCATCCGGTTGCGCCGATGGATTCGCAGCGCATTGCAGGCGAAGGTTGGGAAGCAGGGAATTCAAGACAGTCTCCTCAAAAAGAGTGGGAGCCCGTTCACATGGGAAAAGGAACGGACGTGTAGATACGATCGGTGCTTTAGCGGTGGAGGTCGCCGTAGTGGTCATGCAGGGATTCGATCTCCTCCAGCCTGTGACGCGCGGCGTCTCCCAATGCCAGCGCAAGGCTGGTGCCGAGATGGTTGATCAGGCTGATCGCCGCGACATAGGAGTCGAATCCGGCGGCGCCATGGTTGACGCAGCGCAGGACGACGTCGGAGCGGGCGGGCAGTTCCGTAGCGCTGGGATCGGTCAGGATGATGACCTTCGCGCCGACGCGATTTGCGTGCTCCACCATTGGCCGCAGCAGCGTTACGCGGCGACGGAAGTCCATGACCAGAAGCACATCACTGTTGCCAAGGTCGGCGAGATCTTCGGCTAGATTCAGCCCGGCACCGGGCACCAGGGTGATGCCGCCGCGCAGTTGCGTCAGCAGCGCCCACGCATACTGCGCCAGCACGCGGCCATTGCGAAAACCCGCGACGCAAATGCGGCTGGCGCCAACTAGGAGGGAGATCGCGCGCTCGACATCGGCCGGGTCCAAGCGATCGAAAGTCTGCGCCAGGTTCTGTAGATCATTGGCAAGGTGGGCCGCAAAGGGTGCGTCCGAGGACGCAGGCGGTTGCACGCCCGCAAGCTCGTACAGGGGCGAGCCACGATCGCTTTCGTCGCGTACCAGCGCACGCACTTCGTTGAAATTCTCATATCCCAATCGACGGAAGAAACGCCCCGCAGTTGCCTTGGAAACGCCTGCCTTCTGCGCTAGCTCGGTGGCCGAGTAAGCGGCGAGGTTGCCGATGCATTCAAGGGTTACCTCCGCGAGCCGTCGCTCGCTCTCCGTCAACTGGTCATGCAGTTCGAGGATCTTGTCTTGCAGGGGGGAGGCCATCAGGTCGCGCTCTCTGAAACAGTAGTTTCATAAATGTATACTCATGAAACTTCAGTGTCAAAGACAAATTTGCAGCGAATGATTTGTGCTTATTTGATATCTTTTTGGAATCTGTCCTTTGCCGAACCTCGGCCTGCCCCTGGCCGACCTGCAGGCCGCCGGCTGCTTTACCGAGCCGCCGCCGGCGTCATTGCCTGGGGCGGTGCGCTACCGCAACGCGCACGGGCAGGGCTGGGATGGCCGCAGTGTCATGCCGGACTGGCTGCAGCGGGCGGTCAACGCCGGGCAGACGGTGGAACATTTCCGCGTCTGAAGCGCTGATGACCAAATCGCCCGACGGAAGCTACATGATCGTCTCCTGCAACGCACGTTTAAAGGCCGCAACCCAACTGAAAAACGGGCGCGGACTCGTCAAAGCTGCAGGCACCGGGAAAATGCTGCACGTGCACGAAGTCGATGGCCGGCTGGATCGGGCCCGGCCAAAGCAACATAGACCTTCTCCCGGGCATAGACTGGAAGAAGGCGCAGGCGCAGTGTGTCCTGGCGCCCAGAGTTTCTGTTAGCCGCCAGGCAGACTCCCGAGCGTGGCAGGTGCCGGCTGCGGCGATAGCCACGCCACGCCGAAGCTGCCTTCTCAAATGCCATGAGTTACATTCGCGCACCGTTCACCGACGATCAGGTCCAGAAGCTCAACGAGAACCAGGTCGGCCTCGGCGGCCCGGTTCTGCGCGCCTTCACCTGCAGGAACAGCGCCGACCATCGCCACGGAGTCGAAGGTGGCGCCCCTGGCATCTTGATTGCCACCAAGTACGGCTGGATTTGCCCACACTGCAACTACAAAAGGGACTGGGCATTCGCAATCATGGCGACCCGGTTGACTCGCCCGCCGACCGCCATCCAATCCTTTGTCTATACAACGCCCTCAATCGAGAAGGCCAACATACTCCTCGGTCAATATGAACGGCTTGCGGCAACCGAGCGCCCCGGCGCCGCTGTGATGGTCGCCTGCATCAAGAATCGCATCGAGGAAATGTCGCTCCCCGGATTCGGCGCTATCGAGCTTAGCGAGATCCCCACTGACACGGTGGTGAGACGATCAGAAGGACGTAATTACCGAATCGTCTCGGGACAATCACATCTACAAGCCGCCCTGCGCCTGACAGGCCGCGCGCTGGTGACGGATGCTGTCACCCATGAGCAGTTACACGTCCATGACATCGACGGCAAACTGTTTGCCATTCCGTCCGACGCCCAGGCAGTGCTCGACTTAGAAACACTTAAGGCGATCGAACACGCCAAGGCCGACCCGGGCGCGGACGGCGCTGCGACGAGATGATCGTGAGATCTGGCTCTTTGACTTTTCTGACGAACTTGGTGATCGCGTGGAACACGCAGCGCATGCAGGAGACGGTCGAGCGTTGGCGTCACAAGGGGCAACAGGTTGACGACGACTGGCTACGCCGTGTGGGGCCCGCACATTTCGCGCATGTGAATTTCCGAGGAACGCTAAGCTTTCCCGTCCAGCGGTACCAAGAGATGCTGCTCGAAGCGGCGAGCTTCCAAGGGGATGGGATGGAAATCAAGGAGCATCCCTTCGACGATTATTGGCTGTGGCGCCAGCCATGTAGGAGAGGGGGAAGCGCCAGTTCTCGCATGGATTTGATTGAAATTTAAGCAGGCAGGCCACCTTGTCCTCCCGCCGGCGCGGATCTTCGTAGCAAGTTCAGGGTGTTGAAGACGGCTCAGCGCTTTTCGAGCCAAGCTTCCATGCCATCGTGCGCATCCGGCCAAAGCGCCAGCCGGCTCAACGCAACAACGCAAACCGGGCGCGGGTCTTGGGGGATAACCGCGGGGATGGTCAAGCTCCACTTACTCGACGACGATTTTGCGGTCCCTGATGAGAGTCGACAGCCTCTTGCCCTCGTCGGCCAGCAACTCGCGAAAGGCTTTCTTTGTGCAAAGGAGCCGGCTCGGCGCCCAACTGGGCGAATCGTTCCTTGAGGGTTGGTGTTGCCAAGGCCTACTGTGCAAGGTCGTCGATCTCTGAGTATGCTTCGCCATTTGCACAATAAAAATGCCTAGACCCAAGTCCGATCCAGATCGTGAACACCGAATCACGATGGAGATAGTCGTCGACGCTTACAGTTCAGAGGAGCGGGCGATGGCATGGTATTACTACATCGAGGAACAACTCACCGTCCCGTTTGAAGCTGAGGTTCGCAAGAGAGCGCCAACCTCGCCGCTCATCCCCGGCGACCGGGTTCAGGTAATCGCAATGGCGCCGGAGGACGTGTGCGAGTCTGAAGTCTTCGTGTGGATACGATGGGACAAGCGCAAGCTTGCTGTACCACTAGCGCAACTCCTGCCACTGGTGAGCGACGAGATGACGCAGCAGGCCATTGCTGATTGGCAGTACTGGCGGGACCGTGGCTATCAGTTCTGACATCAAGCCGTGAAGCCATAGCATCCGACGCCCTCCACAATGCCAATGACCTGCCGGAGCAGTATTCCCAGGTCAACATGGGTTCTGCTGACGGATACATTCCAGCCGAGCGAACGTTGCGGGATCTCGGGCGCTCGGTCTGGGCTGAGATCGAGCGCGAGACTCTCGCGCTGATCGAGGCGACCATCCCTAAGACGCATCTGGTGCGGGCCAATGCATCCCTGTCGGGCCAACACGATGCTTCCGACATGACCGTTCTCGCGTGGCTGAAGGCCCCGCCGGGCCGACATAGGTCCGGCGGAACGGATCAGGTTCCAAGTCGGCGCCAGTGGTCGGATCGGACTCTCGCGGGAGGATCGACTGCTGCGGGGATCCGTGTCACGCCTTGTCAAGCAACCGTAGCCTTCTCGCCTCAGCAATCGCTTGCCCGCGGCGCGCAACACACAGCTTATTGAATATCGACTTAAGGTACCACTTGACCGTATCAACGCTAATGCTCAGCGCCCGCGCGATCTCTTTGTTTGAGTGACCTTGATCAATAAGTTTTAGAATTTCAATTTCACGACCTTTCAAGCGATCATCGAAGGGTAGCTTTGGATCGCTTCCAGCATTTAGCCTAGGAGTTGGCTGCTGCATTGGCAACTGTAGCGGCAGACCTCGAGCAGGGGCTCTACTAGCCGCTATTAATTGATTTGCTGCCGCGCCGACTTCGGAGAGCGCGTCGGATGACCCTTGGTGACGGCGTTCTTTCTCGCGTAGCCGTTCTAGAAGCCCGATGACGCGCTGTCCCTCGTCCAAGAAGATTCGAACGAAGCCGAGCGAAACCCCTTCTGTTACCGCTCTTGTCAACACGTCTTCCGCTTCCGATTCCTTTCCAGAGAGACTGAGCGCAATAGTCAGCAAGACACTCACTACGATCTCGTGATACATACGTCCAGTTGCCCTGGCGCGCTCAGATTGGATGCGCAGGATCGCGATTGCCTGTTCCGGATGACCCTGCTCACAGAGTAGACGAGCTCTCGCAACTTGGAGGGTATCCCAAATTTGCCCCTCTATCCCTGCAGCCGGCGGCTCACCGGCGTATTGCTGGAGGTGCGAGCTGTCTAGTATTTGCTCGGCTGTATGAATGTCTCCAGCCAAGAGGCTGATCCGTGCCTGCTCGCAGGCAACGGCCACACCGAGGCGAGTGAGCCCCACATGCTTGGCTGTTTCCTGACCTTCCTTGAGGATAATGCTTGCGGCGCCGCGATCACCCTTCAGAACCATCAACCTGGCAGAAGAAATGAAAGTCGCCATATAGAAGTCAACAACTCCGCCTTCGAATCCAAGTACTCGGCTGTCTTGAAGGAGCTGTTCCGCTTCTTCAAGCTCATTCATCTCGTATTTCACTTGACCTAAGAGGGAACCTGAAAGATGGGCGGCATGTGATTCTTTTCCGGCGGTGTTTTGAGCCAGTACAAATGCGTCAAGAAAATGCTTCTTGCCTAGGGGGAGGTTTCCGGACCAGTAGGCTGCGATACCGGAGAAACAGCGACCATATACCGCACTGAATAGCCCCTGGGCACGGTCCTGGAAATCGCGCGCCCAAGTTTGCAATGGCGGAACCTTGTCAAACTGGAACGTATGGATGTATCGGTAAGTCAATATATTGGCTGCGACCCCAACGACCCAGGGTGGGTATTCGGAGCTGGAGTCAAGGCATGGTTGGACCATTAGCTCCACATCATCAATTTTGTCCGCATATATGGCAATGCAGGCGCGAATGACATCAGCTTCATGAGTCAGAAGTTTTTTTTCTGAGGGAGTAGCATTGGCTGCAATTCGCGTAACATGCGATAGTGCCTCCTCTGCCGCGTCAGGATGATGTGTGAGGCAGTTAGCCCACGCTATCGCTGTCTGGAGTAGAGGTCTGTCGACAAGCAGGTCTTTCGGCAGTTGGCTCACGAGGCCGAGGAGGGAGCCCATATAACTGTTCTGCACCAGCGACATCGCATCTCTTTCAACCAGTTCGATCGCACGATGTTTCTCACCTGCGGCCAATGCATGACTCAGAGACTCCATGGTCTGCCCATGCAGAGAAAACCAGGCTGAGGCGGCAAGATGAAGGGACGGGATGAGTGTGGGAAAGTCTCTCTCCAGTTTTCGCTGCAGGAACCTGGCGAACAAGTGGTGATAGCGGAACCACTGCCTATCTTCATCCAAGGGCAGCAGAAAGAGATCCTGTCGTTCAAGTACATCCAGAATGTGCGCGCTGTCCTGCCGCCCGGTGACTGCGTTGCACAGCCCAGGAGATAGTCGCCCTAGCAATGAAGTCTTGAGCAGGAAGTCGACCATGTCATTGGGGAGGCTGGCCAGCACATTTTCGGCGAGATATTCACCGATATCGCGAGGTGTGCCGGAGGCCCAGTGTAGGAGGCTCTCTCGGTTCCCGACACGTCGCAACGATATTGCCGCCAGTTGAAGTGCTGCGACCCATCCCTCGGTGCTGCGCCACAACGTGGCTAAATCCACCGGGCTAAGTTCAAGCGCCTTGGTATTGGACAGAAACATGCTCGATTCTTCATAGTCGAATCTCAGATCCGTGGCATTGATTTCGATGAGTTCGTTTTGTACTCTGAGCCTCGCTAGCGGTAAGCCAATCCGAGTCCGACTTGCGACGATCAGATGGAAGTTCGGTGGAACGCGTGAGAGGAAGAGTTCCAATGCCTCATGAATCTTTGGCTCGCTGATTAGGTGCCAATCATCCAAAAACAGCACAAATTCCTGGTCGTAAAGCTCGAATTCATTAATGAGACTACCCAGGACGAATTCTGTGGCATTGCCAGGATTCGATTCAATCACTTGTGCCAGACCGGAGCCGATATCCGGCTCAACGGTGCGGATGGCTTCGACGACATAGGCAAGAAGGCGCTCAAGGTCGTTGTCCGACGCGTCTACAGAGAGCCAGGCAACCACTGCGCCTTCTTGTGAAAGCCGTGCGTACCATTGTGCTGCTAGCGTTGTCTTGCCAAAGCCGGCGGGGCCGTGGATCAGTACCAGCTTATGGGCTAGTGTTTGCCCGAGAATCTCCACAAGACGCGCGCGTTCAATCAGCTTCGCCTTGTTGAAGGGCGGTTTTAGCTTTGTTGTAACCAGTGGGCTTTGGCGGATTCCGACTTTCTCTTCCTGACTGGGATTTTCCACACCCGTCGTCGTGGGCGGAAACTTGAGTACACGTTCAGTCATGAGGTCTGTCTTCTGTCTTGCATGCGAGGGAAATCGACCGGCGACTGACGTGTCATTGTTGATGCTGCAGGAGAGATGTGAGCTCTAACGTGCACATTGCCGACGGACTGGCGGGCCTTGAGCGGGGCGCTGACATTCAACTTGTCTCCGATGTAGAAATTTTTTTTGGGGCCATGCTGCGATACGGCATTTCCGGCCCTGGTACCCTAACTATAAATCACCCCCAGAGTCCGCAAAACCCCAGGCTGCCGCCCTCATACCCAACGCTGCTTGACCACCTTACGCCGCCGTTACCCGTGTGAGTGGTGAAGTCCTCCTCGGTGGCGAAACCTACCATTTGCTCGCGTTGACGATGGACTGGCCTGAACACTTTTGTTGTGCCGCATAGAGCACATACTGTGCGCCCGGAAGTTAGAACGGCCCCGCGGAAATGGTGCGTTCTGGCACGGACGCTTCGAATATACAAGCACCTTGCAGGCTGAAGTTGATGCGCCGTGCTGGCGCCAGCTACCATGTTTGGCGCTCCACGGAGCGCACAAATCCAATTGAGACCTGCCGTCGGCAGTCTTGAGGAGGTTGCCGCCGCGCTGCTGGATACCTGACCCGGCTCTGCCGGAGGAGGCGCGCGCCAGTTCCAGAATTTGGATATCCGAGGCCGCTTCCATTCCACCCCTATTTCTCATCATTTCTACCCGCATGGGCGGTGAGGCATTGATCGTCCCTGAATACCATAAGGACAGAGAACCTGGTTGGCGTTATGCAGCAATAGTAACGGGAATAAACCATGTCTAAAAATAAAAAATCCCAGGTTTAAGCAGGCGAATTTTTCGATAGCAAGAGGCTGGACCATGAGAATCGGGCTCAATCATAGCGCTGCACGGCGATGCGTAATCAATGAGGTGACGCCAGTGAGGTGGGACGTTGCGACTCAGTCTGAGCCGCCCCTGGGCGCCCATCTGATCACGCCTCGCCAGGGCTACCGTCATCATGGCATCTACGTAGGTCAGGGGAAGGTGGTTCATTACGCAGGACTGTCTGCGACTCTGCGCCGCGGATCGGTGGAGGAAGTTTCCATCGAGCGCTTTGCCATTGGCTACGACATTTGGATCCAGCCTAGTCCTGCCGCCAAGTATTACGGTGAGCAGGCTGTCCGGCGGGCGCGTTCCAGGCTTGGTGAGAATTGCTACCGGCTTCTGACCAACAATTGTGAGCACTTCTGTGTATGGTGTCTCTATGATGAAAGCCGCAGCGTTCAAGTGCAAGGGTGTCTTGCTCATCCTGGCGCTGCCTGGCGGACGGCGATGGCCATGTTCAAAGGGGTGCTGGCCAGCAGCGGGCGGATGGCGGAGCCGGCTGCTGATGCTGGCTGACGAGAGGGGCGTAGCCGGTTAGTACCCTGTCGAGAAGCAGTAGAACGAACGTGACCCCATATCAAAGCGCGGCTCGCCGGAGCGCGCGCTCAACCTACAGATATTCGCTGTCGGATGGGGTTCCCCTGTAGTTTCTCCATCGCACTCCCATTCTTGCTGTTGGCAGGCTAGTAGCGCGCAGATTTTGAATGCAGACCATCGCGGATAGGCGGGAGGACCCGGTGAATTCCTCGCCGACTTGTAGCCGTTGCCCAAGCCTCAGGAGGCGGGTGTGATGCCCGCAGCACCAATACTACCCAATGTATCCCGCTGTACCACTCTTTTAGGTGGTGATCCAATCCGCCGCCAGATCTAACCTACAGTTGTCCGGCTGAAGTATCAGACTCTGGTCGATGAGAAGTGAACGACACACGCAGGAGACAACCAGAATGCCCACCAGAGCTTTAGAGCAGATGTTCTCGCGACCGGAGAATGACGGGCGCGTCATGTCCGCTTGGGAACGATTCCAGTGCGGTCGCGAAGCCGACTCGAGCACCCTCCGGCAGCTGATCGACGACTCATGGCGCCGCTGCCAGCAAGCCAGCGTCAACCCGGACCGCGCCAACGCACCGCTACCGATGTCCGAGGACAAGCTGCATCTACTGCGGGATCAATGCGCCGAATTGCTCGGCGCCAGCACGCCGGTGATGGCGCTGGCGAGAGATTTCCTGACCGAGACTGGTACGGTGATGGTCCTGACCGATGCCCGCGGCACGGTTCTGAATCTGGAGGGCGATACCTCAACGCTGGGCGCTGCGGAGAACGTCCATCTGATCTCGGGGGCCAACTGGAGCGAGCCGGCCTGCGGCACCAACGCGATCGGCACAACGCTGGAGATCGGGCAGCCCGTGCAGATACATTCGGCAGAACACTATTGCGAGGGCATCAAGCGCTGGTCGTGTTCCGCCACGGTGATCCGCGATCCGCTCGACAACAGCACGCTGGGGGTGCTCGATGTGTCGGGTCTCACCACGTCCTACAGCCGCCACGCGCTGGCGCTGGTGGTATCGACGGCGGCGCGCATCGAGGGAAGGCTGGCGCAGACCGAGTTGGACATCCGCTGCAGCCTGCTTGAGGCTTGCGTCGAGCGCGTTACGGACAATATGAGCGATGGCGTTATTCTGTTTGATCGCAGAGGCAGGGCAATCAAGGCCAACGGCCTCGCCACGCAGATGCTGACCGAGTTGGGGCGCACAGATGGTCGCGCCGCAGGACCGCGGCTGACCGAGATCACGATCGGTGGCAACGGTGTGCCGATCACGCTGCCGGCGTGGGCGAGTCGTGACTGGCTGGAGCCGGTGATGGTTGGCGGGAGACAGGTCGGGGCGCTGCTGACACTGCCCTTCCGCCAGCGCGCGCGCGGCACGGCCTGGTCGGTTCCTGAGCCGGTGGCTGCGTCGTCAGACCGCTCATTTGAGCGCGTTATCGGCCACTCCGTGGCGATTCAGCAGACCATCTCCCGAGCAAGGCATCTGGGAAAATCACGCGTGCCGGTGCTGCTGCTCGGCGAAACCGGAGTCGGCAAAGAGGTGTTTGCGCGCGGCATTCACGAAGCAAATGCGGACAAGAGCGCTCCATTCGTGGCACTGAACTGTGGCGGCCTCTCACGCGAGCTACTTAGCAGTGAGCTGTTCGGCCATGCCGAGGGTTCGTTCACTGGCGCAAAGCGTGGTGGGATGATTGGCAAGATCGAAGCAGCTGACGGAGGCACGCTGTTTCTCGATGAGATCGGCGAGATGCCGATCGACCTGCAGCCGCATTTTTTACGCGTGCTGGAGGAGAGCGAGGTTTATCGCCTCGGCGAGAACAAGGCTCGCAAGGTCAGCTTCCGCCTGATCGCGGCCACGCACCGTGATCTGCGCAGGCAGATCAGCGATGGCAACTTCCGGATGGACCTGTTCTATCGTATTGCGGTCACCAGCATCAACATCCCGCCATTGCGTGAACGCGCCGATGATATTCCCTTGCTGGTCGACCACTACCTGAAACTACTGTCGCGGCAACACGGACTCGAGTCTGTGCAGGTGACGCCTGGCGTGCTCGAGCTGCTTCAGCATTATGCTTGGCCCGGAAATGTGCGCGAGTTCAGGAATGTGATCGAGAACATGTTGTTGACGTCGGGCAATACCCTGATCACCGAGGCAGATCTGCCGGTGGAGCTTTTTCAACCCCAGGCTGGCGATCGTGAGCGAATGGCTGTCAATAACGGCCGTCGGCCGCGTGTTCTGACGCGTCTAGAGGCAGCCGAGCGGGGGGCGCTGTGCGAGGCCATCCGGCAATGCCAGGGCAACATGACCGCCGTGGCGCGTCACCTGGGGATCGCCAGGAGCACCCTATACCTCAAGCTCGAGCGCTTCGGTCTTGACGCCGTAGTTGATGAGTTGCGCAGCAGCTCGTCCGGTGGTCAAGTCATTCCGGATAAGCCACCAGGTTGCTTTGCGGCCAGCTTCGCCTCGTAGGCTTGGGGCGATCGATCGCATGGGCGTGCATGCAAACGCACCGGATTATAGATGCCCGGCAATGTACCAGGTAATATCGCGCCGGGCGTCGGCTTACTCATAAGTCAGAAATTTAGCGGACATATAGTCTATGCTTGAGCGATAGTCATTGAGAGGCACGCTCATGAAACGGGACGGCCGCAGTCTGGCTCACAACACGCTTGAAGAAATGCGCATCCTGGCGGTGCAACGCATGGCCGAGGGGGACCATCCGGATGATGTCGCGGCGTCGTTCGGAATGAATCGGTCGTGGGCATACAAGATTCGCGCCCAGGCGCATGGCCGTGGTGTACGAGCGCTGCGCTCGACCAAGGGCACGGGTCGCCCGCGCACGCTCACGCTTGCGCAGGAGCAGCGGGTGCTGCGATGGATCAATGGCAAGAATCCGATGCAGTATGGGTTCGATTTCGGGCTGTGGACGCGCAATCTGGTTCGCGAACTGGTGCAGATAAAATTCGGCGTGACGCTGAGTCTGGCCTCGATCGGCGCGATGCTGGCACGCCTGAACCTGACGCCGCAAAAGCCGCTGCAGCGCGCTTACCAGCGCGATCCGGAGGCGATCGATCGCTGGCGGCGCGACACGTTTCCGGCCATTGCCAGGCAGGCTCGTGAGCAGAAGGCGGATATCTTCTTCTGGGACGAATCGGGCTTTCGAGCTGACTCGGTGCATGGCAAGACGTGGGCGCCGCGCGGAGAAACGCCCGTTGTCGAGCGGCCGGGCCAGCGGCAAAGCATGAGCGCGGCGTCCGCCGTCAGTTCGAAGGGTGCCTTCTGGTTTGCAACGTATGAAGGCGGGCTCAGCGGCGAGTTGTTCGTCACGCTGCTCAAGAAGCTGATGTTCAACCGAAAGAAGGCGGTACATCTGATCGTCGACGGATTGCCAGCGCACAAGAAGACCATCGTCAAGGACTACGTTGTCAGCACGCAGGGCAAATTGACCTTGCATTTCCTGCCCGGTTACGCCCCTGACCTCAATCCAGATGAGTTGGTATGGAGTCACGTCAAGCGCAACGGCGTCGCGCGGCGCCCTTTGCAAAAAGGCGAAAAACTGGGCCCGCGAATTCACGAACAGCTTGCACAAATTGGACGCAATCCGAAGCTCGTACGCTCGTTCTTCAGGCATCCATCTGTCCGCTATATTTCTGACTTATGAGTAATTCGCATACTGCCGCTGCCTCTCCATCTTCAGATTCAGCAAGCAGCGTTCAATAACGGAAGGTCCAGCACCCCTTACAGTTCATACTGCAAACGATCGCGCGGCGCGCTTGCATCGCCTGGTACTCAGTGCAGGCAATGGACTGCCACCGCCTGGTACATCCAGCCCTGGGCGGCGCAGATCTACGCGACATCCGATACTCGGGCTCTGTATTGCTCGGGCCAATAGCACTGCCGATCAATTACATTCTCCGTGAATGGTTGATCGTGTTTACCATGGGTCGCCGTCTAAAACTAGCGCGTCCCGGCAGAACGCAGCGCACGATTCCGCCTATATCCATCGGTATATCTCCTTAACCGACAGGGCTAGGGTCTTGAAAATCCACACGACTTCTCGCTTTCGGCTGTCACCGGATTGTCGGGGGTGTTTTTTCATCTGTTTGCCTCGTCGATTGAGGTTGTGCTCCTATCGACCTGTCCGGGGAAATCCAACCACTACCCGGCACTGAACAAGATCGCAATGAATTTTCCGAATGACGTTGCATCCTATTCATTACCTCACCAGGGTATTTACCGAGTTTTTCGATAACTGCACTTTCAGTCTCCCGATGTTGCGTCGCAGAATGTCCAGCGAGGCTCCTGATGTCTGTCCGGGAATCGGACAGCAAATCTGAGGCGGTCTTTTCTGAATGGAATAAAAATCCAGTGAAATCAAGCAGATAGCTTTTTTTGTCGGCCTCTTCAGATCTGGCACGGGTTTCGCATTATAGGGACTGCGGAACTCAACCGACGCTACCCGGACATCGGGGGCAATGACTGCGAGATCAACGCTAGGAGACGGCACGACATGACGTTGCAAATCAACATCGATAACGGTGGGACGCTCACCGATATCTGCATATTGGATGACTCGACGGTCAGGAAGACCAAAGTCCTGACCACCCCATACGACTTGAGCAAGTGTTTTTTTGAGGGGCTGGAAAAGGCATCGGGCATTGTCTACGGAAAGCCGGACGTAAAGCGTCTGCTGGAAGAGGTGGACCTGATCCGTTATTCGACGACGCAGGGCACCAACGCCATCTGCGAACGCAAAGGGCCGCGGCTGGGGTTAATTGTCGACGCGAAAGCGCGCGATCTGCCGGTGCGCTTGGCCGAGCATGACCCGGATGTATTCGAGGCGCTGGTCGGCGACCGCGTGGCTTTTCTCGATTCCTCGGTCGTGATGGGCGACCAAGCCGAGATCGACGTGGTCAAGGCAATTAACCACCTCACCGCGAACGGCGCGAACCGCCTGGTGGCGAGTTTTGGCGGCAGCAATTTCCTGACGGTGGAAGACCGCTTCAAGAAGATTGCGTTGCGCAAGTATCCCCGGCACCTGCTGGGTGCCGTACCGATTCTGTACGGTAGCGATCTGACCTCCGACCGTGACGTGGTGCGCCGCACCTGGACGGCGCTGATCAACTCGTTTCTCCATCCGGCGATGGAGGCGTTCCTGTTCAACGCCGAAAACCGCCTGCGCGCCTATCGGACGAAGAATCCGCTGCTGATCTTCCGCAATGACGGCGACGCCTCGCGAGTCGCCAAAACGGTAGCGATCAAGACCTACAGTTCCGGCCCGCGCGGTGGCATGGAAGGCGTTAAGGCTTTCTCAAAGCTCTACGGCTTCAATGACACCGTTTCAATCGACGTCGGCGGGACGACCACTGACATCGGCCAGTACCTGAATGGCGCGGTTGCCGAGGTGCGCTGCGGCCACGTGGAGGGGATCAGTGTTTCGTTCCCACTGTGCGAGATCCTGAGTGCAGGGGCGGGCGGGAGCTCAATTTTCAAGGTGGTCAACGGCCGCATCACCATCGGCCCCGAAAGCGTCGGCGCGGTGCCCGGCCCGGCCTGCTTCGGTCGTGGCGGCAAAGAGGCGACGATCACCGACGCCGGTTTGCTGTGCGGGTTGCTGGACCCGAAGTCATACTTCGGCGGCGATATGGCGCTCGATCTGGATCGGGCTGCGACTGCCATTTACATCAACATCGCCGAGCCGCTGCAGGTTAGCCCTGACGAGGCAATTCTGCAGATGGAGCACGCCTACGAAGAGAAGATCGCCGTCGAATTGCATCGGTTCACAACGATCTCGAAGGACACTGTGATGCTCGCCTTCGGTGGTGCTGGTCCGCTAAACGCCTGCGGTGTGGCGGAGAAGGCTGGTATTGATCAGGTGGCGATTCCGCAGATGGCAGCGGTGTTCAGCGCCTACGGCATCGGCGCCTGCGATATCTCGCAGCGTTACACGGTGACGCTGGGGGAGCACAGCACGGCTCGCCTGAAGGAGGTGCTCAACGCACTGGAGGTTAAGGCATCGCGTGACATGTTTGCCGAAGGCTGCGCTGCGGGATCCTACATGGTCGAGGCGAAGCTGGTGGCCGATTTGGGAGATGGGGAGGAGGCAGTGCAGTCGCTCGATGGGTCGCCGGTCTTTCCGACTGCATTCGCCAGAGCCCGCTCGGTTGAGCTGGAATTCAGGGCGGTCAAGGCGCTGCGCACCAACGCGTCCAGGACTGCCTCCTTCGCTAAGGCCAATCCTGCACCGTCCGACGGGGTGCGCAACGTCCTCACGCGAGATAGGGGCCGCATCGATGTACCGGTCTACAAGTTGGCGCAATTGAAAGCCGGGGACTGGGCGACCGGCCCGGCGATTCTCGAAGAAGACTATTTCACCTGTCGGGTGCTCGATGGCTGGGCATTCGCCATCAGCGATGCCGGCGATATTCTGCTTAACAGGAAAGGCTGAAGCCATGAAAGTGCTAATGACAGAGTATCTCCAGATCGATCTGGAGACCGAGAAATGGGAATGCCGCGTCTGTGGGCATGTGATCGGACCGGCCAGCGAAAGCTACAAGGAAGGGCTCCTGGTGCATAACCGGGATCCGCGCGAGATCCACCCGCCGATCATCGATCCCGAGAAGTACCGTTTCACTTTCAGCCCCGATCCGGAGTGGGTGCGGATTCTTGAATATTGCTGCCCGGGCTGCGGCACGCAGGCGGAAGTCGAATATGCGATTCCTGGCCACCCGCCGCTGCACGACATGCAGCCGGACCTACCCGCCCTGAAAGCACAGTGGGCGCGCCGCGGGGAAATTGGCGAGGCCGTGGTCGGTCCGGCCGTCGTGCCCGACCAGGGACACAACCACTGAACCCCTGCTGAACTGACTACCTGAACCGGCTCGGCGAGCCGATGCGGAGGAGGGTGTACGCACCCGCCGCCGCCGGGTCGGCGCACGCCGGTACCCATGAATTGAGGAGATAGCATGAGGCGAGTTTCTGTCGACATCGGTGGGACGTTCACCGATTGTTTCGTAGTCTGGGATGGCGAGTACATTGAAGCCAAGGCCCTGACCACCCATCACAATCTGGCGTTGGGATTCAACGAGGCGCTGGGCAAGGCCTGCAACGTGCTGGATCTGCAATTGGAGCAGATTCTGTCGCAGGTCGACTCGGTACGCTACGCCACCACGCTGGGCACGAATGCGCTGATCGAGCATAAGGGCCCAAAGATCGGAATGCTGGTGACGGCCGGCTTTGAAGCCACGGTGCCCCTTAGCCGGGCACGCGGCTATGGCGAAGGTTTGGATAACCTCGGCCAACAGGACATGCCCAACGCGCAGCGTCCGGACCCGCTGGTGCTGCCGCATATGATCTGCGGTGTGCGCGAACGGGTAGATTTTCAGGGCAAGCTGGTGATGCCGCTGGACGAAGACGATGTACGCACGCAGATCCGCTTGCTGGTGGACAGGGGTGCCGAGATCATCGTTGTCGCCCTGGTCAATGCGGTGGTGAGCCCGACACACGAGCAGCGTATCGAGGAAATCTTGCTGGAGGAATACCCATCGCACCTGCTAGGCGCGATCCCTGTGATCTTGTCGCATCAGGTGGCGGGACGCAAGGGTGAGTACGTGCGCGCCACCTCGGCAATTGTCGATGGCTACCTGCACTCGACGATGTACCACGCGTTGTCGGCGTTGGAGCAGAACCTGCGCGCGCACCGCTACGAGAAGCCGATGCTGGTGATCCACAATTCCGGCGGTATGGCGCAGTTGAACTCGACCGATGCGCTGCAGACCATCCACTCCGGCCCCGTCTCTGGCATAGGCGCGTCCGAGCACCTTGCGATGCAGGCCGGTCTGGGCAACGTCGTGGCCACCGACATGGGCGGCACGAGCTACGACATCGGCATCGTCGTTGACGGCGGCATCAAGCACTACGACTTCAACCCGGTGATCGACCGTTGGCTGGTGTCGGTGCCCATGGTGCACCTGGTGACGCTGGGCGCCGGCGGTGGCTCGATTGCCAGCTATGACCGCATGTACAACACAGTCAAGTGTGGTCCGGAATCGGCTGGCTCCGACCCCGGTCCCGCTTGCTATGATCGCGGCGGCATGCGGCCGACGGTGACGGACGCAGACCTTGTGTTGGGCTATCTGGACCCGAAGAACTACGCAGGCGGATCGATCCCGCTAAACCCGCGCCGCGCCAAGGCGGCAATCGAAGACACGCTCTGTGACGACCTCGACTGCTCGGTCATCGAAGCGGCGCTGTTAGTCCGTGAGAAGGTGGACGATAACATGGCAAACGGGTTGTTTACCGAGTTGCGCGCACGTGGCTACAACCCGAAAGACTTCACGATGCTGGCCTACGGCGGCAATGGCCCTCTGCACTGCTGCGGCATTGCACAGAATCTGGCTATCGACAAGATCCTGGCGCCGCCGCTCAGTTCAGTGTTCTCGGCGGTGGGCGCCGGCAATATGCATCAACTGCATATCCACGAGCAGTCGCTGTACATGGTCTTGTACGACTCAAACACCCGTCACCTGTTCGATGACTACGACCGCTTCAACAGCATCGTCACCGAGTTAAAGGAATTAGGCACGCAGGACTTGCTACGCCAAGGCGCTTCGCGCGAGGATATTTGCCACAACCTGGAACTGGACATGCGATATGGCAATCAGCTGGTGCAGACCACGGCGGTGATTCCCAATCATGAGGTGCATGGTCCTGGCGACGTGCTGGCACTGATTTCGCAGTTCTCAAATGATTATGGCAAGCGCTTCGGCGAGGGTTCGCAGGCACCCGAGGCGGGCATTCGCATCAACACCATCCGCGTGGCGGCCTTCGTACGGCATGAAACGGTGCAATTCGAGGACATCAAACCACTACCTCCCGAGCAGCGCATGGTGCCGCCGCCTCCGGGTAGCTCGCGAAAGTGCTACTTCGTGGGCCATCAGGGTTCGCTAGACACCCCGGTGTGGAACCGCGCCGACATCAAGCCGGGTGTGCAGATCTCGGGGCCGGCCGTTGTCGCTTCCGAGGTGACTACCTTCTTGGTCAACCCGGGATGGAACTTCGTCGCAGCGCGCCAGGGCGCCTCCTGGTTTCTGCGTGCCTGAGCGCGGCCGCAACGTCATCCAACACTCACAATTGCAGGACTGAACATGAGCGAACTTAATGTGCCGGTCAAGGCAAAGACGCCCAGCGCCGAGGAAGTGGCGCTGATCAAGAAATTTCTCAACGACACAACGCTGTTCCTCGGACCCGACCCCGAGATTATGCAGAACCACGACCTAATGCCGCGCACGGCGGACGAGGACGTAGCCATCCACCAGGTCAGCGACGCCCACACTGTCGCCAAGATCCGCGACCGCATCCAGGCTGGCTGCGACGAGGGCTACGAGATGGTCGAGCAGATGGGCGCAGCACCCGGCGCCAAGTGGGGCGACGTGATCACCGGTGTGTATTCCGCCTCGGGCGATCTGGCGATTGCCAGTGCGGGCGGGGTGCTGATCTTCTCGGCGCTGGTGCACCATCCGATCAAGTTCATCGTCAAGAACTGGATGAACGACCCGACTGTGGGCGTGCGCGAGGGCGACGGATTCATCCACAACGACTCACGCTACGGAAACGTCCACAATACCGACCAGAGTATGATCCTGCCCATCTTCCACGAAGGGAAGCTGGTATGCTGGGTCGCGTCCACGGTGCATGAGGGTGAGAACGGCGCCATTGAGCCCGGCGGCATGCCCTCGATGGCCGAGAGCCCTTGCGACGAGGGGCTCAAGATGTCGCCCTTTAAGGTGGTTGAAAACTATCAGATCAAGCGCGACATCCTGACCTTCCTGCAGAACTCTGTGCGCGAGCCCAAGCTGCAGTACGAGGATATGAAAGTCAAGCTCTTTGCCTGCCTGCGCATTAAGCAGCGCCTCGAGGAGACATTGAATACCGATGGCCCGCAGGCTCTGGTTTCAACGCTGCGCCTGACAATGGAGAATGTCCGTGCCGAGGTCAAGCGCCGCATCAGCGAGTGGCCTGACATGACGGTGCGCACCTATATCATCCAGGACTCGACGCTGCGCGAGAACTGCGTGGTGAGAATCAATTGCCAGCTCACCAAAACTGGCGATAGGCTGATCTTCGACTTCCGAGGATCCAGCCCGGAATTCACCAATCGCGCCACCAACACGATCGTCGCCGGGCTCAAGGGCATGCTGGCACAGGTCTTCCTGTGCTATGTCTGGCCGGATCTGCCGCGCGGCCAGGCGGCGTTCGCGCCAATCGAGGTCATCACCGATCCGCATTCGATCGTCAACTGCTCGTATGCAGCGCCGAACTCGCAGAGCCTGATGTCGATCTTTACCGGCTTCACCGCCGGTCAGCATGCGGTGGCCAAGTTCCTCTACAGCTGCCCGGAGAAGTACACCAAGGTTCATGCGCCAACCTTCAACATGATCAACACCTTCATCTGGGGTGGGGTCAGCCAGCACGGCGAGACGCTGGGCAATCTGTGCGCGGACCTGAATGGCATGGGCGCGGGTGCGACGATCGATCGCGACGGCGAGCATGCGTTGGCGCCGATCTTCGCGACCATGGCAGACATCGGTGAGCAGGAATTGAATGAGGAGGAAGTGCCGTTCCTTCAACTTGTCTCGAAAAAGATGACGCGGGACGCCATCGCCCCCGGCAAGTACCGCGGTGGTCAGGGCTACACCATGATGGTAGCCACCAAGGACAGCGATCAGTGGGGCTTCATGACAGTTTGCCAGGGTGCCAAGATCCCGCCCATCCAGGGGCTGTTTGGTGGCTACGCCTGCGGCGCATATCCATTGTGCAAGGTGAAGGACGTCGATGTGTACGACGTGCTGATGAACGAGCCGGAGAAGTTCAAGCACTCGATCGAGGAGCTCATGAACGAGCAGCCGTTCGAGGGCGCAAGCTATACCACCCACCACATGGGCATGGGATTCGAGATCTCCAAGCGAGGAGAGCTTTTCATGATCTCGCAAGGAGCAGGCGCCGGCTATGGCGACCTGCTGGAGCGTGACCCGGCTGGTGTCATCAAGGACATTGAGGATGGCCTGATCTCCCCCGGCGTAGCCGAGCGGCTCTACAAGGTGAAGTTCGACCCGGTGACACTGGCTATCAATCACGAGGCAACTCAGGCCGCGCGCGATGCTGAGCGCAAGGCGCGCATCGCTCGCAGCGTGCCGTTCAAGGAGTTCGTCAAGACGTGGAACCAGCCCAAGCCGCCGTCGCACATGCAGTATTTCGGCTGTTGGGGCGATGACGTGGACACGCTCTACGTTGGCAGCGCAGATAACACTCGCAGCGCAAGGGAGCCCAAGCCTAACTACATGCGCAATCCCAAGGACGTGCGCATCGAGGAGTTGGAAACCCGGCTGGCCGTTGCCGGCGTGCTGAAGGACGCGAAGCAATGAGCACGCCATTCGCCGAGTTGTTGCCGCGCTCGGCGGGCAGTAGCGCGATCCGTGTGTGGCTGAAATCCTCGGCCTACACGAAGCGCCTGCTGCTCGGCGCGGACGATGCGGACCCGTGGGGAAGTGCCGCGGGCTTCCTTGCCTACTTCTCACAAGCACACGGCCTGCTGAAGCCGGACGTGGCGGTTGTCGAGGTCGGTGATCTCTTCGAAGCCTGGAGCAGGCGCGAGGGCGGGCTGGAGGCTCGACTTGGAACCCGTCGCCGGCCGGCGACGGCGCTGCGCAAGCTGCTGGAGCCCGCGGCACCCAAGGCAGTGCTGGCTGAGGTGGTAGAGGCGGTGCTGGCGCACTTGCGTGGTCAGACGCCGCTCGTGTTGGCGATGCCATCGCCGCGCGCGTGGCTGATGCACGCCAACCGGCTGGCCGGTGGCGCCGGCGAAGACATCGACGCCGATTCTGTTGAGGATGCAGCGATGTACGTAGCCGACCTGATCCGTTCGGTTTCGATCTTCCCGATTTCGGGCCTGCTGCTGGAGGAGCAGGCGGATGACAGAGACCTCGGGGCGGACTTTGTCGAGCCTTACCGGTCGGTGATCAACGTTGCGCGGCACTATCGCTGGTCGGTGGCGCTGCGGCTGCCCGTTTTTGCCCAGGTGCCGGCCGAGGCGATGGCCGGGCTCGACGCGGTGATCGCCGAGGGCGGGAGCTATGACGGCTCACTTCCGTTCGGAAGCGATATCAGTGCGGCGTTCGCGGCCGGTCAGGCCATTGCATCACCCCCGACCGGACAGTTCCAATTCGTTGAGATCGCGCCGGGGCTGCGACCCGAGGCGGTGCTTGAGATGTTGGCGCGTCTGCGAGCCCTTTCGGCGTGATGCTGCTCATGCCGTGCCAGTTGTCAACGAAGGCGCCCGCAGGAACCGGGCGACTTCGTCCTGCGAATGCACTCGGGCTGCATCCGCAGGCGTGCCATAGTCGGCGGCATGCTGTCGATTCTGGCGATGACACTGGCGGCAGTCCTGGCCTGAACTGGACAGCCGTTGGTGGATGGGGATGTGCCGGTCTGCCCGACGCTGGCCACGGTCCGATTGATCTATTTGGCGGGGGGCTAATCCCCCTGTCTAAGACGTTACGCCAGCCAAGGATCGTACCTGCAATGACATCCGTTTTTCAGGAGGTTTTTCGATGAATCTCATTTCCGCCACGCCGCCCGTAGCGGGCAAGGTCCCTGTCGATCGCATTCCGGTCAGCCTGCTCACCGGCTTCCTGGGCGCGGGCAAGACCACTTTGCTGAACCACTGGGTCCACCAGCCAGGCATGGCTGGCGTGGCTGTGCTGGTCAACGAGTTCGGCGAGGTCGGCATCGATCATCACCTTGTCGACACCGTCAGCGACCGGATGTTGCTGCTCGACTCGGGCTGCCTATGTTGCAATATGCAGGGCGATCTGGTCGCCGCGCTGAAGAGCCTGTTCATGCGTGTCGCGCGCCGCGAGATTGCGCCGATCACGCGTGTAGTGATCGAGACCACCGGTCTCGCGGACCCGGTGCCGGTGCTCTACACACTGATGGAAGAATCCTTTGTCTGTGCGCGTTATGTGTGCGCTGAGGTGATCACGGCGATCTCGGCGACCCATGGGCTGGAGCAGTTGCACGAATACGCCGAGAGTCGGCGACAGATCATGGCAGCCGACCGGGTGCTGATCACCAAATGCGACCAGGCGTCTACGGCGCAACTGGGTCGGCTTGAGGAGGAGTTGCAGTCGCTAAACCCACAGGCGAGCCGTGTTCAGGTGCGTCACGGTGTTGCCGATCTTGGCGTGTTACTGTCATCCACTGGTGTCTACGGTCGCACCGACCTGGCACCTAGTTTGCAGGCGTGGTTGGGCACCGAGATTGCGCGCCAGAACGAGGCCGCAGGGGGTAGCAGTGGCGGTGAGGTGGCCGGATCAGGACGCTATCTGCCCAAAGCGCACAAGCGCGGACGCCATAGCGCCCATGTTCACAGCTTCGTCATCACTTTCGACCAGCCAGTGCCGTGGTTCGGCTTCGCGGTCTCGATGGGGCAGATCCTGCGCCGGCATGGTGCTGCGTTGCTGCGTGCCAAAGGCTTGATGTGCGTGGCAGGCGATGCGCACCCCCGGGTCGTACAGTGCGTGCAGGACGTGGCCTATCCGCCGGTGCGCTTGCGGGCCTGGCCGCACGAAGGGCCGTTTGAGGATGGTCGCGGGCGGCTAGTCTTCATCGTCCGGAATCTCGCTTCGGCGCAGATTGAGGCGATCCGTGCCACGCTCGCCGACCTGCCCAGTGACATCGCCGCGCTACGCGCAAGTGTCGCCGACTGGGAGCTGCCGACACGCTGCTGGCTCTCGCAGCGCGTGCCAATGATTGCATCTTCGACGGTGCAGCACGACGCATGGCTCATCCAGCCACGGCACTTCCGTACCCTGACCAACGACCGCTGAAGGGAACAGCATGGGTGTATCTATCGAGGACAGTGGACCGTGTCCGGTCCGCAGTTTGGGCGAGGATGAGATGGAGTCGCTGATTATCCAGGTCAAGTGGCAGTCTAAGGGCTGGCGTGCATTTGCCGCCGAGGCCGATGCGGTCTGCATCAGGCAGAGCCGCGCCTGCCGCTCCTCGCTTGGAACAACACTGCGCACCGGTACGTGAAACTGGACTGCGCCTGGCAACTGAAATTGTGGAGGTGAGAGATGACACGTGAAGTGGTGGTGGTGAGCGGCGTCCGGACCGCGATCGGTACCTTTGGCGGCAGCCTGAAGGATCTTTCCCCGACCCAGATGGGCGCCATGGTCGTGCGCGAGGCACTGGCCCGCGCGCAGGTCAGCGGCGACGACGTAGGCCACGTGGTGTTCGGCAACGTCATCCAAACCGAGCCCAGGGACATGTACCTGGGCCGCGTGGCGGCAGTGGAGGGCGGCGTCACGATCGACGCGCCGGCACTGACCGTCAACCGCCTGTGCGGCTCGGGCCTACAGGCCATTGTCAGCGCGGCGCAGACCATTATGTTGGGCGATACCGATGTGGCCATCGGCGGCGGGGCGGAGAGCATGAGCCGTGCTCCCTACCTGGCGCAATCGGCCCGCTGGGGCGCGCGCATGGGCGACGCCAAGATGCTCGACATGATGCTGGGCGCGCTCCACGATCCCTTCCACGGGATCCACATGGGCGTCACCGCCGAGAACGTGGCCAAGGAATACGACATCAGCCGCGGCCAGCAGGACGAGGCCGCGCTGGAGTCCCATCGCCGCGCCTCGGCAGCCATCCGTGCCGGCCACTTCAAGGACCAGATCCTGCCGGTCACGCTGAAGGGCCGCAAGGGCGACGTCACCTTCGACACCGACGAGCACGTGCGCCACGACGCGGTCCTGGAAGACATGACCAAGCTCAAGCCGGTCTTCGTGAAGGAAAACGGCACAGTCACCGCGGGCAACGCCTCGGGCCTGAACGACGCCGCTGCCGCCGTGGTGCTGATGGAGCGTGCCGAGGCCGAGAAGCGCGGCCTCAAGCCGCTGGCCCGCCTGGTTTCCTACGCCCATGCCGGCGTCGATCCCAAGAGCATGGGCATCGGCCCCGTGCCGGCCACGAAGAAGGCGCTGGAGCGTGCCGGTCTGACCGTGGCGGACCTCGACGTGATCGAAGCCAACGAAGCCTTTGCCGCGCAAGCCTGCGCTGTTACCAAGGCGCTCGGGCTGGATCCGGCCAAGGTCAATCCGAACGGTTCGGGCATCTCACTGGGCCACCCGATCGGCGCCACCGGCGCGCTGATCACCGTCAAGGCGCTGTACGAGCTGCAACGGGTGCAAGGCCGCTATGCGCTGGTGACCATGTGCATCGGGGGCGGGCAGGGTATTGCTGCTATTTTTGAGCGGGAACAGGCGCCGAGCCTGTGGTCGACTGCGTGATTGGCCTGCGCATGCTGAGGAGCGGGCACATGCGCGGGGCGATGGCGGGAGCCAATGCCTTGCTGCAGGTGAGATGTGCTGTTCTCAACCGCCAAGACATACGCTATTTGAAGTGTTGGTAGCCGCCTGACAGGCGATTCGATGGATATACGCCTGCTACCCCCGCGTCATAGTAGGTGCCCCCGGACTTGGCGACGCCATGGGAGCTATCCCGCGGTACTACACACGCTTGCGCCGTGATCGTTTGTTCTTGACGCCCGGCATTGTCTTGCCACCGCCGGTGCCCTATTGCTGATTGGGTGCGACGATGCCATATCGCCCCATCTGGCGATAGACGGTTGCGCGCGCGATGCCCAGGTCCAGGGCGACCTGGGTGATTCGCCATTTGTGCCGGCGCAAGGCCGCGAGCAGGATTTCACGCTCGTTGCCGGGCGCTGGATGCGCGGCTGCCGGGGCGGCATCCGCCTGGCATTCCAGGGCGCCCTCGAGGATTTCGGGCGGCAGCGTGTCGGTGTCGACGTAACCGTTGTCGCTCATGGCCAGCGCGAAGCGCAGCACATTGCGCAACTGCCGAACGTTGCCATGCCAGGAGTAGGCGCGCAGCAGGGCCAGCGCCGCGGGTGCCAGTTCGGCACGCATATCGAGCTGCCGCCCTTCTTCCTCCAGGATGCGCGCGATCAGGTAAGCCATATCGCGCCGCTCGCGTAGTGGCGGCAGGTGCAGGGTGGCACCGCACAGGCGGTAGTAGAGATCCTCGCGGAAGCACTGCTCGGCGATCAGCTGGCGCAGGTCACGGTGCGAGGCGGCAACCACTCGCAGGTCGACCGGGATCGGCTTGTCCGCGCCCAGCGGCATCACCTCGCGTTCGGACAGCACGCGCAGCAGCCGGCTCTGCAGGTGCAGCGGCATATCGCCGATTTCGTCGAGGAACAACGTACCGCCATCGGATTGCGCAATCAGGCCACGCATTCCCTTGTTGCGCGCGCCGGTGAAGGTGCCGGGCGTGTAGCCGAATAGCTCGCTTTCGATCAGCGATTCGGGAATGGCAGCGCAATTGACTGCCACGAAAGCCTTGCCGCGGCGCTCGCTGGCGGCGTGCAGGGCCTTGGCCAGGACTTCCTTGCCGGTGCCGGTTTCGCCATGCACCAGGATATTGAGCGGCTTGTTGGCAAGCCGCCTGGCCTGCAGGATCAGCCGCTGCATCTGTGGATCGTCGGCGCCGAGCGCGTCCAGCTCAGCACTGGCCTCGGCGCTTGGCAGCGTGGACTGGGCGCTACGCATGGAAGGGCGGCTGGGGGCGCCGCGCGGAGCGATCGCTGTGGCGTAGTAAAGGCCATGGTCATGGGTACGGACGGCGGTGCGCTCGGACGACATGCCGGCCCGGGCGATGCGCCACAGCTCGCTCATGTTCTCGCGGAAGACTTCAGTCAGCAGGTGGCCGCGCAAATCCTGGGGCACATCGCGGCCCTCGATATCCTCGCCGGCCGCGGCCAGCCGCAGCCGGCGCCGGCCGCCGCTGTTGATGCCGCGGATCACGCCATCGGCGTCGAACGCGACCATGATCTCGCTGTCCACATCGAGCAGGGACCAGGTTGAACCCAGCCGGAGGATCCACTGATCGCGGAAATAGCGCAGGAAGTTGGCATCCTCGATCATCTGCGCATACATGGTGGTCATCTGCAGCGCCAGATGCTGACCTTCGCGCGGCGCCGGGGCGCTCAGCGCGGAGACGTCAAGCACGCCCAGGAAGCAGCCGGTGGGGTCGAACAGTGGTGCGCTGTTGCAGGTGAGCGTGATGTGGGATACATCGAAGTGGTCGGTCTGGTGGCAGGTCACCGGGGCCTGTTCGACGATACAGGTGCCAACCGCGCAAGTGCCGGCGCGTGGCTCGCTCCAGTCCGCGCCGAGGTAGAGGCCGGCGCGCTTGAGTTCGTGGTCCCAATGGTCGTTGCCGATGAAGTCTACCGTGACGCCGTGCGCGTCGGTCAGCAGCAGCACGCAGTCAAGGCCGCACACGCGCTTGTAGAGCTGCTCCATGCCGGTACGCGCCACGCCGAGGAAGTCTTCGATCTGGTCCTTGTGTTCGCGCAGGCGGTGCGCTTCCACGATATGGGCGGGCACCGGCCGGCTAGGGTCGAGGCCATAGTCGTTCAGGCAGCGCAGCCACGAACGCTCGATCGCGCTGCCGGCCGTGCCGGGCTGCTGCGAAAACGCGAGCAGACGCTCAATATGTGCCCGATGTGCTTTTTGCAGCACGATTGTCTCCTTGGCCGGTTGATGTGGGGGCTGGCTGGGGCAAGCTTAATGCCGACGCACCGCCTGTGCAACGCTAGTCCATTTGGCCTCCCGCCACAATGCGGCGAGCGGCCTGCCACCCGGCTCAGAGTTCGCGCCGTTGCAGCGCGCCGGCGATGTACTCGGCCTGGCGTATCGCCAGCGCCACGATGGTCAAGGTGGGATTGGCCGCCGAGCTGGAGGCGAACTGGCTGCCGTCCGAGACGAACAGGTTGGGGATGTCGTGGCTCTGGCCCCAGCGGTTGACCACGCCGTCGCTTGCCTTGGCGCTCATGCGGTTGGTGCCCATATTATGGCTGGCGGGATAGGGCGGCATGTCGATCACGCGGGTGGCACCGACCGCTTCCGACATCTTGCGGAACTGAGCCAGCCCATGGACTCGCATGGCGGCATCGTTGGGGTGGTCGGTCTTGCTCACGATGGGTACCGGCAGGCCGTACTGGTCTTTTTCCGTAGCGTGCAGGGTGATGCTATTGCGTTCCTGCGCCAGGTCTTCGCCGCAGACCCAGACGCAACTCATATGGTCGTACATTTCCAGCGCCGAGGTGACATCGCGGCCCCAGCCGCCCGGCTTCATGAAGGCTGCGGTGAAGGGCAGCCCGAGCGAGAGTCCTTCCAGGTGATAGCCGCCGTAAAAACCGCGCTTGATATTGAGGTTGGCCTCGTCCGAGACTACCGCCGCCAGCGCGGTGCCGCGGTACATGTAGACCGGCTTGCGGTGGATCGCCACTGCTGCGGCGGTTGTGTGGTTGAGGTAATTGCGGCCGACCTGTCCGGAGGAATTTGCCAGGCCCTGCGGGAACTTGCTGCTGGCCGAGTTCAGCAGCAGGCGCGGCGATTCGATCGAATTGCCGGCCACGCAGACGATGCGCGCGCGCTGGAACTGGCGCCGGCCGCGATCGTCAACATAGAGCACGCCGGTGACCTTGCCGGCGGCGTCGTGCTCGATCCGCAGCGCCATGGACTGCGGCCGCAACTCTGCCTTGCCGGTGGCCACGGCGCGCGGCACTTCCGTGTAGAGGGTGGACCATTTCGCGCCGATCTTGCATCCCTGCATGCAAAAGCCGATCTGCATGCAGCCCGGGCGGCCGTCGTAGGCCTGCGAATTGATCGCCATCGGGCGCACGATCTCCTTGTAGCCGATTTTGCGCGCGCCGGCCGCCAGCACCTTGTAGTGGTTGTTCTCGGGCAGCGCAGGCAGGCCGGAGGCCGCGGTGGTGGCCACTCCCATCTTTTTCTCGGCGCGCGCATAGAACGGCGCCAGTTCGTCGTAGGTGATGGGCCAGTCGATCAGGTTGGCGTCCTTGACCGCGCCGTAGACGCTACGGTTGCGGAAATCGTGCGGCATGAAACGCAGGGCCAGGCCGGCCCAGTGCACCGTGGAGCCGCCCACGCCCTTGACGATCCAGGCCGGCAGGTTAGGGTAAGTCTTGGTGTGATGCCAGCCGCCGGCCGAGATGCGCTTGTCCAGCCAGGAGATCTTGTTGAACATCGCCCACTCGTCATTCTCGATATCGGCTTGCGTATAGTGCTTGCCCGCTTCGAGAATCACGCTGCGCACGCCGCGCTGGGCCAGTTCGTTGGCGAGCGTGCCGCCGCCCGCGCCGGAACCGATGATGACGACCACGCCGTCGTCCTTGAGGTTGAACTTCGTTGCCATGCTTATCTCCGTGCGCCGCTCCGGGGGGGGGCAGTGGCCCGGGCGGCCTCTTGTCAGGGGGAATGCCGATGCCGGCGGCTCAGAGCCAGTCGATATCGTTGAAGCCGCGTTGCAGGTAGCCACCTTTCTCCCAGGACGAACCCTCGTAGCCCAGGAGGGGCCAAACGACCTTGTTGTTGTAGAGGCCCGTGACTAGCTCGCCCCGCACTTTCTGGAAGAAGGGCGTGGCCTCGATGGCCTGCAGCAGCGCTACGCGTTCGGACTCCTTTGCGAGCTTGGAGTAGGGGCTGCCGGAGCGCTCGCGCGCCGCCGCATCCAGCGCGGCAACACCTTGCTGTAGCAGGGTACGGGTGGCCTTGTCGATGGTGGCGGCCTTTTCCAGCGGAGCGATGGCGTCGACGTAGTAGCGGTCGGACAGCTTGTCGTGCGGAAAGATATCGCGCGACATGGCAACCAGCGTGCTCGCGTTGGCCGGGCCGATGGCATGGAACGAGGCGGTCATGGCGTCGCGCGGCGGCTGGGCCAGCGCCATCGGCGCCACCACGGTGACGCCGATGGCGGCGAGACCGCCGCCGCGCAGGAAGCCGCGGCGCGTCACGGTGGGTTGCCTGGGCAGGATGCGCATGGTGGCGCCGGCAGGCTGTGAGGATGTCATCTGGCTTGTCTCCATTTGTTGTGCGAGCGTGGTCCGCTCCTTGCGTTTGGGTTGTTGTCTCTTTGCCCGACGGCCAGCAGGCAGCCCGGCGTGGCGGCGCCACTCAGTAAGGGCTTGGCATGGCTTGCAGCGGGCCGGATGCCGGAGCCTGGCCCGGCCTGCGCGGCGGGGCGTCTGGTTCGCCCGGCTCGCCCAGTACGTCGGTGAGCATGTGATGCAGCCGCTCGGCCAGCACCGTGGCCATCAGTGGCGTGCCGAGCTGTTCGGCGCAGGAGGTCGTGCTGGCGCGCAGGCGCGCGGCGTCGGCGGGATCGCCGCCGAGCGCGTCGCACAGTAGCGGCCATTCGGGTGGCGCGATCAGCGTGCCCGAAGTCAGCAGCACGCCCGTACGCCGGCGCACCTGCGCCAGGCCGACGATCTTGCGCTGCCCAACCACAACCTCCCAGGGCGAGAGGCCGCCAAAGCACGCCCACTTCAGCGCATCCGCCGGCGGAGCCAGCCGCACTTCCTCGGGCGGTACCGCATAGGCGGCAATGCCGAGATCGCGCAGCAGGCCGGCATGCAGCACGCCCAGCCAGCGGTAGCTCGATACCGTACCGGAGTCCACCAGCGCGTGGCCGGCCGGCAACACGATGGAGGCCGACAGCATCCACGGCCCGGTCAGCACTGCACCACCGCCCGAGTCGCGCTGCGCGACCGGCGTGGCGCTGCCGGCCAGGCGCTCGCGCATGCCGGCCTGGGCGCAGCCCAGCACGATACCCGGTGCGGCGTAGGTCCACAGTCGGACGGCAGGGCGCAGCACCGGATGCGCCAGCCGGGCCCGGTTCCAGGCTTGCTCTTCGGCGCAGCCCACGCTGCTGGCGAGGAAGGCGGGGGCGAGCATCACAAGCCTTCCACGGTTTCCAGCCGCGTCTTGAGGTCGGTCAGGAAGCGTGCCGCCGGGTAGCCGTCCACCGCGCGGTGATCGAATACCAGGTGTAGCCCCATCATCGGTGCCACCGCGATCCAGTCGTCCTTGACTACCGGCCGCTTGACCACTCGCGTTACGCCCAGGATGGCGGCCTGTGGCACGTTGAGGATGGGCGTGAAGCTGTCGATGCCTGTCATGCCGAGGTTGGTCACGGTGAAGGTGCCGCGTTGGTAGGCGCCGGCCGGGAGCGCGCCGGTGCGGGAGCTTTCGGCAAGGGTGCGGCTTTCCGCCGCGATCTCGGCCACTGATTTGGTGTCCACGTCGCGCAACACGGGTACCATCAGCCCCTCTTCGAGGCTCACCGCTAGGCCGAGGTTGATGTTCGGCATCAGCTCGATTTCCTTCTCCAGCACCCGCGCATTCAGGCGCGGATGCTGGCGCAGGGTCAGCGCCACGGCGCGCAGCACGAAGGCCGTCAGCGTGACCTTGCATTGGGGGCCAAGGCTTTGCTGCAGGGTGTGGCGCGCCAGCTCCAGCAGGGTCACGTCGACCTCGAGCGAGTGTGCCACCCGCGGCACCTGCCAGCCGGCGCTCATGTTGCGGGCAATGGCGGCGCGCATGCCGGTCAGCGGCACGGTGCGGCGCTCATCCGCTGCGACCGTTGCCGGACCGCTCAGCACGGAAGCTAGGCTGTGGCTCATGATTTCGGCTCCAGCCGGGCGAGCACGGCGCCGCGCCCGAATGTATCCTGCGCCTCGATATTGAGGGTGGCGACGATGCCGTCGACCGGCGCGGTGATCTCATGGGTGGTCTTGACCAGCTCGGCCACGCCCAGCGGCTGGCCCGCGCTGACAGCATCGCCGGGTTTCACCAGCCACTCCTGCAACAGGGCTTCCGTGCCGTCCTCCACGTCTTGCCAGACGGCGTCGGCCATCGTTACGTCGGTCATGCTGCTTCTCGCTTGAGTTGAAAGGAAAGAGGGCGGTCTAGCACCAGGTCGCGCACCTGGGCAGCGATGGTGTCGACCTGCGGAATCACGAATTGCTCCAGCGGGCGCGAGAAGGGAATCGGCACGTCGGGCACGGCCAGGCGCCGCACCGGCGCCCGCAGGGCCACGGTATCGAGGTTTTCGGCCACGACGGCGGCGATCTCGCCGGAAAGGCCAAAGCTCAGGTAATCCTCGTCGGCCACCAGCAGCCGGCCGGTCTTGGCCACCGAGCGCAGCACCGCGTCACGGTCCAGCGGAACGATGGTGCGCAGGTCGATCACTTCGACTTCGATGCCTTGCGCCGCGAGCTGCTCGGCCGCCAGCAAGGACTTCTGCACCATCTGCGAGAGCGTGACGATGGTCACGTCGCGCCCGGAGCGCGCCACCCGCGCCTGGCCGAAGGGAATGGTGTAGGCCTCCTCGGGAACCGCGTTGGTGCTACCTTCGAAGTAGGACATCCACGACAGGCCCATGATGCCCTTGTGGTAGCAGAACACCACCGGGTTGTCGTCGCGGATGGCTTGCGTCATCAGGCCCTTGGCATCGTAGGCATTGGACGGCACCACCACCTTCAGGCCCGGCATGTGGGCAAAACTGGCATACAGGCACTGCGAATGCTGGGCGGCATCGTTATAGCCGCCGCCGATACCGGTCATCACCACCGCCGGCAGGCCCACCCGCCCGCCGGACATATACGTGTTCTTGGCCAGGTGGTTGTAGATCTGATCGAAGCAGACTCCAAAGAAATCCACGAACATCAGTTCCGCAATGGGGCGCAGACCCTCGGCCGCGGCGCCAATGGCTGCGCCCATAAAGGCCGTTTCGGAAATCGGGGTTTCCATGATGCGCTCGGAACCGAAGCGATCCAGCAAGCCGGTGGTGGCACTGAAGATGCCGCCGTACTTACCGATGTCTTCGCCCATAACGAAGACGCGCGAGTCGCGCTCCATTTCCTGGCCGATGGCCTCGGCGATGGCCTGGGCCATGGTGAGCGTGCGCGTGCCCTGGGCCGCGCTTTGTGCGGTATGCATACTGGTCTCCTGTTTATGCTGGTGCGGGTCTTACTGGACGAAGACGTGTTGCAGGGCTTCGCTCGGTGCCGGGTAGGGGCTGTTCCGGCCAAAGGCGTAGGCGGCCTCGATGCGGGACGTGATTGCCGCGCGCAGCGCGGCTTCGGCCGCGTCATCGAGCAGGCCGCTGGCGCGCAGCGTGGCCTCCAGGGCGGGGATCGGATCGGCGTTGCGCAAGGTCTTGGCCTCGTCGCGCGGGCGATAGGTTTCCGGGTCGCCCTGGAAATGGCCGAGATAGCGGTCGGTCTTGACCTCGATCAGGGTGGGGCCTTCGCCGCGCCGCGCCTTGGCCACCGCCTCTCCTGCGGCGCGATACACCGCGACGGCGTCGTTGCGATCAACCAGCACGCCGGGCATGCCGTAGCCGGCGGCGCGCACGTCATTGGAGGATACCGAGGTGGAGGCGGATTTCTCCACCGAGATGCCGTACTTGTTGTCCTCGCAGACGAACACCACCGGCAGCTTCCACAGCGCGGCGAGATTGAGCGACTCATGGAAGGAGCCCTGGTTGGCAGCGCCTTCGCCGAAGAACGACACGGCAACCCAGTCCTTGCCCAGCTTGCGCGCCGCCAACGCGGCGCCGCAGGCCTGCGGTGAACTCGCACCGACGATGCCGCTGCAGGAGAACTTGGTCTGCAGGTGGAACAGGTGCATATGACCGCCCTTGCCGCGCCCGAGCCCCGTGGCCTTGCCGAACATCTCGGCGGTCATGGCATCGAGCGGTACGCCCTTGGCAATGGCGAAATGGTGCGAGCGATGCGCGCCAACCACGGTGTCCTCGGGTCGCAAATGCGCGCACACACCCACCGCCACCGGTTCCTGCCCGGCCGAGAGGTGCATCTCGCCGGGCACCGGCCCGGCGCCGATGTCGAAGGCCAGGCCTTTCTGGATCTTCGGCGGCAGTTTGCCTTCCAGGTAGACCTTAGCCATGGTCTCTTCGTATTGCCGGATCTCGATCATCTTCTCGTACATCCACAGAAGATGGCTTGGGGTGGGTTCCATTCGGGGTCTCCTCTTGCTTTCATTTCAGCGGCCGGCCGCAGGGCCGGGCAAGCTTCTACTGCAAGAGCGGTGCCAGCTCCATCCGTGCGTGGCACGCAATGCGCCTAGCGGCTGGCCAGGCCTTGCTGGAGGCCGGACGGCGGACGGCGACAGCCGGTGTTCCGCCCGGCGCGTCCGATGCTGCTGTCTCGCGAGCCCGCGAGACAGATGTCGCACTGGGCGGAACATCTGTCGCCACAGCAAGACGTCGCTGCGCCCCAGCGAATTGGTGCAACGGCTTGATGTCGCCGCGAAGCATGCAGGGGCGGCGGAAGCACTTGAAGCGAATTTTCAGTGGATAGTGCAGGCACCCGGGGGCTTTCGCGATTTTCGGATTCGTGGCAGGCTCAGCGGTGCTGAACTTGGCAGGGGTCCGGTCGACTGGGCGCTCGCCGCGACATCTCCAGTGAACGGTACGCCAGCCAGCCGTGCTGGACCGGCAGAAGGGAAGGCATTCGAAGCTGCCGTCGCTACCGCACTGGAGTTGCGGTGTGCCGCAATGACGCGGGGCGTGTTTTGTCAGGGCGCCCAATGAGCGCGTAGGCACTTGATCAATGGGAGTCACGCATGCTGGGGAGATCGATATGACGCAATCCTATGCCCTGCAACACGCCAAACGCGTTTCGTCCGTGGTCGACAATGCGTCCTTCCAGGAGGCCGCAGCGCAGTCACGGCTGTTTCGCTCGTGGAGCCGCTCACTGAACACCTTCCAGCTGGACCCGGGAAATACGTCCGGCCCGCGAGTGATCAGCGCCAACGAGCTCAAAGACAGACGCACCAGCGCTGAAACGCTGCTGCGTTTTTCGCGCCCTGTCGTGGAGCGGCTGCACGCCGTTGTCGGCGATGCGGGATACTGCGTCCTGGTGGCGGATGCCGATGGTGTCCTGATCGATTTTCGGGGCGAGGAAATACGTCGCAAGGAATATCGCCAGCACGGGCTGTATCACGGCCGCTATTTCACGGAAGACTCGGAGGGAACGAGCGGGGTAGGCTGCGTACTTGCCGACAAGGAGCCAATCACAGTCCATACCGTTGATCACTTCAGGGCAGCATTCACATGCCTGACCTGCACTGCCGCCCCCATTCTCTCGTCATCCGGGGAGCTGATTGGCGTGCTGGACGTTTCGGCGGTAAGAAGCATAGAAAATCGTGACTCGCAGGTACTGATCTACAATTCCGTATGCCAGGCGGCGGAAATGATCGAGAACGCCTACATGCTGCACGATACCAGCCAGCTGTGGACGTTGTACCTGCACCGCAACCCGGACTATCTGAGCCTGCATCCGGAATGGCTGATCGCATTCGACGATACCGGAGCCATCGTATCGATGAACCGGAAGATGGCCGGGCTGCTGGCGACGTTGTACCCGTCTGTTCCAGAACACGTCCAGCACCTGTTCGATCTGAATGCGGGGCAGGTCATCGATTTGACGAACGGCCAGGACTTGTTTCCATTGCACGTTACGCGCGGAGGAGACCGCTTCTTCGCGAGGCTGCGCCCGCCCCGCAATGCCACTTACACGGCGCCGCCCGCGCTGGAGCGCCCGGCCTGCGGCTACGCCGGGACACAGCCGCGCTGCGCGGCAAGCGATCGCCTGGTCGCTGGCGATCCGCAAGTGGCTTCGCACCTCGCCCGTGCGCTCAAGATAGTCGACCGGCGCATCCCCTTGCTCCTGCAAGGCGAGACCGGAACGGGAAAAGAAGCCTTCGCACTGGCTATTCATCGTGGCTCGCTTCGCGCCGCACAGCCATTTGTCGCCGTCAACTGCGCGGCTATTCCGGATACCCTGATCGAAAGCGAGCTATTCGGCTACGCCGAGGGTGCATTTACCGGCGCGAAGCGCAAGGGCCTAAAGGGGAAGATTGCCCAGGCAAACGGTGGGACACTGTTCCTCGATGAAATCGGCGATATGCCGTTGCAGTTGCAAACGAGGCTGCTTCGCGTGCTGGCTGAGGATGAACTGGTGCCACTGGGCTCCGAGCAGTCGGTGCAGGTGGATGTCAACCTAATCTGTGCAACGCACCGGGACCTCGCCGGCATGGTCGGCGCCCGTACGTTCCGGGAAGACCTCTATTACCGCCTGAGCGGCGCCGTGCTCCGGCTTCCGCCCCTGCGCGAGCGCACCGACATCGACGAACTGATCGATTTCTTCCTGGAGGAAGAGGCTGAAGCGCATGGCATCCGCCTGGTGCTAGGCGACGAGGCACTGGCATGCATCCGGCGCTATCGATGGCCCGGAAACGTGCGGCAACTACGCACGGCGTTGCGGTATGCGTGCGCATTGTCCCACGCTCAAAGCAGCATCCGCGTCGAGGACCTTCCTGACTATCTGCATTGCTCGGCCGAGGCAGTTGCGCGGGCGCTGCCGCAGGTGTCTCCTTTGACCGTGACACCTGCATTCGACGACGCCGCACTCGCACCCGGCGAACGGCTCGAGCGGCAGCACATCGTCCACATGCTCCTTTCCCACCACTGGCGGGTCAAGGAGACAGCCAAGGCGCTGGGTATGAGTCGCGCCACCATCTACAGGAAGATGTCCAGGTACAAGATTGTCTACCCGGGATCGGCATGAGACATGCTGTCTCATGCCATCGAGGCTGGGTGTCTCAGTCCACCGGTGAAGTCATTCGTCCGGCCGTCCTACCAACCACCCCCGTGCTGCAACAATAAACTCACTTTTCTTCCGCGTCCGTGTTACCGCTGCTGGTACTGCGCCAATTCTGCGCTGCAGCGTAGTTAGCGCATCCGTCGCCGTCTCTCACCCGCCGTCATGGCGGGCATTGTTCATGCGTATACCTCCCGTACGAAGGCGGTGCGGTGAGTGACCACCTGGCACGCGCATCTCCTTCGTCGATCCCCCCAAAACAACGAAGGAGACTCAACTGTGAGCAACGTAGCGTGGGTACACCAGCCAAAGATGAAGGCCGCCGTATGGCGTGGCCGCCAGGATATACGTGTGGAAGAGGTCAGCGTTCCGGACAAGCCGGCCGAAGGGTGGGTAAAGATCCGTGTGCATTGGTGCGGCATCTGCGGCTCGGATCTGCATGAGTATGTCGCAGGCCCGGTGTTTATCCCGGTCGACACTCCGCACCCTCTCACCGGCCTAAAGGGGCAGTGTATTCTTGGCCATGAATTCAGTGGCGAGATTGCGGAACTGGGGACTGGCGTGACAGGTTTCTCGGTAGGGGAGCGTGTCACCGCCGACGCCTGCCAGCATTGCGGTAAATGCTATTACTGCACGCATGGCCTCTACAACATCTGCGAGAACCTGGCCTTCACCGGCCTGATGAACAATGGCGCATTCGCCGAATACGTCAATGTCCCCGCGGAACTGCTGTACAAGCTCCCCGAGAATTTCCCGACAGAGGCAGGCGCGCTGATCGAACCACTAGCGGTCGGGCTTCACGCCGTCAAGAAGGCCGGCAACATTGTCGGGAAAACCGTGGTCGTGGTCGGCGCGGGTACTATCGGTCTTTGCACCATCATGTGCGCGAGAGCCGCCGGCGCAGGGCGCATCATCGCACTCGAAATGTCATCGGCGCGCAAGAACAAGGCGCTGGAAGTCGGCGCTAGCGTCGTCATCGATCCCAAAGAGTGCGACGCGATCGCGGAGGTCAAGGCGCTGACCGGTGGCTATGGCGCAGACGTGTCGTTCGAGTGCATCGGTAACAAAGCCACCGCGAAGCTCGCAATTGACGTGATCCGCAAAGCCGGAAAGTCAGTGATGGTGGGCATCTTCGAAGAGGCGAGCGCTTTCAACTTTTTCGAGATCGTCTCGACCGAGAAGGAAATCATCGGTTCGCTCGCTTATAACGGAGAATTTGCCGACGTGATCCGGTTCATCGCCGACGGGCGAATCGATGTCCAGCCCCTTATCACAGGCCGGATCTCTCTCGACGACATTGTGTCGTGCGGGTTCGAGGAGCTGGTCAACAACAAGGATGGTAACGTCAAGATTATCGTCCAGCCTGTCACCGGCTGACGGATTGACGCAAGACCGCTCCAATGCGCCGCGTCGATCGACGCGGCTGCCTTCCTTTGTTCCGGTATGCACGCGCACGGCGCCATCGCGCGTCCGGCATTCGCGCCCGGATCGATATAGCACTGGATATGCCAGCCATGGAACCCATCAGCTCCAACATCGATGTGCAAGAGAAGCGCGGGCTCACGTCAGCGGGATTCGCGCTCAAGCCATTTGCGTTTTCCGCCGCCGTGTTTCTGGTCGTGCATGGCATCAGCCTGGGAGTGTGGCGATTGTTCGTCGACCCCAGCCTGGCCGTCTGGAAATCCGCGCCGCAGCCCTTTGGCATGTATTTATTCTGGGGAATCCTCGTTCTCGTCTTTATCGGCTTCAACTTCGGCATGGCCGGGTTTTCGGCTTTGAAACAACCCATCCGGGGCTGCTTCGCCGCGGCGCTGACGCTTGCGCTCGGCCTTGTCATCCCCGCCGTGCTTGTCCACTGCTACGGGCAACTGGATCCAGCATTTAGCGCAGCCGGCGGCGCCGGCTATGGCGCTGTCGGGCTGATTGTGTTGATCGGCTTCTACGGCTTCGGCATATTGGCGACAGGCATGGCGGGATGGCCTTGGTCCGATAGCGGGCTGAGCCCGGCAGTCAGCGGTCTTGCGCAACTGGCGAGCGGTTGCTGCATCACCGGGCTCGGCTATTTCCTGCTGATCTATCCGAACGTGTCGACCGCGGCCGCACCGCATTCGATCCTGCTTCCGTTACCCGTGGCCATCGGCTGGTTTTATTCCGTCATCGTCGCTTGGTTGACGACCTTTCTCATCTTCGACAATTGGCCGTGGGCCTTGCTGCGACGAAAGAGCTACGTGGCGATTGCCTCGCTAGCCGGCAATTTTCTCCTGGGGACGGCGATTTATGTGGTACATCTTGCGTTGCTCAAATGGATTCTCATTCCTGCCGACGCCATCGGGAAAATCGGCGCGATGCTGCCAAGCTGGCCTGCGCAGCTCGGCGTATGGATTGCCTTCTGGTTGATTTTCTGGGCAAACGTCGCGGGAAATTGCCCGAGCCGATTCGGTGCGGGGACAAACCGAATGATACGCGCTGCATTGTGCTGGAGCCTGGGCGTGATCTCTTTTCAAGTCCATACGCGATGGTTTGCCAGCGCGGTACTTCATGAGGCGGAAATCGTGCCGGGCTTTGGCGGCGATCCGCTCACCTGGGTCGATCTTCTGAACTTTGTCATGCTGATTTACGTTGTTTATTTCGAATTCTACGGTTTGTCCAAAAAGACTCCGATGTAATTCGCACCGCGGCATCAATGGGGCGACTTGTCGCCGGCCGAACATGAGAGCCGTCGCTATTCTTGATGTACCCGTCGGCTGTTGCTTGAGGTTTTGAACTTCACCAACGGCTAGCCGGCCGCCATGGACAGCACAAAGGCGCGATTCGCGCGGGGTGCCGCGAAGCTGCGATCCCGGCTTTAGCGTGCGAAGCCCACCAGCATGATCGGCAAGCTGACGGCCAGGGACAGGCTGCCGGCAAGCTTGATGTCGACGCCGAACAGCAGCACCAGGGTCGGGATTAACAACTCGCCGCCGGCCACCCCCAGCAGGGAGGCGACCGCATAAGCAGCCCCGCCGCGGCACCGGCGAGAAATAGCCTGATGCCGTCCAGGGGCGGGCGGCGCGGTCCATACCCGTGGCCAGCCAGCAGCACGATGGCGATCACGACCAGCAGGACGGCAATTACCCGCTGGAGCGTCGCGCCCTGCCAGCGTGTCGCCCAGCCGGCCGCCGACCATGCGCCGACCAAGCTGCCAGCCAGCAGGTTGGCCACAATCGACCAGTGCGCGGCGACCTCACTCAGCGGCACGGCGGCGCTGCGGAAAATGAATGCGGCAGTGACCACCACCAGGCTCATGGCCTTGTTCAGAACCACAGCCTGCAGCGCTGCAAAGCCGAACATCACCAGCAGCAGAGGGAGCCGGAATTCTGCACCGCCAAGGCCCATCAGGCCGCCGAGTAGACCGACAAGCGCCCCAGCAAGGAAGGCAGAGGCGAGCCGGCGATGGCCTTGGACGTGGATGCTAGTCATGAATTCAGTGCTGCCGTCGCGGCATGACGTGGATGAGGTCGAGGTTCAGCTTGACGCCGAGCGTGGCGCCAGCGGTGAATTCGGCACGCTGCGGCCCGGACAACCTCAGCATCAGTTGCGCACCCGGCACGGCGGTAAGGAAGAGCGTCGCCAAGATGATCTCGCCGAGATGGCGGGCCTTCGTTACCTCAGCGCCAAACTCGCCCGCACCTTGCCGCATGCGGCTATCCTCCCGAAGCGCCGAAATGCACGCGAAGGGCCAGGTAGACAGCGGATATCGCCAGGGTCACGAGTGTGACCGGTACACCCACTGTCGCATGGCGACGCCAATCGATTCGGATGTTGCGCCGGGCCGCGGCATCCACGACGATGATGTTCGCGATGCTACCGACAATGAACAGGTTGCCGGACAGCGAACTGACCAAGGCAAGGAGCGGTCCAGCCATCTCGTGATGCGCCAGCGGCAGTAGCAGCATCACGGCCGGCACATTCGATACGAGGTTCGACAGAACAAAGGTGGCCCCGAATAGCGGCGCAAGCTGGTCGAGGTGAAGACCGGCAGCGGCGAGGTCGGCGATGACGGCGGCGGTGACACCGGATTGCTGTAGCGCATGATTGACGACGAAGAGCGCCATGAATAGGATCAGGAGTTCCCAGTCGACGAGGCCAAGCGTCCGAGTGGAGTGCATTTTGCGGCTCATCAACAACACGCCCGCGCCGATGAGCGCCACGTGCTCGCGCGGCGAGGGCCCGACAAGGAACGCTACAAGTAGCACTGCCGCAACTGTGAGGCCCTTGGTAGTCTGCCAGCGGTCCAGCGGCACCTCGTCGGTACGCCGTGCCGCCTCATCGAACGTGCCCGCAACGCTTGCGGGAGCCGACCAGCGCCCCTTTACCTGCCAGGTAATCAATGCCCATGTTGCCAACAGACCAAAGGTGACTGGCACCATCGCCTCGCCAACATAGGCGAAAAACGGCATGTGCAACGTCTGGCCGATCAGCATGTTCTGTGGGTTCCCGATCAATGTGGCGGCGGAGCCAATATTGGAGGCACAGGCAAGCGCCAGCAGATAGGGCATTGGCTCGAGGCGCCGCCGTTGGCAGGCATCGATCAACACTGGGGCGACGGCCAGGCAGACGATATCGTTGCTGAAGATGGCCGACAGCGCCGCGACGCCAAAGATAAGCGCCCCGAGCAGGCCGGGCGGGCTGAATGACAATGAGACGAACCGGTGCGTGACCCAGTCGTAGAAGCCACCCAGCCGCATCTGAGCTGACACCACCATGAAGGAGAACAGCAGGATCACCGTCGGCAGATGGATGGAGCCCGCTGCCTCTTCCAGACTCACAGCATCGACGCTGATCAAGGCAATCGCACCAAGCAGTGCCACTCCCGTCCGGTCCAGTTGCAGGAATGGGAGTCCACCGAGAATCATTCCCAGGTAAACGATGAGAAAGATGGTGACGATGGTGGCAGTCATTTGGTTGCGCGGGTCAGCCCCGTTGGATGGAATTGGAGCGCCAGGGTGGCCACGCGCGGATCGATGTGGAGACATCGTCGATGCGCATCTGAGGGCGCGGGACGGCGGCGCGTACGCGCTGCGCCACGCCGACCGTGAACCGCAGACACTGCGGGCCGGACAGGGGCCGCCGCAGGTGTATACCGCTCACGCCGGTAAAAGTCAAGGGCACGAGGGTGATCTTGCCCGGATGGCGAGCCTCGTTGACCTCGCCGCCGAACTTGCCCGCATTTTCCGGTTGGCTGTCCAGCACTGTGATGCTGGCTGGCCCGTCGAGATCTTGTCCCCGTCGCGAACTCTGAGCACCGGCGCGCGGCTTGGAGGAGACCGCGCCAAAACGGGGGCGAACGACCGGACCACCGCCGAGAGGCCAATGAGGCACCTACAATGCGCGCATGGCTTCCGATCCTGGGGCGGCGACCTCCATCCTTCAACTTCGAATTGCTCTGCGCGGCCTGAGCCCGCCGGTTTGGCGACGCGTCCTCGTTCCCGAGCATTTGACGCTCCCACAATTGCACAATGTCATCCAGGTAGTCATGGGCTGGGCGGACGAACATCTGCACCAGTTCAGCATTCGTGGCAGGCATTACGGCGAAGCTCATGAGGATGTCTTGCAGTTCTCCACAGTGGCAAACGAACTGCCGCTGACCGCGTTTCGTCTCCGCGAACACGAAGGCTTCGTCTATGTGTATGACTTCAACGCGTGGTGGCGCCACGAGATACGGGTGGAGCGGCGTATGCTGCGGCAACATCCTGGCCGGCTGCCACATTGCGTGGCGGGTAGCGGGCCTTGCCCGCCAGAGGACGTTGGCGGGATCGAGAGGTATCTGGAGGCCAGGGACGAACGCAGTGAGTACGAGTTCCTCGAATGGCTCGAGTCGCTGCGCGAGGGTCCAATCGTGCTGGAAGACTTACGCGATGAGGTCGACCGATGGCTGACTTGGCTGGATCGTCGCTTTGACCGTCAGATCGTCAATGATCGGTTGCGACACCTCGAGGGGTAGACTGGTCGCCGCAGCTTCCAAGGGAGGAGGGCGGCCATGCGTATCAGCTTGCAACTCGTAGTGCAGGACGAGGGAGGGGTGCCAGCCACCGTCACCGAAATTGCCCAGTTCGAGAGACAGCCTTGATGTGGGCTCGCTGGGCCTGCATCTGGAGGAGGCGAAATCATTGCTGGGTCGGCTGCAGCGCACGATGGTCGCGGCACAGGTTGCCGAGGCAGTTGCCCGGACCAGCGTTTGTCCCACGTGCGGTGCGCAGTTGGCTTGCAAGGGCCACCATCACTTGGTCTTCCGTAGCGCGATCGGGCGACTGTCGATTGACAGTCCCAGGCTGTATCCCTGTCGGCAATGCCAGGGCGACGCCCCCACCTTCAGTCCGGTCGCCAACCGGCACTTCATCGTGAACTACGGTGACCGCTATCGGCATGGGGAGCCCATTGCATCGGGTTTTGTCGAGTCAGCCGTCAACCAAGTGGTCAGCAAGCGGTTCGTCAAACGGCAGCAGATGGCCTGGCGGCCTCAGCACGCGCACAACCTGCTGCAAATCCGGACGGCCGTGCTCAATGACCAGCTCCGGTCTTACGTTGAACGATGGTATCCCTCCATCGCCGGAGAAGAAAACCATCGCCTTGCCGCTTAGTCAGCCCCCGGTTTGGCGCGGTCTCCAGCAAGAGACGACGGCGGAGCAAACCAAACTCAAGGAATGCAGGCAGGTGCGGCTCCGCGTCCGGCTCTCCTTGCTGCGCCACACCAGGGCCACGCCGCGGGTAGGATGAGTCGCTCATGCGACAACTGGGCGTGCAGCGTACCCAATTCTCGATTGAGCTGGAACCCAGCCGCGAGCGGGCCGCCACCACCGCGCGGCGCGCGCTGCGCCAGTAGGGCGAGGAGGCGGTGTCGGATTTGCGCATCGAATTGGTGGCCGGCAGGCGAGGGCGCAAGGCACCGCTGTGGCCAGCGGGGATAACCGGGCGCGGCTGCACGCGAAGCGCGACACGTTCAGGCCGGTAGTTGGCGTCGTCGGAGCAGGCGTTAGCGAGCGGGCAGGTGGTCAGGAGGTCCGCGGCGCGCACGAAGTTCAAGCCCGGGCCCGCGTAAGCGTGGGCTATGGCCGTATCACCACCTGCGGGCTAATCACCACCGCTGGCTGAGGCTGGTAGAAAGCGGGAGGTGGCGCAACGGCATAGCCATCCTTGCATTTGCGCTTCTCTTTGTATTCGCCGTTCTCCTTCCACTTGCGCTCGACCTTGCAAGGACCATCCCAATACTTCTCCCTGTAATCACCGTGCTTGTACTTGCCGCCATCGCCGTCTTTCCAGGAATCGGCATGAGCAAGGGGCGCGGCAGCAAGCAACACTGACAGTGAGGCAAGGGGCAGGAAGGGGCGGAGGAACATGGCAGATGCGCGGGAACTTGAGGCTCCCAGGGTAGCAAATTGACACCCTCCCGTCTGGCTCAGAGCGTAACGATTCGTAACGTGCCGGTGCAACCAGCCATTGCCTTGGACTGACGCGCCCCCTTGTTCGCGACATTCGCGGGGGTGCCATCACAGCCTTATCATTGAGCGGATCGTCCTGCTCACCCAGTCGACAGGCTTTACTTACCGGAAGTAGCATCCTCGCTATGTGCTGCTTTGCGGCCTGCGCCGAATCGTCGCTGAACAGCTAGGAAAGCGAAGATCGGCGAGGCTGGTCCGGATGCCAGCGCCTTTCGCTATAGCCGCTAGTCGTGCCGGCCTCACGCGGGTCCGCATACAATTGGAGGAAGGCGGGCCCTCCGCGAATGGCTGCGCACGCGCGTTGCCCCGATGGCGCGTCGGAGCAGATTGCCCACAGCTATGCGGTAGCAGAGCGTGGGCTGGATGCAATCGCATTCCTAGGATCCGTCTGCCCAACTCAGCCTGGAGGCTGCAGAGGTGTACCTTCATTTCGGGATACATGTCGGTCGTCGTGGCGCCGGTGAGAATTCCTGGTAGTGGCACCGAGCCGACCAACGAATCGTGCCCCTCTCATGGCTTCGCCTCCAATTCACAGAATGCCGCGCCCAGGCGCCCAACGCTCGCCCTCGATTGATAATGTTCAGCCTCAGACCCGAGGCAGACGTTTTCTCAGTGCCCCCAAGATGTCGGCGCTCTTCTAAGTGGTCGTGTGGAAGCCAGCTTTGGTGTCAGGCGCTGGATTCACGGCGGCGGCATCTAGTTGGTTGCCGGCAACGTTTTCCAATGGCACTGTTACTGGGAACAATTTGCTCATAATTTCGCCTTGCATTGGGTTGGCCATTTACCTGCCAAGAAGCCCATGGACCCATTGTGGGGCGGCGCGATCCGAGGCCTGAGTCATTGCAACGAGCATATTTACAACTTGTACGCTACCTGGCAACACCGCAACCTGCCTGACGGCCAGTGCGGCACTGCGCGACCGAATTTCTAATGCCGCGTGGAGCCTTCTGTCCACTATAGGGATGCAATCAGCATGCTAGTTGATCAAGCGCAAGTTTACGAAGCGTGGAGCGCTACCCGTGCGCCGACGCTCATTCATGTATGCGGAAGAGAAAACGAGCAGACAACTCGGGCGTCCGCTAGGGCCGCCAACAGTGATCTCCTGGACCATGTAAAGCAGCGGGATGAGGGAGTAATCAGCGACGGTGCTCCGACCGACAGATCCTTGCAATCCATACCGCCGTCCGGTCCAGTTTTTCTTCCGCATGCATGGTGTTGGGCGTCGGCTCATTGGTAGCGTTTGTAGCGTCGCAGACTTGTTTCAGATCAACTAGCGTCCCGAGTGCATCGATATAGTCGATAGTAGGCTCCACGGGGCATTGGGACATGGCCGCGCAGTGCTGAAATTACCGTTAGGTAGGTCACCTGCGACGGCGACTTGGCGTACAGGTTGCAAGTGAATTCGTTGCGATGGCTCAGGCCTCAGATCCCGCTGCTTCGCAATGGATCCATGCGCCGTTGCGTCACATACCGCCGAGATAGCCAGTCGAATGCGGGGCGGTAGCACCGACTGAACAGGGGAATGGGCATGTCCAAGGCCGATAAGCGAAAGAGCGCGAGCGCCGTGCCGCGGGCCGAGATGCCTTACGTGTTGCCCGATGACCGTGCCGCCAAAGGGCGGGCGCTACGCAAAAAAGTGTCGCGTGAGGCACAGGAGGGGTGGGGCCCACCCAAGCGTCGTCGTGACCCGGTCGAACTCCTGAACGAATCCAATGAAGGTCGTATCCCGGATCTGATTCCGATCCGTTTTGGGCGCATGTCCGCGTCGCCGTTCGCGTTCTATCGCGGTGCGGCCGCACTGATGGCCGCCGACCTCGCGACAACGCCCACGAGCGGAATCCGGGTGCAGGCATGCGGCGACGCGCATCTGATGAACTTCGGCGGCTTCGCGACGCCGGAGCGCAATGTGATCTTCGACATCAACGATCTCGACGAGACGCTGCCGGCCCCTTTTGAATGGGACCTGAAGCGGCTTGCGGCGAGCGTGGTGATCGCGGCGCAACATCTGGAGTTTCCCCACAGTGAGGTGGCCCGCGTGGCCACGGATCTCGTCCGCGAATACCGCGAACGGATGGTCGATTACGCATGGATGCGGGGGATCGATGTCTGGTACGACAGGATAGACCTCCAGGCGTATCAAGATCGAGCGGGCGATCCGGTTATCGTGGCAGAGGCGCGCAAGCTGCTAACGGAACGGATCGAAGTAACAAGGCGCAAGACGGCGCCTGATTACCTGTATCCGAAGCTAGTCTCGCAGGAAGGGGGCAAGCCAAGGATCAAAGACGAGCCGCCCCTGATTCTCCATCCTACGGCGGCACTTGCTAGCGGTCTTGAGCCGGAGTACACCGAAGCCATTGCCTCGTATCGGGAGACCTTGCCTGAGCACGTCCGGACGCTACCACTTCATCGATTTGGCCATCAAGGTCGTCGGCGTGGGCAGCGTCGGCACGATGTGCTGCGTGGGCCTATTCATGGCGTCGGACAATGACCCGCTGTTCCTGCAAGTGAAGGAAGCGCGGGCCTCAGTGCTCGAGCCGTACGCAGGGAAGAGCCTGTATCTCAATCATGGCCAGCGTGTCATCGCCGGTCATCACCTCATGCAGGCGGCTAGCGACATGTTCCTCGGATGGACCCGTGGGAAGGACGGTCGCGACTTCTATATCCGTCAGCTTCGCGACATGAAGATGTCCGTGATCATCGAGGACTGGGATATGGGGATGTTGCGGCAATATGCGCGGATGTGTGCGCAGGCCCTGGCTCGCGCGCATGCCCGCTCCGGCGATGCGGCGATGATCGCCGGTTATATGGGTTCCGGGCAGATATTCGACCAAGCGATCGGCGAGTTTGCGACGGAATACAGTTCCCAAAACCGAAGAGACTATCGGGCGTTCATCAGTGCGATCAGGGAAGGGCGAGTCAAGGCGGAGGTCGAGGATTAGGCAAGGACGCTGCTGAAAGCTCCACGCGCTTGCTGTATGGCCGATGTCGTCGCGGTCAACGCCAAGACCATGATCGCATTGAAAGGGCCAGGGCAACATGCTGGACCTGACGATCGAGGACGCGGAGCAGTTGAAGAGCATCAAGAAGGGCGACCAGGTGGCGGCTGTTTACACCGAGGCCGTCGCCATATCCCTGGGGTCGTCCGCCAAGAAGTAGGCTGGCGCGCCACAGTTCTCGGGCGCTACCTGCATCTGCTGAATGCCCCCGCTAGCAGGCTTGGCGGGCGCACGTTGTTATGACAGGAGGAGCAATCCCATGAACCAGGAATCGTCAGGATCAGCAGACGGCCACTTTCACCTCGCTGTGCCAGAGTGGATTCGTGCGTACCAGAAGGACTGGTTCAAGCCGGATGTCGTCGCCGGGCTCACAGCCGGTGCCGTTGTCATTCCGAAGGCGCTGGCCTATGCAACTGTGGCGGGCTTGCCGATCCAGGTCGGGCTCTATACGGCGTTCCTGCCGATGGTGATCTATGCCATCCTCGGAACGTCGCGCCCGCTTAGCGTCAGTACTACGGCAACGCTAGCCATTCTCGGTGCGGCGGCGCTGGGTCGGGTGGCGCCGGGCGGGGATCCGGCCAGCCTGCTGGCGGCCTCGGCGACGCTTACCCTGCTCGTCGGCGCCATCCTTGTGCTGGCTTCGCTGCTGCGGCTTGGCTTCGTTGCCAACTTCATCTCGGACCCTGTCCTGACCGGGTTCAAGGCCGGGATCGCCATCGTGATCGTGCTCGATCAGGTGCCGAAGCTGCTGGGCATACACTTTGCCAAGGGTTCGTTCTTCCACAATTTGCTGGCCATCGTCACCGGGCTGCCGCATGTATCGCTCACCACGCTGGCTGTCGGCGTCATCACCATTGGCATGCTGCTGGCCATGGAGCATGTCTCGCCCAAGGCGCCCGCACCGCTGATCGCGGTGGCAGCCGGGATCGCCGCCGTGAGCTTGCTCGGCTTGCAGGCTCACGGCGTGGAGACCGTCGGCCATGTGCCAACGGGCCTGCCGACGCCTGTCCTGCCGGATTTTTCGTTGATTGCGGAACTCTGGTCGCCTGCCGTTGGCATTGCGTTGATGAGCTTTACCGAGTCCATCGCGGCGGGCCGTGCGTTTGCCAGGAGGGGGGAACCTGCACCCGTGGCAAACCGGGAATTGCTGGCGATCGGCGCCGCAAATATTGGGGGAGCCCTGCTGGGCGCCATGCCGGCGGGTGGCGGGACGTCGCAGACCGCGGTGAACCGGCTGGCCGGTGCATGCACACAGCTGGCTGCACTGGTTACCGCGGCGCTGGCGCTGGGCACAATGTTGCTGCTCGGACCGTTTATCGCAAAGATGCCGCACGCCACGCTGGCTGCCGTGGTCATTGTGTACTCGGTCGGACTGATCGATCCAGTCGAGTTTCGCGCGATCCGCCAGGTACGCCGCACGGAGTTTATCTGGGCGGTGACGGCGATGGTCGGCGTCGTGCTCCTCGGCACGCTGCAGGGCATTGTGGTGGCCATCGTAGTCTCGCTTTTGGCGCTGGCGCACCAGGTATCGGATCCGCCGGTCCATGTGCTCAGGCGCAAGCCGGGCACGCATTTGTTCCGGCCGGTGGGTCCTGAGCATCCGGAAGACGAGAGCTTTCCCGGCTTGCTGTTATTGCGCCCGGAGGGCCGTATCTTCTTCGCCAATGCCGGGCGCATCGCGCAAAAGATGCGTCCGCTTATGGCTGATGCCGATGCGCGCGTTATCGCGCTGGATCTTGGCGCTGTGTTCGACCTTGAGTACACGGCACTCAAGATGCTGACGGAGGCCGAAAAGACATACCGCGAAAGCGGTGGAATGCTGTGGCTCGTCGGTATGAACCCCGGCGTGCTGACCCTGGTCCAGCGATCGCCGCTGGGCGAGGCACTGGGGCGGGAACGGATGTTTCTCGACCTGGAGCAGGCAGTCGTCAGGTATCAGGCATCGCCGACGCATGTCGGCGCGCCATAAGGCTGCCGCCCTCGATCACCGGTTAGCTACGACACCGTCTGGAGCCGTCATGCCTGTTTGAAAGAATGCAGCACTAGCGGCCTCGCTGGCCTGGTCGTCCGGAAACCTGCGGCACCGCAAAAATTCACGCTCACGTATTCCCTGGCCCGCGGCGCGGACGACGAACTGACCGTAAACAGCCCCTCGATGCTGCAAATCATGCTGGCATTGTCCAGCGATGTCCTACTTCGACGAAACCGACCCGTTTGCGGACTTCGTCGTCCACGAGGCAGCCCATGTCTTGCACAACTGCAAACGAACCACCATTGGGCTGGGCGAGAGCCGTCGCCAGGAGTACCTGCTTAACGTCGACTACTTCAGGCGCGAGACGTTTGCTTACGCGTGCGAATGCTATAGCCGCATAAGTTCGATGGCTGCAAGCACCAGGCTACGGCAGCAACTACTCGAGCGGCACGCCGAAGGTAAGCGGCCAGCGAACCCGTCTTGACTGTGACGATCGCAGCGGCTAGCGCTACTTTCGCAAAGCAAGGGGCCGGATCGACGGTTCTTGCCCGTCAATCGTGGCTGAACGGGCGCCCAGGTCATACATGAAATAACGTTGGTCCCCACCGCTGCAGTTCGAAAACCTTCACGGCGCGGCGCTGCTCGGCCGTGAGCTTCGGCGCCAGCATTGCCGTTGGCCGTCGTCCCGCTGCCCCGGTCTTCGTCCTCACCAACGTCACCTTGATCTCGGCCAGTCCTTCCATCATGCGACGGGCCGAAGCGTCGGTCCGCAGGGCAATCTTCGCCAAGCTCACGAGCATCAGGCCGAGCACGGTCGCGAAGGTGTGCAGACGCAACGATCCATCGGCCCACTGGTGTGACGGTCCCCAGGGAACCACGCCGCCTTTCTTGGCCCTGCGGAACAGCTCCTCGACGTTCCACTGTCCTCGGAAGGCGGAAACGATTCGCCCGGTGCTCCAGTTGTGCCGATCCGTACACAGCACCCGCCTGCCCAGCCGTGTTCTCTCCAGTTCGCGGCGCAACGTGGCATCGACGTGCCAATGCAAGGTCGGTACCGCTTCGCTGCCGGCGATGGTGGTCACGACGAAGCTCGATAGGTGTTCCCGAGCGAGCGCCTTCTTGACCCGCAGCTCCAGCCGGCTGCGCGTGATGCGGCCCTTTTGGACCAACTCCTCCAGCGTGCTCAGTTCCACCTTCGCCTTGCGCAGTGCCGTCGCGATCCCGCGTTTCTGGCCCGCCAGCAACTCCTGGCTCTCCACCACGACGAGCGTGCGGTCCAACTCGCCGACGGTGGTCCGAACCCGCGCCGCCCGCACGTCGCTGAGCTTGCCCGACAGCGGCTTCATGGCACCGCGCTGCGCCGCCATCTGCAGCGCCTCCTCTGCGGCCTTGTGCCCCAGTGGCAACGAGATGAGGCTGTAGTAGCCGGCGGCATCGAGATCGAGTTCCAGTTGCGGGCTCCAAAACCCGCCGTCCCGTACCACCGTGCGCTGCGCCGGCCGCGCGCGGCCCTCACCGCTGTCGAGTGCCTCGTGCAACTGCGCCAACCCACCCAGGCACGCCGCGAGCACGGCCTGGTCCGAGCCGTTGCCGGGATACGTCCGATACAACAGCGGCACATGCCCGGTCTCGCTGACCAGGACGCCAAGCCCTACGACACGCAGGTCACTTCTCTTGCTCTTGGCGTGGCCTCGCCGGGCCAGTTCGCCGGGCGTCTGCGTGTCGATGTGGGTATCGAAGTTCGTCGTATCGAACGCGAGCACGTCGGCGGACAGCTCGAAGCGGGCCACCGCGGCCTTCGCGATGGCCACCTGAGCCTGCTCCAACTGCTCATCGGTCACCTGCTGCGCGACGCGATGAAAGGCCTGACCGGTGAACGCGGACCCCGGCAAACACGACAGCCGCGGCAAACTCGCGTCCAGAAAATCACCCAGCTCGCACTTGGGTCCCGGCGCACACGCACGCTGAATCGCCACAGCCACCGCCAACTCACCCACCGACGGGCCATCCTTGGCGCCAACCCCTGCGCACGCGCGATCAATCTGCCCGACCAAGTCCAGCTGCTCGGCCACCCAGATCAAGGCTCCGACGTCGCCGACCCCGCGCGTGCCCACCGTCTGGGTCGCGCTCAGATCCGCCACTCGCGGCGGCTCGGCCGGTCCCAGCACGACCTGGCGTGCGACGGAACGGCCCCGCTCGGCGTCCCACACCGACTGCGCGGCAATACGGTAGCGATGGCCGTTGACTTCTCGTTCGAAGATGTGCATGTTCTTTCATGTAGCATCTCAGAGCCAAAGAATCAAGCGAAATCCAGTATCTACGCGGCATTCCGACTCGGTGCCGCCGCGGAACAACACCGAGCTTGCGAAGGTAGGGCTAGGTGACGCTGGTAGCCGGCTTCCAGCGATGTGGTAGCAATTCGGCGATGCTGCTGGCGCGGTGGGTTGGTAACCGTGTGATCACGTCTTTCAGATAGGCGTACGGATCGTGACCATTGAGCTGCACTGACCGAATCAAACTCATGATTGCCGCGGCACGCTGTCCGGCACGCAAGGAGCCGGCGAACAGCCAGTTCGCCCTGCCTATCGCCCACGGGCGGATCTGATTCTCGACCCAGTTGTTGTCCACGGGCACGTCCCCGTCCTCAAGATAACGCGTCAGCATATCCCCTTCGCGCAGAAAATGGGCCGTGAACTGCCGGCCTAAACTTCCTTCGTGTCGAATATGAGCATGTCAACACCGGCCTGGGCAAAATTGGCCACGTCAGCTGCTGCGGCGGCGCCCTCAGGCGAAGCCATTGCCTGCTGGAGCGCCGCCAGCGAATCGAAGCTCAGCACCGCAACCAGGTGAAATGGCGAGTCGCCGGCCGGGCTTGTAACCGGGCCGCTGCTGACCTCGTAGCGTCGCAGGCCGGCGATCTTCTTGGCGATCGGAACATGGGTCGAGGAGTAATATGAATCGAACGCGGCCGTGTCCGCAGGCTTCTTGTATAACACCACTAGCTTTGCCATCGCGGTTTCTCCAAACGTGAGTTAGATAGAGCCTGAGCTTGCTAGTGTAGCTTTCCTATAGCGCGTGAACCCCATTTCTGTCAGGACACGTACCTCCGGTGCGCTTGATGCATAACGGTACAAAACTGTGGCTCGCAGCGGGTTCCGGCGTGGGTCAAGAGGGGCGCGCGCTGTGGAACGCTACAGAGTCACGCCCCCCCCCGCCATTCCTCGATGGACAACCAGCTACAAATATTACGGCCGCTGTGCCGAGAGCACTCCGTTTGGCCTTCGGCACAAGCTGACTGACTCTTAACGAATGCGGCGCACGGCTTCGAGCATGGAATGCCCCTGACTTGTCAGGCGGGGGTAGGCATCGCCGCTATCATGACCATGCTCCAACGTGACCAGCTTGTGAACCAACAAGGTGTCCAATTGCTCGGGCTCGAGGTCGTCGATCTCCTGCGTGTCGCCAAGCAGCAGTAGCGCGGCGATTTCATGCGGGCTTAGCATGTCGCCCTCCTTTGTCGTGGTTGGAAAAAAGAACTACGACTGCTGCCCCGAGCTCGATTCCACAGTGGACGGTGGCGACGGCAGTGGGTCATCGGTGCGAGGAGCTGGGAGCGTGCACCGAACGGCCACAATAGACTTCTTTATCGCCGGCATCAAGTCAGATATATGCGGCAATGCCGCAAAGTGAAGCAGCGCCAGAGTATCGAAAAGGTGGTTGACGCGAGCACGGTATCAATCTGAATCGGCTGCCCATCTCCCATCGCCAAGGAGCGAGTCCTGATCGACGCCCGGCGCAGCCACCTTTACCGCTTGGCCTGCGCTGTTCATGTCGGCTTTATCTGCATGACGGCGCACACCCTCGATGCCTACAGACCGCGCCAAATCGAGGGTCGGCCGGGATTCGCAAAATCCGCCACATCCCTGGCAACCCGTTGATTTATCGAGGCAATCTAGCCCGCCCAGTACCCGGATGACATCCCCTGCTGCTATGTCGCGCTAAAGCCCTCTTTCTTGCGATCGCGCCCCGCAATGCCGCGCCAAGCCGTGAGCCATTGCCGCCTTAGCGTCCGGATCCCTCTTGAGGCGGAGCTGAAACCCGCTAAGAGACATCTCAGCAGCCCTAGCGGCAGGAGCGAACGTGCCTTCAAGGCTTTCCCTCAGCCCTCTGGGCCGCGCGCGGGGGCTTCTTGGGCACTGGCTCGGACTCTGGCGTCGTTGCGGCCGCTGGCGCTACCAGATCCAGAGTCCTGGCGAGGGTCGCTTTGAATGCCCCAAGGGCTTGCGTGTAGGCCGGGACGCGGGCGGGGTCGGCGTAGACCATGTCGCCGACGAAGCGTGCGTATTGGTCGGCCAACTCCTCGCTCGCTTTGGCGAACTCCAGCGCGCGGCGCAGTTCGCCGCCGGGGTCGGCCACGAACTGCGGGTGTTGGTTGGCGAAGTCGGCGCGGTCCTTGGCGATCGCCGATTGAACCAGCTTTGCGAGAGCCTCCGCGTCGGCCGCCAGCTCGGGGCGAGCAGCGATCAGCTGCTCGACGTCATAGAGGTGGCGGACCAAGGCGCTGTCCCAGCGATTTTCTGGCCTGAGGGCAACGCGGGGATCCGGATGCCGGCTCAGCTGCAACGCTAGGCGCCGGGGGAAAGAGACGAGCTTCTCGGCGAGACGCATTCGATCAGCAGCGGGTCGGGGTAGGCGCCGGTGGCGAGCTTGTCCATCAGGAGCCCCACGGGCATGCGCTGCGTGTCGCCGGCGAGCTTGGTGTGCGTGAGCTCAATGAGCAGGTGGCTGCGAAGGGCGTGCGGCTTGTCGAACGCCGACTCGTATGCGACCTGCAGCGAGATGTAGCTGTTGGAGTCGCGGGCGTTGCGTTCGATGGCGCCCTCGCCGAACCCGCCGTCCACCAGGGCGGCCTCAATGGCGCGGCCGTAGGCGCCCAGCTCTTCGCGCAGGCGCGTCCGGCTCAGATTCTTCGCCGCGGGCGTGGGCGCGATCTTGAAGTCGACGTCCTCGGACATGCGCTCCAACACGCCGTAAGCTTTCGACAGGCACGTGCCGCCGCAGAACACCGGGCGGAAGAACTCATTCGGAGGCATCTGCGCGATGATCCGCATCGCGTCGACCACATGATGGTCCTTCTCCAGCGCGTAGGGCGGGAGCGAGACCGCCGCTTCGGCGGAGAAATCGACGATGCGGTCAATCGCCGCCTGGGGAAGGCGCTTCATCGTTCGTATTGCAGCGTCTGCTTGCCGACGCCGATCTTGCGTGACACGCGCGAGCGGCCTACCTTGACCACGGTCGACATGGGCATCTGGGTGGTCCTGCCTTCCATGTAGGCCTTCGCGGCCGACCCGAGCTCAACCTCGACGCCGAGCTTGGCGAGGGCCTTGCGGCCAATCTCGCTCAGAGGCAAGACGGGCACGAGATTGCCGGAGAGGCTCGACTTGCGGGCCTTCACATACACCCCATAGCCGGCCTTGACGAGCAGCCCCTTGGCCAGCAGCGTGCGCAGCGCGCGGCTCACCTGGTCGTAGCCGCCGAACTTGTTGAACTCCTTGCGGACGAACACCTCATCGCCCGAGCGAGCCAGGCTCGACTCGATGCGATCCTGAATGCTCATTTTGAGCATGATGAGTCTCCAAAAATACGACATTTGAGTCTTATTTTTGCGCTGAAAACCCTTTCCTGTCAATGGATTGTGACGGATTTGGCGAGGATCCTACCCATTTGACCCCATCCTGCTGCCAGGCGTTCGAGCAGCTCGGCGGTTTCGGCGGCCGGCGCGTCGCGCCACCTCCGAGAGAGTGATGCATGCGGCATTTTTCACCAGGGAATCGACCTGCTCGGGCACCAGGGCAACGATTGCGGCGCGGTCTTCTACAGGGAGAGTTGGAGACCGAGCGCCAGGGCCCACGCGGCCGCGCAGGCGCGTCACGAGGAGGGCAAGCGCCAAGTCTAGGCGCTCGAGCGGCAGTTGCAGGAGCTGCGTACCCAATTCTCGGCGGAGCTGGAGCGCACCCGCGAACGCCATCACGACCACAGGAGGGGAGGCCCCATGTCCATTGTTACCGTGGGTATTGATCTGGCCAAAGACGTGTTTGCCGTTCATGGGGTCGATGCGGCAGGCAAAGCACTTCTCGTCAAGCCGAGAGTTACCCGTGATCAGTTGGCCATGCTCCAACGCACGCGTCGTGATGAGGCATCTGGCACGGGATCGGTGCGCGGGTCGGTCCCGCCGTGCCATTTTCCTGCGCCCTCAGCCTGATGCAACTTCCGTGAGCTATGGCATAGATATTGCGTAGGCGACACACAGGCCAACGGCGGCCTTGAAACAATCTGGCAAGTCGCGATGACACGCTCCAAAAAGGAGCATCCCGGGCAACGGCGCCCCGAAGCGAAATGATCACGAACCGAACAACCGGTTTGCAGGCATCTCGCTTCGGGGCGCTTTTTCTTTGCCGGTCAGCGCGGTGCGCGTCTGCGTCGACACTACCTGCAAGGCATGGCATGAACGCTTTCTCTACTCAGTCACCCGAGGCCGAAGTGTCCGCCGAAACCATCGGCGGATTGATCAACCTTTCCGGAAGGCAGCGCATGCTGTCGCAACGGATCGTCCTCCAGATATTGCTCGCTTCGCGGGGGGACACTGCCGCGCTCGATATCGCACGCAAGTGCCTGTCAATGTTCGAGTCGGCGCATTCGGATCTCGTGACGGGCAATGAGCGTTTGCCCGGCGCATTCTCCGGCGCTTTGCAGCAACTGTACTTTGGTAGTCCGCGCGCTGACGCGCGTGTCCGTGAATTCATCGCCCAGGTCAAAACAGCGATAGACGCACCACTCGCCGACACCAGCCGGCGAGCGCCATCCCTCGACGTGCTGGTGGCGCAGGCCACGCCAATACTTGAAATGCTGCAGACCGTCACGCAGGCCTACCAGGAGGAGATGCGCCGTTGCGAGGTCGCTGTGCGCAAACGCCACACCGACCTCGTCGAGCGCCTCAGCGGTATTTCGATGCAGGCGAACATCGTCGCAATGAATGCGCGCATCTCGGCGGCACGGGCGGGAGAGTACCCAATTCTCGACGGACTTGGAACGCACCCGCGAGCAGGTCGCATTGGCGCAGGAGCGGCCAGCGCCACTGAGCGGCGCGCGCTGCGCGGGATCGATCACGAACGCACCGTGGCCGAGGATGTGCCTGGCGCTGGAGCGCGAACTCGCCAATGCTGGCATCAAGGCCACGTCTCGCCGCCGGCTCACGTTGCTGCGACATCGCCACATCGATGCGATCCTCGTCCAGCAAGTCGGGCAGGCGGGCGCTGGTGTCCTCCACGATTTCCACGCAAAGGTCGGCTGCTGGCGCCACAGGGCCGCCAGCGCGCTCTTCACTTGAACCTTATTCGTCTCGCGAGGCGGCGCTATGCGCGTTTCGGATACACGCTAAAAAGGGGGCGGGTTGCCTCCCTGGCATTGGATGCGGATTCCGTGTTTTGGCGAAGCGAGGGTAGTGCCGCTTCTAGAGCGTACACGCTGATGGGTGTCATTCAGCACAAAGAGCGACACTTTACGCAATTTGGCTGGCTTCTTCGTACAACATGTTCGCAAAATTGGCCGACAGCCCAGTTTGCCATTAGCGCGGATCCGCATCTAAGATGCATTTCCCCAATCGTCCGCCAATGCTGCCATGCTGCTTGACCGACTCACCCAGGCCGCCGCCGAACGCGCCATGACGCGCAGGCGGCGCGTCACACGGACAGCCTGCGCGCCACATCAGGCTGTCAGCAATGAATGCGGCGAGCCGCGCGCACTGTTGAGTTTTTGCAGCAACGACTACCTTGGGCTGGCCAACCATCCCACGGTTATCTCCGCCTTTGCCGAGGGCGCTTATCGCTATGGCGCGGGCAGCGGTGCGTCCCACGTGGTTAACGGGCACTCTCTGGCCCACGACCATCTGGAGAACGAGCTGGCGCGGTGGCTGGATTCACATATCCCCAAGGCGCAGGCGCTCTATTTCTGTAGCGGCTACATGGCAAACATGGCGGTGCTGAGCGCGTTGGGCACGGCCGGCGCTACCCTGTTCTGCGACAAGCTCAACCATGCCTCGCTGATCGACGGGGCGCTTCTGGCACGCGCCCATGTAAAACGCTACCCACACGGCAACACCACTGCACTGGCGAGACTGCTGGCCGGTAGCGACAGCCCCCTCAAGCTGATCGTAACCGACAGCGTATTCAGCATGGATGGCGACCTTGCCCCGCTGGTCGAATTGCTGGCATTAGCCGAATGCCACGATGCCTGGATCGTGGTCGACGACGCCCACGGCTTTGGCGTGCTGGGGGAGAGCGGTCGCGGCGTGCTGGAGCATCTGGGACTGGCCTCCGAACGCTTCATCTACATCGGCACGCTGGGCAAGGCCGCCGGCGTAGCGGGCGCCTTCGTGGCGGCGCACGCAACCATCGTGGAGCATTTGGTCAACGTGGCGCGGCCCTATATCTACACTACGGCCGCGCCGCCGGCCGCGGCGCATGCGCTGCTGGCCAGCCTGGCGCTGATCGCGGGCGAGGAGGGGCGCCGGCGCCGCGCCCATGTGGCACAACTTATCGGACAGCTGCGAGCAGGCCTGGAAACACTACAGGCTTGCCATGCGGAGGCGGGCTGGCGGCTGGTCGATAGCCGCACGCCCATCCAGCCACTGATCGTGGGAGGCAATGCCGCTGCCATGGCACTATCCGCCGCGCTGGAAGCCGATGGCATCCGCGTCACGGCCATCCGGCCGCCAACGGTGCCCGAAGGCACGGCGCGCCTGCGTATCGCGCTCTCAGCAGCGCACACCGCGGGCGACATAGCGCGCTTGCTGAACAGCCTGTCTGCCGTGCCGGCGCAGCGGGAGGCGGCATGAGCGCGCCAGCCCACTTCGCCACACTCGCCAGGCTCGGAATGCGCTCCCAAGGACCATCAGAATGAGTACGACAATGCTAAGCACGGAGGCCGTGGAGCATGCGGAAGCGGTGATCGAGAAGCCAGTTCCCTGTCGCCCATTCGTTAACGCCGCATTTCTGCACGATCCCTATCCTCTCTACCGTGAGCTACGCGAGGCTGGCCCCATCCATTGGAGCGAGGAGTTCTTTGGCGGTGCCTGGTTGCTGACCAGGCACGAGGACGTCGAGGCCGTGCTGCGCGACCCCCTCTACTCGGCGCGGCGCACGGGTGGCTGGGTGATGCGTGGCAGCGAGGAATCGCGCCAGGCGCTCTGTCCCTTCCAGCGCCTGTTCAGCCGGGCGATGCTGTTCCTCGACGCACCGGATCACACGCGGCTGAGGCATGTGCTCAGTGCCGGCTTCCGGCCGTCAGCCCTACGCGCCAGCGCAGGCGCGATCGAGCACATGGTGGCCGGATTGATGAATGGCATTGACGAAGCGGGGCAGTTTGATTTCATGGAGAGGATTGCCAGACCGCTCCCGGCAATGGTGATTGCACGCCTGCTCGGCATGGACGCGGACGACCAGCCCGAATTCCTGGCCTGGTCCGAGGATCTGGCCGCCTTCATCGGCGCACTGGACCCTGATCCGGCGCTAAAACGACGAGCGCAGGTTAGCTTACTCAAGATGTGTGCCGCCTTCGAGGCAACGCTCGAGCGACGCCGGGCGCAAGGGGCAAAGGTGCCGGACGCAGCAGGCGACGATCTGATCGGACACCTGCTGCGAGCCGAGGCCGGCGGCGAGGTGGAGTCCGGGGCCGAACTATTGGCGCAATGCGCCATGCTGCTGTTCGCGGGACATGAGACGACGCGCAATCTGCTCGGCAATGGACTGTATGCTTTGCTGAGCCATCCGGACCAATGGCGGCGCCTGCAGCGGGCCCCCGAGTTGCTGCCGAACGCCTTGCGCGAGTTGTTGCGCTACGAGAGTCCGGTCCAATACACAGGGCGGCGGGTCACCACGGACGTGGTCCTGCATGGGCGCCGGCTGCGGCGCGGGGAGTTGGTGGTTCCCCTGATCGGCGCTGCCAATCGCGATCCGGCGCGCTACAACAACCCGGACAGCCTAGAGATCACCCGGCGGGAGGGCTCGCACTTGTCGTTCGGGCATGGCCCGCATTTTTGCATTGGCGCCGCGCTGACGTTGATGGAGGCGGAGATTGCGTTTCGGGCGCTGTCGGCCCGCTGGCCCGGGCTAGAGACCCTGGATGCCAGGCCGCATTGGAACGGGAACCCCGTCTATCGGGGACTGGCTAGTCTGCAGGTACGCTGCCGGCCCTTGACGCACACAATGGGCGTGAGCTGAAACGGTCCAGAGTGGTAGATAGGGGGAGTCTAATCCAGCTTAATTCGCACGTCTTTTGCAACTTGCCGATACTGTGTGATCGCGGCACACACGCGCTGGCGGAAATCCTCGGCGCGACCATGCCGGGGTAATCTATATGAACGCGTCCCGTTTGCGCCAGGTTTTCGCTTGTTCAGACACTGACAGGATGGGCTGCAGCTCTATATCCGGCCTTCTTGCAGCCGGTAACACCGCTGCTGGCCCCTATGAAATACGCTGACCCGCGCCTCATTCGTACTGCGAGCTCAAGGCTCGTATTACCCCGCAGGCTTAGCAGGTCCCGGTCCTACCTGACTTGTCATCACACTCGATTACCAACGCAACCTTCGACGTTTCACCCTGCAAAGACGTTAATCTCCAACGTGGTGCTCACCGTTCAAACCGGCTTCACGCTCACGTAATCCTTCTGGTATGGCCGGTCATGGGCCAGTACCGCCCATATCATGCGCGCCATTTTGTTGGCCAGCGCAACGACCACCACATTCGGAGGCCGCCGCTTTTTCATTTGCTCCACCCAGGGACCGGGATCCTTCCCACGCGTCACGACGCTTTGCGCGCACCGTGGATCAAGAGCGAGCGCAGATACGTATCTCCTCTCTTGCTGATCCCGTGCAGGTTCACCTTACCGCCTGATCCGGTCTGCTTCGGCACAAGGCCGGCCCACGCGGCAAACTCCCGACCTGACCGGAATGTCTTCGCATCGCCCCTCATCGCGACCGTTGCTGTTGCCGTCAGCAGTCCTACGCCAGGGATCTCGCTGATCGCCTTCACGGCCTTGTCCTCCTTGATCCAGTCGCGCATCCGCCGCTCGATGTCGGCGATCTGCTCGTCCAGCCTTGCGAGCCCGTTCCACTGCTCGCGCGGTGTGTCGATCAGCGCTGCTGGCAAGCGCTCCGCAACCCGCGCGAGTACTTCCGGTATCGTCTTATCCAAGGCTGTCCGGCCTTTGCCCATCACTTCGCCGTACTCTGTCAGCAGGCCGCGCAATGCGTTGATCTGCATGGTGCGGAACTTCACCAATTGCTCTCGCATACGGTGCAGTGCCAGCATGGCCTGCTGCATCTCGGTCTTCACCGCAACCGCCTTACTTGGTTGCTGGACCGCCAGCCAGATCGCCCGGGCATCGGCCGCATCATTCTTATTGCGGATGTTGAATGCCTTCACGAACTGTGCTGGCATCAGCCTCACCTGGTGGCCCATCTTCGTCAGCTGCCTTGCCCAATGATGCGCACCGCCGCATGCCTCCATTCCAATCAGACAGGGAGCACGATTCGCAAAGTGCTCAAGAAATTTGGCCCGCTTGATCTGCTTGTTCACGATCTCGCCCGTCGCCTAGTCGATGTAGTGCACCTGAAACACCGTCTTCGCGATATCCACAACCACGGCCGTACAATTCATTTCCGGATCCTCCGATTGTCGGGAAAGGTGTACATCTTCCCACTTGGCCACTTCGATACCGTTGGCCGCCGCTCACAGGTGGGACGCGTTCATTTCAATTCGTACTATCGCCGCAGAATGATACGGTGACCGCCCGGAAAGCCGCTCGCAGCAAGGCTTTCCGATTTTGCTTTTATCGAAACGTCGCCTCTTTCGTAACTCGTTAATTCACAAAGGGTTTGGGAGCGCGACCGTATCAATTTGCAGCAAAAGGACGATCACCCCAGGATAGAAGTGCGCGGAATCGAAGCCGGCCCGATACGGGGGATTGGCGAGCCGCCTGTGCCCCCAGCCGCGCCGGCGCTAGCCAATGCGATTTTCGCTGCCACGGGCAAGCGCCTGCGCGAAATGCCGTTCAACAAGTTCGTCGAATTCGTTTGAGGGGGCAAACGTGAAACGCATTCTGTTGAGATGCCTGGTTGCCGCCGCCGTGGCCATTGCCGCCCCGTTCGCGATCTCAGCCACCGACCACCAGAAGACCGCCAGCGACATGCCGCCTCCGGGCAGCGTCAGCAAGGACGATGGCCTGAAGGCTTGGCAGCGCATCCAGGCCGTTGTCACCCATCCGCGCTGTGCCAATTGCCACGTTGGTGCAGACAATGTTCCGAGGTGGAATGTTGTCGGGGAGAGCAGGACCCGACTGCACGGTATGAACATCAATGCCGGTTTCGGTCGCGCGGGTATCCCGGGACAAACGTGCACAACTTGCCATGTGACCTCGACCGCGCCGAATGATGTACCGCATGCGCCACCACATGTCGGCATTGCCTGGCAATTGGCCTCTGTGCAATTCCAGTGGTTCGGTAAGAGCGGCGCGGAGATCTGTCAGCAGTTGCGCGACCCCAAGCGCAATGGTGGTCGGGATGCAGCGGGGTTGGCGGAGCATCTGCGTCACGATGCCTTTATGCATGGCTTTATCCCCTGGAGCTGGAATCCGGGTGGGGGGCGCAGCACACCGCCTGGCACATTCGAGTCGCATGTGAAGGACGTGGCGATGTGGGGTGCCGCGGGTCAGCCTTGTCCTGAATGAGATCAGCTTACAAAACACACTTGGCGCGTAAAGTACAAATTAGGGCGTCACAGGTCAAGTTCCCACGGGTGACTTGCGATTGAATAGGGACTGGAGATTGCGCACGGTTCGCTGCGCACGCCCAGCCCTCAACTCAATCGGAGACGCATTCCATGAACACAGAAGCTACGCAAGCCCTCAACGATGTTTCCGCGATCGACACGGTCCATATCGGCGGAAACGCCACCCCGTGGATTCCCTTCGCCCCTATTAACGACAAAATTCTACTCAAGTACTTCAAAATCAACCCGGTCACGGGCGAAGTGGTATTGCTCATAAAGGCTGCCAAAGGCGAAGGCGCGCATATTCATCGCCATACGGGCACGGTGATGGTCTACACACTCAGCGGTCGATGGAAATACGACCAGCACGATTGGATCGCGCAAGCCGGCGATTTTGTTTTTGAGCCGTCGGAGTCGTCACACTCGTTTACGAATCTCTCCGACGACGACAATGGTATGGCGCTCGTGGTGTCGACCGGTGAGCTCCACTTCCTCGACGAAAACGGCAAGGTCACGTTCGTCGAGACGTGGCGGACGGCTTTGAGCCGCTACCAGGACTACTGCAAAGCCAATGAGTTGCCCGAGATCGACCTGATCGGCTGCCAGGGCGGACGCTAAGCGACGGCAACGGACGTGAGCCAGGCATCTGGCTCACGGAGGTCACGCCGATGACCCACCTTGCACCCTGCGCACCGCTTCCATCCCTGGAGGCGCTGACGCTCGCCTGTGGGCCACATACCCACACAGCTCCAGCCGCGGGGTCGCGGAGCAGGGGAGCTACGTCCTCCTGCCGCATGGGTGGCCGGAGGGTGGCCGGAATTCGCCGACTGCTGGCGCAAGATTCTGGCCGCATCACCGTTGGCGTGAATCCTCGTACCGGCAAACGGTCCGACCCATCCGATATACGATACGCACCGCACCCGTCACTCATGCCTTCTCATTCCCTAAACGACAATCAACCGATCGCACGCGTCATGGTGGCTGGCACCGGCGTGCTGGGCGCGCAGATCGCCTTTCAGTGCGCGTTTTCCGGTGTCGACGTCGTAGCCTACGACGTCGATACCGCCTGCCTGGATCGCGCGAACGCCCGTTTTGATGCGCTAGCCCTACCTTCGCAAGCTCGGTGTTGTTCCGCGGCGGCACCGAGTCGGAATGCCGCGTAGATACTGGATTTCGCTTGATTCTTTGGCTCTGAGATGCTACATGAAAGAACATGCACATCTTCGAACGAGAAGTCAACGGCCATCGCTACCGTATTGCCGCGCAGTCGGTGTGGGACGCCGAGCGGGGCCGTTCCGTCGCACGCCAGGTCGTGCTGGGACCGGCCGAGCCGCCGCGAGTGGCGGATCTGAGCGCGACCCAGACGGTGGGCACGCGCGGGGTCGGCGACGTCGGAGCCTTGATCTGGGTGGCCGAGCAGCTGGACTTGGTCGGGCAGATTGATCGCGCGTGCGCAGGGGTTGGCGCCAAGGATGGCCCGTCGGTGGGTGAGTTGGCGGTGGCTGTGGCGATTCAGCGTGCGTGTGCGCCGGGACCCAAGTGCGAGCTGGGTGATTTTCTGGACGCGAGTTTGCCGCGGCTGTCGTGTTTGCCGGGGTCCGCGTTCACCGGTCAGGCCTTTCATCGCGTCGCGCAGCAGGTGACCGATGAGCAGTTGGAGCAGGCTCAGGTGGCCATCGCGAAGGCCGCGGTGGCCCGCTTCGAGCTGTCCGCCGACGTGCTCGCGTTCGATACGACGAACTTCGATACCCACATCGACACGCAGACGCCCGGCGAACTGGCCCGGCGAGGCCACGCCAAGAGCAAGAGAAGCGACCTGCGTGTCGTAGGGCTTGGCGTCCTGGTCAGCGAGACCGGGCATGTGCCGCTGTTGTATCGGACGTATCCCGGCAACGGCTCGGACCAGGCCGTGCTCGCGGCGTGCCTGGGTGGGTTGGCGCAGTTGCACGAGGCACTCGACAGCGGTGAGGGCCGCGCGCGGCCGGCGCAGCGCACGGTGGTACGGGACGGCGGGTTTTGGAGCCCGCAACTGGAACTCGATCTCGATGCCGCCGGCTACTACAGCCTCATCTCGTTGCCACTGGGGCACAAGGCCGCAGAGGAGGCGCTGCAGATGGCGGCGCAGCGCGGTGCCATGAAGCCGCTGTCGGGCAAGCTCAGCGACGTGCGGGCGGCGCGGGTTCGGACCACGGTCGGCGAGTTGGATCGCACGCTCGTCGTGGTGGAGAGCCAGGAGTTGCTGGCGGGCCAGAAACGCGGGATCGCGACGGCACTGCGCAAGGCGAAGGTGGAACTGAGCACGCTGGAGGAGTTGGTCCAAAAGGGCCGCATCACGCGCAGCCGGCTGGAGCTGCGGGTCAAGAAGGCGCTCGCTCGGGAACACCTGTCGAGCTTCGTCGTGACCACCATCGCCGGCAGCGAAGCGGTACCGACCTTGCATTGGCACGTCGATGCCACGTTGCGCCGCGAACTGGAGAGAACGCGGCTGGGCAGGCGGGTGCTGTGTACGGATCGGCACAACTGGAGCACCGGGCGAATCGTTTCCGCCTTCCGAGGACAGTGGAACGTCGAGGAGCTGTTCCGCAGGGCCAAGAAAGGCGGCGTGGTTCCCTGGGGACCGTCACACCAGTGGGCCGATGGATCGTTGCGCCTGCACACCTTCGCGACCGTGCTCGGCCTGATGCTCGTGAGCTTGGCGAAGATTGCCCTGCGGACCGACGCTTCGGCCCGTCGCATGATGGAAGGACTGGCCGAGATCAAGGTGACGTTGGTGAGGACGAAGACCGGGGCGGCGGGACGACGGCCAACGGCAATGCTGGCGCCGGAGCTCACGGCCGAGCAGCGCCGCGCCGTGAAGGTTTTCGAACTGCAGCGGTGGGGACCAACGTTGTTTCATGTATGACATGGGCGCCCGTTCAGCCACGATTGACTGGCAAGAACCGTCGATCCGGCCCCTTGCTTTGCGAAAGTAGCGCTAGGGCGCGTCTACGCTGCCGACTTGCGCGCCCCTCGCGAGCAGATCGAAGCCACGCTGGCACGTATCGAGGGCAATACCGACCTCGGTTCGGCCGTTGCCGACATGGACCTCGTCATCGAAGCCATCCCCGAGGATCTGGCAATCAAGCAGTCTTTCTACCGTTCACTGTCAGCTGTGGCGCCGGCCGGCACCATCTTTGCGAGCAACTCGTCGACGCTGGTGCCAAGCCAGTTTGCCATGTTCACTGACCGGCCCGAGCGCGTGCTGAGCCTGCATTTCGCCCACGAAGTGTGGAAGCTGGATAGCGTCAAGCAGGATGTCCGGTTTACCGACAAACATCTTTGCCGACCGGACAAAATGATTGTCGCCGCCCAGTGGAAGCACAACTTCGCCGAAATCATGGGCCATCCGGGCACCGACCCCGCCGTATTCGCGCGCATAGTTCAGTTCGCACGCCGTATTGGCATGGTGCCTTTACCGCTGCGCAAGGAGCAGCCCGGCTACCTGCTCAATACCATGCTCGTCCCGATGCTGATCGCCGCGCTGGGTCTGCTGGTCAACGACGTCGCCGACGTCCAGACGATCGACAAGGCGTGGATGATTGCGAAGGCGGATCGGATTGGCCCATTCGGCATTCTCGACGGAATCGGCATGACGACCGTCTATAACGTCACGCGCGCTCTTGCGGAACGTACGGGCGATTCGACGCATCGGCGCATTGCAGAATACGTGAAAGCGCATTTCATCGATACCGGGTGTGTCGGCGAGTCAGTGGGACGCGGCTTCTATCAATATCCTGATCCGGAGTTCCTGAATCCCACGTTCGTCGCCACGTGAAACCCAAGGTAGGCTATTGCTACCTAGCAGGACGTCCAGGGTGGTCCCCGTGACGCATGGCTCGAAACTGCCGGGGCGTGACGCCCCGCAGTCGCTTGAACGCACGGCTAAACGCGCTTTGCTGCGAATAGCCGAGCAGTTCAGAGATCTCGGCGAGACGCAGATTTGACTGCTGCACATACTTCAGGGCGAGATCTTCACGAACTTGTTCCCGCAGTTCATCGAACGTCGTGCGGGCCTCAGCGAGGCGACGTTGCAAGGACCGCGGGGACGTTGCGAGCGCTCGCGCTATGGCGTTGAGCGAACTGTCAGTGAACGGCAAAAGCGTGCGAATCATCGTTTGCGTGCGTACCGTCCATAGCGCCTCCACCTGAGCCCTTTCTCGCCGCAAGTGTGCTTCGAGCACACGATGCGCGTTACGGCGACGTTGCGTTACCGGACGCGTCACCATATCGCGATCGAGGACAATCGCATTTCTGTCCTGATCGAAGTTGAGGGACGGTCCGAACGTGCGCCTGTGCATTGTGCAGTCCGCAGGCGCCGAATGACGGAATTGCACAACGGCCGGCTGCCAGGCGGTACCACAGATGGTACGCAAGTACTGCATACCGTTGGCGAGACCCAGTTCAACTGCCTGAACTTCTCCGGGACCGGAAGCGTTTTCAATGTCGTAAGTCAAAACCATCCCCTGTTCGTTCCGCACTGCACGTACAGAAGACATCGATGTATGTAGCACGTAGAACTCGGCAAGCGTATCCATTGCCTCCTCGATGGTACGCGCGCCATGCATCATCACAAGGATCGGCCCCAGGACCGCCAGGCCCTGATATTCGGCGAGTCTTAGTCCAAAGTTCCGGCATTGCGTAACTTCAGCAGCCAGCGAAAGGAATCGAAGCACTTGCGCACCCCGGATCGGCACGTCGGCGGAACGGAGCGCAAGCTCCGGCAGCTCGGCTCCGGTCGCAACCAACTCGGGTTGAACGCCGAGTACCTCGAGCAGAGGAGCAGCTCCGGTCAACACAACACTGGGTAGGTATCCTTGCATTCTATGTACTTCACTGCGGGAGGTAGTGCACATGCGGGCCCCGAAGCGCGTCGCAGGTAGCAAGCAAATCTTCGTCAGCGCGAAGATCTCGCTATTCTGCGCAAACACGCCGCGCGAGGGAGTCTACCCGATGGTATCGCGTTGGCGAAATGCACGATCCACGAAAAATGGACTCGACTGTTTGTAGGGGGCGAAACGTACCCCACGGCCTGGGGAGCCGTCCGTCCCTCAGTTGTCTGTCGGCGAGCGGTTGATTGGAACCGGTGCAAAGGCGAAATGGGCGGCAGCATACACGGCATTGCACGCCCATACTTCTTCCCCGTCCTTATAGAAGGTGACCATTTGCCGTCGCTGAGGCATTGGGCGCCGGGGAAGACCTTATCATGGCCATTGGGACCGTCCAGCGGGAAGGGCGCGCGTGGCGTGGCCCAGTAGGGAGACCGCGCCAAACCGGGGGCGAACGACCGGACCACCGCCCAGAGGCCAATGAGGCACCTACAATGCGCGCATGGCTTCCGATCCTGGGGCGGCGACCTCCATCCTTCAACTTCGAATTGCTCTGCGCGGCCTGAGCCGGGGACGACGCGGAGGCGGCAGGCGCGGTGGCAGAGGGTGCGCAAGCAGTGGCCGCCAGGGTCGTGGTGGCAGCGGCCAGAAGTGTTGGCCACGAGCGGGGGCGGCGTGTGGTGCGTTGAGGTCGAATCATCAGGGTCTCCTGTGGTGTGAAATGATCTGCGGTGATGCGACGCGCGCGTGTACGCGCTTTGCCGCGCTGTTTCGGATCGACCATCGCAGCAGCACGCACGCAGCGCGCATAGCCGGGTTGGTCCACCCGTGAACGAATCGCGTCAATTCTTGCCCCAGCATGGCGCGGGCCCAGGGCGGCAGGAGGCGGATGGCGGCGCCCACGAAGACCCGCATCGCGAGTCGCTCGGCGCCGCTGGCCCCGGTATGCGTGACAAGCTGAGAAATGGCTTCGTGTATGCGGTCGCTGGCAACCAGGGCGGTGCGCTCGGCGCGCATACAGACTTCGAGCGATATCCGTGTCTCGGGCACTTCGGTCGCCCCGAGCCGTCGCGCGATCTTGGCCGTCTCCGCCAGGTATCGATCCTGGTCCTCTAGGGAATTGCTGATCAATAACAGTCGCGCTGGAGGTCGGCGGCTGTTTGGCGTCTGATTTTCACCATGCGGAAGACGGGAGGGGTCTGAGGCCGTTTTCGAGCCGCATGCCCCCCATCTCGCGCCCTTTCGGGCCCGATTTGCGTAATCAAGACGGATTGCCCCCCTGAAACGCCAGTAACGACTTTTTGGCGATCACCAGATTTGCCAGGCCAAACAGGCTGAACATCTGTGCCTTGTTCTTGGCCAAGCCCTTGTAGCGGGTCTTCTTGTGGCCAAACAAGTTCTTCACCACGTGAAAGGGATGTTCCACCCGCGCCCGAATCTGGGCCTTCTTGCGTTCCACTGCCTTCGTCAGGTCCTTCCACCGACCTGCCGGCATCTTTTCAATCTTGCTGCGCTTTGCCGCTACGTTCCAGTTTATGTCAGCGCGGATCGTCCCTTGCCCTTGGGCTTGTTTGATCTCATCCCTGCGCTCCACACCCGTGTAACCCGCATCAAGATGCACTTGGCTTTCCTCGCCATGCAGCAGGTGATGGGTGTGAGCGATATCGCTTTCGTTCGCCGCCGTCGTGTGCAAGCTGTGCACCAGTCCTGAGTCCGCGTCGGCACCGATGTGCGCCTTCATTCCAAAATGCCACTCGTTTCCCTTCTTCGTCTGGTGCATCTCCGGATCACGCGACTTGTCTTTATTCTTGGTCGAGCTCGGTGCCGCGAGCAGCGTCGCATCCACCATCGTGCCTTCTCGCATCAGCAGCCCGCGTTCACTGAGCACCGCCTTGACCTCGTCGAACATCGCGGCAGTCAACGCGTGCTTCTCGAGCAGCCGGCGAAACTTGAGCAGCGTGGTCGCATCCGGCGCCGACTCTTGCGACAGATCCACCCCCACGAATTGACGCAACGCCTGGCTGTCGTAGAGCGCGTCCTCCACGGCCTCATCACTAAGACTGAACCACTGTTGCAGACAGTACATCCGCAACATCCTCTCCACGCCAATCGGCTGCCGCCCAACACGGCCGCTCGTCGGATACAGCGGCTCGATCAACGCCGTCCACCGTGCCCACGGCACGATCCGATCCATCTCTCCGAGAAACTTCTCGCGCCGTGTCACGCGCTTCTTCTTCGCGAACTCAACATCTGCAAAGCTCGTTTGTTTCATGCTCGTCTTTGTTTCCCATGCCTCACCCTTCAACGCGCCACACTTTCCGTCGGATGACTTGTGGCTGAATTGATCAGCATTTCCCTAGTAGGGACGCGCGTATTTGAGAACTAATACAGGCGTTACGACCTGTAACAGGGTGAATGTGCTGGCCGCTGATGAGGCCGCCACTATATACGTAGCCATTTCAAATAGTAAGCGGGACGCCTGTGGCTTCCGTCTAGGAATGGCCGCGAAGGGAGTAAATGCACTGCTCCGCTGTGCGTGCCACGGTCAAACTGGCCGCAGCGCAGCGCTAGCGTTGGCTAGCATCAGCAGGTTCAGCACGTTCGACGCGAGGAGGCCGCCCAGAATCACAGTTGCCAGGCGCACCGGATTCCAGCACCAGCGGCAATAGGCCCAGCCGGGTAACCAGCGCAGTCATCAGAATGGGCGCCAGCCGCACAGTTGCCCCAAGCGTCGCCATCTAGGTCCGACGTGTGGTCTTCGACCTGTACCAAGTGCTGTTAGTGCGAAATGGGCATGATGGAGTTGCGCAGTGTGATGCCGCGCACGGTCACAAAGCCGACCATCGATCCTAGTGACGCAGCCCTCCCGTGGCAAAGACCGCCAGCGCAGGATATCGACCTTGGTTGGATGTGGGGGAGGCCCTGGCGATTCACGGGAATCAAGAGGACAGCCGCCAACGCTGGCGTCAGGCCTTTGGGCGCTAATTAGCGGTAATGTCGCTGACACATGATGCGCGCTGCTTCAATCATCGTCGTCATCCTGCCAGCGATGCCACTCACGCTGGCGCCTTCTCCACTCATGCTCTCTCCAGCGTTGTTCACGCCATTGGCGCTCTCGCCAGGCACGTTCGCGCCAGTCGTCGTAGTATCCTGGAGCAACGATGACTGGTCGCGGCTCCACGAACACTGGCGACGGAGCATAGACAGGAGCGGGAGCATACACGGGCGCAGCTACGAAGGGTAGCGGGACGCCGATGCCGACACCGACATTCACATGAGCTTGTGTACTGCCGGATGCAACAGCGGCGACTGCCGCCATGATGGCCAGCGAAATAGTTTTTCTCACGCTTACTTATCCCCAAAGATTGCTCAATGCTGCCTACCTCACAGCTCCACAGCCTCCGAAGGGGTCGCGGGAAAAAAGCAGGAGGTAGCTATCAACAGGAACGAGACGAGCGGTACGCTCGTTGACGGCGTCATCTAAGGATCTTGTATCAAAATCTGTTTTCAGGTGATTGGTGCCGGGTGTCGATTGGTACTACCAGAGCAGCCGAAGGGGAAGCTTCGCATGCAGGAGCGTATTCGGACGTGACCATATGCCCAGGATGCGCTTTCACTACTACAGGGCTCACGCTCTGGCTGTGCACGGTCGATACACGCTCCAACGCAAAGTCATTCGGCCTGTGTGGGCAAAATGCGCATCTGATTGCTGGTGCGCTTCCGCTCGCCTTCAAGCCGTGCTGCCGGCAGCTCGGTCGCGCGGCTTACTTCAGCGATGAAAGCGCCGCCCAGCGCGTCGACTTCCTCGGCGATCGCTTCCAGTAGTGTGTCTTGCGTGGCCGCCACATAGTTGTTCTTAAGGTAGAACGTAGATCATTCAAAACCTGTTCATACCTTTTAATTTACATTCAACCTTGCTTGGCCTCGAACGACCGCGCGATATGCTTGCATCTCAGTCACGATAGTCGCCCAACATCCGTTTCATGGCCCGGAAAGCCGTAGCACGGTCGTCGCCGAGCAGGAATGTGTGAACGCCCTGTTCCCGCCATTGCTCGCACTGACCGGGCGCACGTGGAATAGCGCAGAACGGCACACCGCGTGCCCGGCAGGCGTGGGCGATCCGGCGGATGGCGGCCTGGACCGAGGGGTGCTGCGCGTCGGCTGGTACACCAAGGCTCTGCGACAGGTCGGTCGCGCCTTCCAGCACCATGTCTATGCCTGTCACGGCAACGATCTCTTCGATGGCGTCAACGCCTTCCCGGTCCTCGATCATGGCCACGACCATCAGCTCGCTGTTTGCCTGTTCGAAGTAGGCCGGCAGGGTCAGCGTGCCGAAGCCGGTGGTCCGGCCGCCCGTGATGCCGCGCGTACCAAGCGGGTGATAGCGCGTGCTAGATACTGCCAACTCGGCCTCTGCCCGGTTGCGCACGTGTGGCACCACAATGCCCTGCGCGCCGGCGTCCAGCACGCGCAGGATGATGTCAGGCGCGGCGCCCGGCACGCGTACCAGTGCGGTCGTGCCGGCGCATTCCGCCGCACGGATCATGTTCTCCAGCGTCTGCGGGTTCACACCCACGTGCTCCAGGTCCAGGATCACGAAGTCGAACCCTGCGTAGCCGATCATCTCTGTCATTAGCGGCAACGGCAGCGAGTTGATCAGTCCGAACACGGCGCGCCCGGCAGCGATCTTATCCTTAAGTATGTTAGGCTGCAGCATAGGCGTTCTCCGTGGGCAAATACCAGTGTGAAGGGTGCGGGTGGCGCAGGAAGTCGTGGTGCGAGATATGCCATGCGTAGGCGCCGGCGTACGGAAAGACCACCAGGTCGCCGGCGCGCACGCTGTCCACCTGCGTGTCCTGGGCAAGGATGTCCTTCGGCGTGCAGAGCTGGCCGACCACGCTGACGCGTGCGTCGCGGATGCCGGGCCGGGGGAATGGATAGCGCCAAACCTCCACGGGCAGCACCCGGAAGGGGTGGCTGTGCCCCTGTGCATAAGGCGTGCGGAAGTGGTGCGTGCCGCCGCTGGCCACCACAAAGGGGCGGTCGAACGCGTGCTTCACATCGATCACCTCCATCGCGTAGTATCCGCAGAAGGCGGTGATATAGCGCCCGCACTCGAAGCGCACGGTCAGCCCGTCGCGGCGCGCCGACAACGCCAACAGCCCCTGGGCAAAGGTGGCCCAGTCGAATTGCCGCTCGGGTTCGCGATAGTTGACGCCAATGCCGCCGCCAACGTTGATCTGGTCCAGCGTGTCCAGCGCATACTGTTCGCGCCAGAGCCGTACTTGCTGTAGGTAGGCGTCGAGCAGGCGCAGGTGGGCGGCAGCATCGAGCTGGTGGGACATCAGGTGGAAATGAAAGCCTCGCAGCCGGATCTCCGGATGCGTGCGCAGCCACGCCAGGCAGCCCGGCAGTTGGTCGCCGGCAATGCCGAACGGCGTGGGCTTGCCGCCCATCATCAGCGTGGTGGCTTGCAAGCCATCGATCGCGAGATTGACCCGCAGCAGCACCGGCGCGGCGACGCCGCGCTCCCGCGCAAGCCATGCCAGCCGCTCAAGTTCATGCTGGCTTTCCACATGCAGTGCGTCGACGCCGAGGTCGAGCGCGCTGGCCAGTTCCGCATCGGTCTTGCCAGGGCCGCTGAAGATCAGCGGCACTTCGGCGAAGTGCTCGCGCACCCAGGCCAGCTCGCCGCCGGAAGAGATCTCGAACCCGTGCGTGAGCGGCGCCAGCGTCTGCAGGATCGGCAGGTCCGAGTTGGCCTTGATCGCGTAGAACAGCTCGAACCCGGGCGGCAGGCTGCGCACCGTTGCCGCGGCATGCTGCCTCAGCGCCTCCAGGTCATAGACGTACGCGCACAGGGGGGCGCTGGCATCGGCAAGCGCGTCGTGGAGGTGTGCGGCAACGCGCGTCCAGCGCAGTTCAGGGGCAGTCATTGCCATGCGGCCTCCAGGCCGGCGAGCGGAATGGGATTGGTAACGGGCACGTAGGTTGAAGCGCGGTCGGCGCGCTGGAAGAAGCGGTTGCTGAAGTTGGTCTTGGCCGGGAAGGGGCTGCCGGCCAGCAGCCCGTTGACACGCCGGGCGGACGCAGCATTGCCATGGCGATGCTGGTAGGTGTGCAAGTGATGACGCACGACGGACCACAGCCGCGCGGTCATCGCCTGCCTGCCGCCGCCCAGCTGCGCGATGACTTCGCACAAGTTGTTGACGAACAGGCAATAGGCGATGCGATTCCAGCCCTGGTCTTCGTCGTACCAGAGCGAGGCCTGCGCGCGCGCGCTGAGCTCCGGCATGCTTGCGGCGGGATGGCGCGAGGGCGTCAGCTTTACGCCTTCGAAGTCGCGCAGGAACATCTGCGCGGGCATGCCCTGCCGCAGACCGAGCACCACATTCTGCAAGTGCGGTTCGAAGATGATACCGTGGGCGAAAAACAGGTGAAAAACCGGATAAACAAGTTGCGAGACGTAGTCGGAGAACCAGCGCTCGGTCATCGCATCCGCATGGGTTCCTGCCTGTTCGGCCAGCCCTGCCAGTAGCCGGCGCATGCGGGCTTCGCCGTAGTAGTGGTTCCCGAACAGCGAGCCGGCGAGCAGGGGAACGCAGTCTGGCGCGCGCAGCGTGTCGACACTCTGGCGCAGGATCAGCCCAAATCCCTCGATGACCTGGCGGTTCTTTTCGGCATCGGCATCCTTGAGGTCGACCGACAGGAATGCCGGCTCCTCCATCAGCGTCAGGCCGGGGAACAGGCGCCCGAGATCGGGCAGCAATGGGCGCAGCACGCGATTGACGTGCGTGGCGCTTTCCAGCTCATACCAGGCGTTCTTGCGCACGCAATTGGTGATGCGGATGTTCAGGGACAGCTTATAGAAGTACAGGTTGCCGGGCTGGTACAGCGTGCGGATCGACGAGGTGGGGAAGAAATCCCCGCCCTGCGGGCCGAGGTCTTGTATCCGTCCACTGGACAGTGCATGGTCCACGAGCGGATGCTCTCGCAGATAGCCGGCCTGCCAAGGATGGACCGGCACTGCGACGCGGTCGGCCGGCACTGGCGGGGCATTTGCCGCGATCAGCTGGTCGCAGCTAGCGTCGAGCAGCGACTGCTGCGCAATGTCTTCGCGCGGCACGGCAAACCATGCGAGTGCAAAGCGCGTACGCAGCTCCGGCGAGTATCGCAAGAGGTCGTCGTCGGAGAAGCCTTGCCGGCTCTTGGGCGTCGGGTGGAACGGATGACCGAAAGTCAGCGATTGCTCGGAATCGATGTAGGCCTCCTGCGGATCGGCAGGAATAGTCGAAGGCACCAGCAGGGACAGCACCTCCGTGCTGACGGCCACGCTGTTGCGGATTTGCTCCATCAGCTCGGTGTTGGGCGGCAGTTCGTGATGCAGTGCCATCTCGCGCAACAGCAGCGCTGCAAGCGATTCCCAGTCCAGCAGTGCCCAGGGCTTGTTCTCAGCCTTGTGGAAGACAGGAGACAAGTACCGATAGTTGCCTGTGAGCCAGGCACCGCCGACCACGGTCAGCAGGCGATCGTGAATGTGCGGCAGTTGTACCTGCAGAACCTGGCCTTGCTCGCGCTGCAGCGTCATCGTGATAGCCGCTGGCCAATCATGCTGGCCCACAGGGGGGGCGACGCGCAGTTGGCCGTTGGGCGCTGCCACTTCGCGGCAGTAGCAATTCAGCAGTGTTTCCTGGCAGCGCCGCCCGGCAGCGATTTCCGCCGATAGTCGGAGGGTGCCAGGGTGTTCCGTGTTGGTTTGCGATCGCATGTTTTTTGTAGCCTCGTGTCCAGGAGGGATCAAAGTGTGCTCATCCGCTGTCGGGCGGTAAGAAGCAGGTAGCCGACAGTGATGGCCAGCAGCGCGGCACCAAGCAGGTATGGCGCGCGTGGGCTGGCGATGCTGACTGCCGCGCCGGCGGCAAGCCCGGCCGCGACGCCGCCCCACTTCGAGCTGCTTTCGAACCAGCCGAAGGTGCGCCCTGCGTTGCTGGCGTGCACTACGCTCGCCACGAGCGCGTGCAGCGCGATGAATCCGACGGTCATGGCGGTGCCCATCAGCAGTCGCCAGGCCACCAGGGCAGGCAGGCCGAGCGGTGCCGCCTGTGCCGCCAGGGTGACCACCAGCGTGCCGTAGGCGGTCGCAAGAAGCCCCAGCGATGGCGCCAGCCCCAGCCGCCGTGACAGCAGCGGTGCCGCAGCCAGGTACACCAGGTGTGGAAGGCCGAAGAGCAGGCCGGCAGTCGCCGCGGATATCTCAGGCATGCGCTGTTGCATGTCCGGGATGAAGTATGGGAACGTCACAACGGTCGCGAACACAAACGCGAACTGCAGCACATAGATTTGCCGCGGCGTGGCAGGTGCAGCGGCAGTTGCGCCGGCCGCACGTTTCGGCGGTCGCTTCGTGGCGCCGCTGGCGGCATCGCCCTCGGGCAACCATGCGATCAGAACTGCGGCGGCCAATGGCAGCAACGCAAGCCACCGGTACAGCTCGATCGGGGATGCCTCGCCGATCCAGAGGCCGAGACAGGCGGGGGCCGCCACCAGCGCGGCGCGCGCCGACCACTGCATCGCCGTCAGGCTGCGTGTAAGCGTGGTGCCACTGGCGACAGTTGCCAGATAGGCGTTGGACGCAGAGAACGTACCGCCCAACACGCCCTGCAGCACGAGCGCTGCCAGGAAGGAAAACGAACTGGTCGCGTAGCTGGCAAGCAGGAAACTTGCTGCCAGCCCCAGTTGCGCGCGCAGCAGCAGCGGCTTCTTGCCGAAGCGGTCTGCAAGCCGGCCCCACCATGGTGCCGACACCGCCGCCAGCAGAGTTGGCACCACATAGAACGCGCCCGCGAGCCATGGCACGTCGTTGTGCAGCGAGCGCTGCAGAATCAGTGCGAAGAACGGCGGCATGCCCAGCGCCGCGAAGGCGGCGATGAAATGGCACAGCATGACCACCGCGACCACCTGTCGCGTGCCAGTGGTCATAAGGCCACCTTCAGGAAGTTGGGCGCGCGCTTGCCATAGAACTTGTTGACATCGGTGGCGCCGGTCTGCGCTTTTTCCGCCAGCGATGCGGCGGTCAGCAGGTACTTGAGGTGGAGCCTGTCGTCGCCGAGCAGCAACTGGCGCGCGAAGGTCGTGTCCTCCCCGGCCGCGGCCAGTTCGGCAAGGGTGGCCTCCACGTGGCGGCGCACGCGTGCGTATCCTGTTGCGCGATCGGTTACACGACGCAGTGCCAGGCCCTCCACTAGTGCGGCAATATTCAGCTGCAGCGTGATAGTGACGAACATTTGGGCCAGCGGCAGCGCATCGGCGACGCCGATACGCTGGTCTTCCAACCCGTCGAGGCGGGCCGTCAGTTCTGGCCACCGTCGGGCCAGCACGCCGCGGTCGATGCGAGCGGCATCGTTGTCCTTCAGCAGCAGCCGCAGCCCGTCATTGCTGTAGACCAGCATCGAGTTCTGCTGGTTCGATTCCAGCGCAATGCCATAGCGTAGCCACAGCGTCAGGTGCAGGCGCAGCGTGAGCGCCAGATAGGCGTCAAACCACACATCGAGGTCGCCACCATGGTAGCGGCCGGCAAGTTCTTCGGCCACGCAATTGCCACCGGCGGACTCGGCCAGCAGGCCGGCAACGGACACCACCGTCGCGTCCGCCAATTGCTGTGCGGGGTAGCGGCGCAGGATGTAGCCGAGGAATGGGCGCTGGTCAACGTGGGCGCCATTGGCCTCGTCGGTGAGCAGCACCTGTCCGCTGAGGCCCGGCTCACGCCGGACGATATCGCCAAGCATGGACTGGATGCGATGCCCGTCGCCGATGGTGCTGGGCTTGATGGTGCGGATATTCTTGGTGCCGAGTGTCCGAATGGTAAGCGGCAGCTTGACGTGCCATTCGGGCGCGTCGAGCAGGATCAGCGAGCGAACCGACAGGGTAGGGGAGACACGCAGGTACGCGCGTGGGGCGCGAATCACCTCGCCCTCAAGTCCGGCCTCAATCAGGAAGGCTTCCAGATGATGCTGCCACACGAACGGATGCACCGGTACCAGTGCGTGCGTCCGGGCCAGCATTGGGTCGAGGCCGACATCAGCGAACGCCGGCCAGTTCGACGGTAGCGTGCCACCGCTGGGATGATGGCGCGCGCACGGTACGGCCAGCCAGTTTAGCGCGAATGCAGGCTGGAATTCGGGCGCGTACTGTGCCAGATCGGCGGTAGCGAATCCCAGCTTGGCGCGGGCAGTAGGATAGTAGGGATGGTCGAGAAACCCGGCGAGCCGGTCGTAGTGCAGCATGCGCTGGTGCCATGCCGGTAACGTGTGCCCGTCTGAGCTGCCAGGTTGCGCGAACCAGCGCGCGCGTTCGGCCATCGACGTTTCGCGATGCGCTCTGGCCGCGCGGCATTCATCGCCGTACGCGGTGAACAGGCGCGCGGCTTCGGCGGGCAGGTCGCCGGCAAACGCCGCCAGAATCGCGTCGACATCATGCAGCGCCGACAATTCGCCGGCGTGTTCCTGCAACAGCGGCAGGCGCGTCAGGCGCCAGTCCTGCATGTATCGGGTGGCGGTTACCGGAATCCAGAGCGTGCCGGCGCCAAGATGGTCGACGCGCAGCCATTGCTGGCTGGCATCGAAGCCATAGGCCGCGCTGGCCTGCAGGGCGTCGCCGTTGCTTAGTTCACCGCGGCTGGCACACGCGCGGACATCTTCCCGGAGCAGTGTATCGACGACACGGATGCAGATATATGCGGCATCCGGATCGGTCACCGGCACCGCAGGCGACAGGCTCGACTGGACAGGCAAGCGGACGGTCATTGTGCGATCTCCCACGCCAGCTTGCTGCTGGCCAGTTCCACCGCGGCAGCAAGGCCAGCGGAATCCGGACCGCTGCCGCGCAGCACGCCCACATAATCCTTGTTGGAGTTCGTGAGCTGGATGGCATCGCCTACCTTGCGCAGCGGCTGGTAGGTCAGGCGCACGCCGTCGCTTTCATGCTTGCTGGGGGGAGGCGCCTGCCGCAGCAAGCCTTCGGCCTGTGCCGTGAAATAGCGGATCCATGCTGCCCGCTTGGGCATGTCGAACTCCGGCAGCGTCTCGCCAAGATGAAGGTGCAGGACCTGTTCGAACAGCGGAAACTGGAGGGTGTCGGACAGCAGGAACTCGCGGTAGTCGCCGATGCTGCGATAGTTGATCTCGATAAGCCGCGGGCCTTTCGGCGTCAGCACGTACTCGGTATGGCAGGCGCCGAAGCCGATGCCGAAACGGCTGATGATATCCAGCACTTCCGCCTCGATCGACGCGGGCAGGCCCGCACCCCATACCGCTTCGAGTTCAACGAAGTAGGGCGGCGGGGACAGCGCCACGCGAAATCCTCCCAGCGCGCGAATCTGCTTGCCGTCGCCGAGCGTTTCCAGTGTATAGAGCGGGCCTTCCAGGTATTCCTCCAGCAGCAACGCCTGGCCCGGGTGCTGAGCCCAGATCGCCCCGCATTGCTCGGCAAGGTCAGCCTGGCTGCGCGCCAGACTGACCTGCTGGCTCGCTACGCCTTCGCGCGGCTTGACGATGCACGGCATCGGGACGTCAGCGAGTGCTGTCAATGCGATGGGATCGCACACCACGGCGTGCCACAGCGTGTCGATGCCCAGGTTCGCCAGGCGGCGGCGCATCTCGGCCTTGTTCTTGGCGGCGTAAGCAACGCGCCAGTCCTTGCCCGGCATGCCGAAATAGGCGGCGGCAATGGCGGTGGCAGTTTGCAGATGGTCGCTATTGGAGAACACGGCAGCGGGCTTGCTGCCGCGCCGCGTGATGGCATCGATCACTGCCACCGGATTGAAGACGTCGCATGCAACGATTTCATTTGGATAGGCTGCCAGCCCGGCGTTGGCGAAGTGCGCGCGGTGGGCATCGGCGCAATCGGTCAGCAGTACAACGGAGAACCCCAGTGCCGTCGCAGCGGGCAGAAAGCCTTCATTGACGGGGGCGGTGGGTACATGCGCCAGGATGAAGATGTCTTGCATGATGTTCCTCGTGCCTTGGAAGTTAAGGGTTACGTTGAATGGGTATGCTCGTGTAGTACTTTAGAAGATAACGAAAGCGATAACTATAATGATTCGTATTACTAAATGTAAATACACCCCTAGCGAGGGGAACGGGGTCAGCGGACGATACAGTCCACGTGCGCCGACATGGGCCGCGCGGCGCAGCGCGGCTCCAGCTACCTGATCGTCAGCTGGTGTCGAGCCATTGGGTCGCCTGTACAGGCGACCCAATGGCTGCTTGCGGTCTCAGGGCGAAGGCACCGCCCTGGGTAGGTTGTCGCGACGCTTACATCCGATACCGGATCGTCGCCATCACGCTGCGTGGCGCGCCCGGCATATTCAAGTTTGCGTTCGAACCGTGCGCCGACACGATGTAGTTCGTGTTGAACAGGTTGTACAGGTTCAGTTGCCCCTCGAACGGCCCGTGGCGATACCAGGCCATCATGTCCGCCGTGACATAGCCTGGCAGCGTCACCGTATTGGCCTGGTCGGCCATCCGAGCGCCCACCAGGTTCAGGCCACCGCCGATGCCAAAGCCGTAGCCCAGCGTCTTGGTCAGCCAGAAGTTGCCGGAATGGCGCGGCGTCAGCGTGGCACGCTTGTCCTGGAACGCGGGGGTCGACTTGGTGACCACCGCATCCAGGTAGGCGTAGCCGGCCAACACGCGCCAGCCGCTGCCGAGTTCCGCGGCGGCGCTGAGTTCCACGCCATCCGTGCGCTGTTCGCCGACCGGAATCAACGCCGTGCCGGTGGCGTTGGCGATCTTCATATTGTTCCGCTCCAGCCGGAACACTGAAATCGTCGTGCTCGCCTTGCCGTCGAGCCAGTCGTACTTAGCGCCCACCTCGGTGTTGTTGGTCGTCTCGGGCGCCAGTTCGGCGTTGTTCGCAGCCAGCGCGAAGGCCTCGCCCGACGGCTGGAACGACCGGCTCCACGACACGTAATACGACTGCGCCTTCGACGGCTGCCAGACCAGGCCCGCACGCGGGCTCCAGGCATTGTCGGTACGCGACAGGTTCTTCTGGCCGGCCAGGCGCTGGAACGTGTCCTGCTGGAAATTGTCGTACCGCACGCCCAGCAGCGCCTTCCACTGCTCGGTGAAGCTGATCATGTCCTGCGTGTAGAACGCCAGCGTCTTGGCGGTGGCCAGGTTGCTCGTGGCCGGCGTGCCGCCGACCAGGCGCGGCAGTGTCGGCAGCACCGGGTTGAAGAGGTCAAAGCGGCCCGGCACAGCGCGGGTGAAGTTCACCAAATCCTTGTTCTGCTGGCCGATCTCCATGCCGTACAGGATTTCATGCATGGTGCCGAAGATCGTCGCCTTCTGCGTCAGGTCGGTCTGGTTGAACCAGCCATGCTCTTCGCGATAGACGTTGGAGTGCGACATCGTCAGCGTCTTCGTCGCCTCGTTGACCGAGCTGGTCAGCGTGTTGTTGCGGTCCAGCGAGTAGTGGTAGTACCGCGTGGCGTTGCGAAGCGACCAGTTGTCGTTGAAGCGATGGTTGATCGTGGCCGTGCCCGAGTACACGCGCGATTGGGAGTAGTCGGCGTCGCGCGCATTGGCCGCGCCGTAGTAGCGGGACGCCGGCACATCGACGGGCCGGCCGTTGTATGCCGGGATGCCGAAGTCAGTCACGCGGCGGTCTTCCAGATAGTCGGCCTGCAACAGCACCGTTGTCTGCGGCGCGATACGCAGCTCCAGCGACGGCGCCACGGCGGAGCGGTCCAGGAACTGCTGCGAGCGGTAGCTGTTGGCCTTTTCCATGGCACCCGTCACACGGAAGGCGGCGGCGCCGTCGGCAAACACGCGGCCCACGTCGGCCTCGGCGCGGCGGTCGGCCCACATGCCGTAGCTCAGTGCGAAGTCGGTAACGTCTAGCCCCGGCTTCTTGGTCACGCGGTTGATCAGGCCGCCCGACGAGCCGCGGCCGTAGAGCACGGCCGCCGGACCCTTGACGACCTCGATGCGGTCGACGTTCGACAAGTCACGGAAGTAAAGCGCGTCATCGCGAATGCCGTCGACGAACTGGTCAGCAATCGCCGAAAAACCGCGGATCGACACCTGGTCGCGCTGGCCGTCGCCCGTGGAGAACGACACGCCGGGCACGTTCTTCAGCGCGTCCTGCATTGAACTGGCGTGCTGGTCGCGCATGACGTCGGCCGTCACCACGTTCACGGTCTGGGGAACATCGCGCAGCGGCGCCTCGGTCTTGGTCGCGCTGACGGCGTTAGGCGGGTTATAGCCCTCGCCCAGTTCGCGGCTGACGTCGGCCTTGACGGTGACCTCCGGCAGGCTGCGGGCAGCGCTGTCCTGGCTGGCTTCTTGTGAGTGGGCGATGCCGACAAGCATCGGCTGGCAGGCGAATACGGCAAGAACGGCGCGCTGCAACGGGTGGAGATTTAGGCTCATTTTCCCTGTAATGCGTTGTAATAAATATTCAAATGCGACGCATTATCATTTGCAATAAGGCCTAGGTCAACGCATATCGTGCACTAGTGGAAGGAGGCCGTGCCTCATGAAGCACAAATATGATTAAAAAGCACTGGGGAGCGGCAGCAGCAGGGACGGGCCACAGGGTGCTAGAGGGTTGGCCGGGATTCGCAAAAAATCCGCCACATCTCCGCTAAGCCGCTGATTTGACTAGGAAATCGATCGATGGATCGAGTGGCGGCACACGCCGCTGCAAGTCGAGTAGGTAATCTCCGAACCGGTTGATATGCTCGCGGCGGTATGGCGACAGCGCCTTGAGCACTTCGGCATTCACCGGGTGCCCGCGTTCCTGCAAATCCTTCAGCTTGCGCGACATCCACTGAACGTTGTGGAGGATGACCATGTTGGCGACCAACTGGTTGTACTTGATCACCTTGCGCTGTTCGTGCCGTAGATTTTCGGCGATGACGCCGTCGCCACCAAACATCAACCACTGCGCGAAGTCATTGAACTGCTCGCTCTTGTTCGTCGCGGCATGAATGGTGCGCCGGAGCTCCGGGTCGTTCAGGTACTTCAGCAAGAACAGCGTGCGGATGACGCGGCCCAGTTCCCGGAACGCAAAGTAAAGCTTATTCTTCGTGCTCTCTGAACCCAGCCGGCGCAGGATGGTCGACGGCGTCATCTTGCCGGCCTTGATCGAGACGGCAACGCGCATCATGTCGGGATAGTGTAGTTGCTTCAGGTCCCAGTCGATGGACTGGCGGCACAGCCGCTCGATATGGTCGTATCTGCGTCGCCGGTCCGCCTTGTACAGCACCAGATCTTTGATATTGCGCATGCGCGGCATCAGGTTGATACCCAGCAGGTAGGACAGACCAAACACCGGTCCGCTCTGCGCCTGCGTGTCACCGTGGATGGTATCCGGCTGAATCTCAGAGCCATTCTTGATGAGCCCGTCCAGGATGTACACCGCCTCATGCACGCCGCACGGAATGAAGTTGCTGAAGAGCGCGATGTACATGTCGGAGACATGGTGCCATCCTTCTTGACCACGACCTTGCCCCCATCTTTGAGCTCGATGGTCTGCTCTTCGGCCGCGAGGGCAGATAGGGACAACAGCATCAGCAGGGGAAGAATGTACTTTCGCATGGCATGTCTCCTTCAAAATATGGATAGAAATCGGCACACCGATGGTGTGTCGGTTAAGCACAACCTGGCATGTATCCTCCTTCATCGCCGGTAACGGGCATGAGCACTTCGCAAGTCTTCAGCACCGCATCCAGCGGTGCTGAAACCAAGAATTAGGGGCGACGCATGTCCACCACCGTTGGCGTGCCGTCCACCGCGTCGAAGGTGGCGGAAACCTTGTCGCCTTCCTTGAAGTTCTTTAGCGCTGCCCGGTCCTTCACCGGGAACGACATGGTCATTGCGCCCATCCCAAGGTTGTCGATAGGACCATGCTTGAGCGTCACCTTGCCGGCTTGCAGGTCAATTTTCTTGATTTCTGCTGCGACAGGCTGCACCGCCTGCTTCGACTGAGCCGTTGGCTTCATGTCCATGCCATCCATCGGAGTCGCCGCGAATGAAGCGGGTGCTGCAGCAAGCGCAAGAATAACGGAGAGAGTAGAGGCGAGTTTCATCGTGATTCCTCGTGAAGAGAGGGTTGAGGGGAAATGGTGTGTGCGCTGGTTCGGCGTCTGCGCATCAGCAAATAAACAGCCGGCACGACAAACAAGGAGAGCAAAGGCGCGGTGACCATGCCACCGACCATCGGTGCGGCGATGCGCTGCATCACCTCTGAGCCAGTGCCGCTTGACCACATGATGGGAATCAGGCCTGCGAGAATCACGGCGACGGTCATCGCCTTGGGCCGCACGCGCAAAACTGCACCTTCCTGGATGGCCTCCAGCAACGCGTCGGTGGTATTTCTCCCGTTCTGTTCACGTTCTCCCCATGCCTGCTTCAGGTACAGCAGCATGATGACGCCGAATTCGGCAGCTACCCCGGCGAGGGCTATGAAGCCAACCACGCCAGCGACGGAGAGGTTGTAGCCCAGCAGGTAGAGCAGCCAGAAGCCGCCAATGAGCGCCAACGGTAAGGTGCCCATGATGAGAATCGCTTCGTCGATACGGCCGAAAACCAGGTAGAGCAGCACAAAGATGATGAGCAGCGTGAATGGCACAACCACTTTCAGCTTCGCGGTCGCGCGTTCCAGATACTCAAACTGCCCGGACCAGCTAAGTGAGTAGCCCGCCGGCATCGGCACGGCCTTGGCCACCGCAGCTTGCATATCCTGTACCGCTGAGCGCAGGTCCCGTCCACGAATGTCCACATATATCCAGCCCGATAGGCGGGCATTCTCGCTGCGTAACATGGGTGGGCCTTGGACCACCCGAATGGTGGCTACATCGGACAGAACAATCTGCTGACCTCTGTCTGTGACGATGGGAAGGCTGCGCAGTTGCTCCACCGAGTCACGGTAGTCGCGCGGATAGCGAACATTGATGGGATAGCGTGCCAGGCCGTCTACGACTTCACCCACGTTGTCACCGCCGATGGCAGACGAGACGATGCCCTGGACATCCTCGATGTTGAGTCCATAACGACCGGCGGCCATGCGGTCAATGTTGACGTCGACGTATCGTCCGCCGGACAGTCTTTCAGCCAGCGCTGAGGTGACGCCAGGCACCGTCTTTACTACCTCCTCAATCCGCGTCGACAAGCGGTCGATTTCCTGTAGGTCGGTTCCTGCGACCTTGATGCCGACCGGGCTCTTGATGCCGGTCGCGAGCATGTCGATACGATTGCGAATAGGCGGCACCCAGATGTTGGACAGACCCGGCACTTTCACCACCCGGTCCAGTTCCTCCACCAATTTGTCGGTCGTCATGCCGGGCCTCCACTGGTCGCGCGGCTTGAACTGAATCGTTGTCTCGAACATCTCCATGGGTGCCGGGTCGGTCGCGGTATCCGCTCGGCCGGCTTTGCCGAACACAGACGCTACCTCAGGAACTGTCTTGATGAGACGGTCGGTCTGCTGCAGTAGCTGGGCAGCCTTACCGGCTGAGAGCCCCGGCAGGGCCGACGGCATGTAGAGCAGGTCCCCCTCGTCAAGTGGTGGCATGAATTCACCGCCAATTCGCATGGCTGGCCATGCTGTCGCAACAAGCAGTATGAAAGCGATGGCCACAGTCGTCTTGGGATAGGTAAGCACCTTCGCCAGGACAGGCTGATAGGCGCGAATCAGCCATCGACTCAGCGGGTTGGCCTGCTCCGTGGGAATCTTGCCGCGAATCATGTAGCCCATCAGGACTGGGACCAACGTGACCGAAAGTCCTGCCGCTGCTGCCATCGAATAGGTCTTGGTGAAGGCGAGCGGCGAGAAGAGCCTGCCTTCCTGTGCCTCCAGGGTGAACACGGGAATGAATGACAGCGTGATTATCAGCAAGGAGAAGAACAGCGCCGGCCCGACCTCGGCGGCTGACTCACCAATGACGGTCCAGTGCTCATGGCCCTTGAGGTCTCTTCTGGGATTCTCTTCATGCCATCGCTCCAGATGCTTGTGCGCATTCTCAATCATGACCACGGCGGCATCGACCATGGCGCCGATGGCGATAGCAATCCCGCCAAGCGACATGATGTTGGCGTTGACGCCCTGGTATCGCATGACCAGGAATGCCGCAAGGACGCCGAGTGGCAGGGAGACGATGGAAACCAGGGCCGAGCGCAAGTGGAAGAGGAACACCAGGCATACCAGCGCGACGACGATGAATTCCTCGATGAGCTTGTGCGTCAGGTTCTCAACCGCGCGGTTGATGAGCGCCGACCGGTCATAAGTCGGGACAATCTCGACGCCGGCTGGCAGGCTCTTCTGCAACGAGGCCAGCTTGGCTTTCACCGCCTCGATGGTTTCCAAGGCGTTCTTGCCCGACCGCATCACGATAACGCCGCCGGCCACCTCGCCCTGGCCGTCCAGTTCGGCGATGCCGCGCCGTATTTCGGGGCCGAGCTGCACGGTGGCGACGTCTCCTAGCCGCACCGGGATACCGGCGTTGCTTGTCACCAGCGGTATCTGCCGGAAATCGTCAAGCGTCTTCAGGTAGCCGGAGGCGCGCACTATGTATTCCGCTTCGCCCAGTTCCAGCACCGAACCACCGGCTTCCTGGTTGGCTCCCTTGAGTGCCGCGAGGACTTTGGCTTGGGACAGGTTATAGGCGCGCAGCCGGTCCGGCTTCAGTACGACCTGAAACTGCTTGACCATGCCGCCGATGGAGGCGACTTCGGCGACATTCGGCAGCGATTTCAACTCGAAGCGCAGGAACCAGTCCTGCAGCGCGCGCAGCTGACTCACGTCATGCTTGCCGGTCTTGTCCACCAGTGTGTACTCGTAGACCCAGCCAACGCCGGTGGCATCCGGGCCCAGTGCCGGCTTGGCAGCAGCCGGCAGGCGGGATTGCACCTGGTTGAGGTACTCCAGCACGCGCGACCGCGCCCAGTAGAGGTCGGTGCCATCCTCGAACAGCACGTAGACAAAGGAGTCACCGAAGAATGAATAGCCCCGCACGGTCTTGGCGCCAGGCACCGACAACATGGTGGTGGTTAGCGGATAGGTGATCTGATTCTCGACAATCTGTGGTGCCTGGCCGGGAAATGGCGTACGGATAATGACCTGGACGTCCGACAGGTCGGGCAGCGCATCGAGCGGCGTGCTGCGCACGGCCCACAGTCCCCATGCGGTCAGCATGGCGGTCACCATCAGGACGAGAAAGCGGTTATGGATGGACGCGCGGATGAGTCGAGCAATCATGGCTTGGTCCCCCCAGCGGCGGAGGCCGGCTGCACTGAGGAGAGCACCGGCGTCTCGTCTGCCTCCATGTGGAACTTGAATCGAACTTGTTGGCCCTCCTTCAGGCCCTTCGGCATCCCGGTTGGCGGCGCCTTGAAATCCATCGTCATGGCACCCCAATGGATAGTTGGTATGGGCCGGTGGGAGATGGTCAGCGCTTCCGGGGACATGGCCTCGATGCGCCCGATGCCTTCGTGCTCCGGTCCCGCCACTACTGCCGCAGCCGATGTGGATGCGCTCTCCATGCGCGTCGCGGTACCGCGCAGGCTCGCCTCCGAGTCAAGCAGGAACTGGCCCGAAGTGACAACCTTCTGGCCGACCTTCAGGCCCGCCGTGACCTCTGTCTGTCCGTCCGCCTCGGCACCAGTCTTCACCTCGACCGGGCTGAATCCGCCGTTGGCAACCTCGACCATGGCAATCGTGCGGGTGCCAGTGCGGATAAGGGCTTCGGTCGGCACCAGAATCGTGTCGGCCCCGCCCTGCGCGCCAAAGCGGACACTGACGAACATGCCCGGTACCAGCAAGCGATTCTTGTTCTGCAGTTCAACGCGGACTTTCAGGGTGCGCGTACTTGGGTTGACGTCCGGCAGGATGGCGTCGACCTTGCCAGTCAGCGTTTGCCCGGGGAGACCCGCAGCCGTAGCCGTAACTTGTTGTCCGGGCCTGGCGGCTGAGGCCTGACTCTCCGGCACTTCAGCTAGTACCCAGACAGTAGAGAGGTCCGCCACGCGGAACAGCGTCATACCCGGCGTTACTGTCATGCCATCACGGGCGCCGACTTCGGTGATGACGCCATCGACCGAACTGGAGATGCTGAGCCGGGCTTGAAGCTTGCCGGTGGTTTCGACTAGTCGAATCTGGCTCTCGGTCATGCCGGCTTGCCGCATCCGTGCGATGGCCGCGCCACGCAGGTCGCCCGGCAGGCTTGAGTTCATCCGCGCGACGGCAAGATACTCTTCCTGCGCGGCCACCCAGTCTGGTGAATAGATGACCACTAACGCCTGTCCCCGCTTGACTGGGTCCAGCGTGGTCTTGGCATAGGCATGCTCGACAAATCCAGCGGTGCGCGCCTGGATGACTTCGATGCCGCGCTCATTGATGGCGACGTTGCCGGGCACCTCCAGCACCGATTCCATCCGACCCGACTTGACTTCTACCGTGCGGATGCCAAGGTTCTGGGTGATGCGGCTGTCAATGGTGACTGCTGCCGAGCCGCCGCCAGCGTCCTCGTAAACCGGCACCAACTGCATGTCCATGAAGGGCGATTTGCCGGGCTTGTCAAAGCGCTGTCCGGGCACCATGGGGTCGTGCCAATACAGAATCTTCTTGCCGGTCTTGGGGGCGCTGTCGCCAGAATTGGCGGTGGCCACCGCCGGTGAATGCGCGGAGTTTCCGCCTTGCGCTGCGCCAAGGCGATAGGCTCCATAGAGCGCGCCCCCAGCGACCACCAGACCTGCCACGATGGAGATGGCTTGCTTCTTCATTTGGATTCCTTTGTGGCAGGCTCGGTTTGCGCGGTCGGCAGCGGAACTAGGAAGGTCAATTCGGCCCACAACTTTGCCGTCTTGGATTCAAGTGTTAGCCGCTCGAGCGCCGTGTCGATGGCTCGGTGGTTGGCCTCGGCAACAGCGACCAGGGGCCCAGTGTTGGCCCGGTATGCCGTCAGTGCCGCGTCTGCCTGGGCGTTTGCCAACGGCAAGATGTTCTCGTCGTAGCGTTTGAGCCGGTTGAGATTGCGCTGCAGCTCGGCGAGCTTGGCCGCGACCATGGCCCTGGTATTACGTGCGATGACTTCCGACTTGGCTCGCGCCTCCTGCGCCTGTGCCAACTTGGCGGCAACCTCGCGGTCCTGCCGATTGCCCTGGTCCCAAGGCACGGGAAAGCTGACGTTGAGAGAACCCATATTGGAGAAGGCGGAGCCGCGCTGGCTGTACATCAGTTCGACGGTTACGTCTGGCTTTTTGGTTTCGGCTACCGCCCGAATATCTGCTTCCGCCAAGGCGATGTCGCGTTGGGAGGCCGCCATCTCCGGAACGGCATCCAGTTCGTCTTGGGCAAGCTCCTGCCCGCGCTGGGGAACTGCCAAACTTGGCCGCGCAGAAAGCGGGCGACTTGCCGCTTGGCCGACCCAGCGCTCCAGGTTGACCTTGGCTGCGTCCACGGCCGCCCGGCTTTCATCAAGCCGGTCATGCAGCTTCTGAATTTCTATCTCGGCTGCGAGCACGTCCGTTCGCGTGCCACGCCCGCTCCGATAGGTGGCTGTCGCTGCTTGGAGCTCAAGGTCGAGGGGGTGGCCGTGGTGGCCGAGGAGCATACCGGTCTGCTCGGCATACCAGAGGTCGAGCCAGGCAGTGGCCACATTGCGCTGAACATTGGCAAGGCTGACGGCTCTCTGTGCCTCTGCGGCGGCGGCTTCCGCTTCATAGCGCTCCGTACGCGCTCGGCGCTTGGCGGAGCGAGTGAACTCCTGAATAACGCTGACAGAGCGCTGAGTCATGAAGTCCCGGCTAAGGGAGAACTGGTCAGGGCCGGTTACTGGGACGTTGTTGAGCCCGAGCTTGAGCACGGGGTCTGGCAGTTGACCGGCCGCGACCGCCATTTGGATGGACGCCTCGACAGCACCGTGAGAGGTCTCGGCATTGCCAGCGCGAGTAGTGGCTAGCGCAACGGCTTCTTCGATGGAAAGAGGGGGGGCCGGCTGGGCATGCACGATGAACGGCATGGCCATGCCAAGCACAGGCGCAACAAGTAGCGCCTGCAGCAGGTGGCGAGGGAAAAGCATAAAGCCTCCAAGAGCAACGACAGCTGTCCCCGTCTAGCGAGACAGCACCCGAATTGCGTTGCTCAGGAGGCTACGTGCGATAACAACAGTGGAGGATGGAGAGCGGTCGTGGTGGCGCGCGTGGAATGGCGTCGCCATACACCAGAGCGAAGTGGTCAGCAGTCGGCGCAGGCGGTGGCTCCACCACGCTCAGCAGGACAGGCAGAAATGCCGGAACTTGGGGTGATGTGTGGTCGACAGATTTTGAACCCAGCTGGCAGTGCTCAAGGCAAAGTCCGTCATGCGCCCCCGTGTCCTGGGCATTCTTCGCCATCTCAGGACAGGACTCCATCATGCCGGCCATATCGTCCATCTGCTCAAGCGAATAGCGGCTTCCCGTACAGGCGTAAGCCGCCGCTGCCAGTTGCACTGTCAGGAAGGCGGTGATGAGGAACCCGGCAAGCCATAGCCGGCGAAGAGACGTGCGCACGAGAACTGTTGCCTATTTTTGCAAGAATAGTACCAGCGTTTAGCCATGATTGGGATGGGCTCACCGTGGCAGGTTGTCGCACATTTGTCGGTCGCCCGCCAGCCGATGGCATGGGACTGGTGAACCCCAGGCGAGACGTCTTTGAGGCAAGAGACGCCCCGCCCGGACCTCAGGCGCTGCCTACTTGGGCTGCATCATAATGGGCTGCGTCATCATCTCCCGGCAGGCCTTCGTCATGGCTGCCTGGTCACCTGCCTTCTGCTGCATCTCCGCCTGTTTGGCGGCGCGTGCTTTCTCAATGACGTACCAGTCTGGCCCCGCGAGGACGGACAAGGATGTGATGAGTGCCGCTGTGCCAACTGCGGCAAGGATAATCGTTTTCATGGTAGTTCTCCGCTCACTTCGAACAGTGCGGTTCCGAACACCTTTCGTTCAAAAGGGTGGCCAGCACTGTCGAATGCAAGGTCGTCCCTTGGGGCAACCTCGCTGCATAGTCGTTGTGATAGACAAGCCATGCCTCAGCAAGCCAAGTGGTAGCTGGCTTGCTGAGTCCAGCTTCAGGCGGAGAGTGCTTTAGGTGGACGCTCGAGGAGCGCCAAAACTGCCGAGAGGAACTTGGACTCGGGGTGGGCTATGAGGACGCTCGTCCAAGAGTCGCCAGCGAGGCCAATGGGCATGGGAGATGCCGCGACGGCAGCGCATATCGCAGCGCACGAGGCGCGAGACATCTTGGTTGGATTGCTTGTGGCGGAACAATCGCTGCTGCCATCGCAGCTATGGCTTGAATTGACGTGTGACGCCGGGTTCTGAACGGCGTAGGAGGGCGAATCGGTCATGCCAACAGCGTAGCATGCAGAAAATGGCATGGCGAGCACACGCAGCGGCAGCGCAGCTGCAAGTATCGTAAGGAGAATCACACACCAAAGTCGTTTCATTTTTCTTCTGCATCGTCCGTCTCGTGCCCTTCCATCCGAGATGGTATGACTATCGAACTCTCCTTCACCGTTCTGAGTATCGGTTCTCCCGATTCTTCCTCGCACGATGGCGCCGCTTCTTGAGCCAAGTCACCTGCCTCGCAGGAGGCTGCGAGCAATAGGTACGCAAGGTCGAGCTGCTGCACATCCCTCCGTCGGCGCGCAATGGCTTCAAGAGCAAGGAGTATGTCGTCGGCCAACTCGAATTCCTTCTCCCGGCAAGCTCGTTCGAACGCTGCAAACACCTGCTCATGTAAGGAGTGCTTAATGGTACTTATTTTGTCCGTCTTCGACATGGGCCACCGCTATGCTTGGGGGTCTGACTCGGCGGGTTCTTCCAGCGACGAGTCCCCACTCCCAAATGACTTGCCCGATTCCATATTCCTAATATGGACGTTCCCATGGAGGGAAGGTCAAGTACTGTTTGCGGCCACCTTCCGACCGAGTTCAGAGTGGCGGTTTGCACGTGTTCTCTGCAGCGCTACCTGGCGCCGAGCTCGCGCACGTCGTGCCGTGGGTGTTTTCGTATTCGGAGACCGCGCCAAAACGGGGGCGAACGACCGGACCACCGCCGAGAGGCCAATGAGGCACCTACAATGCGCGCATGGCTTCCGATCCTGGGGCGGCGACCTCCATCCTTCAACTTCGAATTGCTCTGCGCGGCCTGAGCCCGCCGGTTTGGCGACGCGTCCTCGTTCCCGAGCATTTGACGCTCCCACAATTGCACAATGTCATCCAGGTAGTCATGGGCTGGGCGGACGAACATCTGCACCAGTTCAGCATTCGTGGCAGGCATTACGGTGAAGCTCATGAGGACGTCTTGCAGTTCTCCACAGTGGCAAACGAACTGCCGCTGACCGCGTTTCGTCTCCGCGAACACGAAGGCTTCGTCTATGTGTATGACTTCAACGCGTGGTGGCGCCACGAGATACGGGTGGAGCGGCGTATGCTGCGGCAACATCCTGGCCGGCTGCCACATTGCGTGGCGGGTAGCGGGCCTTGCCCGCTAGAGGACGTTGGCGGGATCGAGAGGTATCTGGAGGCCAGGGACGAACGCAGTGAGTACGAGTTCCTCGAATGGCTCGAGTCGCTGCGCGAGGGTCCAATCGTGCTGGCAGACTTACGCGATGAGGTCGACCGATGTCTGACTTGGCTGGATCGTCGCTTTGACCGTCAGATCGTCAATGATCGGTTGCGACACCTCGAGGGGTAGACTGGTCGCCGCAGCTTCCAAGGGAGGAGGGCGGCCATGCGTATCAGCTTGCAACTCGTAGTGCAGGACGAGGGAGAGGTGCCAGCCACCGTCACCGAAATTGCCCAGTTCGAGAGAGACAGCCTTGATGTGGGCTCGCTGGGCCTGCATCTGGAGGAGGCGAAATCATTGCTGGGTCGGCTGCAGCGCACGATGGTCGCGGCACAGGTTGCCGAGGCAGTTGCCCGGACCAGCGTTTGTCCCACGTGCGGTGCGCAGTTGGCTTGCAAGGGCCACCATCACTTGGTCTTCCGTAGCGCGTTCGGGCGACTGTCGATTGACAGTCCCAGGCTGTATCCCTGTCGGCAATGCCAGGGCGACGCCCCCACCTGCAGTCCGGTCGCCAACTGCTTGCCTGAGCGGGTCAGTCCAGAACTGCAGTATCTCGAGGTCAAGTTCGCAGCGCTGATGTCGTATGGTCTGACCGTCAACGTCCTGCAAGAGGTGTTGCCGCTCGATCATGTGCTGGCAGCCAGCTCGATCCGGCGCCAGGTCACCGGGCTCGGTCGCCGGCTGGAAGCGGAACAGGCCACCGACGCCCGGCAGCACGCGGAGGTGGCCGCGAGCGTCGGTTCGCCCGACATCCCGGAGCCCAGTCCGGTCCGCGCCGTCGGCATTGACGGCGGCTACCTTCGGCTGGCCGGCCACCGGCGCCGGCAGGACGGCTGGTTTGAAGTGATCGTCGGGAAGTCAATGCGCGATCAGGATGCCGGCCATAGTTTTGCCTACGTGCACAAGCTGGAGCACCGGCCGGCCGATCGTATGTTGAATTTCCTGCTACGTGAAGGTGTGCAACCTAGTCAACCGGTGACCTTTCTGTCGGATGGAGGCGATACCGTACGGTTTGCGCAGCTCGGCTTTGGTGACCGCGGTGAGTACGTTCTCGATTGGTTCCACATCGCCATGCGGATACAGAACCTCGAACAGATGATCAAGGCCCGCCCGGCACACAGCGACGGCCCGAGCAACGCGACATTGATCAAGGCGCTGCATGGCGCCAAGTGGCACCTGTGGCACGGCTGCCCCTATCCAGCGTTGCGCCGATTGGAAAGTCTCGGCTGGGATCTGGAAGCTGAGGCCAGCCCCGAAGAGGCCAAACTCCTCGGCAAACTCGAGGAGTTCATCGTCTACCTGGACAACAACCGGCACTTCATCGTGAACTACGGTGACCGCTATCGGCATGGGGAGCCCATTGCATCGGGTTTTGTCGAGTCAGCCGTCAACCAAGTGGTCAGCAAGCGGTTCGTCAAACGGCAGCAGATGGCCTGGCGGCCTCGGCACGCGCACAACCTGCTGCAAATCCGGACGGCCGTGCTCAATGACCAGCTCCGGTCTTACGTTGAACGATGGTATCCCTCCATCGCCGGAGAAGAAAACCATCGCTTGCCGCTTAGTCAGCCCCCGGTTTGGCGCGGTCTCCTGGGGGCAGGCGATGCCATCCGGGTGCTGGAAAGGCTGAATTCTCTCGATAAATCAATGGGTTGTCAGGGATGTGGCGGATTTTTCGCGAATCCCGGCCGACCCTCAACCTGCTGTTGCTGGCCTATGTCCTGCTGCTGGCGCTGCCGCTAGCGCCGCGATGGCTGGCTTTGCCTGGTGGCGTGCTATTTGCGGCGGCCAACGTCTGGCTCGGCCTGCAACTGTTGCGCGCCGTTCGCTGCCTCCACCGCACCATGGCCGCCGGCGGGCTGCCGCCTCGGCTTTCCGATCGAAGGAAAACCGGACATTCTGATCCTGACAGGGAAAAGCGTAGTTGGAACGCATTTCCATGAACGCTCGCCTGGATCGAGAAAAATGTCGGAAAAATTGGCCTTTATTGCACATTTTCAGGATTGGTAAGCACCAGATTTGCGATGAATCAAACATCGGTACGAGGTCTTGGATATATTCAGTTCCATTGGGGAGACGCATATCCGTTGGCGGCGCTCGCGCATATCCGAGTGAAACGCCTGCACGATTAAGTGCCTCTTTGTGCGTACTGATACGGCGTTGCCGACGGATCGCTGGCAGGGACGGCCAATGGCAGCGGCGGCAGAATCGTGCGGCGCAGCATGCAGTCCTCTAGTTCCGGCAATAGAGGCACGAGGAACGCTCAACCTGGAGTCACGCGATGCGCCGGCCGAGCTGGAGTCTGTTGACTAAACTGCTGGCGATCGGTGCCACGGTATTGTGTCTTGCCCTGACTTCGATCGGCCTCACGCTCTGGGTCACCTGGCAAATCGAAGGCGGAGCGGCAGCCGTCAACGAAGCTGGCCGTATGCGCATGCAGGGCTATCGGCTCGCGTTGGCCATGGAACAGGGCGCGTCAATGGAATCGGTGACATCCCAGTTGCGCGAGTCTGACCAGGGCCTGGAGATATTGGCAAGCGGCGATCCCTCACGCCCTCTCTTTGTCCCCTGGAACGCCGAGACCCGTGCGCAGTTTGCCGCGGTGCAACAAGGCTGGGCCTCGCTTCGCGCGCGCTGGCTATCGGGCGCGCCTGCCCCCACGGGCGAGTTGGACCGCTTCGCGGCAGCCGTCGACGCGCTGGTATCCGGCATCGAACTGCAGCTCTCCCAATGGACGGCACGGCTGCATATGTTCCAGCTCGCAATGATGGCCCTTGTCATTGCCAGCGCGGTGACGCTCCTCTATGCCGGCTACCTGATCGTTTTTGAGCCCTTGACGCGCCTGCGGCGCGGTTTGCAGCGCGTTGAGGCTGCGGACCTCGGCGCACGCGTGGCGGTGACCTCTCAGGATGAGTTTGGCGAACTGGCTGAGGGCTTCAATCATATGGCCGCAAAGCTGGAGGCGTTGTATGGCGACCTTGAGCAACGCGTCAATGAAAAGACCGCACGGCTGGAACGCGAACGCATGCGCCTTGCCGCCTTGTATGAGATGAGCGGGCAAATCGCGCAGGCGGCTACGCTCGACGAGCTTGCAAAAGGATTTGCACGCAAGGTTCGCGCTATTGCCCATGCCGATGCCGTTGCGATCCGCTGGTCCGATGCAGCCAACCAGCGCTATCTCTTGCTGGCGGGCGACTGCCTGCCGCAGGTGATGTTTGAGCAGGAGCGCTGCCTGCACCCGGGTGCTTGCCATTGCGGTCAGGCCGGCGCCACCGCGCAACTGCGGGTTATCCCCATCCGGGGGATGCCAGACGATCCGTCGATCCGATGCGCGCGGGCCGGTTACCGGACACTGGTTTCCCTACCGGTGAAACTGCAGCAGCGGGTACTTGGCGAAATCGATCTGTTCTTTTTCGAGGAAACCGTGCTGACGGCAGAGGACCGCTCCCTGCTCGAGGCCCTTGCGGCCCACCTTGCCAGCGCGATGGAGGGGCTGCGCGCGGGAGCGCTGGAGAAAGAGGCCACTGTGGCCCAGGAGAGGGGCCTGCTGGCACAGGAACTCCACGACTCGATCGCCCAGTCGCTGGCTTTCCTGCGGATCCAGGTGGAGTTGATGAGGGCCGCGCTTGGCCGCTGTGACGCGCCAGCGGTCGACAGGGTGCTCGGAGAGATCGAGACCGGCGTGCACGAGACCTATAGCGACGTGCGTGAACTGCTGGTGCATTTCCGCACGCGCACCAACCATGAAGATATCGAACCCGCGTTGCGCACCACGTTGCAGAAATTCGAGCACCAGACAGGCTTGCGCACGCATCTGCGCATTGAAGGACATGATGTGCCCCTGATGCCCGACGTGCAGGTTCAGGTACTGCATGTCATTCAGGAGGCGCTGTCCAACATACGCAAGCACGCGCATGCGACACAGGTCTGGATCGACGTGCGGCAGGCGGAGGTGTGGCGTTTCGAGGTACGTGACGATGGCCTCGGCTTCAACGTTGCGCAATCGCCGTCATCCGCCCAGTTGCATGTGGGCTTGCGCATCATGCACGAGCGCGCGCAGCGCATCGGCGCTACGGTAACGCTGACCTCGGGCAGCGGAGATGGCACGCGGGTGACGCTGACGCTGCCGCCGCGCCGGCCTACGCAGCGCGATGCGTCGTCCCGGCCTGCTCGGATGGCCAACACCATGCAGAGCCACTGATGGGAGAAACCGATGCGCGCTACTGATCCGGTCCGCCTTCTGGTCGTGGATGACCATACCTTGTTCCGCCGCGGGCTGATCGCCTTGCTGGCGCAGGAACCGGCGTTGCAGGTGGTTGGCGAGGCCGGCGACGCCGGCGAGGCTCAGTATCGCGCCGAGGCCTTGCAGCCGGACGTCATCCTGCTCGACAACCATTTGCCCGGTGTGACGGGCATTGATGCGCTGCCCGGACTCAGGGAGGTCGCGCCGCACGCACGCGTGCTGATGTTGACGGTCAGCGAGGACGAGCGCGACCTGGGCGCCGCACTCAAGGCTGGTGCCGACGGGTATGTACTCAAGAACATCGATGGTGCTGCCCTGGTCGCGGCCATCCACCAGACCCTGAAAGGGCAGTCTGCCATCAGTCCCGAGATGACCGGCAAGCTGGTCGCCGCGTTCCAGGCCGTGCATGCCGGTCCGAAAGGTGCCTGCGCGCCGCCCGCACCCACCGATCCGCTTGCCGTGCTGTCGCCCCGCGAACTGGAGATCCTGCACGGTATCGCCGGCGGCTTAAGCAACAAGGCCATCGCGCGCCAGCTGGACATCGCGGAGACAACGGTGAAGATCCATGTCCAGCATATCCTGCGCAAGCTCAACCTCAGTTCAAGGGTCCAGGCGGCCGTCTTCCTCGCCGGACGCGGCAGCGCCTGAACCCGGTCCGGCATAGTTCTTTCGAACTATGCCGGGGCGTCTGGCCGCGCGAAATCATCCTCCTTATGGACATGCCGGCCTGCCCGGTCGAGGGATGTCGCACCTTGCATCGGGCGCCTAGATTGGAACTCAGCAAGAGACCAAGGAGCGACCGGCATGGCGGCTTCGCCGAACGATCGAGTCACGGGCCAGGCAATTCGCGTGCTGGTCGTCAGCACGCTTGCGTTTACCGTGTGTTTCATGGTCTGGATGATGTTCGGTGTCATCGGCATCCCGATCCGCAAGACGCTAGGACTCAACGCCACGGAGTTCGGCCTGCTGACAGCCATACCCGTGCTGACCGGCTCGCTGATCCGGGTGCCGCTGGGTCTCATGACCGACCGTTATGGCGGACGAATCGTCTTCTTCGTGCTGATGCTGGCCTGCATACCGCCGATCTGGCTGATGTCATACGCGACGCAATACTGGCACTTCCTGCTCGCCGGCATGTTCATCGGCCTGGCCGGTGGCTCGTTCTCGGTCGGTACGCCATACGTTGCGCGCTGGTTCCCGAAAAGCCGCCAGGGCTTTGCCATGGGCGTTTTCGGTGCTGGCAACTCGGGGGCGGCGGTCAACAAGTTCATCGCGCCGGCGCTGGTGGTGAGCTTCGGCTGGGCCATGGTGCCGCGCGCCTACGCAGCCATCCTGCTTGGCACGGCCTTGCTGTTCTGGCTGCTGAGCGCGCATGACACGGCCCACGTCACCGCGGGCGGCGCCTCGCTGCGGGACCAGCTGCGCACGCTCAAGGATCCACGTGTGCTCAAGTATTGCCAGTACTACTCCATCGTCTTCGGCGGCTATGTCGCGCTGAGCCTCTGGATGGTGCAGTACTACGTAGGTGAGTACGGGCTGGAACTCCCCACGGCGGCGTTGCTGGCAGCCTGCTTCTCCTTGCCTGGCGGCGTCCTGCGCGCCGTGGGCGGCTGGCTCTCCGACCGGCACGGCGCGCACAGCATGACCTGGTGGGTACTGTGGGTGTGCTGGATCTGCCTGTTCCTGCTGAGCTACCCGCAGACGGAGTTCACGGTGGCCGCCGTCGACGGTATCCGCCGCTTCCGGCTGGGCCTGAACATCTATGCCTTCACCGCGTTGCTGGCGGTGCTGGGTGTTGCCTTCGCTTTTGGCAAGGCGAGCGTATTCAAGTACATCAGCGACGACTATCCGGACAACATCGGTGCCATCAGCGGCATTGTCGGCCTGGCCGGCGCACTGGGCGGCTTTGTGCTGCCGATCCTGTTCGGCGTGCTGCTGGATATCACCGGCGTGCGATCCAGCGCCTTCATGCTGATGTACGGCGTGGTGTGGGTATCCCTGATCTGGATGTATTTCACCGAGGTGCGCCGCACCGAGATGATGGGCCCGCACGGGGTGCGCGCCGGCAACGCGGCGCAGTCCTGAGTGCGCCTGGAGACTGAAATGAGCCGAACCGTAGCAGATACACCGAAGCCGTCCGGCAGTGGCCGGGTGCTGACCATCTGGACCCCTGAAGACCGCGCATTCTGGGAGCGGGAGGGCGAGGCGATCGCCAAGCTGAATCTGTGGATATCGGTGCCCGCGCTGTTCCTGGCATTTGCGATCTGGCAATTGTGGAGCGTGGTGGCCGTCAACCTGCCGCAACTCGGCTTCAAGTACTCGACCAACCAGCTCTTCTGGCTGGCGGCCGCGCCTGCGCTATCGGGAGCGACGCTGCGCATCTTCTATTCCTTCATGGTGCCCCTGTTCGGCGGGCGCCGCTGGACTGCGATCTCCACGGCGTCCTTGTTGATTCCCGCCATCGGGATCGGCATTGCGGTGCAGGATCCGACCACCAGCTATCCCACCATGTTGCTGCTGGCGCTGCTGTGCGGCATGGGGGGCGGCAACTTCAGTTCCAGCATGGCCAATATCAGTTTCTTTTTCCCCAAGGAGCACAAGGGCTCGGCGCTGGGCGTGAATGCGGGGCTGGGCAATCTTGGCGTTTCGGTGGTGCAGTTCCTTAGTCCGCTGATCGTCACGGTAGGTATCCTCGGCATCTTTGGCGGCGATCCGCAGACGATCGTCGGCAAGACCGGCCAGGTGAGCCAGGTGTGGGCGCAGAACGCTGCCTATATCTGGATTCCCTGGATCGCGCTGGCGTCGGTGGCGGCCTGGTTCTTCATGAACGATATTGCCGACGCGCGCGCCTCGCTCGCCGCGCAAGCGGCCATCTTCAAGCGCAAGCACAACTGGCTGATGTGCTTGCTCTACCTTGGCACCTTCGGTTCGTTCATAGGCTTTGCCGCGGGGTTCCCGCTGCTGATCAAGAACCAGTTTCCCGACGTCAACCCGCTTGCGTATGCCTGGCTGGGGCCGCTGCTCGGCGCGCTGATCCGGCCCGTCGGCGGCTGGCTGGCTGACCGGCTTGGCGGCGCGTCCGTCACGCTGTGGAATTTCGTGGTGATGGCGCTGGCGGTGGTCGGGGTGCTGTATTTCCTGCCCAAGGGCGCGGGCGGCTATGCGCTCTCCGCTGGTCCGGCGCAAGGCAGCTTCACCGGCTTCTTCCTGATGTTCCTGGTGCTGTTCCTGACCACGGGCATCGGCAATGGCTCGACCTTCCGCATGATCCCGGTGATCTTCCTCAACCAGAAGCTGCGCGAGGCGGAAGGCGTCGGCGAAGAGGCGCAGGCCCGGGCGATCAAGGAGGGCAATACCGAGGGGGCAGCCGCGCTGGGCTTCGCCGGGGCGCTGGGTGCCTACGGCGGCTTTTTCATCCCCAAGAGCTATGGCACCGCCATTGCCGCGACAGGCGGCCCGGAGGCCGCGCTATGGATCTTCATCGTCTTCTATCTCCTTTGCGTGGTGATCACCTGGTGGTACTACGGGCGCCGCGGCGCCGAGATGCCGTGCTGAGCACGATCGCGATCCGCGCAAACGATACCGGAGTCCCGCAATGAGCCATTTTCTCGATCGCCTCACTTACTTCAGCCAGCCGCGCGAAAATTTCTCCGACGGCCACGGCCAGACCACGGGCGAGGACCGAACCTGGGAGGACGCCTACCGCAACCGCTGGCAGCACGACAAGATCGTGCGTTCCACCCATGGCACGAACTGCACCGGCTCGTGCTCGTGGAAGATCTACGTGAAGGGCGGCATCGTGACCTGGGAAACCCAGCAGACCGATTATCCCCGCACACGTGCCGACCTGCCGAACCACGAGCCGCGCGGCTGCGCGCGCGGAGCCAGCTACTCCTGGTATCTCTACAGCGCCAACCGGGTCAAGTACCCGATGGTGCGGGGGCGCTTGCTCAGGCACTGGCGGGCGGCGCGGGCCGTGGCCAAGAGCGCCGTGGACGCCTGGGCGGCCGTGATCGAAAACGACGCGGCCCGCCGCGAGTACCAGCAGCAGCGCGGGCTGGGCGGCTTCGTGCGCAGCAGCTGGGACGAGGTCAACGAGCTGATTGCCGCGGCCAACGTTTACACCATCAAGAAGCACGGCCCGGACCGGGTGATCGGCTTCTCGCCGATCCCGGCCATGAGCATGGTGAGCTACGCGGCAGGCAGCCGCTACCTCAGCCTGATCGGCGGGGTCTGCATGAGTTTCTACGACTGGTACTGTGACCTGCCGCCCGCCAGCCCGCAGACCTGGGGCGAACAGACTGATGTGCCGGAAAGTGCGGACTGGTACAACTCCACCTTCCTGATCGCCTGGGGGTCGAACGTGCCGCAGACGCGCACGCCAGATGCCCATTTCTTTACCGAGGTGCGCTACAAGGGCGCCAAGGTGGTAGCCGTGACCCCGGACTACGCCGAGGTTTCCAAGCTGGCCGACCTGTGGCTGCACCCGAAGCAGGGCACCGATGCGGCGCTGGCGATGGCGATGGGCCACGTCATCCTCAAGGAGTTCTACTTCGACCGGCGCAGCGCCTATTTTGACGACTATGCGCGCCGGTATACGGACCTGCCTTTGCTGGTTGCGCTCAAGGAACACACGCTGCCCGACGGCAGCAAGACCCTGGTGCCCGATCGCTATGTGCGCGCGAGCGACTTCACCGATGCACTCGGGCAGGCGAACCATCCCGAGTGGAAGACGGTCGGCTTCGACGAGCAGGGCAAGGTCGCCTTGCCGCACGGCTCGATCGGCTTCCGCTGGGGGCCGGACGGCAGGCCCGACGCCGGCAAATGGAACCTCGAAAGCAAGGAGGCGAGGCAGGGCGAAGCCGTGAAGCTCAAGCTGTCGGTGGTGGAGGATGGCGCCCAGCCGCATGAAATCGTCGATGTCGGCTTCCCGTACTTCGGCGGCATCGACACGCCGCATTTCACCTCGAGCAAGACCGCCGGGGACGTGATCGTACGGCGCGTGCCGGCGGTGCGCATGGCGTTGCAAGAAGCGGGCGGCCAGCGCGAGACGCTGGTGGCCACGGTATTCGACCTGCTGGCGGCCAACTACGGCGTGGCGCGCGGGCTGCCGGGCGAACGGCAGGGCGGCGCCGCCACGGGAGGCTACGATGACGAGGTTCCCTACACGCCCGCCTGGCAGGAGCGCATTACCGGCGTGCCGCGCCAGCAGGTCATCGCGGTGGCGCGGCAGTTCGCCGACAACGCCGACAAGACCCATGGCAAGTCCATGGTGATCATCGGCGCGGCGATGAACCACTGGTACCACTGCGACATGAACTACCGCGGCATCATCAATATGCTGATGCTGTGCGGCTGCATCGGCCAGAGCGGCGGCGGCTGGGCGCACTACGTGGGCCAGGAAAAGCTGCGGCCGCAGACCGGCTGGACCGCGCTCGCCTTCGCGCTGGACTGGATCCGACCGCCGCGCCAGATGAACTCGACCAGCTTCTTCTATGCCCATACGGACCAGTGGCGCTACGAGAAACTCGGCGTGGACGAGATCCTCTCGCCGCTGGCCGATCCGGCGCGATACGGCGGCGCGATGATCGACTACAACGTGCGCGCGGAGCGCATGGGCTGGCTGCCATCGGCGCCGCAACTGCAGACCAATCCGCTGCAGGTGCAGCGCGACGCGCAGGAGCGCGGGCTGGACACGCGGGACTATGTGGTCCAGTCCCTCAAGGACGGCTCGCTGAAGATGAGCTGCGAGGACCCCGATCACCCGGCCAACTGGCCGCGCAATATGTTTGTGTGGCGCTCCAACCTGCTCGGCTCCTCGGGCAAGGGGCATGAATATTTCCTCAAGCACCTGCTGGGCACCAGCCACGGCGTGCAGGGCAAGGACCTCGGTCCCGACCATGCCAAGCCCGAGGAAGTGCGCTGGCATGAGCAGGCGCCAGAGGGCAAGCTGGACCTGCTGGTCACGCTCGACTTCCGCATGAGTACCACCTGCATGTACTCCGACGTCGTGCTGCCCACGGCGACGTGGTACGAGAAGAACGATCTCAATACCAGCGACATGCATCCGTTTATCCATCCGCTCTCCACCGCCGTCGATCCGGCCTGGCAGGCGCGCAGCGACTGGGAGATCTACAAGGGCTTTGCCAAGACTTTCAGCGAGGTCTGCGTGGGTCATCTCGGGGCGGAGAAGGAAGTGGTGCTCACCCCGCTGATGCACGACACGCCCGGCGAACTGGCGCAGCCCTTTGGCGTGCGGGACTGGAAGAAGGGCGAGTGCGACCTGGTGCCTGGCCAGACCGCCCCGCAGATCAACGTGGTGGAGCGCGATTATCCCAACACCTATCAGCGCTTCACCGCGCTCGGGCCCCTGATGACGCGCATCGGCAACGGGGGGAAAGGGATCGGCTGGAACACGGAAAGCGAGGTGCATGCACTCGGGGAACTCAATGGCACGGTAAGCGAGGCGGGCGTCAGCCAGGGCTTGCCACGTATCGACACCGATATCGACGCGGCCGAAGTCGTTATGATGCTGGCGCCGGAAACCAACGGCCACGTGGCGGTCAAGGCATGGCAGGCACTCAGCCGCATCACGGGGCGCGAGCATGCCCACCTGGCGCTCCACCGCGAGGACGAGAAGATCCGCTTCCGCGATATCCAGGCGCAGCCGCGCAAGATCATCTCCTCGCCGACCTGGAGCGGGCTGGAGAGCGAGAAGGTGAGCTACAACGCGGGCTATACCAACGTGCACGAACTGATCCCGTGGCGCACCCTGAGCGGGCGGCAGCAGTTCTACCAGGACCATCCGTGGATGCGCGATTTCGGCGAAGGCTTCGTCAGCTACCGGCCGCCAATCAACCTGAAGAATGTCGACGAGATGCTGGGCAAGAAGCCCAACGGCCACCCGGAGATCGCGCTGAACTTCATCACGCCGCATCAGAAATGGGGCATCCATTCGACCTACACCGACAACCTGATCATGCTTACGCTGAATCGCGGCGGGCCGGTGATCTGGCTCTCCGAGGACGATGCGGGGCGGGCCGGCATCGTCGATAACGACTGGGTCGAGCTCTTCAACGCCAACGGCGCCATCGCCGCGCGCGCCGTGGTGAGCCAGCGCATCAAGCCAGGCATGGTGATGATGTACCACGCGCAGGAGAAAATCATCAACACGCCCGGTTCGGAGATCACCGGCCTGCGCGGCGGCATCCATAACTCGGTCACGCGCATTGTGCTCAAGCCCACCCATATGATCGGCGGCTATGCGCAATACAGCTACGGCTTCAATTACTACGGGACCATCGGCACCAATCGCGACGAATTCGTGGTGGTGCGCAAGATGGACCGGGTCGACTGGCTCGATGAGCCCGCCAACGCCGACGCCCCCGGCGCCGCCTGAGAAGAAGGAGAGCGACGATGAAAGTCCGCGCACAGATTGGCATGGTTCTCAACCTGGACAAGTGCATCGGCTGCCATACCTGCTCGGTGACCTGCAAGAACGTCTGGACCAACCGCCCCGGCATGGAGTACGCCTGGTTTAACAATGTGGAGACCAAGCCCGGCATTGGCTATCCCAAGGAATGGGAAAACCAGGAGCGCTGGAACGGTGGCTGGGTGCGCAAGGCCGACGGCCGCATCGAGCCCCGCCAGGGCGGCAAGTGGAAGCTGCTGATGCGCATCTTCTCCAATCCCAACCTGCCGCAGATCGACGATTACTACGAGCCGTTCACTTTCGACTACGACCACCTGCAGTCCGCGCCCGAGTCCCGCACGGCCCCGACCGCGCGCCCGCGCAGCCTGATCACCGGCAAGCGCATGGAGAAGATCGAATGGGGGCCGAACTGGGAGGAGATCCTGGGCGGCGAGTTTGCCAAGCGCTCCAAGGACCGCAACTTCGACGACATCCAGAAGGAGATCTACGGGCAGTACGAGAACACTTTCATGATGTACCTGCCGCGCCTGTGCGAGCACTGCCTGAACCCGACCTGTGTGGCCAGTTGCCCGTCCGGTTCGATCTACAAGCGGGAAGAGGACGGCATCGTGCTGATCGACCAGGACAAGTGCCGTGGCTGGCGCATGTGCGTGTCCGGCTGTCCCTACAAGAAGATCTATTACAACTGGCAGAGCGGCAAGGCGGAAAAGTGCATCTTCTGCTATCCGCGCATCGAAGCCGGCCAGCCGACCGTCTGCTCGGAAACCTGTGTCGGCCGCATCCGCTACCTTGGCGTGCTGCTCTACGATGCGGACCGGATCCAGGCGGCGGCCAGCGTGGAGCACGACCGCGATCTCTACCAGGCGCAGCTCGACATCTTCCTCGACCCCAACGACCCCAAGGTCATCGAGCAGGCCCGCGCGGACGGTGTGCCCGAGTCATGGCTGGAGGGCGCGCGCCGCAGCCCGGTCTACCAGATGGCGGTGGACTGGAAGGTGGCGCTGCCGCTGCACCCGGAGTACCGCACCCTGCCGATGGTCTGGTACGTGCCGCCACTCTCGCCCATCACGGCCGCGGCCAATGCCGGCGAAGTCGGCATCAACGGCGAGATTCCCGACGTGAAGCAGTTGCGCATTCCGGTCAAGTACCTCGCCAACCTGCTCACCGCCGGCGACACCACACCCGTGGTTCGTGCGCTGGAGCGAATGCTGGCCATGCGGGCGTATCAGCGCGAAAAGCATGTGGAGGGGCGCCAGAACCTGGCTGCGCTGCAACAGGCCGGGCTGAGCGTGGCGCAGGTCGAGCAGATGTACCAGGTAATGGCGATCGCCAACTACGAGGATCGCTTCGTCATTCCCACGGCGCACCGGGAGTATGCGGAGGACGCCTTCGACCTGCGCGGCGGCTGTGGCTTCTCGTTCGGCAACGGCTGCTCGGACGGCACCAGCGAGACCAGCCTGTTCGGCGGCAAGAAGCGGCGGACCATTCCGATCAAGGCGACACTATAAAGGACGCAGCCATGAAACCCTTCGATGCGCGAATTTGCCTGGTGCTGGCACGGCTGCTGGCCTATCCGCGGGAGGAACTGCGTGCTTCCCTGGTGCCGATGCGGGATCTGGTGGCGGCAAGCCGCTCGCTCAGCGATGCCGGGCGGGAAAGCCTGCTGGCGCTGATTGACGACATGCAGGGCCGCGACCCCTATGAACTCGAGGCCCGCTACGTCGACACCTTCGACCGCGGCCGCGCCACCGCGCTGCACCTGTTCGAGCATGTGCATGGCGACTCGCGCGAGCGCGGCCAGGCGCTGGTGGATTTGCTGCAGACCTATGAGGCTGCCGGCCTGTTCCTGGGGCCGGGCGAACTGCCCGACTATCTGCCGGTAGTACTGGAGTTCGCCGCCACGCAGCCAGGTCAGACCGCGCGCGAGTTCCTGGCCGAGATGGCGCACATCCTCAATGCCGTGCATACCGCGCTGGCCGAGCGCCGCAGCGCGTATCACGCGGCTATCGCGGCCGTGCTGGAACTGGCGGGCGAGCGCGTCGAGCCGGTACGGCTACCGCCTGAGGAATCGCTCGACGAGGCCTGGGCCGAGCCGCCTGCATTCGACGGCTGCGCCACGCGCGGCCAGAGCAAGCCCGGCGAGCCCCAGCCTATCCATTTCGTCCGCCGCGACGGACCCGTCACCGGAGTGCGATCATGACTGCCGCCCTCGACACCTTCTTCTTCGGCCTCTACCCGTACATCTGCCTGGTCGTATTCCTGGTCGGGAGCCTGATCCGCTTCGACCGGGACCAGTACACCTGGAAGAGCGATTCCTCGCAGATGCTGCGCTCCGGACAGTTACGCTGGGCCAGCAACCTGTTCCACGTCGGCGTGTTATTCCTGTTCTTCGGGCATCTGTTCGGCATGCTCACGCCCCATGCGGTCTACGGCCATTTCATTAGCGCCGGCGCCAAGCAGCTCCTGGCGATGATCTCGGGCGGCGTGGCCGGCGTGCTTGGCTTCATCGGGGTGAGCCTGCTGCTGCATCGCCGCCTGGGCGACCCGCGTATTCGCGCCACCTCGCGGCCCGGGGATATCGCCATCCTCTGGCTGCTGTGGGTGCAACTGGCGCTGGGGCTGGGCACCATACCGCTGTCCGGGCAACACCTGGACGGCAGCATGATGCTGGTGCTGGCCGAATGGGCGCAGCGCATCGTGACGCTGCGAGGCGGCGCGGCGGAGTTGATGCAAGGAGTGGGCTGGGTGTTCAAGCTGCACATGGTGCTGGGCATGACAGTGTTCCTGGTGTTTCCCTTCACCCGCCTGGTCCATGTCTGGAGCGGCTTTGCCTCGGTGACTTACCTGTTCCGTCCCTACCAGGTGGTACGCAGCCGTCGCTTGAACTTGCCGGCGGGGCACGAACGCGCCAAGCGTCCGCAGCCTGAACAATCGCGTTGAGGAGCGTGCCATGCGTTATCCCGTATCTACCCGCGCCGCATCCGTCAACGGCCAGGCCCTGCACGCCGACCATGAAACGCTTGCGGCGGAAGCGCTGCGCCAGCGCGCCTGCATCGAGTTGCTGCGCCAGGCGGCACAGCGCGCCGGGCTGCTCGATCAGGCCGATGCCGGCGCACCCGACGGCGTGATCAGCGAGGCCGCCAGCACGGCAATCGAAACCTTGCTGGAACGCGAACTGCAGATACCCGAGCCGGGCGAAGAGGCATGCCGGCGCCATCACGCGGCCAATCTCGCCCGATATAGCCGCGGCGAGCGCGTGCTGGCCCGCCACATCCTGTTTGCCGTGACGCCCGGCCTGGATGTCAATGCACTGCGCCAGCGCGCCGAACGCATGCTGGTGGAAGTGCGCTGCCACGACGACCCGGCGTCCGCGAGCGAACACTTTGCGCGCGTGGCGGGCGAGTTTTCAAACTGCCCGAGCGGCGCCCAGGGGGGAGACCTGGGCTGGCTGGAGGCGGGCGATTGCGCGCCGGAGTTCGCCCGCGAGCTGTTCGGTCATCAGGAAGTCGGGGTGCTTCCGCGGCTGGTGCACAGCCGCTTTGGCCTGCACGTGGTGGAGGTGTGCGCGCGTGATAGCGGCGAAGTGCAACCGTTCGAGACAGTGCGCTCGGCTGTGGCACTGCAACTGCGCCAGCAAGCCTATGTCACCGCGCTGCGCCAGTACCTGAGCCTGCTGGCCGGGCAGGCGGTGATCGAGGGGGTGGATCTCGACGGGGCCGATACGCCCTTGGTGCAGTAGGGCTGAAAGGCCTTACTGCAGGCCGTCGAACAGCATGATGTCCACCCTGTCGCCGGCGGCTGCGTGCGGTCTGGCATGACTTTGGGTGGAGAGCTGGCCATGGCATTGCTGCTGCTATTCGCACTGTTCACCAAGCATCTCGTGTGCGACTTCCTGTGGCAGCCGAGCTGGATGCTGGCCGGCAAGGGCGACTTCCGGAGCGCAGGTGGCTACGCCCACGCGGGGCTACATGGCCTGTGCACCGCTGGGCTGCTCGGCGGCTTCGGTGTGGCCCATTGGCTCTGGCTGGGGATCTTCGACGCCGTCGTCCACTACATGGTCGATCGCTGGAAGGTGCGCCTCGGCCGAAGCGCCAATTTGACGCCGAACTTGCCTCAGTTCTGGTGGGCATTTGGCGTGGACCAGTACGCGCACGTGCTGACCTACCTCGCCGTGGTCTGGCTCGCTGGGAGGCTGAATTGATTCGTCGGCTTCCTGTCCGCCGGTAGGCCGCTGCCTTCGGGCGACTCTCTTTACCGTCGAGGTATCCGTCTCGCGGAGTTGCGCCACTAGCCGCACTAGGCAAGTGCCAACACCAAATTCCGGTAGATGCCTCGCGCGCCTGTGAGCTGGTCCAATGCAATCGGCTCATCGATCCAGCCTCGACCCTCAGCAGCCGGAAAAAAGGGCGGCGTACATAGCGGGGTACCTATCGCGCTATACCAAGCCCCCGATCCCTTTGGGGGGACTTACGCCGAAGCCATCCAGATAGAGGTGGCCAGTCAGGGGGGAACCAATGCCAATGTGCCTAGTCCTGGCTGGAAAGTCTCTCCTCACAGATTTGCTTGTGTAGCTTCGCGAAACGCTCTTGTACGTTCTCCCCGAAGAGTGGATCGGAGCTCGCTGGAACGGAGGCGGCAACGGCTGCCCAATCCTCTTGTGTCAACAGCTGAGCAGCGCGCGGCATTACGTGTCGCTCCTCAGTCGAGAGATGATTTCGGTAGTACACAAGGTACATGGCTGCGGCTGCCTCCAGAGCCGCGCGCGAACTTATAACATCTCCCTCGGCTTCATTAAGGCGGTTTAAAAGCGCTTCGCCCACAGTGGCAATCACACGATGCTCTTGCAGGAGCCGGTTAACCAAAACCTGCATGCCGGGATCTCGCTCAACGAGCCGTGCGTACGCGACATCCTCGCGGGGATGGTGAACGCAATCGCCAAAACTCCGCATGTAATAGACGATAGTCCCCATCAAATTGTAATTCGGCCGCTCTCCTCGATGAAAGATGTCTACCTGCTCTTCCAGAAGGTCGAGCAGCCGAGCGAAATTGATGTGATCGGCATGCCATATGGCAAGTGAGTTGGCCATGGCGCGCTCCATGGAAACGGGTTAAGTTCAGGGTTGCGTTCGAAGCCATATCGAACTCAAGCCCACAATACTCTTCAGTCCACGGACAGTGCTGATATAGATCAATAGATTGAATCACGGATCGCTTCCTCAATGTCTTAACGCTCGGCACGAAGGTCCGGCACCAGGTCGCCTTGCTCGGTCGCCGGCTTGAAGCCCGATGCCCGGCAGCAGGTGGAGATGGCGGCGAGCATTCGTTTTCTCCCGACATCCCGGAATCCAGTCCGGTGCGCACGATTGGCATTGACGGCGGCTACCTTCGGCTGGCGGGCCGCAAGCGCCGCTAAGCTTTCAACAAAAAGTGAATCTGTAGTCTGCCCCAAATCCCTGAAGGATTACATCGACATCAGCTTCAAGGGTTTTGGTGTCGCGGGCCTTGAAGGCCAGCCACTCGTATTTCATCTTGTGCCAGAGCTTCTCGATGCGATTGAGCTCCGGGCTGTACGGTGGCAGGAAATACAACGTCAAGCCTTTCGTTTGTAGCAGCCGGAGATAAGGCCGCAGTGCGCGGGCCGTGTGGACCGAAGCATTGTCGAGAATCACGGTCAGCGGCTTGCCGACGTGTTCGACCAGCAGGCCGAGAAATCCAGCGAACAGCATCGAGGTCATCGTCTCCCACAACTTCGCTGCAAACAGTTCTCCCGAGGACAGCAGTGCTCCGACCACGTTCAGACGCTTACCACGCCGGGCTTCAATCATGTGTTGCTCCCCGACAGGTGTCCACGCACTTCGATTCGGCTGCGCTTGCGCGAAGCCAACTTCGTCTACGTAGGCGAGTTCGATTTCGCCACGCTGGGCTTGCTGGACCAACTCCCCAATTTCGGATTGGGCTTGTCGGAACCGCTGTTCGTCCCGCTTTTTTTTAAGCTATGCCGGGTTCGCTTCCATACCAGCCCCGCCCGTTTGAGAATCCCTGTCAGCGTATTGCGGTCGGGTAGCAGCGACGCATTACTACGTCGCCGCCCCCTAAGAACCGGACGTGCGAGTCGCCCCGCATCCGGCTCAAGCCATTCGTTCAGCACCATTGTGTGGCACCGGGCAGACCAGCGGAACGTTTCGCGGTTCGACGGCGGGCAAAGTAGGCGGCCCATGCCGGGTCAAACGGATTGGCCAGTCCCCGGATTTTGACGTGTCGCTGGATCGCGACGGTCGTTGCGCGGAAGAGTTGCAGGCCGCAGGTGTCACCCTCGGTTGAACCCTCTGTTGCAAAATCCCAGGACCGGTATCCGTCGCGCCGGAAGTACCGTTGCCGGACCCATCGGGCTCCTTTCATGGGGGTGACGACGCTTCGCCCATCTCCAGAGCCGTTGCCAGATGTGGGAGTCGATTGAGGAGAAGATCGCTTTCGACACGACGTGACGGTGATACTGGGCCCATCCCCGGATCACAGGGTTGAGCTGTCGTATCAACGCCTCCTGCGTGGCGCTCGCGTTTTCCTTGATGATTCCCCTGACCTTGTCAAGCAGCGACTTGATGCTCTTGTTCGCTGGCTTGATCAGCAACTTGCCGTCGTACTTGCGCACGTTCTGGCCAAGGAAATCGAAACCCGCCGCTATGTTCGTGATCCGGGTTTTCTCTTCCGAGAGCTCCAGACCCCGAGCCGCCATGAACTGCCTGACTGCCGGAAGTACCCGGGATTCCAGCACATCTTTCGATACGCCAGTCACCACAAAGTCATCGGCATAGCGGACGACGTTGAGCTGCGCCTTTCTGCACTCAAGTGTGGATGTGCCCACACTTGCATGAACTGCTGCTTCAAGTCCGTCCAACGCCATATTCGCGATCACAGGCGAGATCACACCCCCTTGGGGTGTGCCCGCTTGTGACTCGAACAAGGTTCCTTCATCGATATATCCGGCTCGAAGCCACTTGCGCAGAACCTCCTTATCCATCGGTACGTTCTCCAGAAACCAGGAATGACTGAAGTTGTCGAAACAGCCCCGAATGTCACCCTCCAGAATCCATTCTGACGAGGCACGCTTGGCCAGAACGTTGAAGCACTGTTCGATGGCATCGGCGGTCGAGCGCTCGGGCCGAAAGCCGTAGGAATTGGCGTCTGCAAGGGTCTCCGCGACGGGTTCCAGAGCGAGCTTCCATAAGGCCTGCATCGCCCTGCACCGCATACACGGGATTCCTAACGGACGCTTCTTCCCATTACTCTTGGGAATGTAGACACGCCGCAACGGCATCGCACGATAGCCGCGATGTCGTAGCGACAGCATTCCGTTCCATCTGGCCGCCGGGGATGACCATATCTTGCCGTCCACCCCCGGCGTTCTCTTACCGCGATTCTCCGTCACACGCTTGACGGCGAGCATCTTGCCGCCATGCGAGCGGGTTAGCAGACGTTGCAATGCTTTCACCTTGCCCCATCGGCCTTCCTGAGCGGCCTTGGCGATACGCATCTGAAGTCGCTTCACCTCTGCTTCGATGTGCGACCAGTTTGCATGGTCCCACATCTGCGCAGCGCTCGAGAGTGCACCAGCGTCAGGAGCTTTCGCGTCCGTTGCCGTCATCTGCTTTCCCCCGTATAACGATTGTTCAAGGTTATCTCGCCATGAATGACCACGCGGAAGTCTGCCCGCTTTCGCGTCGGGCGATGTCTCAGCCCGTATCCCGTCCATTACAGCCGGGCGTTCGCTTTCTCCGCATTCCTTTACCCACCGCGCCAACAGCGTTCCTCGCGGTTCGCCTGCCGTTGCCGGCGCCGCGATGGGCTTACCCTGTTCCGCATGAATTTCCGAGCGGGGCGGACCCTTCCTCTTCGCCGGCGGCTTGTCGTCCATGGTGGCCCAGTTCACGAAGGCCACTCCACACCGCGTACCGTTTTGGTCCAAGCCTGTCAGCACGTTTGGCTTGTTGATTCTGACGACGTTTATCGGAAGTTCACATATGTTGATCGTACCCACTCATCCCTTGCTCCTCTCCGCCTCTGTGCTGGCAGATTCGGCCTTACCTCGCGGCTCGGCGTACCGGTTATCCGGCGGCTACGTTGTCCCCAGAGCTTCACACCGAGCTGTTACCGGCTCCGCATGCCCGGGTAGGGAACGGTTGATGGAACAACCGGTTTCATCAGGTAATACCTGCTCCAGTGAAACAGAAACTCAAGCGACTTTCAGGTCGCACATGAACTCGAATCCCGAACTTCTCTTCGAGTCGTGCCAGCAGTTCCGCGGCCGTCAGCGCCTCCTGCGTCGCCCACATCTTCAACTGCTCAACCTGCGCCGGCGACAGCTTCGACGGCGCACCGCTACGCGGCGCGTCCGACAGCCCTGCCATGCCTTTGTCCAACCAACGATAGCGCCTCTCGTACACCGCCTCCAACGTCAACTCCTGCCGCCTGGCTATCTCCTTGGCTGGCACGCCGTTGCTAAACATCAGAATCGTCCGAGACCTGTCTCGTGTTCTCCAATCACGGCGGCTTCTCGCCAGAACCTCAAGCTCGGTACGTTCTTCCTTCGTCAGTTCCAGCGGCTTCAATACGGCCATCGTCTATGTCGCGGTTCTTGTTCGGCCCGACAGTATAGAGATACTTCTTGTGAGGCGCTTATCCGCAATATTGGCGCGCAGCAAAGGCTCGACCCATTCGCGGACCCGCCGCAGTAATGCCGGATCCGACCAATCGGATTTGGAGACGAAGTAATGCAGCGATTGATGCCGGCGCTGGCGTGCAGCGAGTCGACGCATGCCGTCATCGGCTCGACACTCTTTCGCGGCAGCGGCAGCGGCAGCGGCAGCGGCAGCGGCAGCGGCAGCGGCAGCATCAACGAGGCCGCTAGCAGTGAGCTGGCCCGGCTGTGGGCCGAAGCCCAGCGCGCGTGTGCGGCGCTACAAGGCGGGCTGGAGGCTGAGCGCCAGGCCCACGCGGCCGCGCAGGCGCCACGACGAGGGCAGCCCAGTTCGGCTTTGGTGATCACGGTGAGTGCATCCTCGATTGGTTTCACATCGCCATGCGGGTACAGATCCTCGAACAGATAATCAAGGGCCGGCCAGCAGACAACGATGGCCCGAGCAATGCGACATTGATCAAGGCGCTGCAAGGTGCCAAGTGGCACTTGTGGCACGGTTGCCCCTATCCAGCGTTACGGCGGCTGGAAAACCTGGGCTGGGATCTCGACGCCGAGGCTAGCCTCGAGGAGGCGAAGCTTCTTGGCAAGCTCAAGGAGTTGATTACCTATCTGGATAACAACAGGGGCTTCATCGTGAACTACGGTGACCGCTATCGCCACGGGGAGCCCATTGCATCGGGCTTCGTCGAGTCGGCTGTCAACCAGGTGATTAGCAAGCGGTTCGTCAAACGCCAACAGATGGCCTGGCGGTCGCGGCACGCGCACGCACTGCTACAAGTCCGGACTGCCGTGCTCAATGACCAGCTCCGATCGCACGTTGAATATGGTATCCCTCCATCGCCAGAGCAGAAAACCACCGCATTGCCGCTTAGTCAGCCCCCGCTTTGGCGCGCTCTTGTAGTCGCCAAGAAATAGGTTTGAAAACCAATAGACTGCGGGCCACCGAGAGAGGTCATGGCCCCCGCCACAATGGGCAGACCGATCGGAATTTTGGGTAATCGAATGGAAGGGGCTTCCCGTCCCGAGGCTGCTGCGGAAGCCGCAAGTCGGCATCGCGGTGCCATGATGGCGTGTCGAAACGCCATCACGACCACAGGAGGGGAAGCCCCATGTCCATTGTTACCGTGGGTATCGATCTGGCCAAAAACGTGTTTGCCGTTCATGGGGTGATCGTACTTTCCGTGTAAAAAAAGGCGGTAGCAGGGTGCAGAGTCGCCTGCAGCAAGGCTTTTCGCCACACCGAGTCTCTCACGATCGGTGTATTTGTAAGTCCTTGATATATCGGCACTTTCCGAGACAAACCGCCAGAAAATGCACGGAAAGTACGATCACCCCTGCACCAGGAGATGTTGCGGCTCGCCGCCTCGCTGATGACCGTCACGGCGGTCGTCGAGATCGCGCTACGCAACGCGGTCTGTGACCGGCTGACCGATTATTTCGGCGTCGCCGACTGGCTGCGCGGCCCGACAGGTCCCTTCAACTGGGGGGCGGAAGAGCGGGACAAGATCATCCAGGCCGAGAAAAGCGCACAGAAGGCGGCCTACGCCAAGCTCACCCAAGAGCAAAAGCGCCAACTCGACGCGGCTGCCTTCCGTAGCCGGGGCGGCGTCGCGCCCAACGGCATTCCCCACGAGCAACTGTCCAAGGTCAGGCAGGCCACGATCCCGGTCCCCATGGGGCAGGTGGAGGCGCAGTTGACTATGTATTTCTGGAAGCGCCTTTTCTCAGGCGACTACGACCACGCGCTGTGGAAGCCGCCGCTCAAGGTAAGCGCGATTTTCTCCGCACGTAGCGTTGACGCCCCGAAAGGCGCAGGATTGTGCCCACGATTTTTTTCGTGGGCACAATTCATGGACGATAGCGATTTTGACTTCCTGCCGCTGCGAGTGACCAATGTCGGCGCCAACGGGAAACGCAGCTACGACAGGCAGGGCAAGCGAAGATTGATCGAGGCTTGCCTTGAACCCGGCGTATCGGTTGCCAGCATGGCGATCCGAGCCCGGGTGAACACGAACCAATTGTGGCGCTGGGTCAAGCAGTACAAAGCAGAAAGACAAGGTGGTATTGACATGGATAGCGCCGTCGAAGGCGCGCCATCGGCCTTCGTTCCGGTAGTAGAGGTTCGCGGCGTACCTCCTCAAGCCCAGCGGTCACGGCCGGCATCGCCGGAATCGACATCTGTTCCCGTGCCGCAATCTTCATCTTCGCCACAATTGGCACGCCTGTCGGCACGGCTGCCAAACGGCGTAACCATCGAGCTCGAATGCACACCGAAAGATGGGACGCTCGTGAAGGCGATGATCGCGGCGCTGGGGGACACCTGATGTTCCGCCTCGACGCTGACCTGCGGGTCTATCTGCACCGCGAGCCTATCGACTTCCGGGCCGGCCTGAACAGTCTGGTGACGTTGGTCGAGCAGTCGATGCAACTCGATCCGTTCGCCCGGGCCGTCTTCGCGTTCCATAACCGCGGCCGCAATCGGGTCAAGCTTCTGCTCTATGACCGCTCCGGATTCTGGCTCCTGATGAAGCGTTTGGAAGCAGACCACTTCGCCTGGCCACGCCGCCAGCAGGCGGTGATGGAACTCACCACCGAGCAACTGCACTGGCTGCTTGAAGGTATCGACATCGAAGCCGTTCGCCGACACCCTTCGCGGCGCTACCGGCACGCGAGCTGAGTCAGCGTGAGGGAGGCCAGGGTGCGGGCTCTGGCCATAGGCTTCGCGAGGCGGCTGCTCGCCAGGGGATTGGCCGATACCATTGATATGGATTCGACGTAAACCTGTTGGCGATGCGATTGCACTATCGTGAATGGCATGCCTGCACATGACCTCATCCCTGATCTGCCGCCTGACGTCCAGGCCTATATCCGAGAACTCGAGAAGAAGAATCTGGATCTCGAGTCGCTAGCCCAGCAACTCTCGCAGCGTATCGAGCAGCTCGAAGAGCAGTTCCGCCTCGCGCAGCTCAAACGCTACGCGCCGAGCAGCGAGAAGCTCAAGGATCGGGTGTTTGACGAAGCCGAGCAGATCGCCGCGACAGAACCTGCTGGCGACGATCCCGATGACGCGTTCACGCTGCCCGATACGGGACTTCCGGAAGTCGATGAGTCTGCACACCGCAAGCGGGGACGCAAGCCGCTGCCGGCGTCGTTGCCGCGCCAGCGCATCGAGTACGACCTGCCCGAGGAACAGAAAATCTGTCCATGCTGCCAGAGCCCGCTGCATCGCATGGGCGAGGAGACGAGCGAGCAGTTGCACATCGAGGTAAAGGCCTCGGTGTTGCAGCACGTACGGTTCAAATACGCGTGCCGCCATTGCGAGCGCAACGCGGAGCGCACGCCGATCGTGGTCGCGCCGATGCCAGTACAACCGCTGCCAGGTAGCAACGCGAGTCCGGCGATGATCGCGACGGTGACGACCGGCAAGTACGTGGATGGCACGCCGCTATACCGGATGGAAGACGCGCTGGCCCGTGCGGGCATTCCGGCGGGCCGCGGCACGCTGGCGAACTGGATCATCAGGCCTGCCGAACTGCACTACAGCCGGTTGTACGAGGCGATGCGCCAGACGCTGCTGTCGCAGCCGCTGATCCACGGCGACGAGACGACGGTGCAAGTGCTCAAGGAAGAAGGCAAGACCGCGCAGAGCAAGAGTTACATGTGGCTCTACAGAAGCGCACAGGACTGCGAACAGCCTGTGGTGCTGTTCGACTACCAGCCGGGGCGTGGTCAGCAATATCCGCAGGCGTTTCTCGCCGGCTACGAAGGCATGCTGATGACCGACGGCTACAGCGCCTGGCGCACGCTCAAAGCCGTCACGCACTTCGGGTGTCTTGCACATTCGAGACGACTGTTCGTCGACGCGCACAAGGGCCAGAAGAAGCCCGGCGGTCGCGCACAGCAGGCGCTCGAGTACTTCAAGGCGCTGTATCAGGTCGAGACACTTGCTCGCAGAGAACTGCCAGAGGGCGAGACACGGGCCGGCTACACCTACCGACTGCGGCAGGAACACAGCGTACCGCTACTGGAGGCGCTCAGGAAATGGCTGGACGAACTGGCACCGCAGGTTCTGCCTGAAAGTCTGCTGGGCAAGGCGATCAGCTACACGCGCAATCAGTGGGAATACCTCAGCCGCTATGTTATCGATGGGCGTGCACCCCTCGATAACAACGTGATAGAGCGCGACGTGAGACCCTTTGCAACCGCGCGAAAGGCATGGCTCTTTGCAGACACGGTTGCCGGTGCGAAGGCGAGCGCGACGATCTACAGCCTGATGCTCACGTGCCGCGCCTGCAACGTCGAGCCGTATGCGTATCTGCTTCACGTTCTCACCGAGCTGCCGCAGCGTGCGGCGGACGCCGACATCAGCGACCTGCTGCCGTTCAACTACGCCAGCCAGCAGAGCGCAATGACGAACCCCGGTTGATGACATGACAGGGCGCCGGCACTGCCCCGGCGCGCGATTCCTGGTACCTCCATCGGACATTGCCGATCCTGCTCGAGCGTCGCAATAGGGCCGAGCCCGCCTGTTCGCCGAGAACGACTCTCAATACAGTGTGCTGAATTGCGCGGTTACCGCTCAAGCGCGTCTTCCCGGACAAGTCGGTTTCGCGGGCGGCCGTGGCTAGCCATCTCGAATCGATCTACCAGACCCGCAACCGCATCGCCCACCACGAGCCGGTCTATGGCCGCCGCCTCGCGCAGACCGAGGCCGCGATCGAGTTCGTGGCGCGGCACCTCGGCAGCCGCGGGCAGGACGGCGCGACCCCGCTGGAGAAGCTGTTGCAACCGGAGATGGTGGAGTTGCAGAACCGGGCCGGCGAGATGCGGCGGCGACTGGATGCTCTACAGGCTGGGGCAGGCTAGTTGGGCAAGCCATGGGGCAGTTCAATTTGTGGACTGCGCCTGAACCCGAGGCTGGCTGCGGCGCGCCAGGGACCGGTTCAACGTTTAGCGCGCTTCACAGTTGCGGTGGCAAGACCTGAAAGCTCGCGGGTGCAGTCTAGCCCATGACAATGGGATACTGTCGCCTGCGATAACACGAAATAACATCAATGACCCCAATCGCGGCGGAATACCAGCGTTTTCTTACGTTTCTGGCCACGCAGCAGGTGGCAGACAATAGCCGCCGAATGGCTAATCTGGTCTGGCATCACCTCGGGCACTTGTCCCAGGTCGGGGCAGTCCGGAGAGCCAGGTCGACGCGATTGGCGCCGCTCGCGATCAGGGAACTCCTGGCTACTCCGATCGAGCCACCTTTTGTCGCCGTCGCGCCGGGGGCAGCCAATGCGTTTCGCCGGCTGCATGGCCTGACCGTCGGGCCGTTCCGGGGCTTTATGCGGCCGGAGACTTTCGACCTCAGTCGAGACACCACGCTGATATACGGTGCGAACGGCACCGGGAAAAGCAGTTTCTGTGAAGCGCTGGAAGCGGCGATGCTTGGGGGCCATCAGTGAAGCCGAGGCCAAGCGCATCGACTATCGGGTGTACTGCAACAATGTCAGGCTGGAGCGCCACGTCCCGCCAGCGCTAACGATCGTCGGCGATGACGCCGCGACCAGGCCAGTAGTGCCAAACGAGGACGCCTACCGATTCTGCTTCATTGAGAAGAATCGTCTCGACGATTTCGGGCGCATCGCGGCGAGAACTCCGGCGGACCAGCGTCAGCTGATTGCAACGTTGTTCGGGCTGGATCAGTTTAGCGACTTCGTCCGGGGATTCAACCAGACGCTTGACGAAGATCTCAACCTGTTCGGGCTGAAGGCTGCGGAGCTTTAACCAGTTCAGTATATTGCCCGACGTTTTCTAGCAATGGGTAAGTCTCGGCATTCACATTGATGCTTTTCTGCCGCGACAACTTTTGAAAAACCTATTTTATCTTTTCTGGCGAATTTTTCAAAAACTCTTGCATCACCCTACCGGGAACGATGAGCCTATTATCTTCAGCCAATTTTGAATAGATCACTGATATGTCAGCCAGACTATCTTTCCCTGTACTGTAGGGCAACAGCAGCACGTTAGTATCCAAGAAGACAATTGATTCTCACTTCATTTGCTCGATGGATGCAGGCTTGAGCGATATAGCTGCAGCGGGATCTGGGTAAACGAAATCGAGTAGAAACCGCTTGTCGTTCTTCACGCCAGTCTTGGCGTCAATAGATTTTTTGCGGTGCAGCGCCAGAATGGTCTGTTGCTGCTGGCTCTTGATCGCAACAAACCGGCAACGGGCGCTCACCGCCGCGCGCGAATTCCTGCTTCAGCGGCTTGGCGTTCAGCTTGAATCCGTAGCCCGCACTTTGCACGATGGCGCGGCTCGGCGTGGTTTCACCGCCCATGAACAGCGCGATACCGACGATGCCCTCATTGCCGACGATGGAGATCTCCGCGGATGCGCCACCTTCCATGACATAGAGCAACGATACGATCGCCGTAGTGGGAAAGTACACATGCGCTAACTGATTGCCCGACTCGTAAACCACGTTTCCCAAGGGCAGTTCAGTCAGGACGAGGTGCGGTTCAATGCGCAACCAGTTTGCTTCAGGCAGCACTGCAAGCAGCCGGTTTGCCTTCGGGTCATGCAAAGCACTCATGTCACGTCTCCAAAATCGGCCGAGTGATATAGCTGGCGCGTCAGCGCCCGATCCGCAAAGACTTGCGCCTCATGGAAAACGCGTTGTTTCTAGAAATATTGGCGACCAAGGTGGGAGAATGAGAGCACAATAGCGGGCGACAACGCGCTGCATGCTACACCTGAACCGGGTTCCCGATGCATACACATCACTTTCCGCGCGTTGGTTTTTTCCTGGCTATTTTTCTTCTTCGACACACTCCACATCCGTCCATTGAACCTGGCATCTCCAGCGGCTGTGGTGCATCTGATGTGGTTCATGCGTTCGGCGGCTCCGCTCTATAGTGAAGCATGGTGCCCGGCCCGTCGTGCAGAATCGACACCTTTTCCCGGGCAATCCCGCAATCCAGGCACCACCGCCTGCGATCCGGCCCTGGCCGCTGAATGGCAGGGGAGCAGGTATCTTCATGTCTCTGCGCCGCCCGCGCGGTGATCCCTGGCATGCACAAGTGCGCGGGACTGGCTGCCTTGGCCCCCCGCTTGCCTGCCGCTGCCGATGTCCGCCATCGTACCGACAAGCAGCCGGAACGATGGCAGGGTAGCGCTATCGGTCGGGTCCATTCCAGGTGGCGCGGCCGCCTTCGTATCGGGCTCGAGGACTCCGGTCCCTTGGCGAGACAGCAGCGGCGACCTGGCCAAAACGCGGGGTCGGGAAGGGGTGTTCCATGCTAGGAACCGTATTGCTGGTCGTGCTTGTGCTTGTGCTGCTCGGCGCCATGCCGACGTGGCCGCACAGCCGCTCCTGGGGCTATATGCCCAGCGGCGTGCTGGGCGTGCTGCTGATCGTGGTGCTCGTGCTGGTGCTGACGGGCCGCTTTTAGGCGGCAGAAGCCCGGCTTGAGCGCGGAGCCGGCGTAGTGAGGGCGCGCGATGGCTGGCGTGCGGCAGGCCAGACGGCCAGCCGCCTTCTTCAAGGAGCAATGTCATGAACGAAAGCCAGGTGAGAGGCCGCTTTGAAAAGGCGAAGGGGAAACTGCGCGAGATCGTCGGCAAGACCATGTGGCGCAAGACGACCGAGCTGAAAGGCAAGGCAGAACAGATCGTCGGCGAGGCGCAGGCCGCCTACGGCGATGCGAAGGAGCTAGCGCAAGCAGCCGTAGCCGATTGGCGTACCGCGCTGCGAAGTCGAGCTTCGATGCGGTGCCCTGCGGGCGGCGATGCCGTCTGCGGCGGCGTCCCCCCCCCCCGGGGACGGCAGTCAATATTCGGGGCGGTCCGTGCGCCGGGGCCGTCGCCGATCCTGATCGAGGGTGCATTCGCCTCTTGATCCAATGCAGGTAACGAAGGCGCTCATGTACTCAGCATTGCTCCGCACGTTCGATTCTTCCTCATCCGCCACGCCATGGAACGACACGGCACCTGTGCGCGAGGAGTTGTTCGGCGTCGAACGGCTGGAGCAGCACGCGCAGAGCCTCGCCGCTGCGCAGCCGGTCACGCCGACGCCGCCGCGCGTACCGCCTTTGCGCAATCGCCTCGACGACAATGCCGTGGTCCTGCTCGCAGCGTACCGGGCAAGCGCGGCGGAACTGGAGAGCGGCAGGGGCGTGGAGCCCGCCGCGGAATGGCTGCTCGACAACTATCATCTGGTGGAGGCGCAGATCCGCGAGATCCGTGACGACCTGCCGCCCGGATACTATCGCCAGTTGCCCAAACTGAGCGACGGGCCATTCGCCGGCTATCCCAGGATATTCGGGCTGGCGTGGGCTTTCGTGGCGCATACCGATAGCCACATCGACCCGGACACGTTGCGCCGCTTCATTGCCGCCTATCAGCGTGTTCAACCGCTCACCATCGGTGAGTTGTGGGCGGTAGCCATCACCTTGCGCATCGTCCTGGTCGAGAACCTGCGCCGACTGGCGGAGCAGATCACCGCCGGACGCGCTGCGCGCGCGGACGCGGACGAACTTTCAAGGCGATTGCTGATGTCGGGCTGTGCCGGCTCGGCGCTCGAAACCGATATCGCCGCGCGTTCGGTGCTGCCTCTGTCCGAGCTGTTCGCCGCGCAACTGGCGAAGCGGCTCAGGGACCAGGACCCGCGAATCACGCCGACACTTGGCTGGCTGGAGCAGCGGCTGGGCCTGCAGGGCGCGTCGATCGACGACGTGGTGCGGCGCGCACAGCAGCGGCAAGGCGCCGCCAACGTGACCGTGCGCAACGTCATCACCAGCATGCGCCTGATCTCCGATATCGACTGGGCCGAACTGTTTGAGAGCGTGAGCCTTGTCGACCAGCAACTGCGGGAGGGAAGCGCGTTTGCCGCGATGGACTTTCCCACCCGCAATCTCTACCGCTGCGCCATCGAACAACTGGCGCGGGGCTCGCCGTCGTCGGAGCTCGAGATCGCCGACCTCGCCCTGTCGGCCGCGCGTACTGCGGCGGCGGGCACGTCCAGTGCCGCGCAGGCGGAGCGCATGGGAGATCCTGGCTATCACCTGATCGCCGAGGGGCGGCTGGCCTTCGAGCGGATGATCCGGTTCCGTCCCCCCCCGCGCCTTCGCCTCAGCCGCATCAATATCGGCTTCGGCATCGGCGGCTATGTGGGGGCGATCCTGCTCACCACCGCCGGTATGCTTGCCGGCTTGCTCTTGATGCTGGCCTGGGTTTCTGATCCCGGGCTCGCAGGCGCGTGGCGGGTACTGATCGGCGCGATCTGCTTCGTACCCGCCACCGAGGTGGCCACCACGCTGGTCAACCGCGTGATTGCCTGGAGCTTCGGCGCTTCTATCCTGCCCGGTCTCGAACTCATGGCCGGCGTTCCGCAATCGTTGCGCACGCTCGTCGCCGTCCCGACGCTGCTGGCCAGCGAAGCCAGTCTGCGCGAGCAGATCGAGCGCCTGGAGGTGCACCACCTTGCCGGCGCGGGCGGTGACCTGACCTTCGCCCTGCTGACCGACGGCGTCGATGCGGACCAGGAAGTGGTGGCGGCCGATGCCGCGCTGCTGGCGATGGCCGAAGAGGTCATCGATGAGCTGAATCGCCGCCACGGGCCAGGCCCGGCCGGCAACCGCTTCCTGCTGCTGCATCGGCGCCGCGTCTATAACGCCAGCGAAAAGATATGGATGGGCTGGGAGCGCAAGCGCGGCAAGCTCCATGAGCTCAACCGGCTGCTGCGCGGCGCCACCGACACCAGCTATGTCGGCGCCGGCGGCGGGCCGCCGCCGGTACCCGCTGACGTGCGATACGTCATCACGCTCGACGCGGACACGCGATTGCCGCGCGACGCGGCCCTCCGGCTGATCGGCAAGATGGCCCATCCGCTGAACCGGCCCCGCTTCGACGAGGCGCTGCAACGCGTCGTCGGCGGCTATGCCATCCTTCAGCCGCGCGTGACGCCCTCGCTTCCGGTCGGCAGCGAGGGATCGTTCTTCCAGCGGATCTTCTCGGCGCCCGGCGGGATCGATCCCTATGCGGCGGCCGCGTCCGACGTCTACCAGGACCTGTTCGGGGAGGGTTCCTATACGGGCAAGGGCATCTATGACATCGATGCCTTCGAGCGCGCGCTGCACGGCCGCATTCCGCACAACGCGGTGCTCAGCCATGATCTGTTCGAAGGCATGTTCGCGCGCGCAGGCCTGGCCTCGGATGTCGAGGTCGTCGAGGATTTTCCGTCGCGCTACGATGTCGCCGCCAAGCGCCAGCATCGCTGGACGCGCGGTGACTGGCAACTGCTCGGCTGGATCTTCAAGGGCCGCACCGGCAGCGAGGCGGTGCCGCTGCTCGGCCGCTGGAAGATGCTGGACAACCTGCGGCGCGCGCTCCTGGCGCCGTTCCTGCTGCTGGCATTTGGCCTGTGCTGGCTGCTGCCGCTGGCAACCGGCATCGCATGCACAGCGCTGTTGCTTGCCGCCATTGCGTTCCCGGCGTTTTTGCCAGGCCTGTTTTCGCTGATTCCCCATCGTGCGGGCTTCCAGTTGCGCAACCACCTCCGGATGCTGGCGACCGACCTACACGTCGCCGCCACGCAGGTATTGCTGACGCTGGCCTTCCTGCCGGACCAGGCCTGGCGGATGGCCGACGCCATCGTGAGAACCCTGGTAAGGCTGCACTTCACGCGGCGCCACCTGCTTGAGTGGACCACGGCCGCGCAGGCGCTGAGCAGTCCGCGGCTGGATCTTGCCGGCTTCTACCGGAAGATGGCGGGCGGCGTATCGCTGACACTGGTTATGGTGTCGGGCGCGCTGGCGTTTGCGCAACCGTCCTGGCCGCTTGCGCTGCCATTCGGGCTGCTCTGGCTGATGGCGCCGGCGCTTGCCATGCTAGCCAGCCGCGCCCCGAAGGTCGCGCGGCGCCTGCTCGTGACCGCGCCGGACACGAACGATCTGCGCCTGACAGCGCGCCGTACCTGGCGATATTTCGAGACCTTTGTCACGCTGGCGGACAATATGCTGCCGCCCGACAATTTCCAGGAGCGCCCGCGGCCGGTGGTCGCGCGCCGCACGTCGCCCACCAATATTGGCCTCTATCTGCTCTCCGCCGTTGCCGCGCGCGATTTTGGCTGGAGCGCAACGGCGGCGACCGTCGAGCGGCTGGAGGCGGCGTTCGCCGCCATGCGCAAGCTGGAGCGCTGCAAAGGCCATTTCTACAACTGGTATGACACCCAGGACCTGCGCGCGCTGACGCCGGCTTACGTCTCGTCGGTGGACAGCGGCAACCTTGCCGGCCACCTGATCGCGTTGGCCAATGCGTGCGAGGAGTGGACCGATACGCCGGCCGCGCCGGATGCCCGGCTCGGCATGGTGGACACGGTCAGGCTGGCACGCGAAGCCCTTTTCAGCCTGGCCACGTCCGGCGGCGAGCGGGGTGGTGCCCTTGGCCAGCTGATCGAAGAGATCGCATCCCGGCTGGACGGCGCGGAGCCCATGGCCACGCTGTCGCCCGCGCTCAAACGCCTGACCGAGGACGCCACCGGGATGGCCGGCAAGATACAACCGGCGGCGGGCGGCGACAGCCGGGCGGCACTGGAGGACCTCGCATTCTGGGTCGAGGCGCTGCGTAGGACCGTGGCCGAGCATGAACAGGACCAGCTTCAGATCGCGACCGCACCCGGCGCGCTCGCGGCCCGCCTGAACGCGCTGGCCACCGAGGCACGCGAGATGGCCCTGGCGATGGATTTCGGGTTTCTGTTCGACGAAGAACGCAAATTGCTGTCGATCGGCTATTCGCAGGAGGACAACCGCCTCGATGTGAGCTGCTATGACCTGCTCGCGTCGGAAGCGCGGCTGGCCAGCCTCTTCGCCATCGCCAAGGGGGATGTGGCAACGCGCCACTGGTTCCACCTCGGCCGCACCGCCACGCCGCTCGGTAACGGCTCGGCGCTGATCTCCTGGTCCGGGTCGATGTTCGAGTACCTGATGCCGTCGCTGGTGATGCGCGCGCCCGCCGGCAGCCTGCTCGAGCAGACCAATCGCCTGGTGGTGGAACGCCAGCAGGCTTACGGCCGGCTGCGGGGCGTTCCGTGGGGCGTGTCCGAGTCCGCCTACAACGCAAGGGATATGGAGTTCACTTACCAGTACTCCAACTTCGGTGTGCCGGGGCTTGGCCTGAAACGCGGCCTCTCCGACAACGTCGTCATCGCCCCTTATGCCACCGCGCTTGCCGCCATGGTGGATCCGCAGGGCGCGCAGCGCAACTATATCCGGCTTGCCGGCATGGGGGCCAAGGGGCGGCACGGCTTCTACGAAGCGCTCGATTTCACGCGGTCCCGCCTGCCGGACGACGAAGATTTCGCGATCATCCGCAGCTACATGGCGCATCACCAGGGCATGACCATCGTCGCGATCGCCAACACGCTCCATGCCGGGCAGATGCGCGATCGCTTTCATCGCGAACCGATGATCCAGGCCACCGAACTCCTGCTCCAGGAGCGCATGCCGCGCAATGTCGCTATCTCCCACCCGCGGGCCGAAGAGGTGAAGGCGTCCAGGGTCGAGGCGAATCACGAGGACTCAACCGTGCGCCGGTACTCGGGTGTGACAGCCGGCGCCGTGGTCACGCATCTGCTGTCGAACGGCCGCTACGCCGTGATGCTGACTGCCGCCGGAGCGGGCTATAGCCGCTGGCGCGACCTTGCCGTGACCCGGTGGAGAGAGGACGCGACACGCGATGATGCCGGCTCCTTTGTGTTCCTGCGGGACACGCAAAGCGCCAAGGTATGGTCTGCCGGCCCTAGGCTCGGGGAAGACGATCCGAACGATGACGACGCAGGTAGCGATGTCGTCTTCGCGGAGGACCACGCTGAGTTCGTCCGCCACGATGGCAGCCTGACCACTACCCTCGATGTGCTGGTATCCGGCGAGGATGACGGGGAAGTGCGGCGCGTGTCGCTGGCCAACAGCGGCCGCCGCTCGCGCGAGATCGAACTGACCTCCTACGCGGAACTGGTCCTGGCCACGCCGGCCGCCGACGATGCGCACCCCGCCTTCTCCAAGCTGTTTATCGAGACCGAGTACCTGGCCGAGTCCGGCGCGCTCATTGCCACGCGCCGCCCTCGCTCCGCCTCGGAGCCGCATATATGGGCGGCGCATTTCACGGTGGCCGAAGGCGATGTGATTTCGGATCTCCAGCATGAAACCGATCGTGCGCGCTTTCTCTGGCGCGGCGCTGCGGGCGGAGTACCCAGCGGCGTGCGGCGCGGGCAGCCGCTATCGAACACCACCGGGGTTGTGCTCGACGCGATTTTCTCGCTCAGGCAGCGCGTGCGCGTTGCGCCGGGCGGTGTCGCCCGGGTTGCGTTCTGGACCCTGGTGGCGCCCTCGCGAGGCGAATTGCTGGTGCTGATCGACAAGCATCGCGACCGCAGCGCCTTCGAACGGGCCAAGACCTTGGCGTGGACGCAGGCCCAGGTGCAGTTGCGCTATCTCGATGCCAAGGCCGATGAAGCGGCGGATTTCCAGCGCCTGGCAGCACCGATCCTCTATGCGGATGCCCGTTTCAGAAGCCCGCCGGACGCCGTCCTGCGTGGCGCCGGCCCGCAGTCCGGGCTCTGGCCGTACGCCATCTCCGGCGATTTGCCCATCGTGCTGCTGCGCATTGACGATATCGAGGACATGGCCCAGGTCAGCCAGCTGCTGCGAGCCCACGAGTACTGGCGGCTGAAGCGGCTTGGCGTCGACCTGGTCATCGTCAACGAGCGCGCTGCCTCGTACGCGCAGGATCTGCAGATCGCGATCGAGACGGCGGTGCGCAGTAGCCATTCGCGCCCCCGCCTTGGCGAAGAGCTTGGACGGGGCTCGGTCTACACCTTGCGTGCCGACCTGATGCGGATCGAAGAGCGCGCTGCTCCAGTCGGTCGCCCGCGTTGCGCTGGTCGCACGCCGCGGGTCCATCGCCGAGCAGCTTGCCCGCCTGCCCCAGCCGCCGGTCCGCACCGCGCCGGACCGCCGCAAGCGGTTCGCGCGCCGGGCGGCCTGGCCCGGTTTCGTCCCATCGGTCGCCGGTGCGCGTGGGCCGGCCACGGCTCCGCTGGAGTTCTTCAACGGGCTTGGCGGTTTCGACAAGGACGGGCGGGAGTATGTGATCGAACTCGCCGGCGAGGCCTCGACGCCGGCGCCGTGGCTCAATGTGATTGCCAATCCGGGCTTCGGCTTCCAGGTCTCCGCGCTGGGCAGCGGCTATACCTGGGCGGAGAACAGCCGGGAGAACCAGTTGACGCCCTGGTCCAACGATCCGGTGCTGGACCCGGCCGGGGAGGCGACCTATATCCGCGACGAAGACACGCGGGATCTCTGGACGCCAACGGCACGGCCGGTGCGCGACGGCGGCGGCTACACGGCCCGTCATGGCCACGGCTACAGCCGCTTTGCGCACGAGGCCAACGGTATCGCGGCGGAATTGCTGCAGTACGTGCCAATGGAAGACCCGATCAAGATCTCCCGCCTCACGCTGCGCAACCTGTCGCCGGGTCGCCGCCGTCTTTCCGTCACGGCGTTCGCTGAATGGGTGCTAGGCACCGCCCGCGGCGCCTCGGCACCGTTCATTGCCACCTCGATCGATGCCGCCACCGGCGCCATGCTGGCCCGCAATCCCTGGAGCACGGCGTTCCCCGGCCGGGTGGCCTTCGCCGATCTCGGCGGCAGGCAGGTGGCCTGGACCGGCGACCGCACGGAGTTCCTTGGCCGCCACGGCGCGGCGGCCGCGCCGGCGGCCCTGCTCGGCGCGATGCCGTTGTCCGGTGCCGTCGGCGCGGGGCTCGATCCTTGCACGGCATTGCAGTGCCTGGTGGAGCTTGCCGCCGGCGAGACGGTGGAAATCGTGGCATTCCTGGGGCAGTGCGGCTCGGCCGACGAAGCGAGCGCCCTGGTGGCCCGCTATCGCGCGGCCGACCTCGACGCCGTTCTCGATGCCGTGACGGGGCACTGGGATGGCTTGCTCGGCGCGGTACAGGTCAGTACGCCTGACCGGTCCATGGACATCATGCTCAATGGCTGGCTGCTGTACCAGACGCTTGCCTGCCGCATCTGGGCGCGCTCCGCGTTCTACCAGGCCAGCGGTGCCTATGGCTTTCGCGATCAGTTGCAGGACACCATGGCGCTCACATTCGCCAGGCCCGCCGCGACACGGCGCCATCTGCTGTGCGCCGCGGCGCGCCAGTTCCCCGAAGGCGATGTCCAGCATTGGTGGTTGCCGCATAGCGGGCAGGGCGTGCGGACCCGGATCTCCGACGACTGCGTCTGGCTCGCCTTCGCGGCGGCGAGCTATATCGTCGCCTCTGGCGATGCCGCCGTGCTCGACGAGCGCGTGCCGTTCCTCGATGGCCCGCTGCTGCAGGCCGATGAGCACGACGCGTTCTTCCAGCCGATGATCGGGGAGGCGTCGGCTTCGCTGTTCGAGCATTGCGCGCGCGGGCTCGACCGGTGCCTGGCGCTCACGGGGCAGCACGGGCTCCCGCTGATCGGCGGCGGCGACTGGAACGACGGCATGAACCGGGTCGGGATGGCCGGCAAAGGCGAGAGCGTATGGCTGGGCTGGCTGCTGCTGCGTACCCTCTCGCTGTTCGCGCCGATGGCCGAGGCGCGCGACCCCGCCCGCGCCACTGGCTGGCGCGCACGCGCTGTATGGCTTGACGAAGCGCTGGAGCGGCATGGCTGGGACGGCGGCTGGTACCGCCGCGCCACCTTCGATGATGGAAGCTGGCTGGGTTCGAAGGCCAGCGCGGCTTGCCGGATCGATGCCATTACGCAGTCGTGGGCGGTGTTGTCCGGCGCCAGCGATCCCGCGCGCGCGGCAGCTGCCATGGCGTCGGTGGAGCAGCACCTGTGGCGCCGCCAGGATGGACTGGCACTGCTCTTTTCACCGCCCTTCGCCCTGACGGGGCCTGACCCCGGCTACATCGAAGCCTACCCGCCGGGCGTACGGGAGAACGGCGGCCAGTACAGCCATGCGGCGATGTGGTCCGCGCTTGCGTTCGCCAGGCTCGGCGAGGGTGCAAAAGCCGCCGAGCTGTTTGCGATGCTGAACCCGATCAATCACGCCAGGACGGCCGCTGCCGTCGAGCGCTACAAGGTGGAGCCCTACGTGGTTGCGGCCGACGTCTATTCGGTGGCGCCCCATATCGGGCGGGGCGGGTGGACCTGGTACACCGGCGCGGCCGGATGGATGTATCGCGCGGGCGTGGAGGGCATTCTTGGCATTCGCCGGGAAGGGGCCTGGCTGATCGTCGCCCCCACCATCCCGGCCACGTGGCCGGGATTCGAGGCAACGGTACGCCTGGGCGCCTGCCACTACGCGATCCGGGTCCAGGCAGCGATTGGCACAGCAGGCACGGCGGCCGGCACGCATGCGCTCCTCGATGGCCTGCCTTACGCCGTTGCGTCCGGCGGGGTGCGCGTGCCGCTGGATGACGGCCGGCACACGCTGCTACTATGCCTTGCGCCCGCGGCGACATAGGAGCCGGCGCTATTGCTCCCGGAGCGGCGGAGGCGGGCGGCCGCCGCGGCTTGGCTTGTTGCCATTGCTGATTACCTATTGCATCCATCCATTCCTCATTCCGGATTCCCGCGTCCTCTCGTCACCGGACCGCTCATTCGTTCGCGATCGCCGGGGCGGTATTCCGAACGGTTGGCACCGCTCTCGTACCGGTCATTCGCACCGCGGCGGTAGTCGTCGTTGTGGCCATCTCCGCCGCTTCCACCCGGTACCCAAAGGCACCCCATCTGCGCCAGTGAAAACGCCACAATACAAAGCCAGCGGGAAGTTCGCATGTCGTGCTCCTGTCGAAACCAAGCGCCACGCGGATGACCGGGCCGTATCGGCGGTACCGTCCGCCATTGCAAGGCAGCGGTGTTCCATGACGGGGCGTCACCATCGTGACTAGCCATCATGGCGCCGCCGAATGCTGCGCGTCCGTACGCTATGGGACAGGGCGGGTAGATAAAGGCCGGGCGCTACGAATCACTCGAGGTGCGCGATTTGGCCGGGACCAAGGAAAAAGCCCCCGGTATGTTGGCCGAGGGCTCCAGCGTTGCGGAGGAAAGCGCCGCGTTCAGGCTGCGCTGGCAGAGCTTCATGCCCATCGGTAGCTCGGCAAGACTTCATGCCGTTCCTCGACGCTCTCGCCGCCCATTTCATGGATCATGAGATTGACGGATTCTTTCGCCGCCCTGTTGCAGCTGGCGACCAGCAGCATTTCTCCTTGCGGCATTGTCAGGTTGCCGGCTCGGTCGCGTAAGATGGCGCTATGAAGACCCGAGAACGCGAGCGACGCATGCGTGGGTGTCGCGACTGCAAACGTACGCAGGCTTTCCTGTCGAGCTTCGGTCCGATTCGGCAACACTTCGCGCTGAAACGGCATCTGCTGCGTGCTTCGCTCTATCGCAAACACCTCGCTGCGAGATTCGCTGCCTGGCACGAATTCACCGAATTGGCCCAAAATCCGTCAACTGCTTTGTGAGCAGTGGTCCCGCGTGCCACTGCCTCGTCTCGTTATCGGCAAGTTGACAGCGCCATACCAGAATCTGATGCATACTTTTCCTCGAGCAAAGTGAAGCGTGAGAAGGCCCCCCTTGCTGGGAGGCCGGGCGGCTTACTTGCCCAAGTGTTTGCGGACCGCTTCGGCCATCACGCCGACCTTTGCCACGGCTTCACGCAATTTTGCTTCCGTTACGCCAAAGTGCTTTGTCCAGTAGTCCACTTCCCAGCGCTCGTTCACGTTAATGCGAGATTTGTCCGCAGGGCCGCGCAGATGCAGGTTGTCTGTCATGTCTCTCTCTCCATTATGGTTTGCCGGGTGGCACCTGGATCATCGGGCAAAAGCCAGTGACTGTTCACCCCACGAGCGGAGGGCACCCAAGCCGCGAGCTGAGCCGCGCTCTGCTTTCACTCCAAGGGGAATGACCGTCGAAAGTTCTGAGAGTGGCGAGTCAGCCTACTCAGCGCCGGGAGGGAGAGTCAGCAAGAACTGTGGATCTGGATCACCCCGTCCGAGATTAGTCAGCAGTATGGGCGCCCTGCGACGCTCCGTGTTCTGTGGCGGAATAGTGAGAATTCACCGGTTCCACGGTTGAATCCACAGTTGGGCGTCACCGATAGTTCCTGGTGGCACCTGGCCGCCGTAACATGGCCAGCGGCGGCTATCGCTTGGCGCCGCAACTATCCGGATGTTGCCATCATGCCGCCGAAAGTAAAGTCACCAACCGCACCAACGTACCGAGCCCCGTCGCAAATTGGGGAACTCCAGAGGAAGATCGACGACCTCCAGAACGAGCTATTCGTTACTCGGCACAATCTGTTGCATCTGATGGACCCGCAAGATCTGCTAGACGGGTATTTTCGCGTGGATGACTTCGACAAGTTGCAGGAATGGAGGCGCGAAAGTGCTGAGGCGGTAATCAAGGAAGCCTGGATTCGGCCCTGAGCGGAGATGGGAGATCCACGCTGGCCTCGCGCGCTTTGTCCACTATGTCGGCAGGGCGCCCAAAGGTACGCGAGATCTCAAAGGCAACGCGGTTCCCGATGGCCTGCGCCGTCATATGCTGGGGGAACTCAATTCTAGGCAATGCGTAGTGTTCGGGGCGGCCGAAGCAATCGCACGAGATAGCATTGCCGAAGAGCGGGACAGGCGGGGAATCGAGCGCGCTGGTTGCCGAGTTTACCGATGACCGTCTCGGATATTTTACGGAGACGGTCGAAATACGCGCCAGGAGATGCCTGGGCTCCTGCCGCAGGCTAACCCTTACCCCTCAAAGCTATGCAGCCGTGCCCAAGTGGACTGCATCCCACTCCCGCTAGACGGATGCGTCTCACTCGATTCATTGTCGAGAATTTGCCGCACACCCAATCCCGGCGGGGGTTTCGCCATCCCTCTAGTTCCGTCTTGTGTCTAATCTGGTCGTTAGCCTAAACCACTCGAATAGCTCCCAGCGGCATAGCATGGCTGCTCCAACAACTCTCACGGACCAAGGCGAGCCACGCGGCCGGCAGTCGGGCCAGCCGCCTTGGTGGGGCGGCGCCCGAGGGCTATACTGAAAATCCACCGTCTCGGTGCGCGCGGTGATAGGGCGCGTACCATCCTCAGCCTCACTGAGATTGGGGAGTGGACGGCGTGATCGGCTTCCACATAAGTGGCAAGCCAGTCCGAACCGGGCCAGACTGCGCAGTCCGACCTGGTTCGGGCGAACCGATTCGACTTGGGCGAGAGCGGACGCAGTGCGGCGGCGTCGACCAGGTCATGACAAGGAGAGCAAGGATGGTTGCAGCCGGCCAGCCGGCGCGGATTTCGCGCGGCAAAGACCGGAACGACGAAACCTGAATGCACCGCGGGCTGCGGGCCGAGCCAGTTTGCCGAACGGCGGCTGGAAACGGGCTAAAACGGTGGCTGCGAGGCCTAGATTACCGGTAGTTTGGGGTGAGACCCAAGTTCGAGGCGCCAAAAAATGGCGTCTTTTTTTGCCCCCCAGAAAAATGGGACAATATTGTCTCATTGTGACGCATGTTTTGCATGTCGCATGGCGATCAACAGCGCGGCATTGGCCCGCGGCGGGTCCAACCATCGCGATTCGGCGCGGGTAGCGCAGATGGGACACTGGTGGGACACTCATCGGGAGAAGGCAAGAAAAACAGAGAGTCATGGAGATTTCTAAGTGCCTGATTCAATTGCGCTTTTTGTACCTCTATTGCCCCTGATTTCTCGTGATCTCCGACCCATAATCCGTTGGTGCCGTGTTCGACTCACGGGAGGCCCACTGGCATCCAGACGGCTTTGATGACCTCGGCGCCGCGACAAGGGGAGCGGAGCGATGCATCAAAACGAACATCGACGACGGCACGATCGGGTTGTAGTCCTATCATGGTGAAGTCCTCATGAACTCGGCCACCCGCTCCCACGGGTTCGCTCCCCACGCGCCTGTCCCATTGATGCTGTCCAACAGCGTTCTGTAGGCGGATACGGCAGTCGAGTGAATCGACGCGTTGGCCCAAGGTTGCCAGCCCCTCGCGCAGCCATCGCCATGCGGAAGCAAGCCCTCGGCAATCGCATCGGCTTCGGTGCAGTTGTTCAGCTGCTCGACGCGCATGCCGGCCACGCCCAGCAGGATGCGCGAGGCCGCGCGCGGCATGTGGATGGCCGGTCGTTTCCATCAACGCACGTGACCCATCGCGCGCGCAGGGGCGCTGCTCTCGTGGCGGCGTATCGATATTCCCGGCCAGCATCGAGCGTCATGTTGACGAAGTGCCACTCATCATGGCCCTTCGTGGCCGAGAACCGTGTCTCCCAACGACCCCAGGCATAGAACGTCTCGCCGACGTACAGGCGGTCACCTGGTGGGCCATACGGGCACCGGGTTTCCCGGTTCGTCGACAGCGACTGGTCAGCGAAAATGGTCTCGGCCGGCTGCCAGCCCATGAAGCCGGTCCACAACTCGACGCCGTCGGCGCCATGCCACGCCAGGTTGTCCGCCTTGACGATCCGACGCGTCTGCGTCTTCCGGCCGTCCAGGATGGCGCGCACCATTGACGTCTAAAGAGGAGTGGACGCTCTTTGGTCATGCTAGGATCCTTGTCAGCCTTGGGAGATGGTCATGAATCGCCTTACCGAATACCGTGGGTTCGCGATCAATGCTGATCTGGTTAACACCTCCGAGGACATGTTCGATGTCTGGTTCCAGATCGAAGGTCCGATGAAGCCGCCGGGCGCCGCAGCACTCGGCAAGCGAATCAAAGTTCACGGCGGTCCGTTCTCGCGCCGCTGGGCACATCTCGTCGCCGAAGTAGCAGGCAGGGCCGCGGTGGACGTTATTCTTGGCGTCGAGGAATAGGCTCATGCTGCGAGCCACATCCGGCTTTCTTCCATCGCATGCTACGATCCTCGGAAACGATGGGGGACTGCCATGCGGAATGCTGCCCTGTATAAGGTGCTCGTTGCATCGCTCAGAGATGAGGGGCGCCCGGAAGAGGAAATAAGGCGGTTTGAGCAGCACTGGCAAGCTCTTGGACCACACAGCGGGTTTACGTGTCCGGTTTGTTTCCTGGACAAGAACGAGACGCATGCTCTTAAGTCGCTCCCAGAGGACGATGGCGAAGAGCCTGTTAAGTGCCCGAACTGCCAGTCGTTGTTTTACGTTCCGGCGGGCAGTTGAACTCACCCCGCCCCCCTCATTCGCTAGAATTCTGCGAAACCAACCAGGGAGGCGACCTTGGGCGAGCGCATGGCATGGGTATCCGAGGAATACCGTGGGATGTACGTCCATGTCATGACCTTCTGGATTGTTGGCATCCCAGGCGCCAGGCCGCCGCCTGGCCAGAAATGGGGGTATGTAGTCGAAATCCGATACACAGCCGAGCCTGATGACGACGCCATCTACGGCCCCGCGTCGGACCATAGCGATTACTTCACCAAGGCAGCTGCCGAGCAGGCCGCATTGCACTACGGCAAGCGAGCGATCGACGTGCTTCTTGCGCTTGGTTGATCTCACCCCGCCATCCCCGTCCGCCTCGCTTCCTTCGCATGCTACGATCCTCCGGGACGACGGGGGGCAAGCCATGGCGAACTTCGAAAGCGATGACGAAATACTTGATTGGATTGCTAAACACAGTGAGGCCGAATTCCGGCAGAACGTAGAGCACCACACGTTCGGCAACGGGCGTTTAGAGAATGCCCGGGTGTATCTCGATAGGATCGACGGCCAGCGAGCGGGGATACGCGAGGAACGAGCGATTCTGGCGACGGAACAGGCGGCGGGAGCAGCGCTGAACCAAGCCGAGAGTGCGCGACAGGCGCTCCGCATTTCCAAATGGGCCCTCGGGATAGCTATCGTTTCCGCATTTGTGACAGTGGTCGGCTTGTTATCCGGCAAATAGCCCATTACATCACCTCCGCAGGCTGTGCCACCGACAACGCCACCGCCACTGGCCGCACCCAGACCGGCGTGGCCGACAACATGAACGTCTCGCCCGACTCGGCCAGTAGCAGGGTGGTGCCCATTGCCTCGGCGATCGCGCGCGCGGCGTCCGGCGGCACAGCGTTGCCGATGCGCTCGCGCCATACCTGATCGCTCGGCCGTCCAGTTCGAGGTATTCCTCGGGCTCACTCAGCGAGTGCAGCGCCGCCAGCTCCAGCGTGGTGAAAGGGCGGTGCCAGGTGCCGTCCAGCGCGCGGATGATCGCGATCAGCTTGTCGTTCTCCGCCGGCAGCCGCGGGTCAGCAACCGACCAGCGGCCGTTGTCGTGGCCAGCAGCTGCTGACACAGCGCCGCTGGGTTGGTCCCATCCGATAACGCCATAGTGCCCACCGGTCAGGTAGTGGTCGCCGCGCTCGCGCCGCATGCCTGGACGCGGGTCAGCCACCGCATAGGCACCCTGGCCCGTGTCGCTGCGCGCAATGACGGGCCGGCCGGCTCGTCGCTTTCTGAGTCAATGCCCTCCATTTTGCCGCTCCGGCATTTGTCTACCTTAAAGCGTGGCGCTATTGTGAGGATGAGAGTCACTTACTGCCAGAGGCCAAAAAATAGGTCTACGATGAAGGCGTGGTGATTCACTTTTAACCCCACAGTCCGCAGCCATGATGCTTCCAGGCACTGCGCCGTGACGCCAGAAGAACGCGCCCGAGAGCGACGCCCTTTGGAAGATGAGGCGGTGCCAGTGAACCTGAGGCTTGTCCGCCACTCACCAACAGGATGGAAGCCACCACATCTGCGTTGGACGGGCGAGGAGCCGACAATGAAATTGATTGAGTCGGACGAATATCGGGCATTTCTTGTTGCTTTGCAGCATAACGGTCTGGCAGAAGATGATTTCGAGCTTGCCGAGACCGATACGACGGACCCAAAGGGCGACGAAAACTTTGGTCTGCAGGGATATGTCGCAGTAACCAGACGATCAACTCGAGTTACGCGGGAATACCCCATCGGCTACGAGACAGATTGGGTGCAGCGCTTCAGTAAAGATCTGGGAGCCTGCGCATTCGATAAGCTGGAATGAGATACCCCAGGCCATGAGGCACGGGGGTAGGAAAACCCGCCACCTGGCAGATAGGGATATTAGGCTGGAAGGCAGCCCAACTCGAAGGTGGTTGGAGCGTGCCCGAAACCGGCAGAGGCATACTGCACATTGTCAGTGGAGATAGAACCATGAGGGCGCAGATTGATGAAGGCACCCTGGAAATCTGGGGAGAGAACCCGACGGAAACCTGGGCGTTGGGCAGGTGGCATAAAGAACACCGAATCAGTGCTGGCACGGTCAGCATCTACCCGGTCTCGCCAGAGATAGAACATAAGCCGCTACTCGGGAGCATGGAAGGGCTGGTAGTGGACGCCCACGACCAAGCGACGGATATGCTCACGGTTAGCCACCGTCCCAATGGTCTTTTAGTGGATGCGATTGACTTGGCGCCGTTTCAGATTGCGCGCATTGCACTATCGATGCTCCTGGGAAGAAATCCACTCTCTATCAAAGTGGGAGACGTTCTCGACTTTTATATCCATCCGCAGTTTGGCGAGTGGGTTGATGACTACAAGAAAGAGATGGAAACGCAAGCGACGAAGCGTTCGCTGACTTACCCCGGGTGATCGCAAGCGGAAGACTCCAGAGTCATCCTTGACCTTGCCCCATTTCCATGCACGGCAAACCATGCAGAATTTCTTATCCTTGAATTGACAAATAGGATATTGGAATCATTGCCGAGCAGTTTCGACGCGGGCGAGTGAACCCAATCCCCTACGTGATGCGATATGAACCGTGCGGCCCGCGCCGCCGAAAAGGAGGGAAATAAAAACCAGCTTAAAGGACATCCGGACATCCGCAGGCACCTCCCGGAGCACCACCACGCGTTTTTCGTCTTCGAATACGTCGCTACCCCGCATGGGCCAGCCCTGGGTCGGCAGATAAAAGCTGTTTTCAATTTCGCTCTTGCCCGGCAGATTGGCATCTTCACCTGGGTTGAACCGGGTCAGCGCGCCAGCAGCAGTCTGCGTCGGATGGTGCCAGCCTTCGACCACGTTGTATCACAAAGAACCGAAACCCTCTTTCAAGGATTCCGGTTTCATGTCAGCCCGCCTACGTGTGGGCAGCCATGGGCGATGCCCACGGCCCGCTCGGATTACATCACGCGATCTTGACCTCAATGCGGCTCGGTTGCGCGTATTCGGCTTTGGGGATGCGCAGCTTGAGCACGCCGTGGTTGAACTCGGCGACCACTTTCTCGGCATCTAGTTCCTTGGAGAGCGTGAACACGCGCCGGTAACGCGGCAGGGAAACCTCCACGTAACTGGCGTCCATGCCCTCCGGCTGATCCAGGACGACGTCGCCCTTGATGGTCAGGATGTCGCCTTCCACCTGCACGACCAGCTTGTCCTTGGGCACACCCGGCAGATCGGCGTACAGGGTGATGCCTGCGACGTCCTCGTACACATTCACTGGCGGTATCAGGGCCGCTTCAGCGCTGGCTGTGTCGGCTTGTTTGGTAACAGCAGTATTTTCGCTCATGGCCAGATCCTCCTCGCATCACTGGATGCTGATTTGGCGCCGCTGCGCGGCTTCGAGGCGCTGGATGCTGATGTGCAGCACGCCGTCGCGGTACTTGGCTTCCACCGCATTGGGATTCACGTCGTCTGGTAGGCTCACCACACGGCGGAAGCGGCCGGCGAAGCGTTCATCGATATGCAGGGAGGTTTGCTCGTCCTTGTCAGAGAGATCGGGCTTGCGTTCGCCGACAATAGTCAGTACGCCCTTCACCAGTTGGACGTCGAGGCTGGCCGGATCGATGCCGGGGGCGAAAGCATAGATTTCCACCGAGTGCGGTGTGCCGCCTACATTCATGGCCGGAAAACTGACCCGACCGCGAATGCTGGGAGACAGCTCGAACGGCTGGTGCAGCTCGCGCTGCAGGCGTTCCAGTTCTGAGAATACGTCACGGGGAAACAGGGATCGATACATCATGTTTGCCTCCATTCGCTTTGGCGCGGGCGCCATATTCTGGCGTCCCCGGTTGCAATGGTAAGGCTTCCCCCGAGGATATCAAGTTCTTGATTTGACTGATATTCGCCATCATTCTTTCGAGCGGAAGAGCAGTGCTAGAGACGTGAAAAGGAGAACACGCATGGAATTCCAGGACTACTACAAAACACTGGGAGTGGCGCGCGACGCCACCGCGGAGGACATCAAGAAGGCGTTCCGCAAGCTCGCGCGCAAGTTCCATCCCGACGTTTCCAAGGAGTCGGATGCCGAACTGCGCATGAGGGAGCTCAACGAGGCCTATGCCGTGCTCTCCGACCCGGAAAAGCGCGCAGCGTACGAGCAATTGGGACGAGGCCATCAGCCCGGCCAGAAGTTCCATCCGCCGCCGGACTGGGACACCGGCTTCGAGTTCTCCAGTCGGGGCTTCTCGCCCCGGAAAGAGGCCGATTTCAGCGACTTCTTTGCTGAGTTGTTTGGCCACGTGGGGGGCGGACACCGCAGTTTCCATACACATGGTGGCAAGTCCCCGTCGCGCGGTGGCGATCACCACGCCAAGGTGCTGCTGGACCTGGAAGACACCTTTACCGGCGCCACCCGTCAGCTTTCGCTGCAGGTGCCAAGCGTGGACGCCCAGGGCGGGGTGCAACTCAGGAGCCGGACCCTCAGCGTGAAAATTCCCAAAGGCGTGCGCGAAGGTCAGCTCATCCGTCTGGGCGGGCAGGGTGCGCCGGGGATCGGTGGTGCGCCGGCGGGGGATCTTTTTCTGGAAGTGCACTTCAAACCGCACGACCAATTGAAAGTGAAGGGACGCAATCTACACCTCACCCTGCCGGTGGCGCCATGGGAGGCGGCGCTGGGGGCGGTGGTGCCCATCCATTTGCCTGGGGGAGAACTGAAGGTGCGCATTCCCCCCGGCGCGCAGAGCGGCAATGAGCTACGCGTGCGCGGCAAGGGCATCCCCGCGAATCCACCGGGTGATCTGCTGCTGGACCTCCAAGTGGTGTTGCCACCGGCAAATACCCCTAAAGCGCGGGAGCTTTATGAAACCATGGCGCGGGAATTGGCCTTTAAGCCGCGCCCTGATAGGAGTGCCTGATCCAAGCTTGATGACGACATTCTGATCGGCAGCTTGATGGAAGATGCATGGCTGACTCCCGAGCAAGTGGCGGCAGAAAGATACCACCGTGCTCGCTGTCTGGACGGCGATACTTTCAGTTTGCCAAGGTTCCTGTCCCACGAATCGGAACGTAGCACTTTCGAGTCAAGGCTGAACCTCATACGGTGCGAATGTAGACAAGCGCTGATCGACCATGCCGCCACCGATGGTAAAGTGATACAGGCTTTGCCAAGCGTGATCTTTGATTCCCAGCATGGCGTGCATTTCATCATCGAAAAAACAGCCAATTCCCGTAGCGCGCGCTCCGGAGGCTTCGGCTTCAAGATAGAGCGCCTGGCCGAGGATGCCGCATTCCCAGAAAAGATGGCGATAACGCCACGGTTGCTTCAGGGCGATTTCGAAATTTGCAAGCATTCCCAGCGCAAAGCAGGAATCGGCGGCGATGTCCTGGTGACAACAAATCATCTTTGCCACCGCGCGTAAATCGTAAGGCAGCAGAAAATAGAGAGGCAAATAGTCCGGCCCAGTCTTTTGCCACAGCCATTCCGGACGCAAAGCATGCTTGAGGCTAGGCAGCGCCCCGGAATGTCTCACTAGCACATACAGGCCCGGCTCCAGATCGTCCACGCGGTGCACCAATAGCGCCGGATGCACTGCGACAGGAGACATCAGCGTATTCCACGGTGGCGTGTCGCTGCGTACCAACAGGCATGCCAGCATGGCGAAAAAAGCCGCGGTGGTGATGCGCGTCGTACCATCGAAACTCATCGCGCTGCGGCGCTGCCGAGCAATTCGGGCAAAGCTAAGATCAAGGGCGGGCGTCCCGGACCACAGGTGCGGCTCCGGGTTTAGCGAACTCGGCTCGCGAGTACGAGACTTGTGCGTGGCGCGATGGATCGAATCGATGTCTGGCCAACTCTCATGTCCCGCGCTCAGTTGATTCGCGTATCCGTACCAGTGCGCCTTATTCAAAGCAGCCCGCAGGCACTCAGGGTCCGGCTGTGCTTCAGGATTGCCGATCCAAAGCAGGGCATCCGGCACCTCTGGTTCGGCCGCCCCAAAATCCTCGCGGCGGTCCAGTCCAAGCGCTGCGGCCAACGCATCATCCGCGGCAGCCTCCACCAGCCGCGTCTGCCAGCCGAGTGCTGCCGCGGCGTAACTCACTGCAGCGATAGCATGGCCGCAGTCATGCTGGCAGTAGCGCCAGGCGCGCATTCCGTATTTCCACGCCTCGCGCCAGTGGATCGAGCTTATGCCGACCAGGATACCGCCGCCCGAAAACGCCTCGGTCCATCGCGGATCGTCCACTTCAGCACGCCGTTCAAGTACATGGTCGCGGCTCAGGTAATGGTAGACCCCGCCAGACAAGCCAGGCAGAGCCGGACACAGAAGATAGCCCTCGGTCGGATGCAGATTCCCGCTCGAAGGATTGCAGCGCAGTGACCACCGCTGAGCACCATAGGACTTGCACGCTGAGAGGCCGAGTGAAAGTTCAAACAGGATTGCCAGGGTACGCAGACAGAATCTTTGCGCGGGCGGCAGAGTGCCACAGCGCAGCTCGTTGTAGCGTGCGGCCAAGGTGTCCGCGACCAATGGCAGAGCAATCCGCGGTGTGCCTTGAAACACCCGGAACGGATCTGGCTGGGTTGTCCAGTCGAGCCCTCTGGGGCCGGGAGCGTAGCTGTTGACACGGTGCTTGCTGCGCTCGTGATATTCAAGCAACACCTGCGTTAATCGGCTCATGTGCCTTCAGCCCAGGAATACTGATTTTGTATTATGGATCCTTATCGGCAACATGGTGTCGCGGCGACAAGTGAGCGCATCGGAGTACCGGGAGGGGCATTTTCAATTCCGCTCTTCCATGGCCTTGATCGGGTCCACGGCCTCCTTGAGGAAAGCTGTCTGGCGCCCACCCAATTGAGTAACTCTTGTTGGGAATCAAGTCACAAGAGCGTGTTCTTAGGAAGTAACATAACAACAGCCCATAAGCAATGACAAGGCGCTCATGAAGTACGCCCCAATACCTCTGGCCCAGACAAAGCGCTCGACAACATCGAGAAAGCGCCAGAGTGAACAACCAGATGAAGGTCGCAAGACTGCGCAACCCGGTCAATTCGATCCGCAAAGCAAGCAGATTGCAGATTTGAGCTAGTTCGCGTCGAAGCAGCAATCCAATGCTTCATCAACATCACTTGTAGTGCTATCGCGCCTACAAACGGATTTCTGACGCTGCCATCGCGGCATTCCTGTCCGGCTGTACCAATCAACGTTGACACCATGGGTCTCAACCCTCCGAGCGCAGTTGTGCCCGGATAACCGAGGTGCCGCTATGCGTACCCTTCTCTATTTTCGTTTCACAGATGCTGCTTCGGCCCGAAATGGCTGGACTCAGGTGCTTGCCCTATCAAGGGCGCCCACTTACGTAACGGGCCCGTGGTTCCTGGGGAGAGGCCTCAAGCCTATCGAAGGCTTTCCGGTTGCCGATAGCAGCCATACCACCTTCCGACCCGAAGTTTCGATGGCTGGATATATTATCTGCGCGGTACTGAGTATAGCTCTCGCCGGATACTACGGCGACCATTCTGACCCGCTGAGTAGTCTCACCGCCTATGGCCTTGGCTTTATGATCGGCGGCTTCGGTGGCTGGTTCCTCGGCGCCTTGAGTGGAAGCAGGCTATCGCGGCCTCGATTAGCCCGGCATGCGGCCTTATTGTCGCAAGGCGAGATTCTCATGATTGTGGGCTGCAAATCTTCCGAGAAGGATAAGGTTAAGACCCTGCTATATGGCAGAGGCGGGGTCGGCATAGAGGAGCACGGCGATTTTCTGCGTCATCTCCGCTGGATATGAAAATGGAATATATTCTATTGCCACCGGACTAGGCTTACGTCTCGGCCGCGACTGCCGGTTCCTGAAGAGACGGCTTCCGCTGCTGATAATGGCTTGCGAGGCGTGCCCAGACGCACCTGCAACGACGGTGGCGGATTCTTAGGAATCTCTGCCTTGAGCAACGGTCCGACAACGCGCCGACAGAATCGGACTGCCCCAGTTGCCTGTCGCTATTGACGTCAGTCAACTCTCATATATCCGACCTATCATGATAGTCGGACCCTGTGCATTCCAATGCAGAGCGATTGAGTCACTAACCGGAGTCACATATGACCGTCAGGTTCAAATGTTGGTCCGAAGACGGCGAGGAAGTCATCAACGTACCAAAATCTCAGCTAATCTCGGAGTTCGCACCCCACACGACATTGCCCGTAGTCCCGAAACAGGCAAAAGACGTCGAAGAAAAGGCCGTCAAATGGACGATGCCGGACGACCCAGATAGGTTTGGCGATTACGCGTAGCACTTACGCCGAGGCGCCCAGAACAAACAGCCCGCGCAGCGAACTGCGCGGGCCCCGCAGTCTCCGGGCGACGCGTCCGCATTGACCACATCCCAGAAAATCCCTCATCCGACATTCGCGGAATCGCCTGCGCATTGCCGCCACTCAGCCAGCCAGCAAATAATGGTTCCCTGCCAAAGATCCGTGAAAGCCCTTTTGAGCGCCATCCCGCAGCAGCCACAGCGGCAGGACTCCACAACGTTCAATTGCGCGACCTGGCCGCGGCCTAGCGACGCTCGCGATCCAATGGAAAGAGACAGGCGATTTTGCCGTCTGGATGTGTCTGGATGTTCCCCGCCGTATTTCTGTCCGGTTTTTCCCCAGAGGTTCGTCAGTGCCTAATGGAGCTGCTGCTCGCACAGCACGTCACGTATCTCAAGGACGTGGCGGGTAAAGACTTCGACTCAGTGAAGGCCTCGAGTTCCTCAAGGATTTAGCCCCCTTCCAGGATCGATACGATGCGACCGTCGCACGTCTCGTCGGCAATCTGCATCAGTTCCTTGGTGATCCAATGGAAGTCGCTGTCCTCCAGGTAAAGTGGACCCCTCAGTCAAGACAGCTTTCAACCGAATTTAAGCTGCATCCATTTCTTCACATGCAGCGGAACAGCGCTGCCCTGGTTGTGCGCGGGGAGAATCCCCTGCGCAGCGTAGCGGAGCAGGGGATTCTCCCCGCGCACCGCCGAACTTATCGACAATCATTGCCCCACCGCCCTCGCCGCTGGCATAGACGGCATCCGGCGTTTTGTAGCCCAGCGACTGGTGCGGTCGTTCCTCGTTGTAAAACGAGAAGTACTGCGCCAGCCCGATCATCAGCTCCGCCATGTTGGCGTACCCCTTCAGGTACACATCCTCGTGCTTCACGTTGCGCCACAGCCGTTCGACGAAGATGTTGTCCAGCGCCCGGCCGCGACCGTCCATGCTGATGGCGATGCCCTCGCGCTTGAGCACGCCCGTGAAGACGTGGCTCGTGAACTGGGAGCCCTGGTCGCTGTTGAACATCTGCGGCCTTCCATACTCGCGCAGCGCATCCTCCAGGCAGTCCACGCAGAACGACGCGTCCATGCTGTTGCTCAGGCGCCAGGACAGCACCTTCCGGCTGTACCAATCGATAATCGCCACCAGGTAGGCAAAGCCGCGCGCCAGCCGGATGTAGGTCACATCGGTCGACCACACGTGGTTCGGCCGCGTCACCGCCACGCCGCGCAGCAGGTAGGGATAGACCTTGTGCTTCGGATGCTTGGCGCTCGTCGCCGGCCCTGGCGCCATGCCCGCCAACCCCATCTCGCGCATCAGGCGCTGCACACGCTTGCGGTTCACCACGCAGCCCTGGCCGCGCAGGAACACCACCATGCGCCGGCTGCCGTAGAACGGCCGGTTCGTATATTCCTCGTCGATCAGCCGGCACAGCCGCAGATCCTCGTCGCGCTCTTCCCCAGCCGCCGATACACCGTTGCGCGCGACACTTCCGCCAGGTCGCACTGCCGGCTCAAGGGCAATTCCTCCGCGCCATCGATCCATCCCATCCGGGCTTCCCGGCTCATTCCCCCAACTTTTTTTTGAGCCAGTCCACCTCCATCTTCAGCCGCCCGATCTCGCCGTACAGGCGATCCTCGCCGCTCTTGTCCTCGGCCGGCTTCGGGCCGCGCCTGGCTTCGAACAGGGCGCCGGCCCGCTCAAGAATTTCTTTCTTCCACTGCCCAACCAACACCGGATGCACGCCGTATGTCTGCGCAATCTCGCTGATCGTCTTCACCCCGCGCACCGCCTCCAGACCAACCTTGGCCTTGAATTCCGCCGTGTGCACCTTGCGTTTCTTGCCTTCACTCATTCGCCATCACCCCGTCAAGGACGACAGCTTAAACTACCGCCTGATCACTGCCTCAAATCATGGGTCCACTTTAAGGTTCATGCAGCGAGGGGATCCAGGCGGTGCGCGTCGAATCCCGCGGGGACAATGAGGATTTCGGGGGCGAACGCCCTTAGCGAGGGAAGCACGAGGGCAGAAATCGCGGCACGGAACTGCGCCGACTCACAGCCGCGAGGCAACGGAACGTTGACGATATTGTGGTTCACCCCCTGTCTCGGACCGGGCTCCGGTACCGGGATAGAAAGGCGACTGGTGGCTGGACGCATAGAACAGCTCCGGGCGGTCGAAGAAAGCTGCCTGGGTTCCATTGCCGTGATGCACATCGAAATCGACCACAGCGACGCGCTCGAGTTTGTGGACCTCATAGGCGTAGGCTGCCGCGATCGCCGCCTGGTTGAAAATGCAAAAGCCCATCGCCTTCGCCGGTTCAGCGTGATGGCCGCACGGCCGCGTCGCGCAGAACACGTTACGCGCGTGGCCGTCCATCACCGCATCGACACCCGCGCAAGCAGCACCGACGCAGCGCATGACGGCTTCCCACGAGCCCGGCGCCATGACCGTATCGCCAGCGTCCAGCGGCACGTATCCGTGGGTGGGGGCGCTTTGCGCGATCTTGTCGATGTAGTACGAATCGTGGATCAATTGCAACAGCTCGACGGTGCCCATCGGCGCATCGCGCCATTCCAGCGAAGTGAACTCCGGCGTCCGCAACGCCTGCACGACGGCTCTTAGCCGTTCGGGCGACTCCGGATGGTGCGGCCCGGGGCGGTGTTCGAGACACGCGGTGTGGGTATAAATAATCGTAATTGTCATGTTCGGCTGTACTCAGTTTCAACCGGCGCCGTTCCCTGAATCGCACACCGGTTGTCCACGTCGATCTTCACAATCCTATCAAATATGTAATATATCAGGAGGGCCGGGGTCGCCGGGTCGCGCGAACACCAACTGTCCAGCCGGCTTTGAAGTGTCGCCGCCCCAGCCAAATTCAAATGTCGGCACGGTCGTGCGTTTTGTGTGTGGTATTTAACTTTTTGATGGTTGGTCCATCGGGCGGTGGCGCTAACCGGAAGCGGCAGAGTCCGGCTCAGGGTGGGGCGGTCGAAGCAACGATGGCCCGCGCGAGGTCCGGCCGGTTGATCGTAAGCGCGATTTTCTCCGCACGTAGCGTTGACGCCCCGAAAGGCGCAGGATTGTGCCCACGATTTTTTTCGTGGGCACAATTCATGGACGATAGCGATTTTGACTTCCTGCCGCTGCGAGTGACCAATGTCGGCGCCAACGGGAAACGCAGCTACGACAGGCAGGGCAAGCGAAGATTGATCGAGGCTTGCCTTGAACCCGGCGTATCGGTTGCCAGCATGGCGATCCGAGCCCGGGTGAACACGAACCAATTGTGGCGCTGGGTCAAGCAGTACAAAGCAGAAAGACAAGGTGGTATTGACATGGATAGCGCCGTCGAAGGCGCGCCATCGGCCTTCGTTCCGGTAGTAGAGGTTCGCGGCGTACCTCCTCAAGCCCAGCGGTCACGGCCGGCATCGCCGGAATCGACATCTGTTCCCGTGCCGCAATCTTCATCTTCGCCACAATTGGCACGCCTGTCGGCACGGCTGCCAAACGGCGTAACCATCGAGCTCGAATGCACACCGAAAGATGGGACGCTCGTGAAGGCGATGATCGCGGCGCTGGGGGACACCTGATGTTCCGCCTCGACGCTGACCTGCGGGTCTATCTGCACCGCGAGCCTATCGACTTCCGGGCCGGCCTGAACAGTCTGGTGACGTTGGTCGAGCAGTCGATGCAACTCGATCCGTTCGCCCGGGCCGTCTTCGCGTTCCATAACCGCGGCCGCAATCGGGTCAAGCTTCTGCTCTATGACCGCTCCGGATTCTGGCTCCTGATGAAGCGTTTGGAAGCAGACCACTTCGCCTGGCCACGCCGCCAGCAGGCGGTGATGGAACTCACCACCGAGCAACTGCACTGGCTGCTTGAAGGTATCGACATCGAAGCCGTTCGCCGACACCCTTCGCGGCGCTACCGGCACGCGAGCTGAGTCAGCGTGAGGGAGGCCAGGGTGCGGGCTCTGGCCATAGGCTTCGCGAGGCGGCTGCTCGCCAGGGGATTGGCCGATACCATTGATATGGATTCGACGTAAACCTGTTGGCGATGCGATTGCGCTATCGTGAATGGCATGCCTGCACATGACCTCATCCCTGATCTGCCGCCTGACGTCCAGGCCTATATCCGAGAACTCGAGAAGAAGAATCTGGATCTCGAGTCGCTAGCCCAGCAACTCTCGCAGCGTATCGAGCAGCTCGAAGAGCAGTTCCGCCTCGCGCAGCTCAAACGCTACGCGCCGAGCAGCGAGAAGCTCAAGGATCGGGTGTTTGACGAAGCCGAGCAGATCGCCGCGACAGAACCTGCTGGCGACGATCCCGATGACGCGTTCACGCTGCCCGATACGGGACTTCCGGAAGTCGATGAGTCTGCACACCGCAAGCGGGGACGCAAGCCGCTGCCGGCGTCGTTGCCGCGCCAGCGCATCGAGTACGACCTGCCCGAGGAACAGAAAATCTGTCCATGCTGCCAGAGCCCGCTGCATCGCATGGGCGAGGAGACGAGCGAGCAGTTGCACATCGAGGTAAAGGCCTCGGTGTTGCAGCACGTACGGTTCAAATACGCGTGCCGCCATTGCGAGCGCAACGCGGAGCGCACGCCGATCGTGGTCGCGCCGATGCCAGTACAACCGCTGCCAGGTAGCAACGCGAGTCCGGCGATGATCGCGACGGTGACGACCGGCAAGTACGTGGATGGCACGCCGCTATACCGGATGGAAGACGCGCTGGCCCGTGCGGGCATTCCGGCGGGCCGCGGCACGCTGGCGAACTGGATCATCAGGCCTGCCGAACTGCACTACAGCCGGTTGTACGAGGCGATGCGCCAGACGCTGCTGTCGCAGCCGCTGATCCACGGCGACGAGACGACGGTGCAAGTGCTCAAGGAAGAAGGCAAGACCGCGCAGAGCAAGAGTTACATGTGGCTCTACAGAAGCGCACAGGACTGCGAACAGCCTGTGGTGCTGTTCGACTACCAGCCGGGGCGTGGTCAGCAATATCCGCAGGCGTTTCTCGCCGGCTACGAAGGCATGCTGATGACCGACGGCTACAGCGCCTGGCGCACGCTCAAAGCCGTCACGCACTTCGGGTGTCTTGCACATTCGAGACGACTGTTCGTCGACGCGCACAAGGGCCAGAAGAAGCCCGGCGGTCGCGCACAGCAGGCGCTCGAGTACTTCAAGGCGCTGTATCAGGTCGAGACACTTGCTCGCAGAGAACTGCCAGAGGGCGAGACACGGGCCGGCTACACCTACCGACTGCGGCAGGAACACAGCGTACCGCTACTGGAGGCGCTCAGGAAATGGCTGGACGAACTGGCACCGCAGGTTCTGCCTGAAAGTCTGCTGGGCAAGGCGATCAGCTACACGCGCAATCAGTGGGAATACCTCAGCCGCTATGTTATCGATGGGCGTGCACCCCTCGATAACAACGTGATAGAGCGCGACGTGAGACCCTTTGCAACCGCGCGAAAGGCATGGCTCTTTGCAGACACGGTTGCCGGTGCGAAGGCGAGCGCGACGATCTACAGCCTGATGCTCACGTGCCGCGCCTGCAACGTCGAGCCGTATGCGTATCTGCTTCACGTTCTCACCGAGCTGCCGCAGCGTGCGGCGGACGCCGACATCAGCGACCTGCTGCCGTTCAACTACGCCAGCCAGCAGAGCGCAATGACGAACCCCGGTTGATGACATGACAGGGCGCCGGCACTGCCCCGGCGCGCGATTCCTGGTACCTCCATCGGACATTGCCGATCCTGCTCGAGCGTCGCAATAGGGCCGAGCCCGCCTGTTCGCCGAGAACGACTCTCAATACAGTGTGCTGAATTGCGCGGTTACGGTTGATCCGCCGCTGCCGCTTGGTGCCCGGCGCCGCGTGCAGCGGGCGCGGCGGCTCGCCCGCCAGCGTGCGTGGCGCCCCGGCCAGCGCCGGCTGTCGCGCCGCGCTTGGACCTGCACGGCCAGCGCCAGCACCCGCCCGAGCCGCTGTTCTCGACGATCGCGCCCTGATCGATGACGCCACCCTGTCGTAGGTGGTGTAGGGCAGGGCAGTGCCATCGGCCCACAGCTCGACGCGCCCGTCCGGATACTCGAACACCTCGATGCGGTGGCTCAGCCGCCGGAATTCCGGTTGGTCGGCCAGCAGGTACCGGGTGGCTGCCGCCGGACTGGTGGGGGGCACGCTGGCGGGCACCGCGCACGTGACCAAGGCAGGCACGCGGGCTTGCGCCACTCGCGCCACGCGAAGTGCGCGCCAGGTCCTTGGCGTACTGCAGCGTGAGGCTTGCCGACACCCACCTCGTCGCCGCGCAGCTGCTGGTGCGCATCGAACTCCCTTCTAGGTACCTTGGCAAAGCGCGCGTTGAAGTCGGTCATGAAGGCCGGCACATAGACATTGGCCGCATCGAGATTGCATTTCGCCTGCCTCATTCTGAAACAGGCTTGAACCTGGCACGCAGGCGCCGCGCAAAAGACCTAGAGAAGGGCTCTGCGGGTTCGCTGGCGACAATACCGCTCGATTCAGCCGGTCCAGCGTGCCTGCGGTCAGAACAGCCAGGTAGAGGCGAAAGCCGCTCGCCCAGGACATGCCTGCGGCCAGCGCTGCTGGTTCCAGCATGGCGATCCTCTCGCAAGGGTTCCAGATCGGCGTGCGCCATTGCAACGAGTGTAGCGCGAAGGCGGCTATAGCTGCCTTCGCCGTTCAGCCGCCATTCCTGCCATCTGGGCTGTGCATTCAAGAACCGGCCCATACCGGCTGTTCGTTGCCGCCGAAGGGCAGCCGCCTTAATGACGGTGGCCCGCACATCGGGGTCTTGTGAAGTTGCAAACAGAGGAATATGCGAACTAGGCAGCGAGCTCAACTGCTCTTGTTTCAAGCAGATCGATTAGTATGCGCTCAACACGACTTCCACCGACGCCAACGCGCTGATCTGCAGATATCAGCTTTAATGTATCGGCTGCCTCAGCGTACTGCCCTCTGGCAAACTGACTGACGGCATCAACCAACCGGAGCGAGAGCCGCGCCTGGTCGCTGGGTTCCCGAGCCGCAATAGCCGCCTTGCTTTGCTCAAGCGCGGCAATGTCGCCCGCCGATGCCTGAATTCCAGCAAGATGCAGCGCTATAAACGGATGCGACAGCATAGAGTTGAAGCGCTCGGACAGGGTGGAAACCGCGGCTGAAATTGGACGTGTAGTTCCTGTGCGCAGGTATTCACGCAACAAGAAGCCGCCACAATCGGCCAGAGTCAGCATCGGACCACAGCGAGTGGCTTCTGGTGCACAGTAGCGCTCATAGCGCTGCCATGCCTGCTCGGTTAACCCCAACTGCCACTCTGCCAGGGCCAGGTGCCACTGCACATGACCATACATAGCGCCGCCCTCCGCTGACGGGCGGTGTTCATTTAGCCAGTCACCCAGCAATTTCAATGACTCTCCAGGCTCACCCTGATCGTGTAGCACATGCGCATAGCTATGGATCACGTAGAGAGCCTGCGGGCGCTGCTGCAGGGCTCGCTCGACAAGTGCACGACCACGGTTGTGATCACCGGCCTCACTGGCTGCGAACCCCAGACGCGCGAGCCAGGCCCAATCATCATGCAAACTGGGATCGACCGATTCCATGATATCGAGAACGCGCTCAAGCTTGTGCGCACCTCCATAGAAGATCAGATAACCACAAAGTTGCGAGATGACTAGCAGGTCACCGGGATTGGCAGCGATGTAGGCCTCGGTAGCCGCAAGATTGGTGTAAGGGTTTTCAAGCAGGGCAAAGAGCGCGGAGATATGCGCACGCTCCCATGGCAGCGCAGTTCGTGCTGCCAGTAGCGCACGCTCTTTGAAAAAATCGGCGTCCGCAGCATTGGAGTCTTTGGCAAGCATATGGCGCGCAGCCAGGGCCAGGGCGAGATTGCCGTCCAGCGCCAAAGCCTGATCCAGGGCCTCCGCGGCGCCCGCCTCGGAACCGAGGATGCGATCGACAGCGAGCCGATACCGTTCGGCAGCTTCTGGACGGTCAGTAGTAAGAGGTCTACCGGTACGCGCATTAATCATATTGGCTCATTGCATTGCAAATTGCTGATGCGAAGTGCTCCGATGCGCTTTCAGCGTAGTCCAACTCAAGGCGTTGGGATGTCTGACAGCAGCCAACCTGTTTCGCCGCCGAGAGCACCCAGTCGCACACCGGCGCGCTGGGGGGATGAGCGGTCCCCCCAGCGTCAGCGTATCGGCCGACTTGGCCGTCAAATGAACGAGCCATGAAAGGCTGGGACTGGCTGCCCAGGCCACTCTGCCCGCACAAGGCTCAGGCCATACCGCTATCCCTGGGCCTTGATGCCACGCAGCTCCCGCACACCTTTGCCAGTGCGGCGGCGTAGCAGGGTGCGCAGGGTAACGCCATCTGCATAGCCAACCTTCGCAGCGATGCGGTCGACGCTCTCATCGCTCGCCTTGAGCAAATACACCGCGCGCTCCACGCGCAGATCCTGGATGTATTCGACTGGCGTCTTGCCGAGCACGTCATGCAGTCTGCGCGCCAGCGTGCGCTTGCTGGTCGCGAGAGTGGCTGCGGCCTCATCGAGGTTTACGGCCCGGTCGATGTGATCGCGTGCCCAGCGGTCGAACCGCTCGATCAGCGGATCCGCATGGGCAAGATGGTCGGCAATCATGTAGACCGATTGCGAAGTGCGCGAGTCGACGATCAGGTAGCGCACCACAATTGCCGCCAGTTCCGGGCTGCGTTGCCGTAGCAGCCAGAGCGCAAGATCGACGTGGCTGAATCCCGCGCCGGCAGTCAGCACCGGTCCGGAGGATACGAGAATTCGATCCGGGGACAGGTGCACGCCCGGGTAGCGCTGGCGGAAGAGGGGGCTCAGCCACCACGTGGTGGTGGCCTCGCGCCCGTCGAGCAGGCCGGCTTCTCCCAGCACGAACGTGCCGATGCAGGCTGCAGCGGTGTGGGCACCCGCCCTAGCGCAGTCGCATAGCCAGGCAACCCCGTCCCTGACATCCGGCCGCGCTAGTGCCGGCACCAAGGTCTCGGGCATCTTGTAGCCCAGCGCGGGCACGATCACCCAATCTGGTCGGGGTGCCCGCTCGGCGACGAGAGCCGGCACTCGCATGCCATTGGCAGTCTTCACCCGCGAACGCATGCCGACGACGCTGACGCGAAAGTCCGGTATTGAGATGCCCGCGGCCGGGGCCAGTTCGTTTGCTGTCCCAAATGTGTCCAATATGGACGCGAGTCCGGTGTCGAATACATCATCCAGGGCGAGTACCGTGATATTCATGGCAGGATCAGCATCAAAGATGTCATTTCCGCCAATATGCCTCGCCTGCCGCGACTTGTAAATTGCGATCTCCACCCCTCACCTGGAGACCATCATGATCAAACTTGCACTGTTCGTCCGCCTGGAAGCGAAGGCCGGCAAGGAAAAGGGCGTCGCAGACTTTCTTGAGGCGGGTCTCGCCATGGCAAACAAGGAGGCCACCACACCCATCTGGTTTGCCTTGCAACTGGGGCTGTCAACCTTCGGCATATTTGATGCCTTCACCGACGAGTCTGGCCGACAGGCACACCTGAACGGCCCGATTGCCCAGGCCTTGATGTCGGCGGCGGCCGAGTTGCTGGCGAACCCGCCGTCAATTGAACCGATTACTGTTCTGGGGATGAAGAACCAGCCCGCGTAAGCGAGCGAGCGCCGGGAGCAGGGGATGCTCCCGGCTTGAACCATGGAAGTCGCATGCTGCTGCGCAATGAGTTCCTGCGCGACGGCAAGCTGGTAGCCCGCGTGACTTCAACGGGTGGTTGGCTCGATCTGAAAAAGCGCAAGCTAACCTGCCCGCCTCCCGCCCTGCTTGATGCGATGATGGCTTTGGACAAGACGGCGGATTTTGTCGAATTACCGCGCAGCGCAAATCGGACCCAATCGAATTGAGCCCTCGGCGTTGCCACAAGACTGCCAGGCGGCCGCGCCCAACCTCGTGCTGACCGCAGCTGATCCATGGCCGGATGCCGGCCGGCCAGATCGTCGCTTACATACTGGCCCGACCAACGGGCCACGTGGCGAGCCACGTAATCGCCAGCCTTGCCGTAATCGCCGAGCCCGATCGTGGCGGGATCGATCGTATGCAGCGCAGCCAGCGTCGCCAGCGTCGCGTTCATGGCGTCCATATGCGCCGCGCGATCGTGCCGGGTCAAATCGGAAAAGCTGGCATTCCAGAATATCCGGCCATCGACAAGGTCCATGACGAAGAACCAGCTGCCGATCACCGAATCGTCGGTACAAAGCCCATGAATTTGAGGCACCGGGAAACCCTCTTGTCCCAGTGCCGCCATCACCCGCGCCTCGCGCTCCATGGCATGAGCGCCTTTCGGCAACGTACCGGGCGGCTTTCGCCGCAGCACATAGCTGCGCCCGGGTGTGCGCAGGCGGTATGTGGGATTAGACTGCCCGCCCTTGAACTGGTCGACAGTGAGTGGCCCGGCATATCCGGCCACGTTCTGTGCCATCCAGCGCTCCAAAGCAGTTTGGTCGAACCGGTGCTGCTCGCGTACCGGTACCGTGCCGGCAAAGTTACGCCCGCTAGCCATGTTTTGCCTCGCCGCCGAGCGCATTACGCTTGATCATCTTTGCCAGCGACCATTTGTGAACTTCCGTCGGACCATCATAGATGCGGAACGCGCGCACTTCGCGGAAGACCTGTTCGACGATCGAATCGCGCAATACGCCGGAACCTCCCATAACCTGGACGCAGCGATCGGCTACGCGAAACAGCGCATCCGACACCGCCACCTTGGTCATCGAACTCTCGCTGGTGCCCTGGGAACCGCTATCGAGCACGCGAGCGCACCAGTCGATCATGAGCGCCGCCTGCTGCAGGTCGATCAAATTCTCCGCGAGCATAAAGCCCACGCCTTCATGATCGACCAGCAGCTTGCCAAAGGCCTTGCGCGTTGTGGCGTAGGCCGTGGCGATCTCGTGCGCGCGCGTGGCGCTGCCGAGCCAGCGCATGCAATGAGAAAGACGGGCCGGTGAGAGTCGCACCTGTGCATAGCGGAAGCCTTCATGGACCGCCCCGAGCACTTGGCTCGCCGGCACCCGAAGGTTTTCGATGACGATGAGCGCATGGCCGCCCGGCATTGAGTTATCGATGGTGTCTAGCACCCGCTCGATCCGGATCGCGGGATCCGGCAGGTCCACGAGGAACATGGTGGCCTGGGCCCGTTCGCCGCTTCCGGTGCGCGCCATCACGATGCCAACAGACGCCCCTTCTGCACCGGTAATGAACATCTTGCGGCCATTGATGACCCACTCGGAGCCCTCCTCGACGGCGGTGGTCTGCAGCATCGAAGGGTCGGAGCCCGCGCCACCATCTTCGGCTGGCTCGGTCATGAAAAACGCCGAGCGCGCTTCGCCGCGGACGAGTTTTTCCAGGAAGCGATGTTTCTGTTCCTGCGTGGCAACTTTGCCGAGCAGGAACATGTTTCCTTCGTCGGGGGCCATCGTATTGACGGCCACCGGCCCTAGCGGCGACAGCCCTGAGCGCTTGAGCACCGCCGCCGTCTCCAACTGCGTCATGTGACTACCGTCTGGCAGGATGTGGGGCGTCATAATGCCTGCATCGCGGGCCTTTGCGCGCAGTTCGTCCACCAGATCCGCTGACGGGCCGTGCGAGCCATTGCGAGAATCGCGTTCATAGCGAGTGACGACCTCGCGCACGAATGTCTCGACGCGATCAGCAATGACGCGACTCCGTTCGGTAGGACAGGGAGTGAACATAGGAAACGCTCTCCTTTAAAGGGTATTGACGAGATGCCCGCCGTCGACGGTCACCACAGATCCGGTCATGTAGCGGGATGCGTCGGACGCCAGCAGCAGCATCGGCCCATCGAGGTCCTGCAACTGGCCGAGCCGCCGTTGGGGAATACGCTTGATGAGCGCCTGGCCCGCATCGGTCTGCCAGAACGCCTGATTGAGTTCGGTCTCGACATAACCAGGCGCCAGTGCGTTTACACGGATCCCATAGCGCGCCCATTCGAGCGCTAATGTCTTGGTGAGTTGGATCACGCCTGCCTTGGATACCGCATAGGACAGCACACCGCCGGCCTGGCGTAGCCCGAGGATAGAAGCCACATTGATGATATTGCCGCCGCCGCGCTGCCTCATACCAGGTGCAAGTGCCTGGGCGAGAAGGAACATGCCCTTGAGATTGGTATCGACCACGGCGTCCCAGTCCCTTTCGGTATGCTCAAGCGCGGCGCCTTCACGCACGACACCAGCATTGTTGACCAGGATATCGACCGGCCCTACTGCCTCTGCCAGCGCGGCACGGGACACAGCGTCGGTGACGTCCAATGCAACGCATTGGACAGCGCCACAGGACTTAAGTCGTGCGGCCACCGCCTCCAGTGCGCTCAGCCTGCGCGCAGCAATGATTACTTCCGCCCCATGCGCGGCCAGCAGCGCAGCAAAATGCTCGCCCAAACCGCTTGATGCGCCCGTCACAAGCGCGCGCTTGCCTGCCAGCTGCGCCGATCCTGCCAACATTTCTTGCCTCCTATTCATGTTGTCACCTCATATTGTAGGACAATTATATCCTACGAAATCTTGTTGCAAGACTTCCGTTAGAATTTGTGCATGATTCTTCGCCCTCCTCTCTCAGCAGGACCGGACGCCGCGGCCGACCCGGAATCCATTGGCACCGGCGCATCCGATCTTGTTTTTCTCGGCATACTCAGAGGCCTCGAAGCGCTAACCTTCGTACCAGGTCAGCGACTCGTGGAAGTCGACCTTGCAAGCCAGTTCAGCGTTGGCCGCAATTCGGTACGGGAGGCACTTCAGCGCCTGGCGGCAGAGGGCATCGTCGAACTGCTCCGACACAAAGGAGCGGCCATCCGGTCGCTGAGTCTTCAGGACACGCTGGACGTTCTGGACGTTGCCGAACGCATGACTGGCCTGCTGGCTCGTACAGCGGTGCGCGGCAACGCGGCGCCCGCCCTGGTGCTCACCTTGAAAACGGCCATGCAAGATCTGGAGGCCGCCGACGATGCGCGCGACAGCACCGCCTTCTCGGCGGCTCGCCGGCGCTTCTATCGCGCGTTGCTGGATATGGGTGGCAATCGCGAACTTAGGCGGCTTTTCCCAGCCATACACATGCCTATTGTCCATGCGCAGTACCGCCTTCCAACGCTGCAGAAATTGCGACTGCGCGACTACGGCCGCATGGCGGCGGCAGTCATGGCCGGCGATGCCAATGCTGCTGACAAGGCCGGCAGCGAGCATGTCCGAAATGTTCGTAACGCGATTTGTGCCGACCAGTCGACACAAGGAAAGGCCACTCCAGGACGCCGCCAGCGCGCTAACCAGTAACCTGTGTCGCTCCAGACGCCGGCCTGAGGGCTGACCTGCGGGTGTGGCCGGCGGCGGGCGGGATTGGTCCACTGCGCCACGGGATCGGCCTGTGGACAAGCCGCACGGGGAGGGCTGGCCAACGGTCGCTGCGGTTTTGATTAAAATTTGGCAATTTTTGCCCATCCCCCGAAAACTGAAAATCTCCCGCCAGCCCTTACCAGGCAGGCTTTGCAGGGTGCCGTTAACCAACGCGCGATCTCGGTCACGGTGGCTGGCGTGTCACCCTCGGTATCCACAACGACTTGCAAACTGATCCGCATGGCGGCCTCCCACGCATGTCCGGGCAGCCAGTCTATGCCAGGATCTCTTGCAAGCGATCGTTGGCGGTCCGGCGGTCGAAGCGCCGATCCAGCCAAACCGGCCATTGGTCGACCTCGTCGCGTAACTCGTCCAGCACGATTGGGTCCTCGCGCAGCGACTCAAGCCAATCGAGGAACTCATACTCACTACGTTCGTCCCTGGTCTCCAGATAACGCTCGATCCCGCCGATGTCCTCTGGCAGGCAAAGCCCGCAACCGGCCACGCAACGTGGCAGCCGGCCAGGACGCTGCCGCAGCATGCGCCGCTCCATTTGTACATCGTGACGCCACCACGCGTTGAAGTCGTACACATAGACGAAGCCTTCGTGTTCGCGCAGACGAAACGCGGCCAGCGTCAGCTCGTTTGCCACCGTGGAGAATTGCAGGACGCCTTCGTGGGCTTCGCCGTAGCGCGTGCCACGAATGGTGAACTAGTGCAGGTGTTCGTCCATCCACCCCCATGACTACCTGGATGACATTGTGCAATTGCGCGAGCGTCAAGCGCTCGGGAACGAGGACGCGCCGCCAAACCGGCGGGCTCAAGCCTCGCAGGCTGATTCGCAACTGGAGGACGGAGATCGCCGGTTGAGGATCGAAGCACATTGTAGGTGGCTCATTATGCTCTTGCGTGAAGGCTGATTTCAGCCCCCGCTTTGGCGCGCTCTCGTGGCACAGCACGTCCTCGACCTGTCACCGCTGTTGGGCAGCCTTGCCACAAGCAGCCGCAATTTCTGCTAGGTTGCCGGCCCCAATCGAAGCGGCGCAGATTTTTCCGAGGACGCGATATCTCGTCTGTGCTTGCGGCCGGTTTTCGCTGTTCTCGCGTGCAACTGCATCGGAATATTGCTGCAAAATGCGCTCATTACGAGATGACAAAATGCACTATTACAAGCATCAAACGATGCTATAATTTGTGCTGATACTTACGGAGGTTCCCATGCGTACGACTATTGCGCTTGATGACGACTTGATCGCCAAGGCTCAAGCCTATACGGGCCTGGAGGAAAAAACGGCACTTGTGCGCGAAGCACTAAAGGCCTTGATCCAGCGTGAAGCCGCGAAACGACTCGCGAATCTTGGCGGTAGTCAACCGGGCATCAAGGGGGCGCCGCGTCGCCGGCAGGACGTCGAATGATTCTTGTCGACACGTCGGTCTGGATTGACCACATCAACGCTTCTGATCCTATGCTGATTAGCCTGCTTGCCGAGGAGCGTGTGCTGGCTCATCCATATGTGATAGGCGAGATTTCGCTCGGTAGTCTGCGTGACCGTGACGTCGTGCTTGGCGCGTTGCTCGATCTGCCGCGCGCGCCAGTTGCAACGCCGGAGGAGACCTTTTATCTGATCGAGCGCGAAGGTTTGTTCAATCGTGGAATCGGATATGTCGACACGTCACTGTTGGCGTCCGCGCGCCTACAACCAGGCATCACCATCTGGACGCGCGACAAGCGATTGAAGAAAGTTGCCGATGAACTCAATCTCGGCGCGGTGCTCGCGCACTAGATAACGGAAAAGTGATCCCCGTGATGGAGTAGCTGGCGCCCCAGCAGACGGCTGTGCGGCAGTGATCGACTAGAAAGGAAGAACGATGAGTCTGCAGATTTCATCTGCGCCGCTTGATGCCGCCTCAAAGGCGATTCTTGCCAAGTTGGTTAGCAACGGCTGGAACAAGGCTGGTGTTCAATATGTTACGGACGAGAACGTCGTTTCGGCGGCCGAGTTTGCATACCTGCTGAAGCACGGCGCGGTAGAGCTGCGTACTGAGAATGGGGTGATGTTCGCTCCCATTCTCAACAGGTATGCCAAGCCGGCATTTGGTCCTGATGTTGGAAAGATTGGATTCCAACTGAACATCGATCTCATGTAGGAAAAGCATGAAAATTCTTGCACATAGCCATACGTCTATTGTGGACCAGGTAGCCGGCGCCGTGGTAAGCAGCGCGACCAACCACACGGTCGGCGCTCTGATGCGTGGTCACGGTTTGGTAGGCGTCATTGTCATCGCCATCGTGCTCATCTTGGGCGTTTGGGCCGTCAAGCAGCTCTTTTGAAGCGGAATAGCAATGTCAGAGGGATTTCACGTACACGGTGCCCACGACCACGCGCTTGAGCACGCGGCGGAAATCGGTCATGCCGACAGTTTTTCGGGTCGTATTGCGGTGATGACAGCGATCCTGTCGACGGCTGGCGCGGTTTTCGGCTATCAGGGCGGGGCGACCCAAAACGAAGCGCTGCTTCTGAAGAATGAAGCCGCTATTCACAAGACCGAAGCAGCCAACCAATGGGCCTACTACCAAGCGAAGGGACAGAAGCAAGCGATTGCTGAACTGACGGCACAGCTGCCCGGCGTGGATCAAGCCGCCGCCAATCGGGAGGCGCTGCGCTACGGGTCGGAGAAGGAGCAAATCCGGCAGAAGGCAGAGGCGCAAGAGCGGGCGGCTAGGGACGCTGACGAGGCCAGTGAGAATGCTGTCCACCATCATCACCGCTGGGCACAAGCCGTCGTAGCAGTTCAGGTTTCTATAGCCTTGGCGGCAATCACGCTGCTCACGCGGCGCCGATGGTTGCAGGTGGCATCGTACGGGGTAGGCGCGATTGGCGGTGTGCTGGCTGTCCTTTCAATGCTCCACATCTAGGAAAAGATGAAAACGACAAGCAAACAGCGCGGCTGGATTGTCCGCAGCGGAGACGACTATCTCTGCCCAAAGGATGGCGACGTTGGCTACACGGCTAACTTGGTCGATGCCGGCACGTTCGACACCGAAGGGGAAGCCAAGGACGCCGGCCGCGATCACTGCGATCCCGGATTTGTGGTGATCCGTGACCCGCGCTAACGAAACGGACAGAAAGATGCCCGGCGCGATCATTCTCGTCGACATGGAGAACATCCAGCAGCTCGCACCGGCTGCGGTGCCTGGGGGAGCCCGCCTGATTGTCTTCGCCGGCGCCAGCCAAAAGTCCATTTCTCTGGATCTGGTGATCGCAGGCCAGGCACTTGAGCCGCCGGCACAATGGATCCGAGCCAGCGGCAGCGGTCGCAATGCACTGGATTTCCACATCGCCTTCGAGCTGGGACGACTTGCCGAGCGTGGCGAGCGCGGCCCCGTTTTCGTCCTGTCGAAGGACAAGGGTTACGACCCGCTCATTGTTCATATCGCCAGCGGCGGCATGCCTTGCAAGCGGATTGAATCGCTTTCGGAAGTCCCACCGCCTGCGAAGACGAAGAACAGTGTTTCCGTGCAAGCCTCTGATGGCATTGATATTGGCGCGGCCTTCGCCGCGACTATCAAGGTACGCGAGATCTTGGGCCGGTCACCAAAGACAGCACGGCCGGGCAAGCGCGCGACCTTGATCAAGCATCTCAAGGCGATGGAGCACTTGAAGCTGAAGGACAAGGATATCTCAGGTGTCATTGACGAGATGCTTGCCACGAAGCTGATTGTAGAGGCCAAGGGCAAGCTCTCGTACAATTTCTGATCAAAGAATTACCAAGCCATTTTCAGACGGGCACCCATGCTTCGTTCCGTGCTTATCCGGTTAGCTCCCAAACCTACTAGATGTAGTGGGTAGCGATTTTTTTCCATAGAGCTCGGCATAGGTCGGCGCGGTGACGTCACCAGCGATGCCGAGCAGGGAGCGAAACGCGTTGAAGGGATAGAAACGGCGGTTGAAGCGGAAGGTGAATTCGTTGAGATAGGCTTGTAGGTGCTGCGGGCTGACACCGTGATGAATACCGCGCAGCCAGGTCTTGAGATTGGAGAACACAAGGTGAATGATCGGCAGGAAGGTTTCGGCCACTTGCATGTCACCGCGCTGCGCGATGGCGATATGGCCATAGCCGCGCTCGCCCAGCTTGGCATAACCGCCCCAGTCGTCGGTGATGATGGTTGCCCCGGGTGCAACGGTACGCTCGATGAATCCGCCCAGCGACCGGGCACTTCGGTCAGGAACCAGAGCGAGCCGAACTCGTCCGGCATACCGTCCGCTCTTGCGTTTGTTGCGGCTGCCGGAAAGCTTGCGTTGCCGAACCTCGACAGCGCCGGCCACAAGAACCATGTGGTGCACGCCCCTGCCTTTGCCGCGAGTACGCCCACCGACGTAGGCCTCATCGGCCTCGACGTGTTCCTCAGGCTTGCCACCAATCCGATCCTGGTCGGGGCGCACCATGCCGGCGCGCAACTTGTGGAGTATCTGGAAGGCGGTCTCGTAACGCGACAGGCCGAGTTGGCGCTGGAACTGAACTGCCGACATGCCAGGCGTCTGACTGGCGACCAGATACGCCGCCCAGAACCAAACCGACAGCGGTGTGTGCGTGCGCTCCATGACGGTGCCAGCAGTGAGGCTCGTGTCGCGTGTGCAATGGCGACAACGGAAAACGCCGGGGCGATTGGCAAAGCGGTACGGCTCACCAAGCAAGCCACAGTGGTCACAAATGAACCCATCGCTCCATCGAGCGCGCTCAAGGTAGGCCATGCATGCCGCTTCGTCTGGAAACATCCGCTGAAACTCCGGCAGCGAGCCCGGAAACGGCAGATCGCCTCGGTCAAGCACATCAATAACCATGGCTGCCCCGGGTTGGCACAGATGCCCAACATACTATCGGTAGAGGGCTTGGGAGACAACCGGATAAGCACGCTTCGTTCAATGCGAGCCCCTCACTTGCCGGCAAGGCCTTACCAGCGGGCTGCGCAGCGGAAGGCTCCTCGGCTACGCCCAAGCAGGGCGGAAAATCCGTCGGGAGAAGCCACTTCGCCAAAAAGGTGCCTAGCGCGTCGAGCAGCACATCGGAACTCAGCCCTTGCGCACCACCGTAAGCGCTCCATAAAACCCAGCCTTACCAGACTGGAAGCTCCCGATCATGCTACCGATTCCGAAACGAACAAGGATCGAGGATGGAACAAGGGAAGGAGTTCTGGGCGGCGCACCTGGAGTCGATACAGCGTGAGTCGATGCCGATCAGCGCCTATGCCAAGCGTGAAGGGCTGGCCCTGCACAGCCTATATTACTGGCGCAGCAAGCTGAAGACGGAGGCAGTATCGGCGGTGGATGAGGTTGCGGCATCGGCGAGCGCTTTTGTCGCGTTGCGTGTCGCTGCACCGGCAGGCAACAACAGTTGCACGCTGGTGTTGGCGCCCGGCGTGCGGCTGGAGCTGGCGGCGCTGCCCGAGCCGACCTGGCTGGCGGTACTGGGGCGTGCCATGCAGGGAATGGCGTAATGCATCCGGGCAGCCAGATTGACGCGGTGTATCTGTGCCGCACGCCCGTGGACTTTCGCAAGTCAATTGGGGGGGCTGAGCGTACTGATCGAGCAGGAACTGGAGATGAACCCGTTCGCGCGAACGCTGTACGTTTTCATCAATCGCCAGCGCGACAAGATCAAGGCGCTGTACTGGCATCGCAACGGCTTTTGCCTTTGGTACAAGCGCTTGGAGAAAGATAAGTTTGCCTGGCCGCTCGAGGGCTCTGCTGCAACGCAGACGGTGACGCTGCAGGAGTTCGAATGGCTGCTCGAAGGCTTCGATCTGTGGACCAACCGACCGCATCAGACTTTGCATTTTGAGGCGGTTTCATAGGGGTTTTGCGGTCATTTTGCCGTGGCTTCACGGTAAAATGTGGCATGCCCGTTGCCGCCGCCAAACCGCTACCTGTCCACGTCGAATTCGATTATTCCGACGTCGCGGTCGCGACCCTGCCCAGCGTTCTGCCCGACGATGTGGACGCGCTCAAGGCACTGCTGCGCACGCAGCAGGCGGCACATCAGCAAGCGATCCGGCAGACGCAGGAACAGGCGCTCGCGCAGGCGATGCGCCACATCAATTACCTGTACGAGCAGATCGTGCTATATCGTCACCGGCACTTCGGGGCGAGCACAGAGCAGTTGCCAGCGCAGGCCCGCCTGTTCGATGAGGCCGAGGCGCTGGCCGCCGCCAGCTCCCCGGCTCAGGACACCGCCCCCATCCCCGATTCCGCGGCGGACACGCTCCCATCAGGGAGCACAGCGGATCGCGGCAAGCCTGCCCGTGGCAAGCGGGCACCGCTGCCGGTCGGGTTGCCGCGCGTGGACGTGGTGCACGATGTGCCCGAGGCCGAACGCACCTGCCCGTGCGGCACCCCGATGGTGGAGATTGGCGAGGATGTCAGCGAGCAACTCGACCTCGTGCCGATGCAGGTGCGGGTGCTGCGCCATATCCGCAAGCGCTATGGCTGCCCTGGTAGCGAACACGCACCGGTGACGGCGGCGCTGCCGCCGCAGCCGCTGCCCAAGAGCAACGCCAGTAGCGATCTGCTGGCGATGCTGCTGACCGTGAAGTACGCCGATGGCCTGCCGCTGGCGCGCTTTGAACACGTCCTGGCGCGCGCCGGGGTCACGGTACCGCGACAGACACTGGCCCGCTGGGTCATCGGCGCAGCAGGCGTCTTGCAGCCGCTGCACAACCTGATGCGCGATACCCTGCTCGAAGCAGCGGTGATCCACGTCGATGAAACGGTGGTGCAGGTGCTCAAGGAGCCGGGCAAGAAGCCGACCTCGCAAAGCTATATGTGGGTACAGACCGGCGGCCCACCGGAACACCCGGTGGTGCTCTACGACTACGACCCGAGTCGCTCCGGCAAGGTGCCGGTGCGTCTGCTTGAGGGCTACCAGGGCTATCTGATGACCGATGGCTACGACGGGTACAACGCGCTCGCTCAGCAGGACGGGATCGAGCATCTTGCTTGTCTCGCCCATGCGCGCCGGTATTTTGTCGAGGCCACGCGCGTGCAGCCCAAAGGCAAGCGAGGCCGCGCCGACCAGGCCATCGAGTTCATCGGCAGACTCTACGGCATCGAGCGGGAGTTCCGTAAGCGCTAAATCCAGCACACCTTGAGGATTCCAGTTGTTACCGGGTAACGTTGCCGCACGGGGTGTTACCGGGTAACGATCATGAGGAGAGCAGGATGGCGCAGACGACAGCACAGCGGCAGGCCGCCTATCGGGCAAGGCGCGCGACGGCGGGCAAGGACGGCAACGGAGAGCGGCGGCTGGACATGTGGGTCAGTACGGAAGCCGACCTTGCTCTTGCACGGCTGGCGCACCGTTACGCGGTAACGAAGCGTCAGATGCTGGAGCGGCTGATCGCGCGAGCGGACGACGCGATCGTGCGCAGGCTCAATCCGGATTCGGAGCGGTGGGATCGCTATTTCAACGTCCCCCGCTAGCGCCTCGCTGTTACCGGGTAACGAGAGGCTTCTCTCAGTGTGATGGAGTTCCCGACTTGGGGGCAACGATCGACCCGCTGCTCAGGTAGGGTGCGGCGGCGCGGTTTGCTGCCGTGCAAAGTTGAACGGCAACAGGTCGCTGATGTCAGCGTTCGGCGCGCGCTGTGGCAGCTCTGTGAGCACGTGGAGCAGATAAGCATACGGCTCGACGTCACAGGCGCGGCACGTAAGCATCAGGCTGTAGATCATGGCGCTCGCCTTCGCTCCAGCGACGGTGTCTGCAAAGAGCCATGCCTTTCGCCCTGTGCAGAATGGGCGGATGTCACGCTCGACCGGGTTGTTATCGATGGGCGCACGCCCATCGATAACGTATCGGCTCAGGTATTCCCACTGGTTGCGCGCGTAGGCGATGGCCTTGCCCAGCAGGCTCTCCGGCAGTACCAGCGGTGCCTGCTGGTCCAGCCATGCCTTGAGGGCTTCCAGCAGCGGCACACTGTGCTGTTGACGCAGCCGGTACGTGTAGTTGACGCGCGTTTCGCCTTCGGGCAGCTCTTCCTTGGCGAGCGTCTCGACCTGATACAGGGCTTTGAAGTACTCGAGCGCTTTTAGCACTCGCGCGCTGGGCTTCTTCTGCCCCTTTTGCGCATCAACGAACATCCGTCTGGAATGCGCAAGACAACCGAAGTGCGTGACGCCTTCGAGGGTACGCCAGGCACTGTAGCCGTCGGTCATAAGCATGCCCTCGTAGCCTGCGAGAAACGCCTGCGGATACTCCTGCCCGCGCCCCGGCTGGTAGTCAAACAGCACCACGGGATGCTCGCAGTCCTCCGCGCTGCGGTAGACCCACATGTACGATTTGCTCTGCGCGGCTTTGCCTTCCTCCTTGAGCACCTGTACCGTCGTCTCGTCGCCATGGATTAGTGGCTGCGTCAGCAGCGTGCGGCGCAGCGCCTGGTACAGTCGGCTGTAGTGCAGTTGCGCGGGCCGGATGATCCAGTTGGCCAGCGTGCCACGGCCAACTGCAATGCCGGCGCGACCCAGCGCGTCTTCCATGCGGTACAGCGGCGTTCCATCCACGTACTTGGCGGTGGTCACCGTCGCCAGCATCGCTGGGCTTGCGTTGCTGCCCGGCAGTGGTTGCGCTGGCATCGGCGCGGTCACCACCGGCGTGCGTTCGGCATTGCGCTCGCAGTGCCGGCACGCGTATTTGAAGCGGACGTGCTGCAGTACGGAGACCTTTGCTTCGATGTGCAACTGCTCGCTGACTTCCTCGCCCAAGCGGTGCATTGCGCCCTGGCAGCACGGGCAGATCTTCTCGTCTTCGGTCAGGTCGTACTCGATACGTTGGCGCGGCAACTCCGCCGGCAGCGGCTTGCGGCCACGTTTGCGGCCTGCGGGCTTATCAGGCTCTGGCAGCCCCGTGTCCGGCGGCGCGAGCGCGTCATCCTCATCGTCGTCGGCCGGCTCCGCAGCGGCCATTTGTTCGGCTTCATCGAACACACGGTCCTTGAGCTTCTCGCTGCTTGGTGCGAAGCGTTTGGACTGCGCGAGGCGGAACTGTTCCTCAAGGAGCTTGATGCGCTCGTTCAGCTCGGCGATGTGCTGAACGTTGGCAGCAGCCCGCGCTTCAAGTTCGCGGATATAGGCCTGGGCGGCCGGCGGCAATTGGGAGAGGTCGTGTTCGTTCATGCTGAACACGATAGTGCAGCCTCCGCCCAATCTGGTATACGTCACACCGAACGACCATCAAGCCGTGTGCTGATATTTGCGCGACGGGTGCCGCTTCACGGCGTCCACGTCGATACCGTCCAGTAGCCAGTGCAACTGCTCGGTCGTGAGCTCGATCACCGCGTGCTCACGCCGCGGCCACACAAAACGGTCTTCCTCCAATCGCTTCAAAAGCATCCAGAAGCCGTTTCGGTCCCACAGTAACAGCTTGATGCGGTTGCGCCGACGGTTATGAAAGGCGTAGACGGCGCGGGCAAACGGATCAAGCTGCATCGACTGCTCGACCAGGGCAACCAACCCATTGATCCCGAGGCGGAAGTCCACCGCATTGCGGTGCAGATAGACCTGCAGGTCAGCGTCGAGCCGGAACATCAACGCGCCCCCAGCGCTTCGATCATCGCCTTCACGAGCGTGACGTCCTGCTCGCCGCATTGGAGTTCCACCGTCACGCCGTTGGGCATCCGCGCCGTGAGTACCGCGAGTGGCAGAGATGGACGCAGCGATGGTTGGGGCGAAGCAGGCGCCTCGGCCGGCAAACATTCCAGCGCCACCGGCGATTCCGAAACGCGCGTTACGCCGCTAACCTCAACGACCGGTACGAACGCTGGCAGTACAGGTTCCGCACTACCGGCCGCCGCGGCTTCTGTTGCCAATTGGTGCAGCCGAATCCACTTGCGCAACTGGTTCGTATTGATGCCGACCTTGAGCGCCATCCCCGCTACCGATACCCCTGGCCGCAGACACGTCTCGACCAGTTGGCGCTTATCCCCCGGGTCAAAGTCTCGCTTTCCGTTGGAGCGAACCCGGATCACCCTCAGCGGCGGAACTTCACATTCGGCTTCGATCATGCTTGCGTCCGCAAATAGTGGTTGCGGACGCAAGCCTGCCCACTCTCAGCCGCAAAAGCTAGGTGCGCTTAATTTCGCGCTTACGGAGTTCCGGCAGGCGAGCGACGCGGAACGTCTGCAGGCCCGTCAGCAGCAAAGCCTGCCGGTGCTGGCCGAATTGCGTAGCTGGCTCGACGCGGCACTGCCCGCGGTCCCACCGCAGACCGCGCTGGGCAAGGCCCTGGGGTACCTGAACACCTACTGGTCGCGCCTGGTGCGCTATACCGAGCGTGGGGATTTGCCGATCGACAATAACTGGGTTCATGCCGCTAGCGGCATAATCCGGGTGTCGGCATAACCCGGTCGAGCGTGACATCCGCCCATTCTGCACAGGGCGAAAGGCATGGCTCTTTGCAGACACCGTCGCTGGAGCGAAGGCGAGCGCCATGATCTACAGCCTGATGCTTACGTGCCGCGCCTGTGACGTCGAGCCGTATGCTTATCTGCTCCACGTGCTCACAGAGCTGCCACAGCGCGCGCCGAACGCTGACATCAGCGACCTGTTGCCGTTCAACTTCGCACGGCAGCAAACCGCGCCGCCGCACCCTACCTGAGCGGCGGGTCGATCGTTGCCGCCAAGTCGGGGACTCCATCACACTGAGAGAGAGCCTCTCGTTACCCGGTAACAGCGAAGCGCTAGCCCTAACTTTGAGTTCAGGCCAACGTAAGGTGTTGATTTCACGCGGTTATGCGAGTGCGTAGCGAGGGCTGACTGGGTACAGGTGCTACGGCAGGGCTGCCGGGCTGATGCCCAGGAGGCGGAAGGCGCGGTCCTGAAGGGGCGTTGGCCGCGTGGTCATGATGATCTTGGCCTCCGGATTCAGCGGCGTGTGGCAGATGTTGTAGGTGAGCGTGGCCAGATCACCGAGCAACGTGCGCAAGCTGTGGACGGGCAGATCATCCTCGGTGCGCTTGGTGGCGTCCTTGGCTTTCGCCTGTTCCGAACGCCGTGCCTTGGCCACGGGCGAGGCACGGGAAGCGCGCGCTAGCTCGATGTATTCATCGTCAAACAGCATCGGCTTCAATTTTTCGCGCATGTGCCATTCGACGTAGTAGGCCAGCATGCACAGAAAGACATGAGCACGCACGCGCTCGGCATTCCAATGGAACACGGGGCGCACGTGCAAGTCCATGGTCTTGAGCGAACGAAACGCTCGCTCGACCGCCGCCAAGCCCTTGTAGGCCGACACGGCCGCCTCGGCTGACAGTTGCGCCGCCGGCAAACTCGTGCGCACCACATACAGGCCATCGAGTGCCGCCTCTTGCTCGATCTGTAGCGTCTTGCGCGCCCAGGCAAAGCTGGTGTCGGTGATGGTCAGCTCGAAGTGCTTGGCCATCTTGAAGCGCTCGATGACCCGGCCCACGCGCAGGGCAATCGCCTCCGTGCCCTTGAGCCGGTTGCGCGCGCGCGTGGTGGCCTCGGCAATCTTGTTGAGCTCCTGTTCGGTGGCCTGCAACAGCGCCTCGCGTTTCCTGGCCCGTTCGTCGGCCAGCAGCGGATTGCGGCACACCACCAGTCGCTCGCCAGGAAACGTTTCGCTGGTGAGTTCGATGAGGTTGCGTTCATCGAACAGCGAGGGCTGAAAGGGGCCTTGTTCGCGGGCGAGTTCAGCTACCTGCGGGGCGCGCAGGCTACTCACCCAGTCCAGTCCTGCCGGGCGCAACAGCGTGTCGATACGGGCTTGCGTCAGCATCCCCCGGTCCCCTACCCAGGCGAGCTTCTCGATGCCGAAACGGTCTTTGAGCTTCTCCACCTGAGACGCCACCGTGCTCGGATCGGCAGTGTTGCCGGCGAAGACTTCGACCGCCACCGGACACCCTTGCGGCGTACAGACCAGACCGAACACGATCTGCGGCTCGTGACGCTTGCCATCGCGGCTGTAGCCGTAGGCCGCCAGGTCGCAGCAGCGCCCGGTCAGCCAGGTGGAAGTGAGGTCATAGAGCACCAGGGTGCCACCAGCCAGATGCTGCTTCGCCAGGCGCTTCTCGATGGCTTCCTGGGCCTCTCCCAGCCAGTCCAGCGCGGCGTACAACTCCTCGGGCTCCACATCGCCGATGCCGAGCATGCGCGACAGCGAATGGGCCGCGGTCTCTTGCTGCAGCATGCGGTGCGTGGCCAGCTTGGAGGCGGGCGAAATCAGGCGTGCCACCAGCAGCGCCATGACCAGGGATGGCACGCGGCCCGGCGCCGCCGCGAACCAGTGTTGCGCGCCACAGGCGCGGGCCGTACCGAGCGCGGCGGCCACATGGCCGTGCGGCAGACTGCGCTCGATCACCAGGGCCTCATCGGCCGAGGCCACGGCCGCCCCGCCGCGCAGCAAGACCTTCAAGCCCTCGATCACCTCGGGCGGAAGTGCGGACAAATTCGCCAGGGTGCGTTTCTTGACCTTGTTGCCTTCGCGATAGGACTCGCGCAGCAGGATCGCCGGCGGGGAATTGCGGTTGGGGACGTGTTCGATATACATGAACACCATTATTGGACATATTCAGCAAAAAACAAGGCTAATGTAATGTATTTACATGGGTACATATGCACCCCAAAAAATAGCCGAAACCCAACGGTGGCGCGGGTTCCGGCGAGTTCAGGGGCCAAAGTTAGGGCTAGCGGGGGACGTTGAAATAGCGATCCCACCGCTCCGAATCCGGATTGAGCCTGCGCACGATCGCGTCGTCCGCTCGCGCGATCAGCCGCTCCAGCATCTGACGCTTCGTTACCGCGTAACGGTGCGCCAGCCGTGCAAGAGCAAGGTCGGCTTCCGTACTGACCCACATGTCCAGCCGCCGCTCCCCGTTGCCGTCCTTGCCCGCCGTCGCGCGCCTTGCCCGATAGGCGGCCTGCCGCTGTGCTGTCGTCTGCGCCATCCTGCTCTCCTCATGATCGTTACCCGGTAACACCCCGTGCGGCAACGTTACCGGGTAACAACCGGAATCCTCAAGGTGTGCTGGATTAAGCGCTTACGTTCAATCAAATGTCTAGGCTAAATTGAGATGTCCGGTCTTTGGCTAAGTTGAAATGTCCGATTCCGAGCGCGTGGTCTTGGGGTTTCTTGGCTTGTTTCTTTCGGGTTTCCCGTAAGGCAGTGGTGCTTTGAAAGCTGTTTCGAGCACAGCATGCAAGTCAGTGGCGTTGAGCTGTCGCTGAGGTTTCTTGCCCGGAGCTGCCTTGTGAGGCCGCGGCGGCGTGCCTGAATTGGTCCTGGCGGGAGCGCCGGCGCTGCGTCGGCTATCCCGCTTTGCCTGCATCTCCTGCGCCACGCGCAGTACGTGACCGAGACGCTTGTTCTCGACGATCGCGCCTTGGTCAATTTCTGACAGACGGTCATAGGTGGTGTAGGGCAGGGTAGCGCCATCGGCCCAGATCTCGATGCGCCCGTCCGGGTACTCTGCCACTTCGATATAACGATGAATCAGGCGGCGATGGTCGGGCTGGTCCGCCAGCAAATATAGCGTCTTATCGTACTGCAGCGTCAGGCTCTGCGATACCTTGCGCCATTCGCGCCAGGTAAAGATCCGCGCCAGGTCCTCATCGGCTCGCACTGCGCGATGCGCATCAAAGTCGCTTCTGGGCGGCTTGGCAAAGCGCCCATTGAAGTCGACCAAGAAGGCTGGTACGAAGGCGTTGGCGTCCGCCTGAGACGAGATACCGCGCAGCCGCAGCTCCTTGACCAGACGGTCCTGCAGCGTGCTATTCATCCGTTCCACGCGGCCCTTCTCAAAAGCAGTCAACTACACGTGATCTGACCGGTGGGATGCAATCCTTCCGGGTTACCCATCCCTTTCATCCGCTTTACGGGCGAGAATTCGCGCTGCTGGAATGGCGCAATGCGTGGGGAGAGGACCGCATCTATTTCTACGACGAAATGGGCAACCTCAGACGCATGCCGGCGGCCTGGACGAGCGCAGCGGCGCCAAACGTATTCGAGGTAACGTCGGCCGGACGATCGCATTTCCGAGTAGAGGACCTGTTGCAACTTGTCGCGCTGATTGCCCGACAGCGGGAGGCTAAGCGATCTGGAAGGCCGCAAGCGCGCAAGCGCAAGGTGTCAAGGGAATAATGCCGCTTATGTAAAGATATTTATGCCATTTAGTATCCCGTGCATCTACCTATCCATGGGCGCCATGACACTGAATGCGGTTCGTTTATACAGTTACTGCGGGCATTCTCTACTTTTTTCTAGTAAAAAACCTTGACATAGGTGATGCGTGGGCATAATTTAGATTACATATGACTCGCATTCGAAAACCCGACCCTAAGCTTGCAGCGCTCGAAGAGAGCGGCACGGTGAATCCTCACTCGCAGGGCATCGATGATCCCGCCTTTATCGCCAGCGACTTCTTCGACCCCCGCGATCTGGTTCAGGCCCGCTATGAAATGCTGCGTCGCGTACGTGTCGATGGTCAGGCCATCGCCGATGCCGCTGCGCACTTTGGGGTCAGCCGACCGACGTTCTACAAGGCGCAGGCCGACTTTGATCGAGAGGGCCTGGTCGGGCTGCTGCCAGACAAGCGAGGCCCCCACGGGCCACACAAAATCACCGACGACGTGATGCGCTTCATCGAAGATGCACGTGCCGTGGAGGATGGTCTCGATGTGCAAATTCTTGTCGAACGGATCGCGGAACGCTTCGGTTTGACAGTGCATCGACGCACCGTGGAACGCGCCTTGGCGCGGTCGAAAAAAAAACGGCCATAAAAGCCCCCGCGGCAACGCTTGATGTTCATGTGCTGACCAGATACTACGAGGCGTTGCGTAAAGATGTCGTCGAGCCAAGCGAATGCGGCCGCACGATGATGCGCGGTCGCGCACTTGTCATGTTCAAGGGGATGGCCGCCTGGATGAAGTGTGCGGCCGAAGACGGCTCGCCTCGCCCAGTGCCCGTGGCCGCGAGGAGCGGGTTGAGCCTGCCTGTAGGTATCGAACGGAATCTGGTTGACATCGTGGCAACCATGGCAATCGCGACAGCGCTAGAGGGGATGACATGACTGCAGAGACCCACTCGAAAGTACAGGCAAGACACCTCAAGAGGAACGCCTATCTGTACGTGAGGCAGTCCTCGTTGCGGCAGATGTTCGAGAATACCGAGAGCACCAAGCGCCAGTATGCTCTGCGACAGCGCGCCATCGCGCTCGGATGGCGCAACGATCAAGTCGTGGTCATCGACTCGGACCTCGGCTTATCCGGTGCATCTGCGGTCGAGCGCGAGGGCTTCCAGCGCCTCGTCACCGAGGTGAGCCTGGGACGGGCCGGGATCGTAATGGGTCTGGAGGTGTCTCGGCTGGCGCGCAACTCAACCGACTGGCATCGGCTATTGGAGATCTGCGCACTCGCCGACTCCCTAATTCTTGACGAAGATGGAATTTATGACCCCGCGCATTTCAATGATCGGTTGCTGCTCGGCCTGAAGGGCACGATGAGCGAGGCAGAGTTGCACGTCATGCGGGCACGGCTACGCGGTGGCATCCTCAACAAGGCGCGCCGCGGAGAACTCGAGATGCGGCTGCCGATCGGCTTTGTCTACGACACCGAGGGGCGCGTGCGCCTGGACCCGGATGCACGTATCCAGGAGAGTGTTCGTCAGCTCTTCCGCACGTTTCGTCGCACGGGCTCTGCCACCGCGACCGTCAAGGCCTTTCGTGACCAGGGTCTTCAGTTCCCGCGCCGGATTCACCGCGGAGAGCGCAAAGGCGATGTGCTGTGGACCGAGCTCGAACACGCACGCGTGCTGTGGGCTCTCCATCATCCGCGCTATGCCGGTGCATTCTGCTTTGGGCGCACGCGGCAACGCAAGCATCCCAATGGTCAGAACGTCTGCCTGCGACTGCCGCCCGAGGAGTGGACCGCGCTGATTCGCGATGCGCACGAGGCTTACGTGAGCTGGGAGGAGTTCGAACAGAACGTTCAAATCCTACGCGACAATGCCCACGCACTTGGCCTCGACCGTGAGAGAGGGGCGCCTCGCGAGGGGCCGGCGCTGCTGCAAGGCTTGGCGATCTGCGCCAAATGCGGCGAGCGAATGACCGTTCGCTATCACATCCAAGGCACGCGTAGGGTGCCGGATTACATGTGCCAGCGCCGGGGCATTCAGCACGCGCACCCTGTGTGCCAGAGTCTCCATGGTGGTGAGCTTGACGATGCAATTGGCAGGTTGCTCGTGGAGTTGGTCACGCCGGTAACGCTTGAGGTCGCTCTGGCCGTGCAGAACGAGCTTGAGAGCCGTACCGAGGCGAGCGACCGACTGCGCCGCCAAGAGCTCGAGCGAGCGCGCTACGAGACCGATCTGGCACGCCGTCGTTACATGCAAGTCGATCCGGAGCATCGATTGGTTGCGGACTCGCTTGAAGCGGAATGGAACCATGCGCTGCGCGCTCTCAGTGAGGCCCAGGAACGCTACGAGAAGCAGCGCGAAGCCGATCGCGCCGGAGTTGACGACACACAGCGCAAGAGCATCATGGCACTTGCGAAGGACTTTCCTCGCCTATGGAACGATCCGCACACGCCAGATCGTGAGCGCAAGCGCATGGCACGCCTACTCATCGGCGACGTGACCCTGCTAAAAGGCACGGACGTCAGCGCTCAGATACGCTTCAACGGCGGCGCAACACACACGTTGCACGTGCCACTATCCAAGCCCGCGTGGATGTTACGGCAGACCCCGCCAGCCGTCGTCGCTGAGATCGACCGGCTCCTGGAAAACCACACTGACGGTGAAACGGCAGAGCTACTCAATCGCCAGGGACTCACGTCAGGTCAGGGCAAACCGTTTCACCACGTAATGGTCACCCGGATTCGGCTCTCCTACGATCTGCAAAGTCGCTACGACAGGCTGCGCGCGCGTGGCTTGCTCACGCTGGACGAGATTGCAAAGTGCCTCGATGTCGCACCGACTACCGTCAAGATATGGCGCCGTGCCGGCCTGCTCGTGGCGCACCGCTACGACGACAAGGGGCAGTGCCTCTTCGAACAACCTGGCGCGGATGCGCCAGTGAAGTATCGCCATCAATGCAAATCTCGCGGTAAACGTGCAGTCACCGCGTAAGTATCATCCCACTCGACCCATGAGGTGCATTGTGATGCATAGTCCTTGGCCTGGCTGGTGTTGGCGCACAGGATGTCGATGTTCAGCTCGAACAGCGCGCGCCCAAACTGCGTATAGCCATCACCCCCGGCGGCATTTGGCTGATTGACCCTGAACACACTGGCCTTGTCGCTGTAGAACGCCACCGGCTTACCGTGGCACTCAAGGTAAGCCCGTGTCGCCTCGAAATATGCAAAGGCCGATTCGGTCGGCACGAAGCGCAACGTCATCAGTTGGCTGGTGGCGTCGTCGACGTAGACCAGCAACGTGCAAGGCGACGAGCGGTCCTCGAACCAGGCGTGGTCGCTGCCATCGATCTGGATCAGTTCGCCCAAACAGGCGCGCCGATTCCTTGGCTGGTGGACCTTGGGCGGGCGCAGCCGGCGCGGCACCCAAAAACCCGCGTCAATCATGAGGCGGCGCACGGTCTCCTTGGCCAGCGCGATGCCGTGGCGCTCGCGCAGCTTCTCGCAGGCCAGGGTTGGACCGAAGTCGGCATAGTTGTCGCGGATCAGACCGAGCGCCCGCGCTGCAAGGCCCGGCGGTGTCCGGTTGTTGGCCAATTGACCCTGGTGGCGATTCAGCAAGCCGGCGGCGCCGTCCTGTTGGTACCGGCGCAGCAGGCGCAAGGTCTGGCGAGGGGTCAGTCCCAGCCTGGATGCCGCAACCCCGGTCTTTAGGTAGGCGTCGGCCAGCGCCTGGATGACCTTGAGCCGGTCAATCTGCCGCATCGTCATGGTAATGGCTCCTGCTGGCATGACGGGCTCCGTGGCGCTGGAAGCCGTCAAGCTTACGCTGGCCAAACTCGGACATTTGAGCTTAGCCAAAAGCAGACATTACCGCTTAGCCGCTACAATCAAAAAGACGCGCAATCGTTATTATGTTAAATCTAAGGTGTATATGGGCGTGTATTTCTCCGGATTGGCGACGCTTGAGCTGCCGCAGACTTTGTTTTTCCAGTATCAGCCCGCTTCAGCATCCAACGATTTTCCGTGAGGATCAATGGCTACCAATTAGATATCTCTCTGGTATCGGTTAGCTAGCCAGAAATTGGCGCAGCGCTGTCCACTCTGCACCCTACTGCCGCCAGAATTCGCACGAACCGTTGACCCGGTTGGCAACTCGAGCGTCTTGGCTTTGCTCTTGCCCGCCTCCTGATGCTCTGCGTTCGCAGATCCCTGCTGCCTGGACCCGCATGGCGTAGGCATTCCGGGAGGCCAGGAAAGGCAGGGTCGCCCATAAACGTAGTCCTTGCCACAGTAGCGTCGTGATCCAGCAGTGCCTGCGCGGCGAACTCAGGGCTGCGGACAAGCGCCAGACGCTGGCAATTTGAGTTGACGTGTGCGTGGAAGCTAAAGGCAGATTTCCGCATGCCTAGCGCAAGCTCGTGCTTGCGGTACGGTCCATTCACTTCGCCAACATCACCTGCTCATGCCGGGCTTCAGGCTTGGTCGAGAATTTGGTACGCAGGTTTATCTAGACAACAAATTAGCCGACCCGTCATTGAGATACCTCCCCCGGGAATCGCAGCTATAGGTAGAGGCGGTCGCCCCCGGGGCGGCCGAGCCGAATCTCGCTTGGGCTGCCATAGCGCTGGCACGCCCTGACATCACCGAGGCCGTCAGGGGTCCCCCTGCGATAAGTCGAAATTTTCACGTACAGCGTATCTATTACTCGAGAAGTTTCTACGCCTGAATTGTCGAGCGATAACTCCAATTGCTGTGCCGTTAGCAAGATGCCGAGAAGACTGTCTGAAAGCGTCTCCGTCAGGCGGACGACGTACTCCCCAACGCCGATTGGCTTCGCGGACTCACGCAGCGCATATTCGACGAATAGTCCATTTTTGCTCTTGCAGAGGATGAGGCCAATGGTTCGCAGTCTTCGCCCATGGGTCTTGCGAACGGCCCTAGAATCCGGGCTGCGCGATGGCTCCCCGTTTGGCCCCGCCGTGGCGGAGCAAATACCTGAACAACATCGTCGAGCAGGACCATCGGGCCATCAAGCGCCTGACTCGACCGATGCTTGGCTTCAAGGACTTTCGCTGCGCGCGCATCCTGCTGGGCGGCATCGAGCTCATGCATATGATTGCCAAGGACCAGATGCAGTGCCACGAAGGGAGCCCGCGGGGTACGACTGACCGCCCCCGGCGAAGCTGCCCTGCAAGCAGCCAGGAACTGCCTGCAAAACGCCGAAGAAGTAAGCGCAGCCGCGCGTGCGACCGCCAGTGGCGAAGCCGGCCGTCTGCGCATCGGGTTTATCGGCTCGGTGACCCGTCGGGGTAATTCGAATGGAAGGCCCTTCCATTCGCGTTCATATAGATTACCCCTGCTAGGACGGTCTCAACCTCTTCCCGGCCTATCGCATGAACTCCGCGCCGCTGTGTGCGACGACAGAAAACGGCCTCAGCCGACGCCGTTCGGCCCCGGCGTCATTCCTAACCAAAAATGACCGCAATCCTAGCCTTTAACCCAATTAAGGTCCAATATTGCGGCCTTGACCGAAAAGTCGAGGCGACATAGAATGTTTGCAATCACAATCCCTAAACTACTTTAGGACTGCAATTGCAGACAATATGAAACGGAATGAAGCGCCTCTCCTGCCACCCATTCGTCTCAACGAAGCGCAAGTGCTGGGCGAGCGCATCACCCAGCTACGGCAGGGATTGAAGCTACGCCAGTCTGACGCGGCTGCGCGGGCCGGACTTTCCCGCTCCACGGCCATTCTGATCGAAAAGGGTGATCCCGGTCGCACGCTGACGCAGGTACTTCGCTATGTGCATGCCATGGCGCCGGATGTCTCCTTGCAGGCATTGCTGGCCGGCGAGGTTCCCGCCCTCGTTGCCTTGCGCGCACGCAAGTTGCCGCAGCGTGTGCGCAGCGTGACCAAAGCTGAACTTCGCGATCTTGACTTTTAAGGAGCCATCCCTTGGCAACCCGCCGCGTCCCTGAACGGGTAGCAGTTTTTGCCCATGTTCCCGACCAGGCCGAAGGCTTGCATCACTTCGTGCCAGCCGGTCTGCTGGACCGCGAGAAGGCCGCGGCCGACCAACAGACGGTCAGTTTTGCCTACGGCACACGCTACGTGAAACGCCCAGAGGCATTCGAGGTGGACTCGCGGGCGCTGAGCCTGGCTCGGGCTCGCGAGAATCCTGGCACGCGGTGGTATCCGCTGCCCGACATCGGTGAATTTGGCGGCATTCGCGACGCCGCGCCTGACGCATGGGGCCGGCGCGTCATCGAGGCCCGGCTCAACGCTGCACCCAATAGTCTGGATGAATTCACCTATCTGCTGGAGGCCGGCAGCGATCGGGTCGGCGCGCTTGATGTGCGAGAACGCCTGGACGCACCACCTCGGCAGGCCGCAGGCAATATGCTGAGCCTGCCGTACCTGCTGCAAGCCGCGGCGGTCGTCGAAGAGGGAGAGCCGATCCCCGCGAATCTCCTCCCCTACCTGGGTGGCGCGCCTTCAGCTGGCGGCGCGCGCCCCAAAGCGTCCGTGCGCGATGAGAAAGGGGTACTGTGGCTCGCCAAGTTTCCCGCCAAGAACGACGCTTACAATATGGCCATTCTTGAGGCAGGTACCCTGGATCTGGCACGCGCTGCAGGTCTGACGGTACCCCCAGTGCAGGTGCTCGCCGTCGGCGACAGTCCCGTTCTGTTGATCCGCCGGTTTGATCGTTACTGGGCGCCCGCAGGCCAGCCGCTGCCAGCCATGGCGCGCGGTTATGACACCGAGCCGCAAGAGGGATTCACTGAAGGACGAATTCCGCAGGTCAGCGCTCTGACGCTGATGGCCTGCCCGGAGATGGAATCGATCGCCAAGGGCTACAAGGATCTCGCGCAAACCATCCGCGATCAGGTTCATCCCGATTGCATTGCGCGCGACAACGAGGAGCTTTTCGCTCGAATGGTGCTCAATATCCTCGTGACCAATGACGACGACCACCTGAGGAATCACGCCTTCTCCTATGACTCGCTACTGCAAGGCTGGCGGCTGAGCCCCTTGTACGACGTTGTTCCGCGGCCGTCGGTATCGCAGGAGAGGCGCTTGCATTTGAGTGTCGGAACCCAGGGGAAACTTGCCACGCTGGACAATGCGATGAGCGAATTTGCAGCCTTCGTGCCGGATCGGCCCGCAGCCCTTCGTGTCATCCGCCGGGTCTGGGGCGCCGTTCGAGGCTGGAAGATCATCTTTGAGGCGCAGGGAGCGACACCTGCACTCATCAACATCCTCGAGCAAGCCATTCGGCCTTTGTCCGAGATGGCCACCCCGGAGCTCGAACGCGAACTGCGCCGTATCCCGTAGAACCGCAGCGCATGACACCAGGTCAGGCGGACGCCGTCGGTACGATGGCAAGCAAGAAGGACCAGCGTCAAATTGCGCAAGGTGATGGCGCTCGAGTTCCTCGATGGCGGCACGGTCGGCGCTCCGGTAACCGTTACGATAAACGAAGGAATGCGCAAGCGTGTCCCGCAGCAGCACATCTTTTCCAATCTGTTCGTTCCTCACTCAAGAAACTTCGATCTCGTTTGAGAAATCGAACCCTTTGAGCCCACTGGCTTCTACTTTCTTCTTGAATCGCTCGGTCACGCTACTTTTTGCAGGGAAACAAGGGGACCCCATTTGGCGCGGTCTCCATCATGAGCCTTCGTAGGCTCTTGTCGACTGTCCATTTTGGTTATGTTGACAAAGTCATAGGTGCTAGTTGCAGCACTTCTCAAGGCCGCGGCACGAACCGTGGAAGTCCATCCTCCAACCGTTCTCGGCGCTTCGCTCAACCGCCTGCGCAGCGTCGACACATGGCTAGACGATTCCGGCATCACCAGCGGGCGCATCGGCACGATCCACAATTTCGACAGCGGCTTCGTGGCCTGGGCATGCTGGCTGCGCTGACGTACAGATCCAGATGTCAGGCAGAGCGTCAGTGCCGCTGCCATCGGTACGCAATTGCCACCGACACCTGGGAAGTCCGTCCACTTCGGCATGGCGGGACCACGAGTTTCGTGACCTTGCGCCGGCGTATTCCGTTTCAGACCTGTCCAGGCCGGATTGCAATGTCCTTCCTTTGACGGCAACGCGGCGCGCTCCTTTGACTTTCGAAACCCCCTATCCAATACTGGAACGGCGGTTTTCCCAACATTGTTGCTGGGGACAGGACGGCTGACACCGTTTCCTCTCGAGGCGGCGCCCCTTCATTTGTCCGCGCCATGCGAATCGATGGGGGAATTCGATCGACTGGCTGACGCTATATCAGGGGCGTTCTATTTTGCGCGACAGTAACCGGTTTTCGCACTTGGCGGATCCCATGAACGCTGGATGGACCATCATCAGGATACAGCCATGCCGACGCACGCCCATCTCCACGCGGTGCGGCACGGCGATGGATAGGCCAGTCAGTACTGGCCATGACACGCGATCGCGCCGCGCATGCGAAAACTGCGGCCCGATCCGGGCGACCTGCCCGCGCGCCGCCAATGTCGCCCCAGCCGCGTTCGAGGCGGCGAAGCGGGCCAGACAGAAGGGGGCTGCGCATGCTGCCCCGGCTTGCCAGTGCGCTCAAGCTGACCCGCCGGCCAACAAGCGTACGCGGCAAGCATCTAGACGCTGACAGTGATCGCGAAGCAATGACGGAGACAATCATGAATAAGAGCAATCACCCGAAGCCGTTCTACAGATCCCTCTACTTCCAGGTCATCACCGCGATCGTCATCGGCGTCCTCCTGGGCCACTTCTATCCGCACACCGGCGAGGCGATGAAGCCTCTGGGCGATGGCTTTATTAAGCTGATCAAGATGATCATCGCCCCGATCATCTTCTGCACGGTCGTGGTGGGCATCGCCGGCATGGAGGACATGAAGAAGGTCGGCAAGACCGGCGGGCTGGCGCTGCTGTACTTCGAAGTCGTGAGCAGCATTGCGCTGGTGGTGGGCTTGTTCATCATCAATATCGTCAAGCCCGGCGCCGGCATGAATGTCGACGTAACCACCCTCGACACGAAGGGCATCGCCGCCTACACCGGGCCCGGAAAGATGCAGGGTACGGTGGATTTCCTGCTGAACGTGATCCCGAGTACCGTGGTTGATGCCTTCGCCAAGGGTGAGATTCTCCAGGTGCTGCTGTTTGCGGTGATGTTCGGCTTCGCGCTGCACAAGTTCGGCGGCCGCGGCACGCTGGTGTTCGATTTCGTCGAGAAGTTCTCGCATGTGCTGTTTACCATCGTCGGCTACATCATGAAGGTCGCTCCCATCGGCGCGTTCGGCGCCATGGCGTTCACCATTGGGAAGTACGGCGTGGGTTCGCTGCTGCAGCTTGGCCAGCTGATGGCGACGTTCTATGCGACTTGCCTGCTGTTCATCTTTGTCGTGCTTGGTACCATCGCACGCCTGCACGGCTTCTCGATCTGGAAGTTCATCAAGTACATCAAAGAGGAACTGCTGATCGTGCTGGGCACGTCCTCCTCCGAATCCGTGCTGCCGCGGATGATGGCCAAGCTGGAGAACCTCGGCGCCCGCAAGTCTGTCGTCGGCCTGGTAATCCCCACGGGATACTCGTTCAACCTGGATGGGACGTCCATCTACCTGACCATGGCGGCAGTATTCATCGCTCAGGCGACCAACACGGACATGACCCTGATGCAGCAGATCACGCTGCTGGCCGTGCTGCTGCTCACTTCAAAGGGCGCCGCCGGCGTCACCGGCAGTGGCTTTATCGTGCTCGCGGCCACGCTGTCGGCGGTGGGGCATGTGCCGGTAGCCGGTTTGGCCCTGATCCTCGGCATCGACCGGTTCATGTCCGAGGCCCGCGCGCTGACCAACCTGATCGGCAATGGCGTGGCCACGGTGGTGGTCGCGAAATGGACCGGCGACCTCGATGTCGAACGGATGCATCGCAGGCTGGACAACGAATCGGACACCGAGGCCGACGAGCCCGAGGTGGTGCTCGATCAGGTCGCGGCCCACATGCCGGTCGCTGCTCCCAGCACCGATATGCCTCGCTGACCTTCACGTTGCCGATGCACGCGCGCTCGCGCTGGTGACTTGCAGCCGCGGGCGTTGTCAGGTTGATTGATCAGTGGCGTAAGATGGCTCGATGAAGAAAACGAAATGGATCTGTCGCTGTAAGCGTTCGGTAGAATGTAGTGGTCTTGAGCTCAGCGCCATGAGCCGGCCATGAATCCGGAAGTCGCGAGGGGCGACCGGGGTCGTCACTCCGAGCGTGGACCATGCCACACAAGCCTCGAAGTGTGCAGCATTGGCAGGGCGGCGCTATGGCCTCTTGCCGCTGAGTTCAGCCTGCATCGCCTTTGCCATTGTTTTCAGATGAGCCCGCGAGGACGCGAGAATCTCACCCGAGAGCGCGGAATCGTTGATGGCACGCGCTACCGTCAGCGAGCCGATCATGGCGTTCATCAGGTTTGCTGCGTGCTCGGATGCCCGTTCCTGCGAACCGCCGAGTTGGGCGGCGACCCAAGCGCGGCGTCGCAGGTACTGTGCCGTGAAGGCCGCTCTCACTTCGTCGCTTGCGCGCGCGATCTCAGCGCCCAGGGCGCTCATGCAGCAGCCGCTTGCCAGATGCTCCCGGTGCTTGGTGCTCAGGTACACGTCGATGAAGACATCGATCGGATCGCCACGCGTCTTGGCAATGACGCTCGCAAACCGAACCTCGTCCTCGTCGAACGCATGGGCTACCGTCTCTGCAACCATGGCCTCGCGGGAGTCAAAGTGCTTGTAGAAGCCGCCATGCGTTAGCCCGGCCTTTTGCATCAGTTCGGCAAGCCCGATTCCTTGCATGCCGCGCTGCTTGAACTCCTGCGACGCAATCTCCAGGATGCGCTCGTGACTGGCGGCCTTGTCTTCCTTCGAGTAACCCATGCTGTGTATGTCCTGACTGATGTCATCCGCGACGCACTGTCGCCTGCGCTCACCAGTTCTCCTTGAACGGGCGAATCTCCACGTTGAACGACCACGCGCTCCTCGGCTGCTGCATGACATGCCAGATTTCCCCGGCGATGTCTGCCGGCTTGATGAAGAAATCATCCGGCTGGTGCGGCAATTTCTCTCGCGTCCATGCCAGGTCGATGACGGCGTCAATCAGCACGTAGGCGACATGGACGCCTTTGGGGCCGAGATCTCGAGCCATCGATTCGGCCAGGATCCGTTGGGCAGCCTTGGTCGGAGCAAATCCCGCGAAGTTGCTCTTGCCCCTTAGCGCGGAAGTATTCCCGGAGGCGATGATAACGCCCCGGCCTGCTTCTATCATCGCCGGCGCCAATCGCTGCGCAAGGTGCAGGAATGCCATGACGTTAGTCTCGAAATTCCTGGCCAGGAACGCCGGATCAATCTCCTGGAAGTTACCCCAGCCGCCACCTACCGCGTTGTGAATCAGCGCTTCGGGCGTGCCGAACTCCGCGCAGACGCGGTCCAGCGTGGCCAGCAGGCGCGGGGTGTCGGTGACGTCGACAGGGAAGGCGCGGGTGCCAGGCAGTTGCGCCTCTATCTGCTGCAGCCGTTCCGCATTCCTGGCGATCATCGCCACTTCATACCCGCCCTCCACCAGGCGGCGGACCACGGACAGACCGGTGCCGGGGCCGACACCTGTCACCAACGCACGTTTCGCACTCATGCTCTTGCTCCTTCCAGCGGCTGGCACTGCAATTGCGCCTTGACGAAATTCAGGCGGTCGTTACCGAAGAACATGTGATCGCCGACGAAGAAGAACGGCACGCCGAAGGCACCGCGCTGGGCCACCTCATCGACGAGGCTCGCCATCGATTCCAGAATCGGCGGAGAGGAAGCGCGCTCCCAGAGGTCGTGCGCGTCGATGCCGCGGGTGTCGAGAAATGCTCTGCGCCCCTCTGCGGTCGAAAGGTCATCGGTCCCGGCCCAGACCGCCTCGTAGAGCGCCTCGTGGACCCGCTGGAATACCCCGGTCTCCTGTGCGACGAGGGCGGCTCGCGACATCATCGCGCCATCGAAACGGCCCTCTTTCATGGCTTGAATGATTGCCATATTGGGCGCAAACGGGACACCGTAGTGCTCAGCCCAGCGCCGGGCGTCGGCCACGGCGTAGCGCGCCTTCGGCGGGCACGCGGGGGAGGGCTGGTTGTTGACCTTCTTCATGACGGCACCGATGTCGACCGGGCGGTAATCGATATCGGCCTCCCAGGTCCTTACCTGGGTGTCTGCCAAGTAGGAATAGGGACTGCGGTAATCAAAAACGAACTGAAGGGACATGACGGGGTTCCTGATCGATCTTGCCTGTGGGATGAACTGCGTCGCGTATCCGTTCCTGAACGGGTTATGGATGTTAATCATCATCCAGTTAGGATGTCAAGCAACATCCAGATGCCGGCTCAATCTACGCGGCGAGCGATCGGAACCCAGCAAATGCACTCGGCTACGTTACGAGGAAAGGGGGCGCGGTCCACGAATTCGCTCATCTCACCCATACGCCCCAACGGATGCAGTGCCCCCAGCGCCGCATGATTTTCGTCGGAGGTTGTAGGTCGCCCCTCCCGAAGAACATCTCCGGGCCTTTCGATCTACACCCGCTCATCGAAACGACAGCTTTCACATAGCAGTGTGGCGCTTCCATGATCATCCCGATCAACCTTGGCACCGCACTTTGCACGTAGCGCCTGCTCATCGGTCTACACATCGTGACCCCCGACAGCGCTGCGCAAGCGTCCGCCCGGGCGCTTTCCCCCGCTCCGCTGCGGGCACTCGAGATTTTTCCTTGACAAGGCGCGACGCATGTTCCAACATGAATTACATCGCATACGATTTAAACGTATGCGATTTATATAGAACCGACAACCACCAGAGATCCATTCCATGAGCAAGATCGAAAAAGTCCTCGCCACCGGCAAGACCCACACCACGCACAGCGGCGCCGGCGTTACCTCGCGCGGCCACAACGGCACGCTGGACATCGCGCTGTCGCCCGGCAACAGCGCCACCCCGGCGCACGTGTTCCCGGCCATCCAGCCGCACCCGACCGCGGAACAGCTGTTCGCGGGCGCCTGGTCGGCGTGCTACATCGCCGCGGTCGGCCTGGTGGCCAAGGAAATGAAGCTGGAGCTGCCGTCCGACCTGGCTGTGGACATCGAAGTCGACCTGGGCCAGACCGGCGCGGAGTACTTCCTGCAGGCACGCCTCAATCTGCGCGTGCCGGGCCTGCCGCAGGATGTCGCGACGGAACTGGCCCACGCCGCCGATGCAATCTGCCCCTACTCGAAGGCAACGCGCGGCAATATCAACGTGGCGCTGAACGTCTTTACGACGTAATTCCCTGACCTTCTCATTACCGCAAAATAGTCGTATGCGATCTAAGCGTATACGATAATAATTCACCTGAAAAAAGGATGCATACCATGGGCACGATCACCACCATCGCCCGCTACGCCGTTGTCGCAGCCGCCCTGCTGACCGCTGCCGCCGCGCAAGCCGCCGGTTCGGCGCGCGACCCCTTCACCGATGGCACCCGCTCGGTCACCAGCGCAGCCGATCCGTACACAGACGGCGCGCGATCGGTACACGGCACGCGCAGCCCTTACACCGACGGCGCCCGCGGCAAGGTCGACCCTTACCTCGACGGCGCGCGCGCCTGAGACCGCGCAGCGCCGCGGAGGCCAGATGGTGCGCACGATTTGCTGCCGGTCGCGGGCGCCCTCCCCTTGGGCTCCCGTGACCGCCGCGGAAAGTTGTAGCACCTACGATCAAATCGCATACGATCTATAATCGACGCTTGCGATCCATCCGTCTTTGGCCAACAAGGCAGCAAATGAAATCCACCGACAAGCCCGCAGCAAACCCGACGCTCTCCGACTTCCTGTGCTTCGCGGTCTATTCCGCGAACCTCGCCTTCGGCAAGGCCTACAAGCCGATCCTTGAGCAGCTGGGGCTGACCTATACGCAATACATCACCATCGTTGCGCTATGGGAGCAGGACAACCAGACCGTTGGCAGCCTGGGCGAGAAGCTGTTCCTGGAATCGAACACCCTGACGCCGATCCTGAAGAAGCTGGAGGCGATGGGCTACGTGGAGCGGCAGCGCGACCCCGAAGACGAGCGCCAGGTACGCGTCAGCCTGACCAAGACCGGCCGCAAGCTGCGCGAACGGCGCCTGGAATCCAGCCTCGCCGGCGCGACCGGCCTGGCCCCGGACGAGTTCGCACGGATGCAGAAGGCAGTTGCGTCGCTACGCAACAACCTTATCCAGTCGGTGAAAGACAGCGAATGAACAAGCACACAGGACCCCCTGCATGACCAGCAATGCCGCCCAGTACAGCCCGATCGGCTGCGAGTTCCACGACCGCCTGGAAGACCTCGCCATCGTGCGCAGGCCCGCGCAGATCCACTATCGCGACGCCGATGGCACACCACAGCAACGCACCGCGACCATTATCGATGTGTACAGCCGCGGTGGCGCTGAATACCTGACGCTCAAGACTGGCGAAACCCTGCGCCTGGACCAGCTCGTGGAAGTCGACGGCGAGAAGCTGGCCGACTACTAGGAAACGCTGTCACGAAGGCCTCTTGGTCCCCGCCGTTTCATCCTTCGGGGTCGGGCGCGCCCGATGGGGCGACCGCGCCAAAGCGGGGGCTGACTAAGCGGCAATGCGGTGGTTTTCGGCTCTGGCAATGGACGGATACCATCGTTCAACGTGCGATCGGAGCTGGTCATTGAGCACGGCGGTCTGCGGCGCCGCGCTGCTCAGCCTCGCTCCACTTCGGGGAAACCGGGACGGTTTGCGGTGACGGCGGTCCGGTCGTGCGATACAACCGGCAATCATGTCTAATCCCGCGGTTGGGAGATTCAGGAGCCGAAAGCCGTGAGGGCCTCTCAGACCTCGGCATGGCCACAGTGTCGCGCCGTCGCCTGACCGCGCTAGCCGTTCGATGTCCAATCGTCGCCGGTTGGCGCGAGGCCAATTTGATTCGCCGTCAGATAGGGCCCCAATCCGGGAAAGTCGAACAGCCGAGTTGGCATACCTGCTGGTACCAGTTGGGCACGGTCATCGAAGATGCGACGCTAGGCGCCCCCGCCAGGCGTGACTGAAAATACAAGCTGTCGATCCGAAGTACGGCGATTAGAGTGCTTCGTGCGTCAGCCTGCATTTCCCTGCCTGGAGCGCCGGTCAGGCGCACGTCCGCCCCCCGTAAGGACGTAAGGACGCACGCCCTACCCAACCGGTCTATCTGGCACAGGCAAGGTTGACCGTGAGGCCGCCCCAATCCGTGGCTTGGTTGTTGTCTACCTGCACCTGCACTTTGTCTCCATGGTTGACGGTTCCGGCCGGCACCTCCTTGCTGCAGTCCTGATTGCCGTTGCTGATCTTGCAGCTCAGGTCGCTGATCGGCGTGATGATCGCAGACGCGCCGGACCCCGTTACTTTGTGTACCGAAATGTCTAGCGTGCCTTGCGGCTTGCCGAGCGTGGAGGCGGTGAGCGTGACGCGCGTGCAATCGTAGGGAATCAAGACGCCGAGATCCGACGGCAGCGGAATGGCGCCGCCGGAGCCGGTCATGACATATTGGCCGCGGCTGAGCGAGTCCGGCACATTGAAGTTGCCGTTATAGACCGTGCCTGTCGTCATGGTGACGCCAGAAGTCGGCCACATGCCATCCTTCTTTGGCCCGTACAGCGTCCCTGTCAGGGCATCGAAGTAGAAATCGCCATCGACGCCGATACTGTCGTTCGGCGCACCGCTGCCGGACAGGATGTGGCCGCCGCTGCCGCCACCTGAGCCGCCCGTACCGGCACTGCTGCCGCCGGGCGGGTTGGTCAGCGAGACACCTGCCGGCCACATGTCGTCGGCCTTGGGTCCGTACAACGTCCAGGTGTTGGTGTCCAGGTAGTAATCGCCGTTGTTGCCGATACCGTTGCCGGGCGCCCCGGTGCCCGCCAGGACGATGCCACCGCCGGACCCCGGCGACCCGCCACCACCCAGCGGAACGCCGGCCGGCCACGTGCCGTTCGCCTTGGGCCCGAACAGCATCGACGTTGTGGTGTTGACATAGTAGTCGCCATTGTTGCCGACGCTGTCGGTCGGATCTACCGTGCCCGACAGGATGGTGTTCCCGCTCGCGCCGGTATTGCCGGTGGCTCCCGCATCGCCCTTGGGGCCCGTCGGTCCTGCAAGCGAAACGCCTGCCGGCCAGGCCCCGTTGGTCTTTGGCCCGAAGAACATCCAGGTCACGGTGTTCAGGTAGAAGTCCCCGTCCTTGCCGGTAGCCGCCCCCGGATCGGTGGTGCCCGACAGCAAGGCGCCGCTCGCAGGCGCCGTCGTCGTTGCCGCGCCCGATCCCGCCCCAGCCCCTGCCACCGTTCCTGTTCCGGATCCTGCTCCCGCGCCTGGGGTCGCGGCGGTGCTGGCCGGCGTCGCTTCGCCCCCGCCTCCCCCTCCGCCGCAACCGGCGACTGTGATAGCCAGACAGGCGAGCGGCAATACCGCCAGTTTCATGCGGAAGCGTTTCATGATGGTCCCCCCGGACGTTTTCAAACTGCCAGAAATTGATGGTTTTGTAAGGCGCCAGCGATGAGGTCAATCTAGACGGAATCAAGGGGATGGAGAATCGCCCTTATGGACGGGCTGTGTAGGGGCGGAATACGCCCTGCAGGATGATGACAACGCATTGCGCCACGGGCGCGGAGGAGAATGCCGAAGTGCAATGCTCGAATTGGCGGACGGGTTCTCGCGGGTCATGCATTTCCCGCGAAGCCTTGCTCCATAACGCTTTGGCGCACATCGACAATCGTTCCGGGTGACGCCGGCCGTCACTCTGACCGCCGTTATTCAGCGCCTGGCAATATGCCGTTAAGCCCAACGGGAGTTGGGTGCTGACAGCGTTGAATGACTAATGAATTTGCATTAGTCGATGCCGCCAGGACCGTCGGACAAAAGGATGTTTCTCGGATGAAACGCAGCGGCGCGCCGGCACGGAAAACACGGCTGCCATCGCGCAGTGAGCGGGTCAGACGCGACGCTGCTTCCTTGATATCCGCGTGCCCCGATGCTTGATATCCAGATGGGCGACACCACGCGCTATGATGCGTTTCCACCGCATCGGCAACGGGCGCAGCACCGCCTCGCGCCACGGCCCGTTTTCTGGTGCGGATCAATCCGATCAACGAAGAAGGAATGCGTCATGGCGCTCGAAAAACCTGCATTGCACTCTGTCTGGCAAAACGAGCAGGGAGACAAATTCATCGTCCTCGACGTGTTTGACCCAGCAGAAGACGACGAGATGGGCGAGGACGACTATCTGCCTGGCTACTACCTCGTTACGTTTGTTGATTACGAAGAGCGCAACGAGGCCGAACCCTTTGGGGAGGAATTCGACAACGAGCAATGGATGGCGATGGTTACGTCACTCGACCTCAAACAGAGTGGCGTGGAGCCCGGTGATTACGCTATTTGACGCTTCCGCACCACGGAGACTTGTCTCGCGTGCGTTGGAGCCCCGTCGAGAATCGGGTACGCAGGTCTTCAAGCGGCGTGCCCTGCGCCTCTGGACCTTGCCCTTTTCTCTCCCGCCCAAGTGGCGATTGCAACGGTTTTGTCGCAGTAAGAAAGACCAGCCGGCAAGAAGCCGGCAGTGATGCTGGGTGGCGTCGAGCTCTGCCTGTACGGCGACTGTCTCTTGCTCGGCCACGACTACCGCGACCCGCGCTTGGTCGCGCTGCGCTTCCGCCTCACTCGCCTCCAACCGCGCTTCGGCCCGCAAGGCGGCCAGCTCGCCGGCGGCCACCCCTCGTGAAGACCTCTATTGGGGGGGGGGCCGTCCCGGGGCTACGCGCATCCTCAAAGTTGTGGAGGCTGAGGCATTTGCATCGGAGTCCGGAAGGAGAGGGCCGCGCGGGGAGGAAGAGTAATGGGGCATGATCCCCCTCCGCTCCGCCCTGTGCTCTCTCTTTACTGCAGCTCGATCTTCGCGATCGCTGCCAGCCGTTTCCAGCGCGCTATCTCGTCCTTCTGGTAGTCGCGAAGTTCTGCCGGCGTGGATAGGATCAGCGAGGTGGACTGGCGCTGGTAATACTCCTTGACGTCGTCGGCGGCGCCGGCCTGGGCGAACAGTTCGCCAAGGCGTTGTGCGATGGGCGCAGGTGTCTTGGCGGAGACCGCCGCCGCCACCCAGTTGTAGGCCAGGAAGTCCGGCACGCCGGCTTCGGCCGCGCTAGGCACGCCCGGCAGTAGCGGCGAGCGCTGGGGCGCGGTGTAAGCCAGCGCGCGCACTTTGCCGCCCTTGACCAGCTCAATCGCGCCGCTGGCATCCACCACGGCGAAGTCCACGTTGGCGGCCATCACGCCGTTGATCGCGTCGCCCGCGCCCTTGTAGGGCACGGCAGTCGTCTTCATGCGGCTTTGCTCGTTCAGCCATTCGCTGTAAAGCGTGTACGACACCGAGCCGGTGCCGTAGTTGAGCGCGCCGGGCCGCCTGCGCGCATCCTCCACCAGCGCCTTGAGCGTGTGGTACGGCGAGCTGGCCGGGACGATGATCAGGCATGGCCCACGCGACAGCAGCGTGATGGGCGTGAAGTCGGTCAGCGGATCGTAAGGCAGCTTGCGGAAGGTGGCTGCATTGGTGGACAGCGTGGAGTTGCTGCCGATAAACACCGTGTATCCGTCGGCCGGCGCGCTGAGCAGCGTCTGCACGCCGATAAAGCCGTTGCCACCCGGCTTGTTCTCCACCACCACGCCCTGCCCCGTGAGCTCGCCGATCTTCTTGGCGAACATGCGGGCGGTCATGTCGGTACCGCTGCCGGACGGGAACGGCACGATAAAGCGGATCGGCCGGCTGGGAAATGCCTGTGGCTGCGCCAGCGCGGCGAACGGCGCGCCTGCCAGGCTCGCTGCGACGGCGGTGCCGGTCAGGATGGCGAAGCGGCGCCGGGAACAGTTCACGGTTCGGTTCATGCTGTCTCCTTGGTCTTCCGCCTGGCGGTGGGTTCCGCCAGTGCGGGGGTGTCAGTGGTTCGGTGATTCCGTGATTCGCCTTTACGACGGGCTAACGCTTGAGGCCAAGCAGATCCCGCGCGATAACCCATCGGTGCACTTCGGACGGGCCTTCGTAGATGCGCATCAACCGCGTCTCGTTGGCCATCTGCTGCAACGGCATTTCCTTGGTCATGCCCATCGCGCCAAAGGCCTGCATGGCGTGGTCGATCACGTCCCAGGCCATCTCGGTGGCGAATACCTTGATCATCGAGACCTGGGTACGCGCCTCGTCGCCGGCGTCAATGCGTGCCGCGGCCTCGTAAGTCATCAGACGACAGGCGTGGATGCGGGTGGCGGCATCGGCCACCCACCACTGGATTGCCTGCCGATCCGCCAGCGCGGCGCCGAAGGTGCGTCGCTGCGGCGCGTACTCGCACAGCATGTCAAGCGCGCGCTGGGCGCGGCCAATGCACCAGGCCGCCATCTGCACGCGCCGGCTGGACAGCCGTGCCTGCATCGGCGCGAAGCCCTGGCCCTCCACGCCGAGCAGTTGCGTGTGCGGAACGCGGCAGTCGTCCAGCACCACCTCGTAGGTGGAGGCGCCGCCGATCATGGGGATGCGCCGTTCTACCTTGAAGCCGGGCGTACCGCGGTCGACCAAAAAGGCGGAGATGCCGCCGCGAGCGCCGCGCGTCTTGTCGGTCACGGCCATCACGATGGACCAGTCGGCCCGGGCGGCGCGACTGATCCAGATCTTTCGGCCGTTGAGCACCCAGTCGTCGCCGTCGCGTTCAGCGCGGGTGGTCATCATGGCCGGGTCGCCGCCGGCACCGGGCTCGGAAATAGCGATGGCGGAGATGGTCTCACCGCGCGCGTACGGGTCCAGGTAGCGCGCACGCTGGGACGCGTCGGCGGTCTTGAGCAGCATGCGCAGGTTCGGCGAATCGGGCGGCAGGTCGTAGGGCGTGACGGTCTTGCCTAGCTCCTCGTTGACGCCGACCATGGCCACCACCGGCAGATCGGCGCCGCCCATCTCGGCCGGTGCGTCCAGACCCCACAGGCCCAGCTCGCGCGAGATTCCGTCCAGTTTGCCCTGCTCCTGCGGCAGCAGCGTGAGTTGGCCGCCCTCTGCCTCGCGGGCCAGCACGCCCGCTTCGAGCGGGATCAACTGCTCGCGCACGAAGCGCGCCACCAGGTCCTTGAGCATCTGGTGTTCTTCTTCCAGTACGAAGTTCATGCAATGTCTCCTTTCTTGTTTGCGTGCCGCTTCAGCCGGCGTCCCGGCCGCCCGTCGCATGGGCGATGTCTTCAGGGGCTAGCCCGGCTTCGCGCAGCACTTCATCGGTGTGCTCGCCCAGCGTCGGCGCGTGGCGGCGCAGCGACAGCGGCGTGGCGGAGAAGCGCGCCGTGGGCCGCATCTCGCGCAACGGGCCTTCGGTGGGATGCTGGGTCTGCTGGAACAGCCCGACCGCTTCCAGGTGTGGATGCGCCAGCAATTCGTCCGGCGTATAGATCGGCGTGGCCGGGATATCCAGCGTCTCGAACAGCGCCATCCACTCCTTCGTAGTGCGGGTCGGCGTGATCTCCGCGAGGTGCTGGTACAGCACGCGGATGTGGGCGTTGCGCTGCGCGCGGCTGGCGATGTTGTACTTGTCAGCCAGGTCGTCGCGGCCCACGGCGTGGAAAAAGGCTCTCCAGTGGCGGTCCGTGTACGGTAGCGCGCAGATCCAGCCGTCCGCAGTCTGCGCCGGCCGCCGTCCGCCCTGCAGCAGGCGCGCATAGCCGGCCGCGCCGGTGGCGGGCTCAAAGGTCAACCCCGCCAGGTGCTCGGCCATCACGAAGCTGGCCATGGTTTCCAGCATCGGTACCTCCACTGATTGTCCGGTGCCGTGGCGCTCGCGATGCAGCAGCGCGGCCATCACCGCGTTGGCCAGCGCCATCCCGGTGGTCTTGTCGGCGATCAGGCTAGGCACGTACTCGGGCCGGCTGCCGGCGGCGGAGCCCAGCGACACCAGCCCGCAAGCGGCCTGGATGATGTCGTCGAAGGCCGGTTTGTCGCGGTGCGGGCCGTCCTGGCCAAAGCCGGTGGCCACGCAGTAGACGATGCGCGGGTTCAACGCTACCACCGCAGCGTAGTCAAAGCCCAGCCGCTCGATGGCGGCCACGCGCATATTGTGGATCAGCACATCGGCGCCGGCGATCAGGCGGCGCAGCGCCGCCGCGCCCGCGGGCGTCTTCAGGTCCAGCACCACCGAGCGCTTGTTGCGGTTGAGCGCCAGGTAGATCGAACTCATGCCGGCGTTGCGCGATACGCCGTTGGCGCGCATGAGGTCGCCTTCCGGCCCTTCGATCTTGATGACGTCCGCGCCCAGGTCGGCCAGCGATTGCGTGGCCAAGGGGCCCAGCACCACCGAAGTCAGATCGAGTACGCGAATTCCCTCGAGCGGGCCCGCGCAGACGGTTTTCTGATGTTGCATGCGGCCCCCTCAGCGGCGCTGGAAGACGGGCGCGCGGCGCTCGGCCATCGCCGCCACGCCTTCGCGGAAATCCGCTGTGGCGAACTGCACGCGCTGGATGGTCAGCTCACGCTGGTTGGCCTCCACGATGCGGTCGGCCAGCCCCAGGCGCAGCGTCTCGCGCGTGTTTTCCACGGCCAGTGGTGCCGAGGCCGCAATATCGTGCGCAAGCGCCAGCGCGCGGGCACGCACCTCGGCCTGCGCCACCAGTTCGTCGGCCAAACCGATGCGCACCGCTTCTTCGCCGTCGATACGCTTGCCCGTGTACAACAGCAGCGCGGCCTGCTGCTCGCCGACCAGGCGCGGTAGTGTCACGCTCATCCCAAAGCCGGGATGGAAGCCGAGCCGGTTGAAGCTGGCGCTGAAGCGCGCTTCGCGGCATGTGATGCGGAAATCCGCCACCAGCGCCAGGCCCAGCCCCGCGCCGATCGCGGCACCCTCCACCGCCGCCACGATGGGCTTGCGGTTGCGGTACAGCTTCATGGCCTGCGCGTAGAAGGCCGATGGATCGCGCGAGACGCTGCCCTGGTCGGCGCCGCTGAAATCGGCCCCGGCGCAGAAGGCGCCCACGCCAGACGACAACACGACGGCGCGACAGCTGTCGTCCTCGTCAAGTTGCAGCAGCGCTTCAGCCAGCCGGCGCATGACATCGGCGTCGACAAAGTTATGGGGCGGGCGGGAGATCTCGATCTGCGCAACATGCTGGTCGCGTGTCAGGACGATTTCGGGGGTGGATGCCGCGGTCATGGCGAAGGGCTCCGGGAAGTGGAAAGGCACCCAGTATTCGCCGATGCGGATTCCCGCGCTACACTACAATTTCGGATACTGAAATTACTTGCAGTGCCCCGACGCTGGATTGGCGGGCCTGCGGCCAACTACATGCCTGATCCGCAACCCTGTTCCGACCCCGTTTCCCACCCGGACTCCTGCGCCAAATCGCCTTCGAGCCGCGAACTCACGCACAGTACCGGCCGGTTCACGCGGCAGACTGGAGGCAGTCAGTCGCTCGAACGTGGCCTGATGCTGCTGCGCGCGTTCCGCGTCGGCTCTTCCAGCCTGACCAATGCGGACCTGGCAGCGCGCACCGGCCTGCCGCGGCCCACCGTCAGCCGCCTCACGCGCTCGCTGGTGGACAGCGGCTTCCTGCGCTACGACGCCACCGAGCGCGCCTACCGGCTGGCGGCCGTGGTGGTGAGCCTGGCGGACGCCTTCCACCACGCCACCGCGGTGCCCGATATCGCGCTGCCGCTGATGCGCAAGATCGCCGAGGCGGAAAAGGTCAATGTCGGCCTGGCCGTGCCCGACCAGACAGCCATGGTCTACCTTGCCGCGGTGCGCCACAGCCGCGACAGCGTATCGCGCACCCGGCGTGTAGCGCCCGGCACGCGCGTTCCAATGGAACTGACCTCGATCGGCATGGCGTGGCTGGCCGCGGTGCCGGCCGGCGTACGCGACCATTTCCTCGTGCGGATCGCGGAGAAGGCCGGCGACGAATGGCCGGTCTTGCACAAGGAATTGTCGCGCGGCATTGCCCAGGCCCAGACGCAAGGCTATTGCACCGCCAACTACCAGCCGGGTCACCTGACCGCCGTGGGCGCGGCGTTCCGCGGGCCGGACCACCAATGGTACGGACTCAATATCAGCTTCCCGCACAAGCCCAGCGAAAAGCCGCGCGATGTGGCGCGCTATGCGCCGCTGCTGCTCGGTCTGATCGAGAAGATCAGCGTGTCATGCGGGGTGGAGGACGGCGTGGAGTAAGCATGGCGGCCGGCGGCTAGCACGGGGCCGGCATGGCGCAGCGAGGTGAGAATCCGAACTGCGCGATGGTTTCCGGTTTGGCCCGCAGTTTGCCAAGCGGCAGATCAGACGGGCCCGAACCTAAGCGTCCTGCACGCACCCTTACAAACCGACGTGATGGACCCAGCCGGCAGGGCCAGCGGCCTGGTTGCGCTGAATCTCCACCAGCCGCTCCCTTAGCACCTTGACGGTGTTGCCGGCGGTGCCGTTCCCGATCGCAAAGCGTGTCCGCGCGGACCGCACTTCGCCGATGGCCACCAGCGTCGCCGCCGTTCCGCAAACAAAGGCCTCGGCCAGGCGTCCGCTTTGGGCATCCGCCTCCCACTCGGGGTATGAATACCGGCGCTCTTCCACCGTCATGCCCATCTCCCTGGCCAGTTCGATCACCGAAGCCCGGGTGATGCCCGGAAGAATCGAGCCGCTAAGGGGCGGCGTGACCAGGGTGCCGTCGTCCATCACGAAGAAGATGTTCATGCCACCGAGTTCCTCCACCCAGCGGTGCTCGGCGGCATCCAGGAAGACCACCTGGTCGCATCCGTTCGCAGTGGCCTCGCTCTGCGCGACCAGGCTGCCGGCATAGTTACCGCCGCACTTTGCCTCGCCGGTGCCGCCGGGCGCGGCGCGCGTGTAGTTCTCGGATACCCAGACGGAGACGGCCTTGTCGCCGCCCTTGAAGTACGGGCCCACCGGGCAGGCGATCACGCAGAAAATGAACTCGGAGGCGGGCTTGATGCCGAGGAACACCTCGTTCGCAAACATGAAGGGACGCAGGTAGAGGCTGCCCGAGCCGCGCGGCACCCAGTCCTGGTCGACCCGCACCAACTGCTCGATCGCTTCCAGGAAGAGGGATTCGGGCAACGCCGGCATGGCCATGCGCTTGGCCGACGCCTGGAAGCGGCGCGCATTCTCGAGCGGGCGGAACAGCGTTACTGCGCCATCCGCGCCGCGATAGGCCTTCATGCCTTCGAAGATCTCCTGGCCATAGTGGAGCACCGAGCACGCCGGATCGATCGAGAACGGCTTGCGTGCGGTGACCTTGGCGTCCTGCCAACCCTGTCCTTCACGCCAGGTGATCGTCACCATATGGTCGGTAAAGACGCGGCCGAACGCGGGGTCGCGCATCAGTGCATCCCGGGTGGCCGCGTCGAGCGCGTTCGGGTTGGGTTCGAGGCTGAAAGTGGTTTGTTGCGTCATGAGCGTGAGTCTTCCTTCGCTGGCGTTGGGGATCGGCAGCAGGGCGAACACTCCTGTCTGCCGCCGGCATGGCACGTGGCTTTGCGTGAAATCCGGGGCATCGATGATCGCATGCTGGCGCCCAGCTTGTCTTCAATGTCATTGCAGGCCCCCAAAGCCAGGCACTCTGCGCCATCGCGGCACAGCTTGCTGACCTTTTCCGCAAGGATGCACTGCTGGTCGTAGGATGCACCTGGCGGAGGCCATGTCATTGCTGGGCCGGCTGCAGCGCACGTTGATCGAGGCGCAGGTTGCCGACGCGATCGCCCGGACCAGCGTTTGCCCTGCCTGCGGTGCAAGGCTGGCTTGCAAAGGCCAACATCGCTTGATCATGTGCTGGCGGCCAGTTCGATCCGGCGCCAGGTCACCGTGCTCGGTCGCCGGCTGGAAGCGGAGCAGGCCACCGATGCCCGGCAGCAGGTGGAGACGGTGGCGAGCATTCGTTCTCCCGACATCGCGGAACCCAGTCCGGTGCGCGCGATTGGCATTGACGGCGGCTACCTTCGGCTGGCGGGGCGCAAGCGCCACCAGGACGGTCGGTTTGAAGTGATTGTCGGCAAGTCCATGCGAGATGAGGGTGCTGGCCACAGCTTTGCTTATGTCTCGCGTACGGCGATGACGATGACCGAGTGTCCTACGTCAATGCGTCCGGCCCATCGATGCTCTGCACATCTCGCAATACCCACGCGACCAAGCTAGAACCCTCCAGGCTCAACAATTCTTACGCCTTCGTGGCCGTATCAGTCGTCGCGGGATCTGCTTGCGTGCAACCCGCAGTTTGTCGACGCCGGTCTCATGCATCGCTCTTCCCCCGAAGCCTCTGAACGCACTTCCGGCCGTTTCGTTCGCCACTATAGTACACATTTTATATTTATAAATCATACGGTTAATTGATTTTGAAGGTTGTTCATGCGTGCAGCTTTGACAGTCAAATGTCCGACTCCTAGGATTGATCCCGTGATCTCGTTCTGCATCCAGCGTTGAACGTGACAAGTAGCTCGACGCGACCGTCGCGCGCTTTGCACTCAGCGATGCGCGCTGCCGGACCAGGCCACATACGTTCCTTTCGAAGTCATCTCACGGAGCCATCTCATGCTTGAGTGGAAACAGGAAATCCAGGACATCAGTTCTCGCCTCAAAGAACTGTCCACGCGCACGCCGGACACCCTCCGCGGTTTTGGGCTTATCGCTGGTGCGGGCGCCAAAACCGAGCAACTCGGCGCGAAGACGCGTGAACTCATCGCGCTTGCCGTCGCAGTCACCACGCGCTGCGATGGTTGCATCGCCTTCCATGCAGCCGAGGCCGTCAAGCTCGGCGTGTCCGACCAAGAGATCGCAGAAGCGCTCGGCGTCGCCATCAACCTGAACGCCGGCGCCGCCATTACGTACAGCACACATGTGCTGGATGCCATCGACGCGCTGAAGCAAGCCTAACCGTTACACCCTGACAGGATCCCATCATGAGCAATCCCAAGCTTGAAGTACTGACCCCTCAAAACAGCCAGCTGATTTTCATTGACCACCAGCCGCAGATGGCATTCGGTGTCCAGTCCATGGACCGGCAGGTGCTGAAGAACAACGTCGTTGGCCTCGCCAAGGCAGCGAAGATCTTCAACATCCCGACCACCATCACGACCGTGGAAACGCAAAGCTTCTCGGGATTCACCTACCCGGAACTGCTCGACGTTTTCCCCGGCCAGCCCCTGCTCGATCGCACTTCAATGAATTCGTGGGACGACCAGAAGGTTCGTGACGCGCTGGCAGCGAACGGTCGCAAGAAGATCGTGGTCTCGGGCTTGTGGACGGAGGTTTGCAACAACACCTTCGCACTCAGCGCCATGGCCGATGCCGAGTACGAAATCTATATGGTGGCCGACGCCTCAGGTGGCATTACGAAGGAAGGACATGATTTCGGCATGCAGCGCATGATCCAGGCCGGCGTCGTACCCGTGACGTGGCAACAGGTGGTGCTCGAATGGCAGCGCGACTGGGCGCGTCGCGATACGTATGACGCCCTCATGAGTGTGGTCAGGGAACACTCCGGCGCATACGGGATGGGCGTCGACTACGCCTACACCATGGTGCACAAAGCCCCACAGCGAGCGGTCGGCTCTCACGAGATCGTGCCTCCGGTTCCGGCAAAGTAATCGGCGGCCCTCCGTCTCATTTGGTGGCCCGCGTCCGGCCCCATACGGCGTAACGGTGTGGCCGGACTGTCGTGCCCAGAAGCTGCAAGAGAGATGTCCCGATGAAGATCTATCTGTTCTCATTAGGTGCCGGCGTTCTGGTCGGCGTCATCTACTACCTGATCGGCGTGCGGTCGCCGGCTCCGCCGCTCGTTGCACTGGTCGGCCTGCTCGGCATTCTTGCCGGAGAGCAGTTCATGCCGATCAGTCAGCAATATTTCCGTGGCGCCATCCACTCAACGGTGAAGCGCGCATCAGATGACGCAACCGCAGCGTCCGGCACATTGCAGCACGGCGTCTCCGGCACTACGGCTGTGCGCAAGACTGCAAAGAACGAGGAGACCCGCTCATGATTACCTCCGCCAAAACCCCCGACCTGATCCTGCACAACGGCCGGATTACCACGCTTGACAAGGCGAAGCCAGTCGCAACTGCCGTTGCCATCCACGACGGACGATTTTCAGCTATTGGCGGCGACGCCGAAATCCTGTCTCTTGCAGGACCGGCAACGAACGTGATCGACCTTAAGGGACGGTCCGCCTTGCCAGGGCTGATCGACAACCATACGCACGTCGTGCGCGGTGGCCTGAACTTCAACATGGAACTGCGGTGGGACGGCGTGCGCTCGCTTGCCGATGCGATGAACATGCTGAAGCGCCAGGTTGCCATTACGCCGCCACCCCAATGGGTTCGGGTGGTAGGTGGCTTCACGGAGAATCAGTTCGTCGAAAAGAGACTTCCCACCATCGTCGAACTCAATGCCGTCGCGCCCGATACGCCTGTATTTATCCTTCATCTTTACGACCGCGCGTTGCTGAATGGCGCCGCCCTGCGGGCCGTGGGCTACACGAAGGACACGCCCGAGCCCCCGGGCGGGCAGATCATGCGAGACGGCGACGGCAACCCAACGGGCCTTCTTCTTGCCAAGCCAAACGCGACGGTCCTCTACGCTACGCTGGCCAAGGGCCCAAAACTGCCATTCGAGTACCAGCTCAATTCCACCCGTCATTTCATGCGCGAGCTGAACAGGCTGGGCGTGACGAGCGTCATCGATGCGGGCGGCGGATCGCAGAACTACCCCGAAGACTACGAAGTCATCCGCAAGCTTGCAGACGAGGGACAAATGACGATTCGTCTGGCCTACAACCTGTTCACGCAGAAGCCGAAAGCGGAAAAAGAGGACTTCCTGAACTGGACCAGATCGTCCAAGTACAAGCAAGGCGACGAGTATTTCCGTCATAACGGTGCCGGCGAAATGCTGGTGTACTCAGCAGCAGATTTCGAAGACTTTCGCGTACCGCGGCCGGACATGCCGCCGCAGATGGAAGCGGATCTGGAAGACGTCGTACGCGTGCTCGCCGAGAATCGCTGGCCATGGCGCATGCATGCCACCTACGATGAAACCATCAGCAGAGCGCTGGATGTGTTCGAAAAGGTGAATCGCGACATTCCCCTGAGCGGACTGAACTGGTTCTTCGATCATGCCGAGACCATCTCGGAGCGATCGATGGACCGTATCGCCGCCCTCGGCGGCGGCATCGCGGTGCAGCATCGCATGGCGTACCAAGGTGAATACTTCGTCGAACGATATGGCGCCAAGGCTGCGGAGGCGACGCCGCCTGTTGCGCGGATGCTGGAGAAAGGCGTGCGAACGTCGGCCGGGACCGACGCGACGCGCGTGGCGTCATACAACCCCTGGGTGTCTCTAGCCTGGCTGGTGACAGGCAAGACCGTCGGAGGCCTGCGCCTGTATCCGCATCGGAATCTCCTTGACCGTGATACCGCGCTGCGCATGTGGACAGAGAAGGTGGCGTGGTTCTCGAACGAGGAAGGCGCCAAGGGTCAAGTCATGGCCGGTCAATTGGCTGACCTGATCGTTCCGGACCGCGACTTCTTCACCTGTCCTGAAGACGAGATTGTGAACACGACGTCGGACCTGACGCTCGTTGGCGGCCGCGTTGTCTACGGGGCCGGCGATTTCCAGCATCTTGACCGCAATGCGCCACCGCCGGCGATGCCTGACTGGTCTCCCGTCCGCATATTCGGTGGCTTTGGCGCCTGGAAGGACTCGGACGGCAAGCGCGAACGCGCATTGCAGCAGGTGGCCGCGGCGTCCTGCGCGTGTGCAAAAACCTGTGCGGTCCATGGGCACGACCATGCCCGCGCCTGGGCGAGCAATGCGCCGACATCCAACCTGCGCTCGTTCTGGGGTGCGCTGGGCTGTGCCTGCTGGGCGGTGTGACATGGACTATCGTGCGCAAGTCAATCCGCCTTGGGTTGCCGCCCTGCTCACGCAGCCAAGGCTGCTGCCAGCTGCCCGTGCCATGCTTGTCTCCGCCTACGTCATAGGCGGTCTGACCAAGCTGTTCGGCTTCCACGCCGCCGCGCTCGAGATGGAACACTTCCGATTGCACCCGGGGGGGTTGTGGGCCGTGGCAACCATCGTTGTCGAACTTGGCGGCTCAGTCTGCGTAATCTTCAATCGATGGCTGTGGTTGGGCGCCGGTGGGCTGGGCGTGCTGACGTTGGTCGCCATGCTCGTGGCCAATGATTTCTGGAATCTGGCAGGAGACGCGAGGTTTATGGCGTTGAATGGATTCTTCGAGCACCTCGGCCTCATAGCCGCGCTGGTCATGGCGACCATCCTCGCTGGAGCGGCGCCCCTCATCGGCAATTCCGCCCTCCACCAAAACTGGAAGGAATTTCATCAATGAACCTGAATCTTCGTTCCGCCGTTGTCACGGCGGCGCTCGTCGCGGGCCTGGCTGTGTCCTCTCTTGTGCCGTCTGTTGCGTCGGCAGCGTCCGCCAGCGCGCCACCGCTCGCTGTTGGCCCCCAGTACGACACGACCCACGTCTACGTGGCGCCGGAAGATTTCGACAAGTTTACGGACAGCTTCGTGGCAACCTTTGGGGGCCACAAGTCACAACAGGGCGTGTTCCAGGTTACGCCGACGCCCAGTCAGACGATGTCGCAGCTCGTCTTTACCCCGGTTGGCACGGTGTCCGTGTTCGGCTTCAAGACGCCCGTCCCGTATCCCTTCGGAAGCGAGCGAACCGGCTATCTTGTAAAAGACATGGACGCAGCCGTCAGGTCCGCCCGGGAGCACGGTGCGGACGTCAAGGTTGCGACGTTCCCGGATCCGATCGGCCGCGACGCCATCATTACGTGGCCTGGCGGCGTCAACATGCAACTCTACTGGCACAGCCAGGCACCCAAGTATGACGCCCTCGAAACCGTCCCGGAGAATCGCGTCTATGTGTCACCCGAGCGCGCCGATGCGTTGATTCGTGATTTTGTTGCCTTCTCCCGCAGTAAAGTCGTGTCTGATGATCCGCATGCGGCCGGCGTTGAGATCGGCAATCCGGCAGGCACGTATAGGCGTGTGAGACTCGACTCCGGCTTCGGCAAGATGACGATACTGGTGACCAACGGGCATTTGCCGTACCCCTTCGGCTACGAAATGACCGGCTATGAAGTCAAGAATCTCGCCGCCACGCTGGCGAAGGCGAAAGGCGCCGGAGCAACGGTGCTGGTGCGGCCGTTTACGTCGGACCGGCGCGAGTCTGCGCTGGTTCAGTTCCCAGGCGGATACATCGCAGAAATCCATGCAACGGTCCGGTGACGGACGGCGTATTACGGAAGGTGAATGATGAGATGTGATGACACCCTGCTCGCGTGTATAGCTGGCTACGTCGACACCCTCAGTGTCGTGGCACTTTTCGGGCTGCTCACTGCCCACGCCATGGGCAAGGACTTCGTGCTGATGAAGCTGATGGCCATTCCCGCCTTCCTGGCCGGCGTGGTTATCACGAGTCTGGTTGCGAGTAGCGAAGCCGTGGCACCGCAAAACGCGGCATGGCGTGTCTACGCGATGCAGGCTGCGCTGATGCTTGCCTTTTGCGCCGCCGGCATTGCCGCCGCTCCCATCGTTCACCCCGACGACACACTGGTCATCGTTTGCGGGATGCTCGGTGCGGCGGCGATGGGAGTACAAAACGCACGCGACCGTTTGATGTCGCGGCAGGGACATGTGCCCAACACCGTCAAGGCGGAACACGTGACGCAGATAGTGCTGGACCTATTTGAACTGCTGTCGCCAGCGAGTTCATCCGACACGAAAACCACTTCGCGCGAACGCCTGGAAAGAACTGCCCCCGCGGTCTCGTCGTTCGCATGCGGAGCTGTGGGCGGCGCAATAGGTTACGGCAATGTGGGCTTCTGGGCACTACTGCTGCCCGTCCTCGCGCTCTTGTGGCTGACGTTCAATGCTTCAAGACGGCAACAAGTCGTGACCGCTCCTCAGACCCTCATGGATGGCGGCAGCCAGCAAAGTCGGACGGCAAGCCCAGCCGGCCACTAGCTTCGCAACGAGTACTACCTGCGGCGACCAACACTTGGCGCGCACCAAAAAGTGACACAGGAGTGAACGCCATGGCTCGCGCATTGTTCCGCCCCCTCTACGAATTGAATGCTCTCTCGTGCCTGGTCATGAACTGTGTTGTTCTGACGCTAGCATTCGCTGGAAATGCGTATGCGGAGAAAGCCGAAGAAGCGAGCATAGAGAGTGTGCCTGCTTGTTCCGCCAGGCGCCCCGAGGTGCTTTTCAATCGCTGGCAGGAAGATTGGTCGGTGCTTGCGGATCCATGCGTGCCACGAGAGCCGCTCGACGGCTTGAAGTACATCCCGCTTGGCGGGGATCCCAAATCCTATCTGTCGCTGGGCGCGAACTTGCGGGAGCGCATGGAGGTCAACAATGCGCCGCTCTTCGGACTCGGTACGGCACGCAACGACACCTATGTCATCCAACGCGCGCAGATCAGCGCCGATGCGCGTATTGGTCCGTATTTGCAGGTTTTTGCCCAGATCGAAGATGCGAGGCCGTTTGGCAAAGATGCGGTCACGCCCGTCGACAAGAATCCGGTGGACCTGGAGCAGGCCTTCGTGGCATGGGTCAGCCCGTTGGGTCCCGGCACATTCAAGTTTCGCGTCGGACGCCAGGAAATGGCGTTCGATCTGCAGCGGTTCATTTCCGTGCGCGATGGTCCGAATGTACGGCAGGCTTACGATGCGGTCTGGGCAGACTACGAAGACGGAAAGTGGCGCTTTATCGGCTACCTGACGCAGCCCGTTCAATATCGCGATGCGGAGGGATTCGACGATGTCTCCAACCGTCGCCTGACCTTTAGTGGCGCGCGATTCGAACGCAAGGATGTCGGACCCGGCGACCTGTCCGGCTACTACTCCGCCTATAACCGCTCCAGCGCCAATTATCTGGATGCGGCGGGCGGTGAGCATCGCAATGTTTTCGATCTCCGCTACTCTGGAACGGCCGGCCGCATCGATTGGGATGTCGAGACGATGTACCAGTCCGGTCATGTCGGAAACAAATCCATCAATGCGTGGGCCGTGGGCTCCATCGTCGGCTACACGCTTGACATGCCATGGTCACCGCGCCTGGCGCTGCAGGTCGATGGGGCTTCGGGTGACAAGCATCCAGGGGACGGAAGCCTGGGCACGTTCAATCCCCTGTTCCCCAATGGCTACTACTTCACGCTTGCCGGCTATACGGGCTATGCAAACATCCTTCACGTCAAGCCATCGGTCAGGGTCAAACCGAAGAGTAACCTGACAATCCTGGGGGCAGTCGGATTCCAGTGGCGTCAGACGACGGCGGACGCCGTGTACCAGCAGCCCAATGTTCCTGTGCCCGGTACGGCCGGAAGAGGCAGCAAATGGACAGGCGCCTATCTGCAACTGCGTGCTGACTGGGCCATTACCGCGCACCTGACTGGAGCGGTCGAAGCCGTGCATTTCCAGGTGGGCGACTCGATTCGTAACATCGGCGGACGCAATTCGGACTACGTTGGGGTGGAGCTAAAATACGGCTGGTAGTGGGCCACTTTCCACGGTACGTGAACATTTTGTCTAGCTTGCGATCCGGTAATGGCAGTAGTCCCTCTTGGGGTCGGCGCGGCACCCCGTGCGAGCCACGTGTACCATTCGCCTCAAATCTGGAGCATCGACTAGAAGAGGATCCGATCCATGAACATGGTTGAAATGCTGCAAGCAGCGGGCATTGATGGCCACAAGGCCGACTTTTACCTCGCCTCACTGGAACTGGGCGAAGCAACTGTTGCTGCGATCGCACAAAAAGCGGGTATCGGGCGAACTAATGCCTACGAAGTGCTGGACAGGCTCGTAGCGTCGGGCTTCGTATCGACGGTCCAGAAAGGCGCACGCTCTTATGTAATTCCACAGGATCCGATCATGCTGCTACGCAAGATCGAATCTCAGCGTCAAATCATTCAGGAGGTTCTCCCTCAACTCCGCTCCATTCACAATTCCTCTGGAGGAAAACCGAAAGTCCGATTTTTCTCGGGATTGGAGGGCATCAAGACTGTCATGAGTGAAACGCTGGAATGTCAATCGAAAGAAGTCAGCGCGATCATGTCTAACAGCGAGCTGTTCCGTACCCCAGGCTTTGACTTCATCAATGATCTTATAGCCCGTCGCGCGAAGGCAGGGATCAATCTGCGCGTCATTCGTACTGGGCCGGGCGATTCTCGGGATTTATGGCGATCGTCAAAAAAGGACCGGCGAGAACTTCGGTGCGCACCGGAGGACTTTGAAATGGGTGTGACAACTTATCTATTCGACGACAAAGTGTCCATCATTTCCTCACGTGCCGAACACTATGCACTGTCGATCCAAAGCCCGGAGTTCTTTGCTTTTCAGATGAGCCTCTTCGAAATACTCTGGAGCGTTAGCGCTCCAGTTAGTGCGAGCTAAGCCCAAGGTTTGACTCGAGCCAGCGCTCGCTCTTCCGGCAACACGCATCGTGGGATGCGTGCATTACACCTGCCGCAGCGGCCGCCGCCCTGACAGGGCAGTGGATCCGCGCAATCTCGGCCGCAAGCGAGGCACTTGGCGGGAGCCCACTGCCGCTCCTGGCCCATAGTCACTAAGGGATCGGACGATTCATCGTCAAATCAGACACGTCCCACTATCCAAGACGACACGAGCACTCTGCGGAGGACGCAGAGGCGCTTAATCCGAAGCGACCTGAAAGTTGCTTGTTATCAAGCGCCTCATGAATTACTTAAACCGCTTTCGTTCGCTATGATAGTACAATATTTCTTCTTATAAATCATCTATTTAGTACGTTTTTTGAAAATTTTGGTCGCATAATTTTGACGTGAAAATACCGGCCTTCTAGACTTCAGTCACCAATATCCATTGGGACTGTGCAGAGGATGACCATGTCAACACAATCGTCAACTATTCAGCGGTCGCAGAAGCACGAGCGCCTTGTGATCGTCGGATCTACCCTCGGGACGCTCTTCGAGTGGTACGACTTTTTCCTGTTCGGTGCTGTTGCGTCGGTATTCTCCAGACTTTTCTTTGCCCCACTTTCCCCGTCCAGTGCCTATCTCTTCGCCCTCATCGCTTTTGGTGTGGGCTTCGCCGTACGTCCGCTGGGCGCACTGCTCTTTGGCCGCTTGGGCGATCTGATCGGCCGTAAGTACACCTTCCTCATTACGATCGTCCTGATGGGGGGAGCCACATTCTGCGTTGGCCTGCTTCCGACGTACGAACAGGTCGGGATTCTCGCTCCAATCCTTCTGCTGCTGCTTCGCGTGGTTCAAGGCCTTGGACTGGGTGGTGAATATGGCGGCGCTGCCATTTACGTAGCCGAGCACGCGAGCCCCGGCAGAAAGGGCCGCAATACGAGCTGGATCCAGATGACGGGCGCAGGCGGCTCCATCCTCTCGCTCGCCATTGTCTATATCTGCCGCTCTACCTTCGACCAAGAATTCGAGCAGTGGGCCTGGCGCATCCCGTTCCTGTTATCGGGACTCATGCTGGCGGTCTCCATCTACATTCGTACTGTTCTGCATGAGTCGCCCGTGTATGCAAAGATGAAGGCGGAAGGTAAAACATCAAAGCAACCGATCAAGGAGACCTTCGGTAGCTGGGCCAACATCAAGGCCATGCTGATTGCCCTCTTCGGCCTGGTCATGGGCGTCACGACGGTGCTGTACACGGGTCAAACGTACTCGTTCTTCTTCCTCACGCAAACGCTGCGTCTGGACATCGGCACGGCGAGTCTGCTTAATGCCGTCGCGCTCGCCATCTGCCTGCCGGCGATTTGGCTCGCGGCTGCCGTCTCCGACAAGATTGGCCGCAGGAAGGTAATCCTTACGGGCTGCCTGCTGGCCGCGCTGACGATCTTCCCCATCTTCAAGGCACTCACGCAATATGCCAACCCTGGCCTCCAGGTCGCCACGGCCACGAATCCGGTGACGGTCCGCTCAGCGCCTTCCACGTGCAGCGTCCAGATCGACCTGCTCGGCAGGAATCCGCCAGCGACGGAATGCGACAAGGTCAAGGCTGTGCTCGCGAAATCCGGCGTGCCTTACGCCAATGTCGTTGATCCCGCCGCCACGAGCCCGGTTACTCAAATCGGCAGCACAACGCTTACCGGCTTTGATGCCGCCACACTGAAGACAACGCTGGAACAGGCAGGCTATTCCAACCAGGCGGATCCTTCCCGCATTAATCACGGCATGGTGATACTCCTTCTGGTCGTCCTGTGCGTCTACTTCGCGATGGTGTACGCCCCGCTCGCCGCCGCACTGGTTGAAATGTTCCCCGCGCGTGTTCGATACACCGCCCTGTCGTTCCCGTATCACGTCGGAAACGGGATCTTCGGTGGCTTCTTCCCCGCTGTCGCGTTTGCAATGGTGACATTCACCGGCGATATCTACTTTGGTCTCTGGTATCCGGTCATTTTCGCAGCTCTGACTGTAGTGATCGGAGGCTTGTTCCTGCGTGAAAACCGCACGGATGAAGAGATGGCCTCCCCGGCAAACGCTGCGCGCACTCACGCGTGAGTAACATGAATTTGGAGCTAAAAATGGCAAAGAAATTGACCGTCGCGGTTGTTCAGGCGGCACCCGTGTCGTTTGACCTGCAGGCCAGCCTCGCCAAGGTACACGACCTCGCTCAAGAGGCCAGTGCCAAAGGCGTACAACTCGTCGTCTTTCCTGAGGCGTTCCTGTCGGCCTATCCACGCGGCCTGAGCTTCGATACCGTCGTAGGCCATCGTGGCCCGGAAGGCCGCGAATGGTACCGACGCTATTGGGACAGCTCGGTGGATATCCCGGGTCCCGCAGTCGACACCCTGTCAGACATCGCCAGGGAGACTCGACTGCATATCGTGATTGGCGTAATCGAGCGCGATGGCGGCACCTTGTACTGCACGGCGCTGTTTTTCGGCCCGGACGGTAGCTATCTGGGCAAGCACCGCAAGCTAGGTCCGACCGGCGCAGAGCGTCTCGTCTGGGGACGTGGCGACGGTTCCACCATGCCCGTGTACAAGACCGAGGTTGGCAACGTTGGCGCCGCCATCTGCTGGGAAAACTACATGCCATTGTTCCGCACGGCCATGTATGCCAAGGGTGTCGAGATCTACTGTGCGCCGACGGCGGACGGCCGAGATACGTGGCTACCCACCATGCGCCACATCGCACTCGAAGGCCGTTGCTTCGTTCTGTCGAGCAACCAGTTCGCCCGCCGCTCTGATTATCCAGCGGACTACCCCGCGTTCCAGGACCAGCCACAAGACGGCATCGTATCGGTGGGAGGTAGTTGCATTGTCGACCCGTTCGGCAACGTGATCGCGGGCCCCAACTTTACTGAAGAGACGATCCTGGTAGCCGAGATTGATCTAGACGATATCCCTCGAGCAAAGTACGACCTTGACGCAGTCGGCCACTATTCACGGCCAGACGTCTTCCGTCTTCTGGTAAACGAAAACAGCCAGCCGTCAATCGATAGTGGCTACTCCCTCTTTCCTGCCAGCGATTCAAAATGAGCTTTCATATCGAGTATCCGCGCACGATCCCAGCCCAACGGCCGGGAGAGTTTGCACCGGCCGCCCCGAAGTTCCACGTCCGGTGGAACGCCCCCCATACGACCGTTGTGTCGGACTACATCGCAGTGCAACGTACTCCGGCGGACTTCGGTACGGAACGCGCATTCTTCAACAGGACTCGCGACGCCTTTGCAAGCGCCTGGGGCCCGGATTGCTTCGATGAGGTGCGACATACCGACGAGGCCGGGTCTACCAATTCGATTGTTATTGCGTACTGGACCGACATTACACGGTACGCGATCTGGAAGCACCAGGATGCCTTTAACACCTGGTTCGCCTCTCCAGAGCGAGAAAAGGAGAATGTAGGCTACTGGCGTGAAACGCTTACGGTGCCTTATGACCGGATCGAAACCATCTTTTCAGAGCCGTACTATCGGGCCGGGATCGCTCGCACAAAGGGCAGCGAACTGGAACCCATGTATATCGCTGGCTATTTCGGTGCGATGCGCGACCGGCTGCCGATTTCTGCAATCGATCCTCTCGCGTCTCCTTACGGCGAATCAGTCCCCCAGGGCGAGTTCTTGGGCGCTTCGCGGGCCCGCATCCGGATTGATGTTCCGCCCAACGTCGTGAACATTCGCTCTGGCCAGTACTGGGAGAAGGCAGAAGGCGACCAACTTGACGACTACTACACCAACCTTCAGCCCAAGCTTGAGACGGGGATGGCCTACCTTAAGGACCATGCCGCAACGACAGGCTGTTTGTCACTGCGTGCACTGGTTACGTTGGATCAAGAGGGCAACGAGCTGAAGGAAACGTCAAAGCACGGATACTTCCTTTCGCTTGGACAACTTGAACAATGGGCTGCTGGACACAAGAGTCATCTTGACATCTTCAAGCACGCGCTCGCGATGCGCCGGAAGTATCGGGCCGCACGCAGCGTTGTCACCTGGCACGAAGTCTTCGTTCTCGGTACGACGCCGTCTTTTGAGTACGTGAACTGTCACGCCGGCACCGGCTTGCTCCGTTTTGCCCACGCATGGGGAAAGATCGTCGCCGCGATCTGATGAGGACGAACACCATGACAACCAAAAGACCTACAGACTTGGTTCCGATTCGACTGTACTCGATGACGTACTCGGGCCACGGCCATCGCGTTCAATTGCTATTGTCGCTGCTCGGCCTGCCTTACGAGAAGTTCGATATCGAGCCGCACAGTGGCAACCTGCAAACGCCAGAATTTCTTGTACGGAGCCCTTTCGGGGAGGTCCCCGTCATCATTGATGGCGATACGACGCTCTACGATTCAAACGCGATTCTGGTGTACTTGGCTAAGAAGTATGGCGAGCCCTCTTGGCTCCCTGAAGATCCGGAAGGCAATGCACTTGTGCAGCAATGGTTCTCGCTAGCTGCTGGACAAATCGCATTTGGCCCATGTGCGGCACGCCGCCTCGTTGTCTACGACGAAGAACTTGTGCCAATGGCCAGTGCAATCCATATCAGCCAAAGACTATTCACGGTCGTGGAGTCCATTCTGTCAAAGCGAAAGTTTGCCATCGGGGATTGTCTTTCGCTGGCGGATATCGCGGCGTACACCTATATCGCCCATGCCCCGGAGGGCGGTCTGTCGCTCGAAGGGTATCCGGCAATCCGAACCTGGATCCAGCGTATCGAAGCTTTGCCGGGGTTCGTTCCCATGCCGAATGCAGGAACTCGGCCAAGCACGGCATAAGCGCCGAGCTTGGAACATGCGGCCAGCGCCGGCCGCAGTTACGCGATCGAAGTCGCGCGCAAATCCGAAATGCCCGATATTATTTTTGGATGACTCGCAAGGTCTAAGGCGAAAGTGGTGTTCCATGAGCCGATGTGGCAACCTTTCGAAGCTTGCGACATACCGCTCCCGCCAATAGCGCATAAGCAACTGGGGCTATGTGTTCGGCCATGAAGTTATGGCTGCGGGCGCTGATCGACCGCGTGCTACACCGCGCCATTTCACGGCGGGAAAGATTGGCAAGTGTCAGTGGCAAATCGACGAAAGCATCCAGCGGTGTCTGAACGCGCTGGAGACAGCCGATCGCACGCAACCTGCCGAGCTGGAGGCGAAGACGAGTCGATTGCCAGCTTGCTCAGCGTCACCGGCCTGCGCATCGCCGAAGCGCCGAACCTCGACGCTCCTGGGCGGCTATGGGTGGGTGATGCCCCTATCTCCAGGAGCCGTTGGTGGAATTCCTGTAGCATCTAACGTGTCCAGCAGATTCCTTGCCTGCTGCCAGTCAGCGGTGTCGAACCCTTCCACGAAGGCTCCATGGACCCGGGCCAGCATCTGCCGTGCCTCTTCCGTCTTTCCCTGAAGCTGCCATAGCCGCGCGAGGCTCACCGCGGCACGCAGCTCAAGCGATTTCGCACTTTGCTGCCTGGCAATCGTGATTGCCCGATGAAAACACGCTTCCGCTGATTCGCGCTCGGAGGACAGGTCGGGCTGCACCTTCGAACGTTGGAGGAGCAGTTCTCCCTTGAGCCGATGCAACTCCGCTTCATAGTTGCGCTCCCTGGTGATGTCCACGGTGGCGAACGAGTCGGCTAGGACGTTCAGTCCCGCCTGGGCTTGGCCCGCGTTCATGTAGGATTGGGCCAACAGGGCCAGGTAATAGGGCCGTCCGAACTCGGCGCCGGTGGCCTGGTAAGCGGTGACGCCCTGGCATATCTGAGCGATGCCCTCCTCACGGCTTCCCTGCTCGGCCATTGCCCAACCCCGCAGGATGGTTCCCCATGCCAGCCAGAACGGAAACCCTTGCTCGACCGACAGCGCGATGGCTGCTTCGGCGTGCTCGCGGGTCAGTTCCGCCTCATGCCGGAGCTGATGCAACTGAGCCGCGTAGACTAAGGCTAATGCCATGCTGAAAGGGTGAGAGACCTCCCGGGCCAATGCCAGCGCCTCCTGGCTGCGTTTGATGGCCTGAGTCGGGAAGCCCAGATACCACCGGGCCCATGCCAGGAAGCTGAGTCCGCGGACCCCAGGGTCCTGCCCGTAAAGCGCGGCATGGGTGGGATGCTGTTCAGGCCTATAGCAGGCAATCCCCTGCTCCAGGTGCTCCCTGGCGGTGCCGAAATCGCCCATGAAGAGTGCGGCTCCGCCCAGTGCAATATGCGCCTGTCCGAGCCAAACCGGATCTTGCGTGTTCTCAGCGAGGCCGAGCAGCGCCTCACCTAGTTGATACGCTGTCACGTGCTGTGCGCGAATCAGGAAAAACATCCGCAATCCCAGCTTCACCTGGAAGAGCTGCGAATTATCTCCACCCTTTTCACACAAAGTCAGCGCCCGCGCATAGTTTGCCTCCACCTCGGACGCGGCATAGCCTCGCGCGGCAATCAGGGCTTGACCAAGGGTGACGCGCAGTGTCAGTTCCAGGTGCGCGCGTTGCGGCGTGTCAGGCAGCCCGGTGAGCAGTCCCAAAGCCTTACTGAGCTGACGGACTCCATCAAGATGGGCCGAACGGTCAACAGCCTGACGCCCGGCGCAGTGCAGGTACTCCACCGCCTTGGGGATGTTGCCGCTGAGACTGTAGTGGTGTGCCAGTTCGCTGCAGCGGTCTTTCAACTGGTGATGGAAGAGAGCCTCGATGGCCCGGCCAGTGCGTTCATGCAGCGCGCCGCGCTGTTCCGAGAGCAGGGAGTTGCCGGCGACTTCCTGGGTCAGGGCGTGCTTGAACGCATACTCCACCTCCGGAAAGGCAGGCTGACTGTAGATGAATTCTCCCGCCTGCAGGCCGGTCAGCAAGGGATAGAGGCGCTCATCGGACTGCCCGGCGACTTGCCGGACCAGGCTCAAGGAAAACTCCTTGCCGATGATCGCCAAGGTCTGCAGCAGTTCCTTTTGCGCCAGCGGCAGCCGGTCCATGCGTGCTGCGAGCACGCCTTGTACCGTGGTCGGAATATGCAGCGCGGCCGGGGTCGTCTCGATGCGGTAATGACCAGGTTCGCCGAGCAGTGCCTTTTCCTCGACCAGGGTCTGGACGACCTCTTCCATGAAAAAGGGATTGCCCTCGGTCTTTTGCAGGATGAGATGCTTGAGGGGCCCGAGCCCGGGGGCATCGCCCAACAACGCTCTGAGCAGGCCTTGCGCCTCGGCTGGGCCAAGGGGATCGAGCCGCATTTCGGTGGCATTGTCCTTTTCTCTCCATGCGGACTGATACTCTGGCCGGTAGTTCAGGAGCAGGAGGATCCGGGCATCCGCCACGCGTTCGATGAGGAAGGCGAGGAACGCTTCAGTCTCGCCATCCAGCCATTGCAGGTCCTCGAACAGGACCTCCACGGGCTGATTGCGGCTCTCGTGCACCAGCAGGCGTGTGATGGCATCGAACGTGCGCTCGCGCCGAAGGCTGGCGCCCATGTCCACCAGCTTCGCGTCGACATCGCTGATGCCCAGAAGATGGAGCAGGTAGGGCAGGTGGTCTTCCAGGCTGCGGTCCAACGTGAGCACCTTGCCCGCGATCTTTTCGCGGCAATGCCGCTCGTCGTCCTGGGCAGTGATCTGAAAATAGTTCCGCAAGAGTTCGATGAGCGGCAAGTAGGCAAAGGCCTTGCCGTGCGATACCGAGAAGGTCTCCAGCACCAGGCAACCGCGCGGCGCGCGCGCCTTGAACTCGTGAAACAGTCGCGACTTGCCGACACCGGCCTCCCCCACCACCGCGACGATTTTCCCGTGTCCGGCCGTGGACTGCTCCAGCGCGCGGTGGAGCGCCTCCAGCTCGGCCTCGCGGCCCACGAAGCGAGCCAGCCCGCGATGTGCTGCCACTTGCAAGCGTGTGCGCAGCGCGCCGAGCCCGAGCAGCTGATAGACCGCGAGCGGCTTGGGGATGCCCTTGACCTGCGCGATTCCCAGCGCCTTGAACTCGAAATAGCCCTCCGCGAGCTTGTGGGTGGATTCGCTCACGAGGATGGAAGAGAGCGCCGCCATGGTCTCCATCCGCGAGGCAATGTGAATCGTGTGCCCCACTGGGTCATAGTCGGTGTGCAGGTCGTCCTTACGGATTGAGCGCACGACCACCTCGCCCGTGTGGATGCCTACCCTGATCTGCAGGGAAATGCCTTGCTCCAGCCGAAGCCTGTCACTGTGACGCTGCATTGCTACCTGCATGCGCAGCGCGGCGTACAAGGCGCGCTGGGGGTGGTCCTCATGGGCGATGGGCGCGCCGAAGAGCGCAAGGATCCCGTCGCCCAACGACTTGGCCACATAGCCCTCGTAGTAATGCACGGCCTCCATCATCAGTTCGATGACCGGCGTGATCAGGCGGTGAGCGTCTTCCGGGTCGCGGTCGTGGATCAGGGCGGTTGAGCCTGCCATATCGGCGAACAGGGCGGTGATGGTCTTGCGTTCGCCGGCGTTTTCGCCACGGGCTTCCAGGGCCGCCTGCTCGGCCCGGATGCGTTCGGCGAGGTGCGATGGGGTGTAATGAACGGGAGCGGCGGATGCTGCCTGCAGCAACTCGCTGACGGGTGCGCCGCATGCGCTGCAGAAGCGCGCCGTCGGGCTCAGTTCTTCGCCGCAACGCGCACAGATTCGCGCCAGCCTGGCGCCGCATTGCTCGCAGAATTTGGCTCCAACGGCATTCTCGAACCCGCAGTTTGCGCAGTGCACCATGGGAGCCTCCTCCTGGACTTCCTGCAGCGAATTAGACACCCCGATGCGTTTCGTCGCAAGACCAGTGCTGTCATGCCGCGCGACCGAACTTGGCAATTCGTATACAACACATTCCGGCTGGGAAACGCCGGTATCGACTGATACCGTTCCTACGTGCATTACGGCGGAACGGCGCCGACATCAGTCATTCACTGTGAAGTTCGCTAGCGGCAGAGATGGGCCGTTCTGAGCCTCCCAAGCCCATGGATGCGCCCGGCGTTCGCAAAGAAACGGTTCTGCCCTATAAACGGAACGGCAGCGCCGCGATGACCGACACGTCATTGGTGCGAGCCCATGGCATTACTGAGCGCCACAGTGTGAGCCCGCTTCTGAGCCTGGTCCGGGAATCGTCGGCGACCGTGGCGAGCGGCGCGAGCCACATCCCGTTTGGGAGATCGAGTCGAATTCGACGCTCCCCATGGCGCTGCCGTTCATCAACGATGATGGAGCAAGCCATGTCCACGCGCAAGCGAGACGACGAAGTGTTCCCGAACGCGGCCGGGATCGATGTCGGGGCGTCGAGCCACTGGGTGGCGCGCCGCGCGTCACGCGAACGGCCTCGGGTATCGCACTGGGCCTTCAGAATATCCGTTAGAGTACGTGTATTGCTGCCTTGACCCGCAACGCCAATGGGACACTCACAAGCCTCGAAGCAGGCCACGCACGCGCGCATCGTCACGATTGCCGCGCAGCGCCTGCGCATGCACGGTCTGCGCGGCATTGGCGTGGCGGACATCATGGAGGAAGCCGGGCTGACCGTGGGCGGTTTCTACAAGCACTTCGCCACGCGCGAGGCGTTCGTGCGCGAAGCGATGGCCGAGGCGTTTCTCGACACCGACCATTGGACGCAACGCGCCCGCGCCGACTTGCGGCAGGCCATCCGCGTCTACCTGAGCGAGTCGCATCGCGATGCGCCGGCAACGAGTTGCGGCATCGCGGCGTTTCTCAACGAGGCGGGCGCAAGCGGCAGCGAGGCCCGCGCGCTCTACACCGAGCGGCTACGACGCCTGCTCGCGCTGATCGCCTCGGGGCTGCCGCCCGACGCTCGCGACCGGGACGCCCGGGCGATGCTGATCTACAGCGCCTGCGTCGGTGCCCTGACGATGTCGCGTGCGGTGTCGGACCCGAAGTTGTCGCGCGAACTGCTCAACACGGTGGCCGCTCAGCTCATGGCGCTGGTCGCACCGCGCGACACCGCGCCTCCCGACGCCTGAGGCCGCTCGTTCGCCCCGCCCCGTTTCCCCCGATCTTTTCGTTATTGCGCCTGCCATCCGCCGCCGGCCGCGGCGAAGATCCGCACCAGCGATTTGCGCAGGTTCGCATCCGATGCGGCCTGGCGTGACTCGGCATCGAGCAGGTCGCGCTCCGCCACCAGGACATCGAGCAGGCCAACGTAGCCTTGGCGGAACTGCTTCTGCGCCAGCTCGGCGGCCTTGCGGTTCTGCGCCACGCCGGCGGTCAGCGAGATATTGCGCGCATTCTCGTTGATGTAGCCGGATAACGCGTTCTCCATGTCCTCCAGCGCATCGAGCACGGTCTGCTGATAGGTCAGGTATGCCTGGGTCTGTCGTTGATCGGCCGCGTCGATCTGCGAGCGGATACGACCGAAATTGAGCACCGGCTGGATCAGCCCGGCCCCGATGCCCCATGGCGTGGACGAGAACGGCGTGGCATTCTGCGCGCCGAAGAAGGCCGTCAGCGAGATATTGGGGAACAGCTCCGCCACGGCAGCCTTGCGCGCGGCGATGCTGGCCGCGAACTGCCGCTCGGCCGCGCGTACGTCGGGCCGCTCCCTCAGCACCGTTGCCGGCGCGGACACCACGATGTCCTGGTCGATCGGCTGCCATGCATGGGCATCGGACAGCGACGGGGCCAGCGTACCGGGCGTGCGGCCAAGCAGGTTCGACAGCCGGTTCATTGCGCCGTCGTACCCAGTGCGCAATGCTGGTAGCAGCGACTCGGTGGCCGATACCTGCGCGGCGGCACGCTGCACGTCGAAGTTGCTGGCCAACGCGCCACGCATCTGCGCCTGGATCAGCTGCAGTGTGCGGCGCTGGCTGTCCAGGTTCCGTTGCGTGATGTCGATCTGTTGCGCATAGTCGCGCAGATCGAAGTACGTGCGTGCCACTTCGGCCAGCAGCGCCACGCGTACCGCCTGCTGGCTGGCATCGGCCGATTGCAGGATTGCCGTTGCCTGCGCGGTGCGCGCCTGGTTGCGCCCAAACAGGTCGACCTCCCACGCGGCTGAGATGGCAACCTGGTTGATCGTGACGGGATGGTCGTTGGTCAAGAAGCCACGGTTGCTGCGTTCGCTGCTGGCCGTCGCATTAACCTGGGGCGCCAATGCTGACTGCGCCAGCAGGCGCCCCGCGCGCGCCTCCTCCACCCTCGCCTTGGCAATCGCCAGCGACTTGTTGTTGGCCAGCGCCTCGGCGACCAGCCTGTCGAGCGCGGGATCGCGGAACCGCGCCCACCAGGTCTGGTCCACGCTGGCGCCGGCATCGCCGGCCAGATAGCCGCCGCCCTGCCCGTCCGCCAGCTTCGCCCATTGCGGCGCGGCATCGATGCCCGACGATTGCGGCCCCACGGGCGCGGTGCATGCCGCCACCAGCGCCACCGCGGCCAGCGCGATGATTCGCTCAAGCTTCAACATGGTGATGTACCTTCTCGGTCTTGGTGATGCGCTTCTCCAATGCACGCGCAATCACATAGAAAATCGGTGTCAGGAACAGGCCGAAGAACGTCACGCCGATCATCCCGAAGAACACCGCCACACCCATCGCGTGCCGCATCTCCGCGCCGGCACCATGTGACAGCACCAGCGGCAGCACGCCCATGATGAATGCGATGGACGTCATCAGGATCGGCCGCAGCCGCAGGTGCGCGGCCTCTATCGCCGCGGCGAACGTCGACTTGCCGTGGATCTCCAGTTCGCGTGCAAACTCGCCGATCAGGATGGCGTTCTTGCACGCGAGTCCAATCAGCACAAAGAAGCCGATCTGTGTGAACAGGTTGTTGTCGCCCTTGGTCAGCCACACGCCTGTGATGGCCGAGAACAGGCACATCGGCACGATCATGATGATCGCCAGCGGCAGGAATACGCTCTCGTACTGGGCCGTCAGCACCAGGAACACCAGCAGGATGCAGATCGGGAACACGATCAGCGCGGTATTGCCGGCCAGGATCTGCTGGTAGGCGAGTTCGGTCCATTCGAACGTCATCTCGCCGCTCAGCGTCTCGTCCAGGATCCGGGTGATGGCCGCCTGGGCCTGTCCCGTGGAGTACCCCGGTGCGGGACCGCCGTTGATGTCCGCCGAGCGATAGCCGTTGTAGCGCGACGCGCTCTCCGGCCCGCTCGTATCGCTAATCCTGACCACCGCGCCCAGCGGCACCATCTCGCCTTCGTGGTTGCGTACCTTCAGCTTCAGGATGTCGTCCCGCGACGAGCGGAAGTCTTTGTCGCCCTGCGCGATCACCTGGTACGTGCGCCCGAACTTGTTGAAGTCGTTGACATAGAGCGACCCCAGGTAGATCTGCATGGTCTTGAAGATGTCGTCCACGTCGATGCCCAGCTGCGACGCCCGGGTGCGATCCACATCGGCAAACAGCTGCGGCGTGGTCACGTTGTAGGTGCTGTACACCCTGGCCAGTTCAGGCGCCTTGTGCGCTTTGTCTAGCACGGCGCTGACGGTCTTGCTCAGTTCCACGTAGCCCGCGTCGCCGCGGTCCTCGATCTGGAGCTTGAAACCGCCGGTATTGCCGAGCCCCTGCACGGGGGGCGGCGGAAACGCTGCAATGAACGCATCCTTGATACCCGCGAACTTCTGCTGCAGGCTGCCCGCCATCGCGGGTCCCGATGCGCCGATCTCGCGCATTTCCTCGAAAGACTTTTCGCCCAGGAACACTGTTGCCGACGACGAGCTGTTGATGAAGCCGTTCAACGACAGCCCAGGGAACTGTACCGCGTTGCGGAAGGCGGGTTCCTTTGCGGCGATCTCGGTCATCTGTCGCACGACCGATTCGGTGCGGTCCAGCGTGGCGCCATCGGGCAGCTGGATCAGGTTCACCAGATACCCCTTGTCCTGAATCGGCACGAAGCCGCCGGGCACCTTGCTGAACCCGAGCACCGTGGCACCCAGCAGGACCACGTAGATCAGGATCGATCCGCGCTTGCGGTGCAGCGCGCGCTTCACGCCGCCGCTATAGGCGTCGGAACTTCGCTGGAAGAACCGGTTGAAGCGCGTGAAGAAGCCGCCCAGCAGCCAGTCCATTGCGCGGGTCAACTGGTCTTTCGGCGCATCGTGGCCGCGCAACAGCAGCGCCGCCAGCGCCGGCGACAGCGTCAGCGAGTTGAACGCGGAGATGACCGTGGAGAACGCGATGGTCAGGGCGAACTGCCGATAGAACTGCCCGGTCAGCCCGCTGATGAACGCAATCGGCACGAAAACGGCGCACAGCACCAGCGCGATGGCGATGATCGGCCCGGTCACTTCCCTCATGGCCTTGATCGTGGCTTCACGTGGCGCCAGGCCGCTGGCGATGTTGCGCTCCACGTTCTCCACCACGACGATGGCGTCGTCCACGACGATACCGATCGCCAGTACCAGCCCGAACAATGACAGCGCGTTGATCGAAAAGCCGAACACATGCATCACCGCGAACGTGCCGACAACCGAGACCGGCACGGCCAGCAACGGGATGATGGCGGCGCGCCAGGTCTGCAGGAACAGGATCACGACCAGCACCACCAGCACGATGGCTTCGAGCAGCGTGTGGGTAACGGCCTTGATGGAATCGCGCACGAATGTGGTCGGATCGTAGGCGATGCGGTACTCGAGCCCCTTCGGAAACCGCTTGCTCAACACCTCCATCTTGGCCCGCACGTTGTTCGATATCTCGATGGCGTTCGCGCCAGGCGACTGGAAGATCACCAGCGCCAGGGCCTGCTTATTATCGAGCTGGGCGCGCAACGCATAATCGCTGGCCCCCATCTCAATCCGCGCCACGTCCTTCAGGTAGGTCACCACGCCGCCATCGCGCTTGACGATGATGTTCTCGAACTGGTCGACATCGGCCAGCCGCCCCTGCACGTTCACGGGCAGCTGGATCTCGACGTTGTCCTTGTACGGCGCCCCGCCGATCACGCCTGCGGCCACCTGGATGTTCTGCTTGCGGATGGCGGCCACCACCTCCTCGGGATTCATGTGCCGCTCGGCCACCTTCTGCGGATTGAGCCAGACACGCATCGCGTAGTTGCCCGAGCCGAACAGGTTGATCTGGCCGATACCGCTGATCTTCGCCAGTTCGTCCTTCACGTTCAGGCGCGCGTAGTTGCGCAGGTACAGATTGTCGTACTGGTCGTTCGGCGAGACCAGGTGAACGACCATGGTCAGGTTCGGCGAGCTCTTGATCGTGCTGACGCCGAGCTGGCGCGTCACGTCCGGTAGCCGGGGCAATGCCTCGTTCACGCGGTTCTGCACCAGTTGCGTGGCCAGGTCCGGGTCGGTGCCGAGCTTGAACGTCACCGTCAGCGTCATCACCCCGTCGCTGGCCGCCTGCGACGACATGTAGAGCATGTTCTCCACGCCGTTGATCTGTTCCTCGAGCGGCGTGGCGACGGTCTCGGCAATCACTTTCGGATTGGCGCCCGGAAACTGCGCACGCACGACCACGGACGGTGGCACGACCTCGGGATACTCGGAGACCGGCAGCTTCGGAATGGCGATCAGCCCGGCCAGGAAGATCATGACGGAGATCACGGCCGCGAAGTTTGGCCGGTCGACAAAGAATTTCGAGAGATTCATGGTGTCACTCCGCCAACGGGGCCGGTGCGGCGAGCCGCGCGGATACGGTTTTTATCGTTTCCGACGCCGCCTCGGTGGGCGCGACCACCACATCGGGGCGGACGAACTGCACGCCCTTGGTCACCACGCGGTCCCCCGCGTTGAGCCCGGCCAGCACGATATGGCGGCCGTCGATGCCGGCGCCCAGCGTGACCTCGCGATATGCGACCTTGTTGTCGGGACCCACCACGAAGACGAACTTCTTGCTCTGGTCACTGCCCACCGCCACGTCCGGCACCATCAGCGCGCGCGTGTCGGCACTGCCGGCCAGGCTGATCGACACGGACATGCCCGGCAGCAGCGCCCCATCCCGATTGGCGAACTTGGCCCGGGCGCGGATCGTGCCGGTATTCACGTCGATGCTGTTGTCGAACGTGTGGATCTTTCCCTGATACACGTGATCGGTATCGCCCTGGATCTTCATGTCAACGGGAATCTGCTGCTCCCTGCTCAGCGTGTCGGCCTTGGCGCGGATCGAGCGAAGGTAGCTTTGCTCGTCGACCTCGAAGTCGGCATAGATGCCGTCATTCGAGACAATGCGGGTCAGCACCGGCGCGTTGGGCCCCGGCTGCACCAGGTTGCCGAGCGTGACTTCCGCGCGGCTGATACGCCCCGGAATGGGCGCCTTGACGTAGGCATGGTCCAGATTGATGTCGGCCTGGCGCAAGGCGGCGTCCGCGGCCAGCACCGCGGCCTGCGCGGTCCGGTATTCGTTGGCCCGCTGGTCGTGCAGGCTCTTGGGAATGGCATCATCCGCAATCAGCCCCTTCGCCCGCTCGTACTCGGTGGTGGAAAACTCCGCCCGCGCCTTCGCGGCGGCCAGATCGGCCTTGGCGCGCGCCACCGCCGCGTCATAGGGACGCGGGTCGATCACGAACATGATGTCGCCGGCCCGCACGGTCTGGCCATCGCGGACCCTGACCTCGACAATGCGCCCGCCCACCTCGGGCCGCACCAGTGCTTCGTCCACGGACTTCAGCCGGCCCGAGAAACTGGTCCAGACGCGCACGTCCTCCAGTTGCAGCGACTGGACGGTCACCTGCGTGGGCGGCGGCGCGGTGGGCGCGGCCGCGCGCGTGTCGTTCAGCACCACGCTTGCGGTGAAGCCCGCCGCCACCACGGCGGCGCCGATGCCAGCCACCACCGAGGGGCGACGGAAGATTGATCTGCGATGTTCCATGACTTCACTCCTGCGAAGATCCTGTTTGGGATCTCTGGGATCTCTGGGATTAGTGGGATTAGCGTGATTCGGGGGGGCGCTGGGGGCGGCGCGGGACAGGCGCGGACGTCGATGCATCGAGCCTGCGCGCGAAGAACACCGCCACGTCGGCGAGTGCGGGAGCGTGGGTGGCAATCGAGCAATGCGAGGCTTCCGCGTAGCGCGTGGTCTCGGTCGGGACGCCCGCGGCGATCAACTCGCTCGCATAGGTTTCTGCTTCGATATGGCAGACGTCCTGCGCGGCGCTGACGATCAGCGTGGGCGGCAGGCGCGACAAGCGGCGCGATTCAAGTGGCGCCGCATACGGATGCAGTTGCTGCAGCACGTCGGGCAGGTAGGCGCGGTACGCCATGGCGCAGTCGCTGGCTGACAGGTCCACGTCATGCAGGCGTGCGATATCGGCCAGCCGCGTCATGCTGGGATCCAGCAACGGTGCCAGCAAGGCCTGCGCGCGCAGCGTGAAGTCCTTGCGGTCACGCGCCATGGCGGAAATGCCCGCGGCCAGGTTCCCGCCAGCATCGTGACCGGCGATACCCATGCGGCGCGCGTCGATGCCATATTGCCTGGCGTGGGCCTGTGTCCAGAGCGCGGCCAGATAGCCGTCTTCGAGCGGTACCGGGAACGGGAAGCGCGGCGAGAGCGAATAGCCCACGGCCACCACCACGGCCGGCGTGGCGCGTGCAAGGGTCGAGGCAGCCACCTCGGCCCAGTCGAGGTTGCCCTCGACAAAGCCGCCGCCGTGCAGGTAAAGGATCACGGGCAACGCCTCGGTGATCCCGTCAGGGACGTGAACGTGCAGGGGAATGCGCTGCGCGTGGCCAATGATGCTCACGCAGTCCACGTGGACCGATGACGTGGAGGAGGATGCCTTGGATGCCTTCTGGGCCATGACTGATTGCGCTGACGTGCAAATGCTGTGATGCACGAAGTCTGGTACATTGCCGCCATCTGGTAAACGCCTATAATCCAGAACACAATTTGGCGTCACCAAACAATCCGCCGCGAAACAGGCTGCAGGTTCCGCGCGGCGCACTAAAGAAGGGCAGTACGATGGACAAGGTACAGGCCATGGAAGTCTTCACCCGCGTGGTGGAGATGAACAGCTTCTCGCGCGCGGCGGAGGCGCTGGGGCTTTCACGCACCTCCGCCACCACGATCATCCAGAGCCTCGAAGCGCATCTGCACGTGCGGCTCATCAACCGGACCACGCGGCAGCTCCGGCTGACGCCAGAAGGCGCCGACTACTACGAGCGTTGCATGCGGATCCTGGCGGAGATCGCCGAGACCGAGGTGGCGCTGACGCGCTCGGGCCAGGGGCCGATCGGCAAGCTGCGCGTGGAAATGCCGGCGTCGATCGGGCGCACCATTCTCATGCCCCGGCTCCACGCGTTCCACGAGCGCTATCCCGACATCGAACTGGTGGTGGGCTTTGGCGACAGGATGGTGGACTTGATCCAGGACGGTGTGGACTGCGCGATACGCGCGGGCTCGCTACAGGATTCAAGCCTGATCGCGCGTGGCCTGGGCGACATGCACATGGTCACCGTAGCCAGCCCGACCTATATCGCGCGGCATGGCCTGCCGCGCACACTGGCGGACCTCCAGCATCACACCGCGATCCACTACTTCTCCAACCGCACCGGGCGCACGCTGGACTTGAATTTCATCATCGATGGCAATCCGGTCGAGGTTGGCATGCGCGGCCATATCAGTTTCAACGACGCCGATGCCTACGTGGCCTATGGCCTCAGCGGCGCCGCCATTTTCCAGCCGCCCCGTTTCATGGTGCAGGAATATCTACATACCGGCGCACTGGTGGAACTGCTGCCGCAATGGCGGCCACGCCCGATTCCAATCGCCGCCATTTATCCGCAAAGCCGGCATCTGGCGCCGAAGGTACGCGTCTTTGTCGATTGGGTGGCGCAGATCTTCCAGGACTGCCCGCGGATGGCGGCAGTTGATGGCTGCGAAGCGCTGCGTCGGACGGCCGTGCCCGAAGACCCCGCAACGCGCGAGCTGGTGCTTTAGGCTTCAGGGCTGTGGCGTGCCCAGGCGGACAAGACCGTCTGCCACTTGGTCCAGCAGGTCGCGTGACAGCGTGGGATCGTCAGCGGCACGTGCCAGGCCCATCGCGCCGACGCTCGCACAGAGCTGCAGGACGGCCATCGCGCGCGCGTTGGCATGCCCCTGCGCGGCCAGCAAACCTTCTAGGAAGTCGAGCACGCGCTTGACCTCAGCGGTATAGGCATCGCGGGTCACGTCGTCCGCGCGCGCGGCATCATGCACCAGTGCGACGAGCGGACACCCAATGCCTGGCGTGTCGCGATGCGCCACGCTAAGGTAGTTTCGCACTGCACTGGCAATATCCTGCGATGCGGCCGCCCAGGTATCGAGGCTGCGCGCGGCCTCATGGACCGCCTCGGCCAGTATGGCCTCGCGCGAGGCGAAATGCCGGTAAAACGCGGCCGGTGTGATGCCCGCCTCGCGTGCGATCTGCGCTAGTCCGACGCCAGAAAATCCGCGTTCCCGAAAGCGTCGCGCGGCGATCTCGAGAATACGTTGACGGGTGGATGCTTTGGCGGCCTGCGAATGACCCATGTATGCTCACTTCCAGTCGTATGAAGAGCGCCGGAGCGCATGGTCGATGCTGGCATGATCCTGCCCGGAAGACAATATCCCGGGTTACGGCCCCCCTGCGGCCCCTGCGGCCCGCGTGGCGCGCCATGCCCAGGTCGCGAGCACGGGTTACAGACAGTGTTATGGTTTGTCCATCGGCGCGCCGGCCTGGACTGGCCCCGCGCCTTCCGCATTCCAACTGCTCCGATCCTCGGCAGGCCATCATGGCCAGCGCAATCCTTCTCGAAAACATTCACGCCAGCGCCCAGCAAATGCTAGCGCGCCACCAGATCGACGTCGCCACGCAAGGCAAGGCCCTGGCCGGCGAGCCGGGAGGCCGTCGACCTCGGAAACTCCACATCGCCCCGATCACCGGTTGGGATAGCGGCAACGTGGTCAACCCGAGGCGTGCGACAGCGGGGGTGAGACGATGACGGAGCGCACGGCGCAGATTAGGGGGGCTGGTGCATACAGCGATTGGCACGGCTGCTCATGTGAGCCATATCCGCGGCGCCAGCACCGGACGTGAATCCTCGAGTCACTACCCGCGCAAAGTATGCGCAGCTAAGCCTTGTGGGCTTGCATTCGATTACCCCGAGGGGCAGTCGCTGGATCTCTGTCTCTCACACGACACCGTAATAGCGTCATTCACGCAACCGGCGCCGTGGCCTAACCTAACCGGGGGATCGCCCCGCCCCCGCGCGGGGGCGCTCCCGGCATTCATGGGCGCTTGGCGCGGGCCCGGCCACCGGCATCGTCGCCGGGCATTGCCGCGATCATGTCCGCATAGACGTTTCCGCCGGCGGAAATATGGCGGATCATGGCCTGCGCGGCGGCTTCTTCGTCGCCACGCAGCACGGCATCGAGGACAGCCCTATGCTCTTCGAGCGACGCGCGGATACGGGTGGGCTGTTCGAAGCGAAAATCACGCATGCCGCGCATGCGAGCGCGCATGGTGCGGATCTGGCGGCTCAGGATTTCATTGCGGCTGCCGTCGTACAGGATGCCGTGGAAATTGTCATTGGCGACGCGATACTGGTCCGCGTCGCTACGCTGGGCGGCAGCCTCGCCGGCCTCGAATGCATCGCGCAAGGCCTGGCGCTCCTCCCCCGACATTCGCCGGGTGGCAAGCTGCGTTGCCAGGGCCTCCAGCTGCACGAGGATTTCGCTCAACGCGACATAGTCGCGCAAGGTGATGGACGAGACGACGGCCCCCTGCCGGGGCACAAGTGTCACCAGACCGGCCGCGGCAAGATGGATCAAGGCCTCTCGCGCCGGTGTGCGCGATACATCAAACCGCTCCACGAGTTGCTGCTCGTCGATCTGTGCGCCGCCAGGCAGCTTTCCGGACAGGATTTCCTCCTCCAGAGCGGAGCGGATGGGCCGTAGCATCGCCCTCACTCAGGAAGACTTGCCTCCGGACCTCTTTGCATCAATGCCCATCGTCGGTGTTGTTGGTCTCTACGCGGCCACCAACATAGTTTCATGATCATGAAATTAACAATCGCCCATGTGTTGCCTTTGACGCCCACGGTAGCGGTCCCTTCGTTTCGCCAACCTCACCAGCTTGCCGGGCTCCAGCCTTAGTCGAGAAATGGGTACGCAGGTCTATCTGGACAACAAATTGGGCGACTCCGTCAATGATATTCCCCTGCTGCGGGAAATCCTGCCGCGAATCGCAGTCTCCCCAGCGCGATTGGAAGCCGTAACGATGGTTCAATGCGCTCCGAGAATATTGCGCCAGCTTCTCCCAGGCAACCGGCACCGAAACTCCCAGCCCCCCGGCAGTGGGGTGATCTTGCGGCCGCGCGACGCTATCATCGATGTGTGTACGCCGACGCGCCATGGCGCGACCGGACAATCGCTTGCAACGATGAGAACTGGTTATGCCGCCAAATAGCTTGATATTTCCGCTAACAAAATGTCCGACCACGCCCGTGGAGGCATTGGCCACTCAGATTCGCCGCCTGGACGTCGGCAAGGTGGTCATTATCGGGGGCGATCCGCTCAAGGCGCAGGCACTGCGGGACAAGCTGGCCGCCGACGGCATGGTTGTGAACACCGCCGCCCAGTGAATGGTCGGCGTTAGGCGACGCCCAGCGGGCAAAGGACCTCGGCAGGCCGCGTTCGCCGACGCGGTGATCTTGGCCTTGGCCGTCGGACTCGCCGAGTCCGACGAGCCAGCAGCTCCCAGCACCGCCAAGGCGGCGGAACTGGCAGCGGCAGCCTTCGTTGCGCATATTGCACGATCGGCCAATTCTTGCGCTTTCAGAGGACGAGGCCAACAACGGTTCTCCCTATGTTTTTACCCCGGGTATCGCATGGGTGGTCACGCCGACACTGATGTCCGCATGCGCGGAAGGTAAAGGTGCGAGCTTCCGGCCGGCCCATCGAACTCCCGAGCTATAGACAGCGGCCCGTTCGCTGCACCAATATCCCCTGCTCATGCCGAGTTCCACGCTCGGGCGAGAATTGGGTACGCCGTACGCCGGTCTTTCTAAACAAGAGACCGGCCCACTCTGCCTATGAGACTCTCCTGCTGCGGGAGAACTTCCCGGAATCGCAGTTATCCTGAAAATTCGCCGCATGTAAATTATTTTCAGACGTGGACGACGTAGGGGGTGAATCTGGCCAGCTTCTCGTCAGCAGAGATCAGTAGCGCTTCCTCCAGAGACGCCTGGGCAATCATCATCCTGTCGAACGGGTCTTTGTGGTCTGCATACGTGGGCAGCATGAAGAGCGCGTTGGCGTGGTTCTCGTTCACCGCGAGCACCTTGTAGCCGCAATCCCTGAACGCCTGCATCGCTTCCCAGCCGCTAGTGTCGAGCTTACCGGTGGCATGCTTGATGGTGATTTCCCACGGGACGATTGCAGAGATCCAGATATCGTTCTTGGCGTCCGCGATCAGCTCCGCTGCCTTTGCGGGTAGCTTGGACGACCCTGCGGCCGCCCAAAGCGCGATGTGCGTGTCCAATAGCAGCTTCACTTATCGTCCTCGAAAAACGACGCCTCAATCTCGGCGTCACTGGCGTTGAATTCCTCCAGCGACATGCTGTCGAGGCTCCCCAGGATGGCCCTGCCCCCGCCGATGCGCTTGGACACGTCCACCACATTGATCGGGACCAGCTTGACGGCCGGATGGCCGTTGCGCGCGATGATCACTTCCTCACCCGCGCAGGCCGCTTCCACTAGCTTCGAGAGCTGGCTCTTGGCATCGTGCATGTTGATGGTCAGCATATGCGTCCCCCTAGCTAATTCACCTAGCTAGTGTAGTGCATGCCGGCAGGAAGCGCACCCGGTCCCCCGAAAATCGCCGGTTGCGGTTTGGGGACCAACAACGCTATCGTGATAATGCAGAGGATTTTTAGCGTAGCGGAGGCGGCGCACCGGGTGGGTTGCAGGCACGGGGCAACTGCCGCCGCGAGACCGCGCCGAAGCGGGGGCTGACTAAGCGGCAATGCGGTGGTTTTCTGCTCTGGCGATGGAGGGATACCATCGTTCAACATGCGATCGGAGCTGGTCATTGAGCACGGCAGTCCGGATTTGTAGCAGTGCGTGCGCGTGCAGCGGCCGCCAGGCCATCTGCTGGCGTTTGACGAACGCGGGTATCTCCACATTCGGCCGGTCGACGCCAACACGCTGAAATGGCTGGAGGCGCTCGCAACCGATGCGGCGCACACCAAGGTCGAATTACCCGACATCGTCAACGTGCTAACACATCGAGCCGCTGACGGCAACGGTGCCGAAAACGTCGGTCGACGCCTCCAATCCTCCGACCAGGAAATCCAAATATCAATGGACCGGCAACTGTCCAAGAGTCGTCAATGCCAACAACACCTCTGGCGACAATCGCCGCTCATTGCACGGTACCCCAGCGGTCTCAAGCGTAGTCCAGAGATCCGCGTCCCCCGTCACAACTTGCAGCCGAAGCTCGGCAAGGTACGAGTATTCGGCTGTCGTCAGCGAGCGCGAGGTCAGGCGTAGGTCGGCCAGGATCGAGCCTAGCGTGATGTCGGTAATGCTCATACGGACGGGAGAAATTATTCGAGAGGTTGTACAACCGCGTGATTCTAGCCATGCAAGTCAGCAAACGCTTAACCAAAAGTCAAATAAGCAGCGGGTTAGGAAAACCCAAATTCCAGGATGTGGCGGCTACGACGTATAGACGGGCTGCAGTGTGACGAACACGCGCCTGCGCAGCATCGCATGGTGCCTATGCGCCGCGCGGTGCCTGTTGCAGAAAAACGCCAATACGCAAGCTACGAATAATGCTGTGTCTGCAGCTCGTTTGGAAGTTGCACTGGTTCAGGAGGCCGCGCCAAAGCGGGGGCTGACTAAGCGGCAATGCGGTGGTTTTCTGCTCTGGCGATGGAGGGGTAGTGTTACGTCCCGCAGAATTTGAGGCCTAGCAAGGGGGATTCATCGCGGTTTCGGCGAGAGCAAGTTCAGGAACGTCGCCTTGAGTAACGCGAGACACGACGGACGTAAAGAGGGCCAGTACTCCTCTGATATCGTGAGATGTTTGCCAACCTCACACGAACATTAGAACAGACCGGCCCATGCATCGGATTGTATTCGCATTCCCCACGCTCGAACAACATCTTCGCGCCGTCAGGTCCACGCCGCAGTCGTATCGGCCCCAGGCCTGCGGCCATTGCGGTGGCACCTGCCTCTGGTGCCACGGCTGCTATCACCGCAAGGCCGACCGCAGCGCCGTCGCCACGCTCAATCCAGTGCCGGTGCTGCGCTTTCGTTGCCCGGCATGTCGCCGCACATGCTCGCGCTTGCCGTTGTGCATCTGTCCACGCCGCTGGTACGACTGGGCCTTACAGCAGCAAGTCCTGCTGCTCCTGCTCATCGGCGCGCCGCTACGCCGTGTCAGCGCCGTGTTCGCACTGAGCTTTGACACCGTGCAGCGCTGGTGGCGTTGGCTCCAGACCCACAGCGCGACCAGCATGTTCCATCTGCGCAGCCGCTTTGCCGAACTGGGACGCACCACCGACACCGCCGCGTTCTGGCTTACCTGCTTCGCGCGAATGCCGTTGTGCGAAGCCATGGCCTGGCTCGAGCAAGATGGCCTGGATGTCCCATGATGCGCTGACTCCAGCGTGGTGCGCGATAGGCCAATCCGCGCTGTAGCCAGCGCTACACACAGTTTGCCCACTGCCGCCAGATTCGGATTGCAGGTCTCATATCGGCTCCTTCTTTGACTAGGAACGTACATGAACGACATCGATCCGAAGGCCTTGTTTCGCCTATCCGTGCTCGGCCCGCTGGTCAGCCGAGAGAAGCTCGGCCGCGGTGAGCTGCAGCAGATGCTGCGGCAACTCGCCCAGCAGGAGTACGCCATTCCCGGCAGCCGACGGCGCCACATCGGCGAGAAGACGCTACAGGCCTGGTATTACGCCTGGCGACGCGAGGGCCTGGCAGGCCTGGCCGATAAGCCCCGCGCCGATACTGGCCGCTCCAAGCTCCCCGAGCCGGTGCAAACCGCAGTGCTGGCCGCCAAGCGCGAGAACCCGCGCCGCTCGATTCGCCAGATCCGCCTGCTGCTCGAGGCCGCCGGCGTCGTGCCGCGCGACTCGCTCTCGCGCTGCGCGGTGCACCGTCTGCTCCAGGCGCACGACCTGTCGCGCATTGCCGGCCCAACCGTCGTGCCTGACGAGAAGCGCAGCTTTGTCGCCGAACACGCCGGCTCCATCTGGTACGGCGACGTCATGCACGGCCCCACGCTGTCGCTCGGCGGCCGGCGTATGAAGACCTATCTCGTCTCGCTGATGGACGACGCCTCGCGGCTCATCGCCCATAGCGCGTTCTGCCTGTCGGAGACCGCGCTGGACATCGAGGGCGTGCTCAAGCAGGCGCTCTTGAGACGCGGCGTCCCCAAGATGATCGTCGTCGACAACGGCGCGGCCTATCGCGCCTCGACGCTGCAAGCCATCTGCGCACGCCTGTCGATCCGACTGGTTTATTGCAGGCCATACGCGCCAGAAGGCAAGGGTAAGTTGGAACGCTGGCACCGGACCCTACGCGACCAGTTCCTCGGCGAGCTCGACATCACCCATCTGCACGACCTGGCCGACCTAAACGCCCGTCTGTGGGCCTGGGTCGAGGAGGTCTATCACCGCAGCAAACACAGCGCGCTCGGCGACCAGACGCCGCTGGCCCGCTATCAGCAGGACCTGCCCAGGATCCGCCTGCTGGGCGCGCTGGCCGCGCAACTCGATGAGCTGTTCCTCCATCGGGTCGCGCGCCATGTGCGCCGCGATGGCACCGTGTCGTACCAGGGCAAGCGCTATGAGGTCCCGTACGAACTCACCGGCAAGACGGTGATGCTCGTCGTCGATCCCCACACCGCGACGGTCAAGCGCGTCGAGAACGAATCCGGACAGCCGCTGGGCGCCGCCACCGAACTCGACGCCGTCGCGAACCGCACGCGGCAACGCCGCAGACCCCAGCCGGAACCGTCTACCGGCGAGTCCGCCGCGCCGGGGCCCAACCTGATCGAGATGGTCCACCAGCGTCACTATCAGCAGGGAGAATGACATGTACCGACAACACTTCGGCCTGCGTCGCGCGCCGCTGGACAAGGATTCGACCGAACTGTGGGACGATGGCGCGCTCGCCCAGTTGGCCGAGCGCTTCCAGTGGCTGCTGAGCAGCCCCGGCATCGGCCTGCTCACTGGCGAGCCAGGCGTGGGCAAGACCGCCGCGCTACGCCACATCGCCAGCACACTCAACCCGCATCGCTATCTGGTCATCTATCTGGCCGAAACCGAGTTCGGCCGCGTCGATCTGTACCGGGCGCTGGCCCGCGCGCTGGGCCTCGAACCCAGCTATCGGCGTGCCGACCTGTGGCGCGACCTGAAGCTGCGCATCACCGAGCTCGCCGACAGCAAACAATTGCTGCCCGTATGGATCATCGACGAAGCCCAGAACCTGCCGCCCGAGTTCTTCCGTGACTTCCCATCGTTCCTGAACTTCGCCTTCGATGCCCGTGACCTGCTCACCGTCTGGCTCGCCGGTCATCCGAGTCTGGCCAGTACGCTCGAGCGCGCGCCGTACGCCGCCTTGTATGGACGCATTCAAGCGCGCGTGCAATTCAAACCGGTGATCGAGCGCGAACGCTTCGCGCAACTCATCGCGCACGCGCTCAAGAGCGCCGGCTGCACCCACACGCTGCTGGCCGACTCCGGGCTCGAACTGCTGCGGCAGGCCTCGCGTGGCCTCCCCCGGCAGGCCGGGCGCATCCTGCGCACCGCCATGCAACTGGCTGTTCCCAAAGGTCTCAATCACCTGCCTGACGAACTGCTGCAACAGGCCATCGAGGAATTGCGATGACCACCAACCCGCACAAAGAGGCTTCCAGTATGCGATCAAAGAAGAAAAAGAAGACCAGCACCGTCCGTCTTGCTATGCCTCACCTACCAGTGCCGCCGGAACTCTCGGACGAAGCCGCGGCCCAGATCCAGCACTTCCTCTCCGAGTGGTTCTTGTGGTTCAGCGCCACGTACCGCGATCAGATCCGGCGCTACTATGAACCATGGCACTACGTACCGCCGCGACACCGTATCGACGATCCGTTCTAATCGACAGCCCCGGCCCAAACCGCCGGGGCTGTTTGCACTCCGGCACCTACATCGCGCGACGGCTTCCTGACGCCGCCGCGTTCCATCTCACGCTGCACAAGATTGCCCGTCTCCTGCCGCAGCGCGCGACGACCTCCGCCGTCTCACCTCGAATAGCTCGCGAAACCGAACCTCATACAGCCCGAGACGTAACAGGTAGCATCGTTCAACGTGCGATCGGAGCTGGTCATTGAGCACGGCAGTCCGGATTCGTAGCAGTGCGTGCGCGTGCCGCGGCCGCCAAGCCATCTGCTGGCGTTTGACGAACCGCTTGCTGGTCACCTGGTGACGGCCTACTAGGAAGCGTTAGACAGCATGAGCCATGGGATCCACTTGACACCCGAGGTCGGCGAGGCGTTTGAGCAGGCGACGGATGGTTTTGTTGACGTCGTGACGGTCGAAGTAATCGGGGCCAAGGTCGGCATACTCAGCGCCATCCCGGAGCATGTGGTAGGCGGCCGTGAGCATGGAAGCAGCCACCGCGAGGATGGCCTTCTTGGCGCCGCGGCGCGCCTTGAGGCGCAGGAACTGGGCGTGCAGATAGCTGGTCTTGACCCGCACAGCCGCCCAGGCAGCCGTCACCAGGGCGGTCTTGAGCCAGGTGCCGCTCTTGCGCACTCGGGTGCTGCGCCGCTTGCCAGCACTCTCGTCATTGCGCGGGCACAGGCCTGCCCAGGACACCAGATGGCCGGCATCGGCAAAGCGCGTCATGTCGACGCCGATCTCCGCCAACAGGACCTGAGCGGTCAGGTCGCTAACCCCGGGGATCGTGGTCAGCAGGCGGGCGCGCTGTTGGATCGGCGCCAGCGCTTTTCCCACGACGACGTCGAGCTCGGCCAGCGTGTGCTCCAGTGCGCCAATGATATCCAGGTGCAGTTTCAGCATCGTGCGGTGGTGCTCGGTAATGCGTCCGTTCAGGGCCTCGCGCAATTCGGCGTGCTTTTTTCGGGCGTTGCCTTGGGCGAGCGCGGCAAGTCGCTCGGGGTCGGCCTCGCCATCGACGATGGCTTTGAGCATGGCACGGCCGCTGCACCCGAGCACATCCGAAAGCACACTGCCGAGCTTGAGGTTGGCGTCTTCAAGGACTTTCTGGATGCGCAGACTGTGCTGGGCAATCTCGCGCACAAGTTGCTTGCGGGTGCGCGTGAGATCGCGCAACTCCTGGGTGGCGGCCGGTGGCACGAAGCTCGATCGGATCAAGCCATGGGCGAGCAGATCGGCAATCCACATCGCGTCGTTGACGTCGGTCTTGCGGCCAGGCACGTTGCGGATATGTTGGGCGTTGGCCAGCACCAACTCGAAGTTGCCCTCGAGAATGTGCCACACCGGCTTCCAATACACCCCGGTGGCTTCCATGGCCACATGGGTGCAGCCGTGCAGCGCCAGCCAGTCGGCCAGCGCCAGCAGCCCGCTGGTGGTGCTGTCAAAGCTACGCACTTCCTGGTGCACGGGCGCCGAGACGCAGCGCACGCAGGCCACAATGGTGTCCTTGTGCACGTCCAGCCCGGCACAGCGGGGATAGAGTACTTGCATGGAACCTCCTGCCAGAGTCAACGGCATCGGCAGCAGCCCTCGTTGTCGAAATCTACTAGGCGTGTTTCGGGGTGTCACCACCCTTGGTCGCAATTCGGGGTGCTCGCAGGGCTGCGGGTCCAACTACTAAACGGGCTCGGGGCACCAAGGACGGGCCGACCTCGTTGCCGACACCACGTGCCATCTTATCCCCATCCAATTGCAAGGCACTGACCGCAAGCGCGCTTCATCCTTCGGGGACGGGCGCGCCCGATGAACAACTACTAAATGAAAAAGCCCTCGCGACTCATCGGTTGTTCGCCGGGTCCGATCGATCGAGTTGCAGCTTCGATTTCGATGGATTGCCGCCCATTGGCAGCCGTCGCCAGTGCCCTGTCGTGGATTGGTCGTAGTGATCGCCTGGATCACAGGCATAAGCAAAGCCCTGGAATGCCACCTCGCCAAGTTGGTCAACGAGATCGAAGTGGTACAGCTCCTCACTGGGAGGGTCGGTCACCACAACCCGAAAACTCTGCGACCGGATTTGGCGGTGATTCCGGTCATCAAGCCGGTCGGACGGGTCGATCGAGGCGTAGACCCGCATAAAGGCCCAGTTACCATTTACAAACAGATGTTCTTGAGTATTCCCTACAAAGCGAGCGAAGTGACCCTCGATCGTGCATTTCTGGGGCCCTGCCGCAAGCGCAGCAGGCATGGCACTCAGGCCGGCAATGGTGATTAGTGTTCGTATGTTCATTGTTCGCCACTCATCGTCGGGAAGATTCCTGGGTAACACCCCCGCCATCTAACCGTCCCTGTATTGGCCCCCTCAAATTTGCACCAGCGCCCCTTGGCGAAAGCAAGCAAGCATGGCTGTCTCCGGACGGAATGGCAAACAACTTGCCGTCGATGTCATGGACGTGCAACGGCTCATGGGTAACGGCGTCCGTCACCAGCGCGGCCGGTCACGCGGAGGGCGGCCTGGAGTCGTTATTTCCCCGACACGATCCGGTAGTTATGGCCTTCTGATCGGCGCACCATCGCGTCAGTGGGGATCTCGCACAGCTCGATGGTGCCGAATCCGGGGAGTGACATTTCGTCGGGCACGGGAGAAGGCCTATGTCGCTTTGGACCGGTCCGAACCCAATGTTTGCTGCTGGACATCAATGCATTCCGCGTTCTTACCAGCCTGGCTAGGGCAGCCCGTCCTGCTTGTGGCGGCGGGGTAGCAGAAGCTTCTGTCCCCTTTGCCCCGCCCGCGAGTCCTGCCGGCGGAAACGTGCCCGCAGACCACACACCGGACGCTGGTCTCCGGCACCCCGGGCCCGGTGCTGCGTCAGCGGCCGCGATCTTTGGCATTGTCGATGGACTCGCGGGTCGCCGCGCCCAGCGCATACTGCGATTCTTCGAATACAGTCGACCATCGACTCGGTGCACGTGCAGTATTCTCCCGGTGCCTGCATCCTTGACTAGTGCGCGCCTGTTTTTCAGTTGGGTGGCGGCCATTAGATGTGCGTTGCCGGAAACGATTCTGTAACTGCCGTCGGGCTATTTGGCCGCCACCGCTTCCGATGACGGCGAGGGCGGCGGCGCCTCGTACCTCCCGAGACATGGCGACGATGGCTAGCCGCGAAGGGACAAGCACGACCGGATGGCCAGCACGTCCAGAACGTCTCCAACGATTCAGATCCTAGTCTGGCGGGCGGTTTGCTTAGATTTCTCGCGGAGCCGGATATGCCGTGCCTAGGATCACTTGGCCCGCGGAGCCAGGCTCAGCGGCGTAGGCTGTGTCAGCACTTCCGGACGAAGGATCCTGTCGAGTTCCTCTCTGGAAAGCAGGCCCTTCTGCAACACGATCTCGTACACGCTGCCGCCTGAGTCGTGCGCTTCCTGCGCGACGGCCGTTGCGTTGGCGTAACCGATGTAGGGGTTCAGCGCAGTCACGATGCCAATGGAGTTTTCCACCGTGGTGCGCAAGCGCTCCTCGTTGGCGGTGATGCCGTTGACACACCGTTCGGCCAAAGTCAGGCAACCGTTCCGCAGGTGGCTGACGCTTTTGAACAGGCTGTGCGCGATGATCGGCTCGAATGCATTCAGTTGCAGTTGTCCGGCTTCGGCGGCGAAGCTGACGGTGATGTCATTGCCGATGACCTCGAACGCGATCTGGTTGACCACCTCCGGGATCACGGGATTCACCTTGCCGGGCATGATGCTCGACCCCGCCTGCATGGGCGGCAGGTTAATCTCCCCCAGGCCGGCGCGCGGGCCGCTGGAAAGCAGGCGGAGGTCGTTGCATGTCTTGGAAAGCTTGACTGCCACTCGCTTAAGTACGCCAGACAATTGCACAAAGGCGCCGCAGTCCTGCGTGGCCTCGATCAGGTTCGGCGCGGTGATCAGCGGTATGCCGGTGATTTCCTTAAGGCGCTTCAGGATCAGCGGTGCGTAGTCTGGTGGCGCGGTAATGCCGGTACCAATCGCGGTGGCGCCCATATTGATCTCGCAAATCAGCAGGGCCGCTTCGCGCAGCCGCTGCTCGTCCTCGCCGAGCATCACGGCATAGGTGCTGAACTCCTGGCCCAGCGTCATCGGCACAGCGTCCTGCAACTGGGTGCGCCCCATCTTCAGGACATGCTTGAACTCCTCCGCCTTGCGCTCAAACGCCCCTCGCAGCACCGCCATGGCGTCCACCAAGCCCAGGATGCCGAACCAGGTCGCGACCTTGAGGGCGCTCGGGTAGACGTCGTTGGTGCTCTGGCTGATATTGACCTGCTCGTTCGGATGCAGGTACTGGTATTCGCCCTTCTGGTGGCCCAGCAGTTCCAGAGCGCGGTTGGCGATAACCTCGTTCGCGTTCATGTTCGTCGAAGTGCCGGCGCCGCCCTGTATCACGTCGACGACGAATTGCTCGTGGAGCTTGCCACCGAGCAACTCCGCGCACGCCTTGACGATGGCATCGCAGCGGGGTTTATCGAGCAGGCCCAGTTCATGATTGGCCAGCGCGGCAGCTTGCTTGATATAAGCCAGCGCCTTGATGAGCTCCGGATAGATCGAGATCGGGGTGCCCGTGATCGGGAAGTTCTCTACCGCACGCAGCGTGTGTACACCGTAATAGACATCGGCCGGGACCTCGCGATCGCCCAGGAGGTCATGTTCGGTTCTAAAGGTTCGATTCGTCATCGGTGTGCTCCTCGCCAGTTATCATGAATGAGAGGAATAGAAGTGGCGCTCGCCCCCTTCTATTCACCGCGTGATCACTTCGTAATCATTGACCTATCGCGACAAATCTTCCGCGCGCTCAATTTCGATCGACATGATGCAGGTGAATAGATTTGAGGAGGCGAAGGATCCAGCGACGCGCCGTCGTTCGGGAACATGGGACGTCAAGGTTGTTCCGGGGATGGCTGCTGTGGAGATCCGCGCCGGCAGGAGGACAAGGTGGCCTTCCTGCTTAAATTTTAATCAAATCCTAAGATCGCGTGGTGGACAAATCTCGCCCTCGGACACCCCTCTCAGGCCGCCCCGGGTCTTGAACTTGGTGCGCGTCGCGGGCGCCCGGCGCCTGGCCGTCATCAGGTGCCGGGTCGCGGTGGTCTCGGCTTGCGCGCGCTCGGCCCGCCGCAGCGCCGCGTCCAGTTCGGCCCGCAGCCCTTCTTGTGTCGCCTGCCCTCGTCCGAGCACCTGCTCTGCCTCCGCCAGTTGCCGGTTGAGCGTGTCGCGCTCGGCCTGCAGCCGCGTCCGCTCCTCGGCGCCGACCACGGCGGCGTCTTGCGCCCGCGCCTGCACGGCCGCCAGTTCGGCGCGCAGATCCGCGACTGCCTGCTCGCCCTTCTGGCGCAGCGTGCGCTCCTGGTCGATCTCGCGCGGCGCTCGGTGGCGCTGGCCCGCTCCTGCGCGACGGCCACCTGCTCGCGGGTGCGCTCCAGGTCCGTCGAGAATTGGGTACGCAACTCCTGCAACTGCCGCTCGAGCGCCTCGACCTAGCGTGTTCCCGCCTCGTGACGCGCGTGATGCCATGAATGTGTCCGGCAAAGCGCCTGACCTCATGCTCATAACGGTGCAACATACTGCGGCGACGCATCTCCCGCCGCATCGATTTTGCAACCTTGTTGCTGACCGCGGGCACGAAACCCACCGACCGGCCCGATTCCTGACACTTCGCGGCCTGAACGTGTGGCACAGAAAGTCGAACTGAGGTTACTCCGCTTCGTCGGACAGCAAGGCGCGGCCCCGCAGCGTAGGCGTTGCGCCCGCTCAGTCCAGTTTGGCCCCGGTCGATTTCAGCAATTTGTTCCAGCGTTGCGCCTCGGCTGCGATCTTCTTGCCGAAATCCTCCGGGCCAAGTTCGGCCGGGAGTGCGCCGGCGGATTCGAGGTTCTTCAGCATAGCGGCATTTTTCAGCATCTCCCTCACCTTCGCATGCAGGCTTTTTTGCACGTCCACCGGTGTGCCGCGCGGCGCCGTGAGGCCAAACCAGTTGCTCACCTTGAACTCCGGCACCCCTGATTCGGCCGAGGAAGGCACCGATGGCATCATCGGAATCCGCTTGTCGCTTGCCACGGCAATGGCGCGCAGCTTGCCCGACTCGATGAAGCCGGCCACGGTCGGCGCGGCGGTAATCAGGATGTCGATCTGGCCTCCAAGCAGGTCATTCAAAGCCGGCCCGGAGCCTTTGTATGGGACATGGCTGATTTCGATTCTTGCTACGGACTTGAGCAGTTCCCCGGCGACATGGGGACCGCTGCCTGGCCCGCCTGAACCGAACGTCACCTTGCCGGGCTTTTGCCTCGCGTACTCGATCAGCTCCTTCAGGTTATGCGCGGGTACTTTCGGATTCACCACGAGCACATAGGGCGCCTCGGCGAATTGCGCGATCGGCATGAAGTCGCGCAACGGATCGAACGACAGCTTCGGGAACAGGGCGGGAACGATCGTGGTCGTCATTTCGGTGGCCATCAGCGTATAGCCGTTCGGCTCCGCCTTGGCCACATAGGCCATGGCGATCGTGCCGCTTGCGCCCGGCTTGTTCTCGACGAGAAACGGCTGCTGGTACGCCTCACCCATATAGCGCGCGACGGCCCGGGTGACGTAGTCGGTGGAGCCGCCCGGCGCATACGGCACGGCGATTGTCACCGCCTTGTTCGGATAGGCTTCGGCAGCCTGGGCGCCGACAGCGTGGACAGCGCAGACCGCGCTGAACAGCAGGCCGAGAATGGATAGGGTCTTCATTGCTTGTCTCCTGGGGCTTCGCGAACTGACGCCGCTTTGATGAGTGGGAAGCCGCTACGGCGACGGCTTCCGTGCCCGTGCTGGTTTTCTGGGCACTGCTGCCCTGCCGGATCGAGGCGGGCGCGAGGGCGACCGCATGTCAGGGCAGGTAGGTGAAAAGAGGGCGGCGCTTGCAACCGCCCAACGCTTCGGTGCGCTTATTGATCAACGACGAAGCCGTCGAGATGTGGGCGCATCGAGATCGGCTTGGACAGCGGCGGCCGGATCTTCTGCGCATCCGGCACCAGGTTCATGCCGAGTCCCGGGCCGGTGGGGATGTCGACGAAGCCGTTGAGCGGCAGCGGAACCCGGTCCACGATGTTGGTGCCAAGGTGTTCCGGCCGCGATTCGAAGATGCCGGCCTCGAAGCCCGTGGCGTATTCCTGGATCGCAAAGTTGGGAATGGCGGCGTCCAACTGGAGGCAGGCGGCGAGCCCGATCGGCGAGAGCGGGTTGTGCGGCACCACCTGCACATGATGGGCCTCCGCCATGGCGGCCACCTTGCGCGCGCCGGTGATGCCGCCGCAGACGCAGGGATCCACCCGCGCGTATTCGACGCTATTGCGGCTGAGCAGGGCCTGAAACTCATAGATAGAGGTAAAGCGCTCGCCGGTCGCGATGGGAATATGGATCTTCTCGGCGACGCGCGTCATACCATCCGGGCCTTCGGGCCGGATCGGATCTTCGATAAACATCGGATGCGTGTCTTCGATGCCGCGCGCAAACACCACTGCCTCCGCCGGGGTCAGGCGGCGATGCAGTTCGATCAGCAGGTCCACGCGGTCGCCGACAACCTCCCGCATGCGGTGCACGTTGTCGATGGCATCGCGCATCTTCTTGATATGCGTCTTGAAGTAGATCTGGTCGTTGCCTTCATCGAGGAAGGGGTTGAGGTGGCCGAACGCGGTGAAGCCCGCTTCCATCTTGGCTTTGCATTCCACTAGGATCTTTTCGATGCTGCTCTCGTAGATATGCCCGTAGATGCGTGCCTTGGTGCGCACCGGCCCGCCCAGCAACTGGTAGATGGGCACATTCAGCGCCTTGCCCTTGATGTCCCACAGGGCGATGTCGATCGCGGAGATGGCCGAGTTGATGGCGATGCCCTGGAAGTACCCGAACCGGTGCATCACGTTCCAGTGGTGCTCGATCTCGAACGGGTCCCTCCCTTCCAGGTATTCCGCAAAGCGCCGGATGGCCGCGGCTGAGGCCTCAAGCTGGCCCCAGGCGCCGGATTCGCCGACGCCGACAATGCCTTCGTCCGTACTGACACGGGCAAACATGAACTGCCCGACATGCAGGGCCTCGACTTTGGTGATCCTCATTCTGATCCTTTCAATTGCTGAATTGCCGATCCGACGCTTTGGAGAGGGCGGATCTGTAGTGCCAACGGCCTGACAGCCTCGCCGCGGTAGTTTCTGAGATTGGAAACGTTTCCGGAAACGTTTCCAAAGAATAGATGGCATACTTCGGTGCGTCAAGAGCAGAGTTGAATAATCGCCCCAATGAGCAACAAGCCAACTTCTTCCGCAACCAGGCGCGCCGGCATTAAGGAGGTTGCCGAACGCGCTGGTGTCGGCATCGCTTCCGTGTCGCGGGTGCTTTCCGGCCAGCCGGGATCCAGCCCACAGTTGACTGAGAGGGTGATGCAGGCGGCGCGCGAACTCGGCTACATGCCGAACCTCATGGCGCAAAACCTGCGCCGGCGGACCACCAAGTCAATTGGATTCGTCGGGTCAGACATCACCAATCCCCTATTGGCGTCGATCGTCGGGGGCGCGGAAAGCGTGCTGAGCGCGGCGGGCTATTCCATCCTCCTGACCAATTCGGGCGGGGCGCCAGACGTGGATGCGCAGCGCATAGAAGTGCTGCTGCAGCGGCAGGTCGACGGCTTGATCGTCCTGCCCGCACTGGAAGACAATGCCGCAACACTTGCGGCACTTGCGAGCGCCACCGCTCCGGTGGTAGTCATCGACCGCGCCATGGCCGGCGATCTCGATGTGCACTATGTGCTCTCCGATCATTACCTCGGCATGGGAGAAGCCACGCGGTACTTGCTGCGGCAAGGGCACCGGCGCATCGGGTTGGCGGTCGGCCAGAATGTGCGCCCGTCCCGTGAACGGATCCGCGCAGTGGAAGACACCTTTCGAGCGGAGGGGTTGTTGCCTGATGTGATGGTCGACTCCGGCAGCCTGTCGCCCGAGCATGGGGAGAATGCGATGGAAGGCTTTCTGGCGGACGCCAATCCGCCCACTGCGGTGATTCTCGGTGGCAACCAGTTGCTGGAAGGGGCCTTGCGTGCCGTGCGCAAGCGCGGCTTGCGCTTGGGCGATCAGTTGTCGCTGGTGTGCTGCGACGACGTCGCCTTGTCGCGGATGTACGATCCGCCGATCGCGACCGTGCTGCGTGATACCGCGCTGCTGGGCCAACGTGCCGCCGAGGTGTTGATCGATCAAATCAAAGACCCGCACCAGACTACCCCGGTCTTGCTGCCTACCAGCTTCGAGCCGCGCGAAAGCTGTGGCCCCGTTGCGACGCTGAAGACAAGACCATCGCGTCGCCCGGGCTAGCCGACGGCGTCAGGCAACTGGGGGCGCTGGCGGCCCGGTAAAGCGGCCAGCGGCCTGTAAGTGGGCCACGGTCAGGCGTTGCTGGGCTATCTGGATTTACCACTGACACGGTAAACCCATCTCCTTATACAGAAGTAGGACCGCCTCCGCAGCGGGGTATGGAGCCTGAGGCCGCGGAAATTTCGAGGTAAGGGGTTGTTAACTTCGCCAGACTCGCGTTTACTCTTACATTTTCAGGCAGCAATGGGCAACGAGTCGGGGGCATGGGTGGACGAGGAATTTGAGAGTCTGGATCTTGGTGATCCGCGGCGGGATCGGCGCGCCAAGGAATTGCTCAAGCGGTTTGCGGCCATGCCTACGGCGAGCATCCCTGGCGCATGCGATGACTGGTCGCAAACCATTGGGGCGTATCGGTTTCTCGGCAATGAGCAGATCGACTGGCGGGACGTGATGCAGCCCCATTGGGAGCGCACTGCAGCGAGGGCCGCGCAGTTTCCGGTGGTGCTGTGCATCGCTGATTCGACCGAGCTGAACTTCAATGGCCAGGAAATGGAGGGACTGGGGCCGCTGAGCTACGAAGCCCAGCGGGGTATGTTTTTGCATCCGACCTACGCGGTGACGCCTGACCGTGAACCGCTTGGGGTGATCGATGCCTGGATGTGGGCTCGCGAGCCAAAGGACGCCGACGGAAACCGCGGCGGGATCAAGGAAAGCGTACGCTGGATTGAAGGGTATGAACGGGTTGCGGAGCAAGCCGTGCTATTGCCCCAGACACGGCTGGTGTATGTGACGGACCGCGAGGGTGATATCGCTGAGTTGATGGCGCGCGCCCAGGAACTTGGCCGGCCGGCCGACTGGCTGATCCGCAGCCAACACAACCGCAACCTTGCCGAGGGCGGCAAGTTGTGGGATAGCGTCGGAGCCAGCCCGGTACTTGGGGAAATCACCTTTATCTTGCCAGGGCGTGCAGGCCAGAAGGCGCGCGAGGTCAAACAGGAGCTACGCGCAAAACGTGTGAAGCTGCCGGGTCTGGTCGGCGCGGAGCTCACCTGTGTAGAGGCAAGGGAGATCGGAGCGCCCGCAGGCGTCAAGCCAGTGGTTTGGCGGCTGTTGACGAACCGTGAAGCACAGGATGCCGATGCGGTCATCGAGCTGGTTGAATGGTATCGGGCCAGGTGGGAGATTGAGATGTTCTTCCATGTCCTGAAGACTGGCTGCAAGGTCGAAGCGCTACAGCTATCGCACATGGATCGTGTGGAGCGGGCCTTGGCGTTGTATATGGTGGTGGCGTGGCGCATTGCCCGCTTGATGCGGTTGGGCAGAACCTGCCCGGATCTGGATGCGTCCGTGTTCTTCGACGCCGACGAAATTCGGGGAGCATACGTGCTTGCCAAGAAAGCTCGCCCGAAGACACCGGTCACGCTCAATCAGATGATTCGGCTGGTTGCTTCCCTGGGTGGGTTCCTTGGGCGCAAGAGCGATGGCGAGCCCGGCGCTAAGACGATTTGGATCGGCATGCAGCGAACCATGGACGCCGCGCTCACTATTCAAGCACTGCGGGAAGAATCATGACTTCTGTATAAGGAAATGCGGTAAACCCCCTACCACTTTCAGCACTCGGTGGGACAGAAGCGGTACAGGCGAGCGCCAAGATGCCCTGCCTGTACCTGTTCACGAAGCCCTGCACGATCGAGGAATCAGGCCGCCATGACGCGGCGCTCGTCTTCACTGAGATCGGGACCGTCGAGTGTTACGCGTGAATGGTCCGTGCGGAACTTGTTGATAATGGGCTTCAGTTCGTCCTTGACGTGCTCTTCGCTGGAGCCGTTAAAGAGGTGGCCGAGCAAGCCGCGGCGCAAGTCCGTGGTGTCCATGAACCAGTCGGCGATCGGGAACGTCAGATTCATGTTGTACTTCATCATGATGCCCATGTTGTGATGCGCAGTGTGGTGGCGGCGGATGGTGTTGATGAAGGGCATGTTTCGCACGAACCAGTTGCCATGCACGTGGCAACAGTAGTGGAACGTTTCGTAGATGAGGTATTGAGCGACCATTGTTAGAAAGACAATGTAGCCCGCGTTGGTGTTGATCACGAGCGCAGTCAGGTAGCCAAGGCCGCCGCCGCCTACGCCGAGGGTGATCAGCACACGCCAGGGAAAGAACACGATACGAAACTCACGCGTGGTGTCGATCGTGGCGTCTTGGTCGGTGAAGTACTGATGATGTTGCCGGGTATGGCGGTCGTAGATCGCGCGGAGCGCGAACACATCGATTTTCCGATGCATTACATAGCGGTGCATATACCATTCGACGAAGTTGCCTGCCAGGAAAACCGGCAAGACCAACGCCCACTCCCACCTAGCACCTTGAAGATGCGTGAGCGCGTAGTACAGCGCCGCGATACCGACGCCATAGATCACGGTGATGTGCAGCAGCCCGTTATATAGCGGGCTGATGTCGGCCTTGTACTGTTCTCGGAATTTTCGTTGGCGTTCGGTCATCATGGTTGGTCTCCTTCGTCCTTAGGGGCAATCGTTGCGCTTCTGCTCAACTAATACATTACTAACATATTAGTAGGATATAGAAAAAAGTCAAAGGCAGAATCGGCATATGCAACGCAGCGACAGCAGCGTTGCAACGGCCCATAAAAAAGCCCCTGGCAAGCCAGGGGCGGTTCCGCCGCAGTTGCTCAGGGCGGCTAGTGGGAGACGTCTTCGAGTGCCCGCCCTTTCGTTTCCACACCCAATACGAGGACCGCCAGCGCCGCTACGACGAAGGAGAGCGCACCCAGTGTGAATACACCCCCCTGCCCGGCCAAAGGCAGCAGCACGCCAACGAGGTATGGTCCGGCTAAGGAGCCAATGCGACCGATGGATGACGCGAAGCCGGAGCCGGTGGCACGCGAGCGCGTGGGATAGAGTTCCGGGGTGTAGGCGTACAAAACTGACCACATGCCGAACAGGAAGAACTGCATGCAAAGACCAGCCGCAATGAGTTGCTCCACTGGAACGCGATGCACGGCCGCCTGGCCGTAGAGGAACGCGGCGCCAGCGCTTCCCAGCAACATGAGAGCGCAGGTTGGCTTGCGCCCCCACTTCTCCAGCAGCCATGCGGAAAACATGAATCCAGGAATGCCGGCGAGGGAAATATAGACCGTATAGAGCACCGACTTGGTCACGGCATAACCGGCCTGTTGCAGCAGTGCTCCCAGCCAGGTAGTCAGTCCGTAATAGCCAAGTAGCGCGAAGAACCAGACGGACCACAGCATGATGGTGCGGCGCGCGTAAGGTCCCTGCCAGATTTCCACAAAGCGTGCCTTGCGGTTGGACACTTGCGGAGGTGGCGCGTAGATGTCCGAGACAGCCGGCAATGGGCGTCCCCATGCACGTTGGACGTGAGCTTCGATGCCTGCCATGACAGCGTGGGCTTCGCTGCGGCGACCGACATCTTCCAGCCAGCGCGGAGACTCGGGAACACGGCGGCGCACCACGAATACAAAGACCGCAGGCAGTGATAGTGCAATGAAGATTCCGCGCCAGCCGACGATGGGCAGAAAAATGAAAGTAAGCGCGCCGGCTGCAATGAAGCCGATGGGCCAGAACCCTTCCAGAATGGCCACGTACTTACCGCGACTCTTCGCCGGCACGATCTCGGAGACCATCGATAAGCCAATCGGGAACTCCATGCCCATGCCAAAGCCAAGCAGTACCCGACAGAGCATCAGCGCCGTTACGCTATCGGCGAACCCGCACATCAGACTGCCGAGCCCCCAGAAGACCATACTTACCTGGAAGACGGGCTTGCGACCGAAGCGGTCGGCCAGCAGGCCCGCGATTGCGGCACCAAGAAACATACCGAGGAAACTCGAACTGGCCAGCAGGCCCGCCTGGGCAGCGGTGAGCGCGAATTCCGCCTTGATCGAGCCGAGGACAAACGTCATCAGGCCCAAATCCATTGAATCAAAAAACCACGCGGTGGCGATGATGCCGAATAGCGAACGCTGATATCCGGTCATTGGTAAGCGTTCGAGGCGAGCAGCGATGCCCGCCTCTATCTTGAGGGCGCCTGCTGACATATCCATGTCTGTCTCCTTGGGTACGACGGCCTCCTGGCGTGCCGCCTGATCTAATATATTAGATGGATTGTAGTAGCATTCAAATAATAAACGTACTTGCTAGGGAAACTACGTAGGTACCAGAGCTGCGGGACGTGGCGCCCGGAGAAGCGTTAAACCGCGCGTAGCGCGCCGCCCGCAGCAGCTTGAGAGGGACAGAACGAACTGGAAAATTCGCCGCGCCAGGCACCGCGGATAATGCTGGAGTAGCGTGAGGATACGTCGGCAACCGGGAATGCCTTGGCCAGGCGGGTCACGGCGAGCGCGTCCGCCGTCAGTGCGACAAGCTGTGACTCCGGAATGCCGAACGAGGCCAGGTCACCGGGGATCCCCACAGCTTCTACCATCGCCCGGATGACGTGTGGCAGCCGGGCGATGGCCTCGGCTTCGTCCGTCTCCTCGATGCCGAACATTCTTGCGATCTCCAGCAGTTCCGCCGCGCGCTCATGCTGGAGGGCATCCAGGACATATGGCAGCACTACCGCGTTAGTGCTGCCGTGGGACTTGTGCGTGATTCCGGCGACGCCGTATGCAATGCCATGCACGGCATTCAATCCCGCACTTCCGTACGAAAAGGCGGCATAGAGACTTGCGTAGCACATTCCTACGCGTGCCTCAGTGTCCTTGCCGTCTTGATAGGCGCGCAGCAAGTACCTGGCGCACAGCCGGATCGATTCTCGCGCAAACAGCATCGTCAACGCGTTGCGGCCACTGTAGCCCGGGTCAGGGTGACCACCGCGATTGAACTTTGCCGAATCCAAGGTGAGAAAGGATTCAATGGCATGCGTCAGCGCATCGATGCCCGCATCCGCAGTGACGCGCGCTGGGCAGCTATAGGTAAATTCGGGATCGATGAGAGCGATGCCGGGGCGCAAGCGGTTGTCCATCACTGCGACTTTGGTGGCATTGTCCGGGTCCACCAGGATCGCACCGGGCGTTGCCTCGGAACCGGTACCTGCCGTAGTGGGCAGTGCGATCAGAGGCAGCACTGCGGTCGCGCTGTCGATTGCGGCGACAAAATTGCAGATCGGCCGCCCGGCGGGCAGGGTCAGGCAAAGTGCCTTGGCCAAGTCGATGTTGCTGCCGCCGCCCAGCGCAATGATATGGTCAAGTTGGCGGCCGCCCAGTCGGCGGCGGACATCGGCAGTGGCCGCATCGCACAGCCTGGTCGTGGGGTCCGCCATGCCACCGTCATAAACAAGGGTCTCGACGCCTCGCGCGCGGGCCGCTTCTACATATTCGCTCACCCACGGCATATGTGTGGTGAAGTAGGTGTCCGTGACTAGCAGCCCGGTACGATAGCCCAGGTGCTGGAGCAACTCCGGCAACTGCGCTCGTGTGCCGGCCCCCATGATCAGTCGTGACGGTGCACAGAAATAGACAAGATCTTCAACTCTCATGGCAACTCCAGTGGGGAAACGGATGAGGGCCTGGCAGGCCAACGCGTTAGTCGATCCAACTGCTTTCGAATCGCGTCGGCAACCTGGGCTGTGTTTTGGGTAAGCAAGCTATGGCCGCCACCATCGAGCATCGTCAATTCCGCATTGGGCAAGCCGTTTGCGAGGTTAAAGGCATGCGCGACAGGACAGTCATCGTCATGGCTGCCATGCACCACGACGGCCGGTATATCGATTGCACCAAGACCTGGGCGTTGGTCCGTGGCACGCAGAGCCTGCCAGGTCCACGCCACCGTGGTGTGGTCTGCGGCTTCCGTCAGCCCCAGCCTGAGCTCTCGAGCGGCAATCTCTTCCATCAGGGAATCCGGCGCAAACGACTCGAACCACGACACTGCATTCAGTTGCGACGTACCGGAAAGCAGGATCAGTCCACACGGTGCAGGTGCGTCAGGATTGGCGTGTCCCCCATAGAGGTATTCCAATGCCACCGATACGCCCATACTCCAGCCGGCGAGGATAAAAGGACGACCCGATGCATGCACTTGAATGGTCCGTTGGAGCTCCCGGGCATACGCCGCCAAGGTGCAGTCTGCACGGGAACAAGGCCCGGGAGCGCGCCCGCGCCCAGGCAGGTTCGGTAGCACAAAGGTGCAGGTGTCCTGCAGCTCACGCGCAAGCGGCAGCCACGCCGCGCGTGTGCCCTGTATGCCATGCACGGCGACCACCAAGGCCGGACCCGCGCCCACCCAAATGACATCCATGCCTCACTCCACACAACTAATATATTAGATGAATCATAGCAGTCGACCAGAGAAACGCAAGAGCTCGGTCATGGATGCGTACGACTCATATACAATTGGTATCTCGCGAATTCGAATGAGCAGCAATGACTGGCAAGACTCCATCTCGTACCAAGGCCGCCGCGCCCCCAGAGCCGGATGACACGACCGACAACGTTGCGGGACAACGCGGCCGGCTGACTGATCTGGCCTACGAACAGATCGAGGAAGCAATTGTCACGTTGCGGTTGGCACCCGGTACGTCAATCTCCGAGTTGCAGCTCAGCGAGCTGACAGGCATAGGGCGCACTCCCATTCGAGAGGCCATCCAGCGGCTCGCCCGTGAGCATCTGATCATCGTGCTGCCGCAGCGCGGATTGTTGATTCCACCGATCGATGTCGGAAAGCAATTGCGTTTGTTGGAGACAAGGCGCGAGGTGGAGCGCCTGATTTGCAGAAGCGCAGCGCGCCGGGCCACGCCGGAGCAGCGCGAGCACTTCACGCGTTTAGCCCGAGAGTTTGCCCAGTCAGCAAGAGTCGGCGATGATGTCTCATTTGTGCGCGCGGATCGCGAGTTCAATGAGCTGTGCCTCGTGGCCGCCCGCAATGAGTTCGCCGAAGGCGCCATGCGCTTGATGCACGGCCTATCCCGGCGCTTCTGGTATTTGCACTACAAGGAAGCGGCCGATTTACCGATGATGGCTAAGCTGCATGCCAACGTTGCCGGCGCTATCGCCAAGGGAGATGTCGATGGAGCCGGCAAAGCCCTTGATGCGCTGCTGGATAACATCGAAGATTTCACGCGCGCTACTGTCCTCGGGGACAGGCGCTAATCCCATTCAAACCTTTACTTCGAACAAGCATCCGGACTGTGGCGCCTTGGCCAGCGTTTCCAGCGGCACCTGTTGCCGTGAGGTGGTGATGTAGAGGATGTCCATATTGGCGCCACCAATGGCAACGTCGCTGGGACAGGGCACTGGCATGCCGACCACGCGGTCGAGCGTGCCGTCGCGCGTAAAGCGCACCACGCTCCAGCCTTCGCATAGCGCCGTCCAGATGCCGCCATTGCTGTCCAGCGCGAGCCCGCTCAGCTTGCCCGCGCCGGGCGGCATGCTGGCAAGGCGACGCACCGCCGTTGAGCCAGGCTGCAGCATCAGGATGGCGCCGGAGGTCGGCGTGGTGGCATAGAGGGTTTCGTCCGCCGCGCTCCAGCATAGCGCCTGCACGGCTTCGCCAATATGCCAGTGCGCATCGAGGCTGCCGTCGGCTCGCAGTAGACCCACCGCAGAGCCACCCTCGGCGGACTCCGTCGCAGCCCACACCGCGTTGGCCTGCTCGCCATAGCCTCTGCCCTCGCCCCCCTCACAGCAAGCCTGCAACGGCTCGCGGGACCAGCCTTCCAGCGGACGTCGGGTGCCGTCGCTCGCGATAGCCGCCGCGCCGCCCTCATGCATGGCCCACACTTCGTCGCCACGCAGCAGCAACCCGGTCACCGGCGCTTCCAGGCGCACCAGTTGCTCATCGCGCGCGGGTTCCTGCGTGGTGTCGAGCACGCGCACTGACGGCGCCAGCACATCGGCCCAGTACAGCCGCTGACGCCGCGCGCACCACAGCGGATGCGCGCCTTGGAATGCCCACGGCCCAGGCACCGCCGTTACCGAAGCATCGCCGGCGGGCAGGCGCACGCCTTCGAGTTGCGCGCCGATGCGGCGGGCGGCCTGCGCCACCTCGGGCCCGAGCAGCTCCAGCCGCGCGCGTGTCAACCGGTAGGCCGGGCCGGCCACGCTGATCGCGCCACGGACCACGCCCTCCGGGTCGACGATGGGCGCACCCACGCAGCGCACGCCCAGCACGATCTCTTCGTCGTCGATGGAGTAGCCGCGCGCGGCGGTGATATTGAGTTCCGCGTTGAGGCGGCGCCGGTCTGTAATAGTGAGCGGCGTGAGCGCCTTAAGCGTGAGTTCACGCACAATGGCGTCGCGCGCCGGGCCCGCCATGGCCGAAAGGATGGCTTTGCCCTGGCTGGTGCAGTGAACCGGCTTGCGCTGGCCCAGCACCGCCGCGGAGCGCTCGCTGTGCGCGCCGTCGCAGCGTTCCAGCGAGATCACCTCCAGCCCATCAAGCGTGGCGAGGTAGCAGGTCTCGCCGGTCAGGTCGCGCAGGCCGCGCATCTCATGCGAGGCGGCGGCCACCAGGTCCGGCATCGTATAGGCCTGTCGCGCCATCTCGAAGCAGCGAAAGCCCAGCCGGTACACCTTGCGCAGCGGATCGCGCCGCAGCATACGGCGGGCCACCAGCGTGGCCAGCAGGCGGTACACCGTGGTTCGCGGCAGCGCGAGTTGCGCCGTCAGGTCGGACTGGCTGATGCCGCCGGGGTTGGCACCCACGGCTTCGAGCACGTCGATGGCCTTCTCAATTGCGCCGGTACCGTCACCGGGATTAACTGACATGGTGGCTTGTCTCAATATATGGAAAAACGAAGCAGTCTGGCGGGGGCGCCCCTCTGCGAAGCATTTTAAGTTGCTGGGAAGTTCAATACCATGCAATCAGCCAGCACAGCTGACACGCAGCCAGATTTGTCCCACTGATTGGGACGATGGCCGCCCCGACCATTTGCAACCTGGACAGCACGCATCATGAGCACCAACCCCACCTTCGCGCCTCCCCCGCCCCTTACCACCATCCCCCAGCGTGCACCCGCGCCGCACGTGCCGGATTCGGTACTCGACCGCCTGGCCAAGGTGACCAGCGGCTCGCTGACCACGCAGCTCTACATCAAAGGCTTCCGCCAGCCGGTATTGCACGGGCTGACACCGCTCAACCCCAAGGTCAAGCCTTTTGCCGGGCGCGCGTACACCATGCGTTTCATCCCGGCGCGCGAGGACATCGACGTCTACGGCAACCTCACCACCGAGCCTTCCGCCGACAACCTGCAATGGGTGGGCGTGGAGCAGATCGAGCCGGGCCATGTGCTGGTAATCGACAGCAACCGCGACGGCCGCGCCGCGTCGATGGGCAATATGCTGATCACGCGGATGATGATGCGCGGCGCCCGCGCGGTCATCACCGACGGCAGCTTCCGCGACGGCACGGAGCTGAGCCAGATGGATTTCCCGGTTTGGAGCACGGGCGTGACCGCCACCACGCGGCTGTCCTATCACCATGTGGCGGACCTGCAAGTGCCGATCGGCTGCGCCGGCGTGGCGATCTATCCAGGCGACGTGATCCACGGCGACGGCGACAACATCACCGTGATCCCCGCCCACCTGGCCGAGGAAATGGCCAACCTGTGCGAGAAGCGCGACGACATCGAAGCCTACCTGGCATTGCGCGTGCAGGCCGGCGAAGCGCTGTGGGGCCTGTACCCGCCGAGCGAAGCCACGCGCGCGCAGCATCGCGAATGGGTCGCCGCCGGCCGCCCGCCGATCCCGGCCGCCAAGCCCGCCGGCAGCCGCTGAATCCGCCCAACCGGACACAAGACCAAGATGACCGCCAAATTCACTCCCGAGCAACACGCCGCGCTGATCCGCCGCTACTTCGACGCCTGCAACGCGGCCGACTACGACGCGCTGGTGGACTGCTTCACGCCCGACGCCGTGCACTACTTCCCCGCCGGCCTGCCCGAAGTACCCTGGAGCACAGCTGACACCATCGCCAAAAAATGGATCTGGTGCGTGGAAACGCTCGGCTCGCAATGGACGATCGAGCGCCTCATCGTCAGCCATGACAGCCCGGAGGCGATGATCGAATGGACGCACTGGAAAAACAAGAGCGGCACCGCGCTGCGCGGCGCCGAGTGGTACGACTTTGATCCGCAGACCGGCAAAATCGCCGAGATCCGCGCCTACTACGCCTCGCCCGCCGACAAGGCAACGCCCATCAACGAACTGGTGGCATTCGACTACGCGGGCCGCGGCTATCACCTGAAGAGCGTATGACCATGTCCTCCCTGCTGCAATCCATCGACGCGCGCAGTGGCCAGCCCACCGGCGCAAGCTGGCCGGCCTCCACGCCGGCGAAGATCGATGCCGCTGCCGCCGCAGCCGCCGCCGTGGCCGGCCAATGGGGCGCCAGCCCCGCCGCGCAACGCGCCGCCCTGCTGCGCGCGCTGGCCGCCGCGCTCGAAGCCGATCGCGAAACCCTGGTGCCACTGGCCGACCGCGAGAGCGCGCTCGAACTGCCGCGCCTGAATGGCGAACTGGACCGCACCGCCTTCCAGCTGCGCGGCTTTGCCGATGTACTGGAACGCGGCGACGCGCACGCCAGCCTCGACGATCCCGCCGTAGCCGGCGCGCCGCCCGCCGGGCGTCCGCGCCTGACGCGCGTGCGCGTGCCCGTGGGCCCGGTGGCGATATTCTCCGCCAGCAATTTCCCGTTTGCGTTCTCGGTGCTCGGTGGCGACACCGCCGCGGCGCTCGCGGCGGGCTGCCCGGTGGTAGTGAAGGCGCATCCGGCGCATCCGGAACTGTCGCGCAAGACCGCTGCGCTGGCGCAACGCGTGGTGGCCGGGCAAGGCCTGCCCGCCAGCATCTTCGGCTTTGTCGAAGGCGCTGCTATCGAGACCGGCGTGCGCCTGGTGCAGGCGGAGGCGATCGCGGCCGTGGCCTTCACCGGCTCGTTCAAGGGCGGCACCGCGCTGGCCAAGGTGGCCGCAGAGCGCCCCCATCCGATTCCCTTCTACGGCGAGCTCGGCTCTGTCAATCCGCTGGTAGTGCTGCCGGCCGCGCTGCGCGGCAACAGCGCGGAGCTGGCGCAAAACCTGGCCAGCTCGATCTGCCTGGGCAGCGGCCAGTTCTGCACCAGCCCCGGCGTGATCGTGGTCGGCAAGGACGCCGCTGGCGACGCCTTCGTCGGCGCGCTGGCCGGTGCCCTGCACGCGCTCGCGCCGCACGCCATGCTCAGTGCCGGCATTCGCTCCGCCTTTGACCAGGGCGTGGCGCGCTGGCGCGCGTCTGACAAGCTCAAGCCGCTGCTCGGTGAAGTGGCGCGCGCGGACGCCGGCGGCCTGCCGCGCCCCTACCTGGCCGAAGTCGACGCCGCGGACTTTATCGCCAACGACAGCCTGCACGAGGAAGTCTTCGGCGCCGCCGCGCTGGTGGTGCGGATCGACTCACCCGGGCAAGCACAGCAAGTGCTGCGCGCCGTAGGCGGCTCGCTCACCGTGACGCTGTGGGGCGTGGATGCCGGCAGCGAAACGCCGGATGCCACCACGCTGGACCTCGTGCGCGTCGCTACCCAGGTAGCCGGACGCGTGCTGTTTGCGGGCGTGCCCACCGGCGTGGCCGTGACCGCCGCCCAGCATCATGGCGGCCCCTTCCCCGCGTCGACGCAACCCTTCACCACCTCGGTGGGTTACGCCGCGCTCGATCGCTTCCTGCGCCCGGTGGCGCTGCAAGATGCACCGGCCTGGCTGATTGCACGCGAGGGGGTGCCATGCTGAGACATATCGTGTTGTTCCGGCGCAAGCTCAAGGATGCCACGCTGGAAGCCGCGCTAGCGGAGCGCATGGCGGCCCTCGGCGCGCAGATCCCGGCCATACGCAGCTGGCGCTTTACCGCCAATGAGCTGGATCGTGCGATCTGCTGGGACTATGTGCTGGAGTCCGAGGTGAACGACAAGACGGCGCTGGATGCTTACTTGTTCCATCCCTTGCACCAGGCTCTGGTGACGGACCTGAAGCCTTACTTTGAGTGGGCGGCGGTGGACTACACGGTTTGAGGTCGCGGGGTTTTCCCGCACATCGCGCACGACCGTCCCATTTGCTGGGAGCGTGCTGGCGATCCCGTCCCGCGGGCATCGCCAGCGCGCGTAAAGCTTCCTATTGTGTTGATTCCCACAAGATCAAGACAAAGGAGTCCGGGCATGGAGACACAAGCTGATTCAGGTCACCCAGAGCAGCACGAATTTCCGCTTCAGCACGCCGCTTCGCCACGGCGTCGCGGCTTCCTGAAGGGTAGCCTCGCGCTGGCGGCCAGCGCCACCGCCGGCAATGCCGTGGCGCAGTGGACACCTTCGCTGCGCTACCCCGATCCCAACGTCGTCATCCTCGCCCCGTCCTTCGCGAAGTACCGCCTGTTCAACGCCGGCGTGGAACAGCTCGCCACCGGCCTGCGCTGGGCCGAGGGCCCGGTGTGGATCGGCGACGGCGGCTACCTGCTTGTCAGCGACGTGGCGTCAAACCGCATCATGCGCTGGGACGAGGCCAGCGGCCAGCTCACTACCTTCCGCGCGCCCGCCAACTATCCCAACGGCAACACGCGCGACCGCCAGGGCCGGCTCATCACCTGCGAAGGCGCAATCACGCGGCGCATCAGCCGTACCGAGCACAGCGGCAAAGTGCTCACGCTGGCCGACAACTTCGCGGGCAAGCCCTTCAATTCACCGAACGACATCGTCTGCAAGTCCGATGGCTCCATCTGGTTCACCGATCCGCCCTTCCAGCTCAGCAACAACTACGAAGGCCGCATCGGCAAGCCAGAGCTGCCGCACGCGGTTTATCGCATCGACGGCGAGACCGGAAAGCTCACCCAGGCCGTCAACGACCTGGCCGGGCCGAACGGCCTGTGCTTCTCGCCGGACGAGAAAACGCTCTATGTGATCGAGGGCCGTGCCCTGCCCAACCGGCTCGTGTGGGCCTACAGTGTCGCGCCCGATGGGCGCCTGACGAACCGCACCAAGCATATCGACGCCAACGGCCCCGGCGCGCTGGACGGCATCAAGTGCGACGAGGACGGCAACATCTGGGCTGGCTGGGGCAGCGGCGGCGCGCCCGGTGTGGACCCGGCACCGCTGGACGGTGTGATGGTGTTCAACCCCAAGGGCAAGCCCATTGGCCATGTTCGCCTGCCGGAGCGCTGCGCCAACCTGTGCTTCGGCGGCCTGGAGAACAACCGGCTGTTCATGGCCAGCAGCCATTCCATCTACGCGCTGTACGTCAATACCCGCGGCGCCGGCGCTGCCTGACGCGAGGCGGGTGTCAAACGCCATCGGCGCGCCCTGAAGCGCGCCGATGGCGTATGGTTTGGTGCGCTATCGCCAACGACTGCCTACGGTCGCACCCCGAACTCCACCTTGTCCGCCGTCCACGCCACCGCCTGCTCGCTCAAGCTGAACCCAAGACCCGGCCGGCTGGGCACGATCATCCTGCCGTCGCGCAACTCCAGCCGTTCGTTGAACATCGGCTCCAGCCATTCGAAGTGCTCCAGCCACGGCTCCTGCGGATAGGCGGCAGCCAGGTGCAGGTGGATCTCCATGGCGAAGTGCGGCGCCAGCTTCAGCCCCTTGAAGTCCGCCAGGCTCATGATCTGCAGGAACGGCGTGATGCCGCCCACGCGCGGCGCGTCTGGCTGCACGAAATCGCTAGCATGCGCAGTGATGAGCTGCGCGTGCTCGCCGAAGCTGGTGAGCATTTCGCCGGTGGCGATCGGCGTATCGAGCGAGGCCGCGAGCGCGGCGTGGCCTTCGATGTCGTAGGCGTCGAGCGGCTCTTCGATCCACACCAGGTTGAACTGCTCCAGCACGCGGCCGAAGCGCTGCGCGATGGTGCGGTCCCATTGCTGGTTGGCGTCCACCATGAAGGGGAAGTCGTCGCCCAGCAGTTCGCGCACCGCCTTGACGCGCTTGAGGTCGGTGGCGGTGTCGGGCTGGCCGACCTTGATCTTGATGCCACCGATGCCGTTGGCGCGGGAGGCTTCAATATTCTTCAGTACCTGGTCCAGCGGCATCGACAGGTAGCCGCCCGAGGTGTTGTAGCAGCGTACCGAGTCGCGATGGGCACCCAGCAGCTTGGCCAGCGGCAACCCGGCGCGCTTGGCCTTCAGGTCCCACAGCGCGATATCGAACGGGGCAATCGCCTGCGTGGTCAGCCCGCTGCGGCCCATCGATGCACCGGCCCACAGCAGCTTGTTCCAGATGCGGGCGATATCGTTGGGGTCTTCGCCGATCAGCTCCGGCGCGATTTCCCTGGCGTGCGCGTACATGCCGGGGCCGCCGGCGCGCTTGGAGTAGCCGAAGCCGATGCCCTCATGCCCGTCCCGGGTGCGGATCTCGGCAAAGATAAAGGCGATCTCAGTCAACGGGCGCTGGCGGCCGGTCAGCACCTTGGCGTCGCTGATCGGCGCGGCCAGCGGGAGGTAGACCAGCGACACCTTGACCCATTCGATGCGGTCGCCGGCGGCCTGGGCCGTGGGCTGCAGCGTGGCAGCGGCTTGCTGTGAAGCGAAGGAGGTGTTGGATATGGCGGTATTGCTCATGAATGGTCCTTGTTTGCTCGAAGTCTGTTTGTTGCCCGCGGCCGGCATCGGCGCAGGGGGCAGCGCGTGCCCTTATTCCGGCTTGATGCCCGCCTCCTTGATCACCTTGCTCCAGCGCTCTGTCTCGGACTGCAGGAAGCGAGAGTATTCCTGGGAGCTGGACGCCACTACCACAAAGCCATTGGCCTCCAGCTTGGCGCGCACGTCCGGCTGGCGGAACGCCTTCATCATCTCCGCCTCAAGCTTGTCGAAGATGGGCTTGGGCGTGCCCTTGGGTGCCGACAGCCCTACCCACGATACGGCAGAAAAGCCGGGATAGCCGGATTCCGCCACCGTCGGCACATCCGGGAACAAGGCGTTGCGCTGCGCGCTGGTCACCGCTAACGCACGCAGTTTGCCGGCCTTCACATAAGGCAGCACGGCGTCCTGGTTCACGAACATGGTGGGGATCTGATTGGCCAGCACATCCGTCAGCGCCGGGCCGCCGCCGCGGTAAGGAATGCCGACCATGTTCAGGCCCGCGGTTTGCTTGAGCAGCTCCATCGCCAAGTGGCCGGACGAGGCGTTGGTCACGCCGTAGTTGACCTTGCCTGGATGCGACTTGACGTAGTCGACGAACTCCTTGAAGGTCTTCGCCGGAAACGCCGGATTGACCACCAGCACATTGGGACCGGCAATCAGTTGCGAGATCTGAATGAAGTCGCGGCTGGAGTCATAGTTGGGCTTGGGCGTCATGCCGTGCGCGATGGCATTGCTGCCGATACCCGAGAGCAGCAGCGTGTAGCCATCCGCCGGCGCCTTGGCCGCTTGTTCAGCGCCGATGGTGCCGCCCGCGCCGCCCTTGTTCTCGACGATAAAGGGCTGCTTGAGCGCCTTGCCGAGCTGCTCGGCGATCAGGCGGCCCATGATGTCGCTGGTGCCGCCGGCGGGAAATGGCACAATCATACGCACCGGCTTGCTGGGCCATGCGTCGCCCTGGGCGAAGGCGGCGCCGGATACGATGCCGGCGAGCGCCAGTGCACAGCCGGCGAGAAAGGTTCGTTTGCTGTGGTGGGTCATGCTGTCTCCATGATTTTTTGTGGAAGGCTGGTAAAAGGTGCCGAAGCAAGGGATCAGTGATTCAATCGACCACCCCGATCGGCCAAGGCACGAACTCGTTCAGCCCCACGCCGAGCGCTTCGCTGCAGGTCTTCTCGCCGGAGGCGTGGCGCAGGATCTGCGCGAAGATCTGCTGGCCCATCTGCTCGATGGTGGCCTCGCCGTCGATCACCACCCCGCAGTTGATGTCCATGTCCTTGACCATGCGCTGGTACATTGGCGTGTTGCTGGCCAGCTTGATGGTGGGCGCCGGCACCGAGCCGAAGCAGGAGCCGCGTCCGGTGGTGAAGCAGATCAGATTGGCGCCGCCGGCGATCTGCCCGGTGGCGGAGACCGGGTCATAGCCCGGCGTGTCCATGAACACCAAACCGTGCTGCGTAACCGGCTCGGCGTACTTGTAGACTTCCATCAAGGGCGCGTTGCCGCCCTTTTTGGCACCCCCCAGGCTTTTTTCCAGCACATTGGCCAGGCCGCCGGCGTTGTTGCCTGGGCTGACGCGGCCATTGATCTGCGTGTCTCGGCCCTTGTTGTACTCGAGCCACCAGTTGATCCGGTCGACAAGTTTCTGGCTGACTTCCGGCGTGACCGCGCGGGCGGTCAGGGTCTGCTCCACGCCGAAGATCTCTGAGGTCTCGGACAGGATCGCGGTGCCGCCGTGGCGCACCAGGATCTCCATCGCCGCGCCTAGTGCCGGGTTGGCCGACAAGCCGGAGAATCCATCGGAGCCGCCACATTGCAGGCCAACCGTGATGTGCTCGGCCGACACCGGCTCGCGCTTCACGGCATTGGCCGTGGCCAGCATCTGCTCCACCAGCCCGATACCGGCCGCGATCGCCTTGCGCGTGCCGCCGGCCTCTTCGATCACCAGCGTCTTCAGCATGGGGCCGGGTTGCAGGCCCTGGTCGGCCAGGAAGGCCGGCAGCGCGTTGTGCTCGTGTCCGAGCGCGATTACCAGCGCACCGGCCGTATTGGGATGGCGGATATAGCCGCCGAGGGTGCGGCGCAGCAGGTCCATCGGCTCGCCGCTCATCTCCATGCCACTGCCCTGCTCGTGCACATATGGCACCACGCCATCGACGTTCGGAAAATCAACCAGGCGTTCCTCGTCAAACGCGTTGGCGATCTTGCGCGCCACGGTGGCACCGCTATGCCCCACCAGGAACACGCCGATGTAGTTGCGCGTGGCCACGCGGCCGTCGGGGCGCACGATGCCCATGAACCGGGCACGCTGTTCGGGCGGCACGTAATCGGTCGGCTTGTAGTCCTGGCCGTGGCGGTAGTCCTTCACCAGGTCGCCGAAGGCGATATTGTGGCTGTGCATCCAGGTGCCGGGCGGTAAATCTTCGGCGGCGAAGCCGATCACCGTGTTGTACTTGAGCACCGGCTCGCCCTTGGCGATAAAGCGGGCCGCGACCTTGTGGCCGGAAGGCACGAGCTGCAGCGTCACAAGGCCCTCGCTGGGCACGGCGGTGCCTGCCGGCACTTCCATGCGCGCCACCGCGACATTGTCTTGCGGGTCGAGGCGGATAAAGGGATTGCGCGCTACATCTTGCGTGTTGGAATTCATCGTTGTCGTCATGGCATTGTCCTTTGCGGTCCGGCGATCCGGCTTAAGCCAGCACGCCAATGGGCCAGGGCACGAACTCGTTCTCGCCCACGCCCAGCGCTTCGCTGCAAGTCTTCTCGCCGGACGCATGGCGCAGCATCTGCGCGAAAATGCGTTGGCCCATTTCCGCTACGGTGACCGCGCCATCCAGCACCTGGCCGCAATCGATATCGAGGTCATCCTCCATGCGCTGGAAGGTCGGCGTATTGGAGGCCAGCTTGATGGTCGGCGCCGGCAACGCGCCAAATCCCGATCCCGTGCCGGTGGACAGGCAGATCAGGTTGGCGCCGCCTGCAATCTGGCCTGTGGCGGATACTGCCTCGTAGCTGGGCGCGTCCATGAACACCAGGCCGCGTGCGGTGACGGGATTGGCGTACGCATAGACCGCCGTCACCGGTGAACTGCCCGCACGCTGCACGCCGCTGGCGGCCTTCTCCAATGCACTGCTAAGGCCGCTGGCACCACCGTCGGCTCGCTGGCGACGGTTCAGTTGGGTATCGCGTCCCGCGTGGTACTGCTCCCACCAGCCGATGCGTTGCGCGAGTTCGCCCGCAACTTCGGGCGTGGCGGCGCGTGCGATGAAGCGCTGCCCCAGGCTCACCAGATCCACGGTTTCCGACAGGATCGCGGTTCCTCCCTGCGCCACCAGCAGATCCACCGCCGCGCCCAGCGCCGGGTTGGCCGATACCGCAGAGAAGCCATCGGCGCCGGCCGATTGCAGGCCTACCACCAGGTGTTCCGCAGATACCGGCTGGCGCGAGCAGGCGTTGGCCGCCGGCAGCATGTCCTTGATGATGGCGATGCCCGCCTCGATGGTGTTTGCAGTGCCGCCGATTTCCTGCATCACGAGCGTCTTGAGCCCAGGCCCCACGGCAAGCTTCTCCTGCTCCAGGAAGCCGTAGATATTGTTGCGCTCGCAACCCAGCGCGATCACCAGTGCGCCGGCGATGTTGGGATTGCGGATGGTGCCGGATAGCGTGCGGCGCAGCAGGTCCATCGGCTCGCCAGTCATCTCCATGCCGCAGCCGATCTCATGCACGAAGGGCACCACGCCATCGACGTTGGGATAGGCCGCCAGGCGCGTCTCGGTGAACCAGTCGGCCACCTTGCGTGCGGCGGTGGCGCCGCAATTGCCCACCACAAACACGCCGATGTAATTGCGGGTGGCTACGCGGCCGTCGGCCCGTACGAAGCCCTGGAAGGTAGCGCGCTGTCCGGCGGCGACAACCAGCGGCTGCGAAGCCGCGGGTGCCTCCGCTTCGCGCCGCGCGGTGGCGGTGTCGTCGGCAACGAGGTTATGCGAATGCACCCAGGTGCCCGCCGGCAGGTCTTCGGAGGCAAGGCCGATGGCGAATCCGCCCTTGATCACCGCTTCGCCCTTCCGAACGGGACGTGCGGCGAGCTTGTGGCCGGCGGGGAAGTCCTGCGCCGCCATGGCGTCGCCAATGTCGGTGCCGGCGGCAATCCGGGCGCGCGCCAGTACGACATTGTCGGACTCGGCCAGGCGGATGGTGAGATGGGATAGAGGCTGGTTCATGGTGTCTCGGTGAGGCCCGGCGCCGGCGGTCTTTCAAGAGAGGAATCGGTTGCGGCGCGCTCTTATGGATGCGCTTCCATTTTTCGGGATCGTCATCGACAATACAAGCCAGCCGCCCACCGCCTGCCTCGTGCATTCCCATGATCTGGGACAAAGCTGCAGGTGGCCGCCGGCATAAGTGACCCGCGCGGAGCAAATCAGGGAAAACGAGCAGGCAAGCCAGGCCGGCGTTGAGCCCGCCTGACGTAGGCAACACCAACATCGAGCCAATGCATACAGACCACCCGAACCAGCCGGATAGCGCCGGCAGCAGCACACCGGGCAGCGGCCGCATGGTGGACGTAGCGCGCATGGCGGGGGTGTCGCGCGTGACGGTGTCGCGAGCGATCAGCCATCCGCACCTGGTCTCGCCAGCCACGTTGGCCGCGGTGCAACAGGCCATTGCGCAACTGGGCTATGTGCCTAACTTGAATGCCGGCAGCCTGGCGACGAGGCGTTCGCGCATCGTCGGCGCCATCGTGCCAACGCTCTCCAATGCCTGGTTTGCGGAAACCATGGACGGGCTGGGTGAAGTGCTGGAGAGGGGCGGCTACCAGTTGCTGCTGGGTCAGACGCGCTACCGGCAAAGTCAGGAAGAAATCCTGATCGACGCCTTTATTGGCCGCCAGGTGGACGCAGTAGTGCTCACGGGCGTCAGCCATGTGCCTGCCGTGCGTGCCAAGCTGCGCCGCTGCGGCATTCCGGTGGTAGAGACCTGGGACCTCACAGACGACCCCATCGATATGGTAGCCGGCTTCTCCAACCGCGCTGCGGGCGCTGCCGTGGCCGAACACTTGCTGGCGCGCGGGTACCGCTACCTTGGCTTTATTGGCGCGAAGGAGGATCGCGCGCTGAAACGCCTGGCAGGATACCGCGAGGCAATCGCCGCACGCGCCCTGCCAGACGTGGTGGTGCGCACGGTAGAGCCGCCCTCCTCCATCGCCGACGGCGCGCACGCACTGGCCGACACCAGACCGAACCGAACACAGCGAACTGCAGCCACCCATGAAAGCCACCAAGACCGCCGACATGCTGGCGCAGGCGCGCAAGGGCCCGGTGCGCATGCTGGATGTGGCCCGTGCGGCCGGCGTCGCCAGCGTGACCGTATCCCGCGTGATCAACCATCCAGAGACGGTGGCGCAGGCAACGCGCGAACTGGTGCAGGCCACGATCCGGCAACTCGGCTATGTGCCCGATCTCACCGCTGGCAGCCTGGCGTCCACGCGCTCGCGCATTGTCGGTGCCATTGTCCCCACGCTGTCAAATGCCTGGTTCGCGGACACCATGGACGGCCTGGCCGCGGCGCTGGCGCCGCAGGGCTACCAACTCATGCTTGCGCAGTCGAGCTACCACCCGCGCGAAGAGGCCGGCCTGGTCGACGCCTTCCTTGGCCGGCGCGTGGATGCGATCGTGCTCACCGGCGTGAGCCATGAAAAAAGCGTACGCGACAAGCTGCGCCGCCTCGGCCTGCCGGTGGTGGAAACGTGGGACCTGACCAACGATCCCATCGACATGGCGGTGGGGTTCTCCAATGCCGGCGTGGGCGCAGCGGTGGCGCAATACCTGTGCGAGCGCGGGCACAGGTGCATCGGCTTTATCGGCGCCGACGAAGCCCGCGCGCGAAAGCGGCTGGATGGCTTGCAAGCGCAACTGGCCGAGCTTGGCATGGCACCCGCCGAAGCGGAGCTGCTGCCGCCGCCCTCCACGATCGAGGCCGGCGCGCAGGCATTCACGCGGCTGCTGGCGCGTGCCCCGCACATCCAGGCTGTGTTCTGCAGCAACGATATCCTCGGCGTGGGCGCGCTGCTGGCATGCCGACAACACGGCTGGCCGGTGCCCGGCCGCGTTGCCGTGGTGGGCTTCTCGGACCTGGCCATGGCCGCGGCAAGTTACCCGACCCTGACCACAGTGCAGGTACAGCCGCGCGAACTCGGACGCCAGGCTGGCGAGGTGCTGCTGCGCAGGCTGCAGGGTCAGGCGCGGCCGGCCAGGCGGGCGCAACGGGTGATCGACATGGGCTTTCGCATCGTGCCAAGGGAGAGTGCCTGAGGGGGGCAGCGAGCGCGTCCCAGTCCCTTGTGGATCGCGATTACCGCGTACAAGCAGCGCATTCCGTGAACAATCCCACGATTTGACCCCGACCATTGGCATGCCTGCGAACAAGACCGGCAGGCCTCAAAAAATGTCCGGCTCCTTCGTCGCCTCAGTCCCCTGCAACAGCGCAAAATCGCACCCCTTATCTGCCTGCATCACCTGCTGGGCGAAGATCGCGCCATAGCCGCGCTGGTAGCGCGGCGGCGGTGGCGTCCATGCGGCGCGGCGGCGTTGCAGCTCGGCGTCGTCGACGAGCAGTTCCAGCTTGCGTGCGGGGATATCGAGCTCGATCAGGTCGCCTGTCCGCACCAGCGCCAGCGGGCCACCGACGAAGGATTCCGGGGCCACATGTAGCACGCAGGCGCCGAAGCTGGTGCCGCTCATGCGCGCGTCGCTGATGCGCACCATGTCGCGCACGCCCTGCTGCAGCAGCTTCTTCGGAATCGGCAACTGGCCCCACTCGGGCATGCCCGGTCCGCCCAGCGGTCCGGCATTGCGCAGCACCAGTACGCTATTGGCGTCGACCTCCAGTTCGGGAACGTCGATGCCGGCGTTGAGGGCGTCATAGCTGTCGAAGACCACGGCGCGGCCCGTATGCCGGTGCAGATTTGGCGCGGCGGCGGCGGGCTTGATGACGGCGCCGTCGGGCGCGAGGTTGCCGCGCAGCACGGCAAGGCTGCCGCCGCTGACCAGCGCACGCTCCAGGGGCAGGATCACGTCGTCGTCATGCACCGGGGCGCCGGCGATATTGTTGCCAAGGGTGCCGCCGTTTACCGTGAGCGCATCCACATACAGCAGCGGGCGTAGTCGCTCGAGCAGCCCGCGCAAGCCGCCTGCATAGAAAAAATCTTCCATGAGGTACTTGCCCGCCGGCCTCAGGTTGGCGATCAGCGGCGTCGTCGCGGCCAACTCGTCGAAGCGCTGGAGATCCAGTGCCACGCCGGCGCGCCGCGCCATGGCCACCAGGTGCACCAGCGCATTGGTCGAGCCGCCCAATGCGAGCACGCATACCACGGCATTGTCGAACGCCTGGGCGCTGAGCACCCTGGATGGCGTCAGATCTTCCCACACCATCTCAACAACGCGCCGCCCGGTTTGTACCGCCATCTGCGCGTGGCGCGAGTCCGGCGCAGGGATCGAGGCCGCGCCCGGTAGCGTCAAACCCATGGCCTCGGCGGCGCTGGTCATGGTGGAGGCGGTGCCCATCGTCATGCAGTGGCCGGGGGAGCGGGCAATTCCGCCCAGTACCTCCTCCCAGTCGTCATGGGTGATGGTGCCCGCGCGCAGCTCGGCCCAGTTCTTGAACATGTCCGAACCCGATCCCAGCGTCTTGCCGCCCGCATTGCCACGCAGCATCGGCCCGGCCGGCATGAAGATGGCCGGCAGGTTCATCGACGTCGCGCCCATGATCAGGCCGGGCGTGGTCTTGTCACAGCCGCCCATCAGCACCACGCCGTCGACAGGGTAAGAGCGCAGCAGTTCCTCGGCTTCCATCGCCAGCAGGTTGCGGTACAGCAGCGCGCTGGGCTTCTGGAATGGCTCGGCCAGCGACATGGCCGGCATTTCCAGCGGAAAGCCGCCGGCCTGCCAAATGCCCCGCTTGACCTCTTCCGCGCGCGCCTTGAAATGCGTGTGGCAGGGATTGATCTCGCTCCACGTATTGAGGATGGCGATGACCGGCTTGCCGCGATATTCCTCCGCGCCAAAGCCGATCTGCGCCATGCGCGAGCGGTGGTTGAAGGTGCGCATGGATTCTTTGCCGAACCAGCGGTGCGAGCGCAAATCCTCGGGCGTCTTGCGGGTTGTCTGCTGTGCGTCTGTCATGTCTGGCCGCCGCGGTGCTTAACCGCGCACCGGTGTGGACCACACGCCGGCCGCCTGCAACAGCCCACGCGTGTAGCCCAGCGCGAAGGACATGAAGCGTTCACGGTTCTCGTCAAGATCCGACACCGGCACGTGGTCCGGGCACAGCGGCCCCTTGTAGCCACCGCGCTGGTAGGCCTTGATGGCCTGGAACATATCGACGTCGCCTTCGTCCGGGAAGACTTCCTGGAAGTCGAGATAGCCACCCCGGATATTGCGGAAGTGGACCATGAAGATGCGGCCGGTAGCGGCGAACTCCTCGATCACCGGGATCATGGCGCGGCCCGGCTCCTTGAACATCTCGGCCACCGTGCCCTGGCAGAAGTTCAGGCCGTGGTTGGCGCTCGGGCTGAGGGAGAGGAACTTGCGGATGCCATCGGCGGAGCCCACCACGTGCTCGATGCCGTTGAGTCCGCCCACCGGGTACGCCGGGTCGTGCGGATGGCAAGCCAGGCGCACGCCGGCGTGGTCGGCGGCAGGCACCAGGCCTTCCACCAGGAATTCGATGGCGTCCCAACCGGCCTTTTCGGTAACGGGCGGCACATCCCGCGCCATTTTCTGCCCGCACAGCATGGCGGTCTCCGCGTCGCCCTCATCCTGGTTGGTGGGATAGCCCACGCCCCAGTAGGAATGCTTGCGATCGTCATCCGCCGAATACTCGGCATAGACAAAACCGGAGTTCTGCGCGCCGCCGCGCCCGGGCTTGAGGCCGGTACGGGTGATGCCCACCATCTGCACGTTGTACTTGAGGCAGGTAATGCCGGCGTCGGCCGCCTTCTGGATATTCTGCGCCAGGACGTCGCGCTGCTTGCGCGCGCCTTCCAGGTCCACCAGCGAATCCAGCAGGATGCAGCCCACGTCCAGTGCAAACACATCGAGCTTGAGGCCGAAACTCTCCACCCACTTGCGATAGGTGGTGAGCTTGCCGGCATCCCAGGCACTGACGCCGCCGCTTGCCGACACCAGCTCGGTGCCGCGGTTATCCAGCACCACGCTCTCTACCCCGAGTTGGGTGGAAAGGCGCAGACGGCGCTCGTCGGGGTTGAGTAGCTGTTCGCTGATGTACATAGTGCGTCTCCTGGATACTGAAATGCTTGGATGAGGATGTTGTATGTGGTGCGGGGGCTTGGCCGCCACGTCGCTCAGTGCTGGAGGCGCGGTATGTCCTACCGCAATGAACACGTGTTCATTTTTCTGCAAGCGGGAGATGGCGGCAAGCGTGGAATGCGGGGCAGACCGGCAAACCTTCCGTGCCGTCCCAGGATATGGAAAAAATCGTGCGTTGAACCGTCCAAGTGTGCCGCTTACGACGAAAACCCATCACAGCCAGCCCATCGAGCCTGACCCTTGTGGCCAGTACTCTTCCTCGACTACCACATCGTGACTCGGGTCACGCGCGCAGTGGCGATTTGCTGCCCCAAGCCGCACAATTGCGCCAGATTTCCCAAGCAATGGGACACAAGCTACCCCTGCCACCCCCTGTCGCTATCTTCTTCTGATCGTCTTATCTAGCATGCAGGCAATACGCCTCGGCAGCACCTAGCCGCGGGACGCGCCGGCACATAGAGCCTGGCGCCATTGCCATCAAACAAGATTGGAGACCGCCATGTCAGTCGTCATGACATCCGCCCCCACGACCCCGGCGGCACCTGCGTCCGCCACCGCACTCACCTCCCCTGTACAACCGACGGTCGCCGCCGTTGCCAGCGGACGCTACCGCTACCTGATGCTGGCCCTGATCACCATCGTGCTGGCGCTGAGCACCGGTGACCGCGCGACGCTATCGGTGGCAGGCCCGCATATGAGCAAGGACCTGGGACTGGACGCCGTGCGGATGGGCTGGTTGTTTTCTTCGTTTGCATGGGCTTATGTGCTGAGCCAGGTACCGGCCGGCTGGCTGGTGGACAAGATCGGTGCCAAGCAGGCCATCGGCCTGGGGCTTGTGCTGTGGTCGCTCACCACGCTGCTGATGAGTATGGTGCATTGGTTTGCCTTTGCCTTCATGGCGCTACTGGTGCTGCGCTTCCTGCTGGGTGCGATGGAGTCGCCGGTGGGCCCTTCGTCCGGGCGCGTGATCGCGGCATGGTTCCCGTCCACGGAACGCGGCGTGGCCGGCGCGATCTTCAACAGTGCGCAGTACCTGTCGCTGGTGGTGTTCACACCGCTGATGGGCTGGCTCGATCACCGCTTCGGCTGGCAGCATATCTTCTCGGTAATGGGCGCGCTGGGGCTGCTGCTTGCATGGGCGTGGTATCGCCTTTATCACGCACCCGCCGCGCATCCGCGCGTGACGCCGGCGGAGATCGACTACATCGAGCAAGGCGGCGCGCTGGTGCATCTCGGCGGCAGGAGCGCCAAGGGCAGCAAGGGCCCGACGCTGGCGCAACTCGGCCAGCTGTTCCGGAGCCGCATGCTGGTGGGCATCTTCCTGGCGCAGTACTGCATCAGCGCCATTACCTGGTTCTTTGTCTCGTGGTTTCCCAGCTACCTGGTGAATGGGCGCGGCTTTACTATCCTGCAAGCGGGCTTCGTTGCCGCAGTGCCAGCCATCTTCGGATTTATCGGCGGCGTGTCCACCGGCTTCGTGTCGGACGCGCTGCTGCGCCGCACCGGCTCGCTGACGATGGCGCGCAAGTTGCCGATCACCATCGGCCTGTTGCTCAGCGCCACCATGATCGCCTGCAACTACGTGGACACCGACTGGGTCGTGATCGCGCTGATGAGCCTGGCGTTCTTCGGCAAGGGCTTCGGCTCGCTAGGCTGGACCGTGGTGGCCGACACCGCACCCGCCGCCATCGTGGGCAGCACCGGAGGCGTGTTCAACGCGGTGGGCAATATCGCCGGCATCGTCACGCCGATCGTGATCGGCTACATCGTGGCTGACACACACTCCTTCAATGGCGCACTGGTATATGTCGGTGCCCACGGACTGCTGGCCATCCTGAGCTACTGGCTGATCGTGGGTAAGATCGAACGCGTGGAGTTGCCTGCAAAGGACTGAGGCGGCTTCATGCTAATTCAGAATCCACCTCCGCTATTTCCATCTGGAAGCCGGAAGATCTTACGGAAGCGGTGGTGGGCCTCCCGTGAGTCGAACACGGCACCAACGGATTATGAGTCCGCTGCTCTAACCAAGCATGAGCTAGAGGCCCGATGGAGCGGGTGAAGGGAATCGAACCCTCGTCATAAGCTTGGAAGGCTTCTGCTCTACCATTGAGCTACACCCGCGCGCGATGCGCGGCATGATAGCAGCTACCCCAATCAGCGTGGCACGAATTCTTCGTAGCAGGCATCGCTGCTTGTCACAAAATCTCGTGCTGCGCCGAGCGCGTACGGCGACTTTGCAACCCGGGCGTCGATGTATTGCCATCGCTACGGCAGTGGTTGAGTGACTACCTGGAAATCTTCCACGTCTTCTCGCCATGGACCGCCCGCTGCAACCTATCCGGCCGCCTCGGAAAGGCAAATGGTATCTTTTAGATACCGATCTGATATCGGTTAGGTAGCCTCAAGCGTTCTGCGTCCACTCGAATTACGGCCCGGATATAGCCGGCTTGTCACGAACGGTCACGGGGGGACAGCCGCATCTTGACGCCGTAGCATCGCCCCGCTCGGGAAGACTTGGCTCCACGCCTCCTTACAGCTCGGTCTTTCGCTCGAAGATATGGATGAAGGCTTCGAAAGATGGCGTTGACAAGGACAGAATTTTGCTCCGGACGTTACAACTGTGCCACTACGAGCCATGTCAATTTCGCCGCATAAAGGTTCAGTTAAATACTGACGGCAACTGAATGAACGGCGTTGTCGCGTTCCTGGATGAATCGACGCACGGTGTCGATCAGCATACGTTGGTCGTGACTTTCATGCCTGTCCTCCAATTTGTCATCATTTGCGCGCCGTCGCCACCTCGGCGAACCGCATTCTTCTACGCGCCTCCGCTGGTCTTTGCCGCAGCAGGAATAACACTGGCGCAAATCGGCATCCTCGCCGCAATCTATCCAGCAGTCTGGGGCGCTTCGCAGATTCTCACCGGCTCGGCCGCAGGGGCTGATCGTGTGGGGGATGTGGTTGCAGGCAGGGAGTATTGCCGTCACCGCGGTAGCAGCGGATTTCTTGGTCTTTGGCCTGGGTGCCGTGTTGTTTGGAATCGGCACGGCCATGGTCTATCCGACCTTGCTCGCCGCAATCGGCGACGCGGCCCCCCTTCTTGGCGCGCTTCCGCAGTGGGCGTCTACCGACTCTGGCGAGACCTTGGCTACGCGGTGAGAGCCCTCTTAGTCGGTATCACCGCTGATATTTTCGGCGTGCGACGGCTATCTGGCCGGTGTCGGTGCTGACCTTGCTTTCAGGCGTGGTCGCGGCGGTGCGCATGAAAGAAACCCATGCAATAGGAAAAGCATGAACGAGCGGAAAGAGCAAATCCGTAAGCGTAAGGGCCTGACGGCATCCACTCCTGACCATGACACGCTCACCGGTTAGCGCAAGTTCCCTGTATGCCCCAACGAGTATCGGCCCGGTTGTGGCCACACCGTCAGCCCATGCGGTTCACGACCCACCCTGATCTTGTCGACACTGCCCGTTGCGGTGTCGATGCGGTACACCACATCGTCGAACCGACCGGACAACCACAAGTGCTGGCCATCGGCACTGACGTTGCCCATATCAGGGCTGCCGCCCCCCGGAATGGGCCAGGTCTTAGTGACGGTACGAGTCGCAAAATCAATGACCGAGACACTGCCTTTGCCGCCCGGCGTGCCATGGATCTTGTTGGTGCCACGGTTGGCTACATAAAGGCTTCTGCCATCGCGGCTGGGATACAGGCCATGCGCGCCGATGCCGGTGGCGATGAAGCCGATCTGCTTGAACGATTCACCATCGATCACATGGACGCCGTCGGCCATCATGTCCGCCACGAAGAACACCTTGCCGTCTGGCGATACCCGCACGTCTTGCGGCATGCCCGTGGTGGTGCAGATTTCGCCACCAGACTCTTTCGGGTCAGGGATCTTGGCGGGCTTCTTGCCAGGTGAGGCGATCAGCGCGAGGACATCCGGCCGGTCGAAGTATTTGCTCAGCTTGAGGGTGGCCTCGACGCGGCGATTCACCAGGTCGATCTTGGTGACTGCCCCGTCAAATTCGCAGGTAAACAGCGCGAACTTGCCGTCGATGGAGAAATCGGCGTGATTGATTCCGCCGCATTGCTGCGTAGCAATCGAATATTGCAGCTTCATGCTGCGTGGGTCACGGAAGTCTAGGCGCTTGTATGCTTCGGCAACCACGATGGCCGATTGACCATCCGGAGACCAATACATATTGTAGGGGTCGTCCACGCGAATCGATTGTCGCGGTTTGCCTGTGTTGGGATCGATCGGCGTCAGACTGCCATCGGGGCGACCTTCGGCGTTGTTGGCTACCCACAGCGTGTGCAAGTCCCACGAGGGCACCACATGCTGCGGGTTGATACCCACCTTGAAGGTATCGATGACCTTCAGCGTGGCCGGATCGATCACGGACACGGTATTGGATGTGTGGTTTGGCACGTACACGCGCTCCAGGGCACCGGCAACCGCCGGACTCATGCGGTCGGCGCCCGCCTCGCTGTAAAGATTGTTCCGGTCAGGCACGGCCGGCATGCCAGGCACCGTCGCCACTCGGTCGTTCTGCGCAGAAGTTCCAGGTGGAGACGATGCGTTTGCCGGCGCTGCGATGGCGTGGTTTGCGACCCACCAAGCGGTCGCCGATAAGGCGACCACGACAGAAACGACGACAACGGGATTCTTGCGCATGCTTGACCTCTCAATCTCTCGGTCTACACATCATGGAATGCTAGTAGCGCGCTCAGCGCGAAGCACCCAGTGCAGCGCGAATGGAGGCTACCGTTCTCGCCACAATCAGATCGACGCCCAACTGACCCAGCGCCGCACTGGCAGCGCGCGGATCGCCAGCGACGCCATTGGCCGCGCCTTCGCGTGGATCGTGTGCCATTTGATCTGTCCGAACCAATGTAGCGTCGATGGCAATCATTAGCGAAGTATCGGCCGTGCCTGCATGCACGCCGATCTGCGCATCGCTCAACCCCTTGGCTTTGAGGGCCTGCACGTAGTCGGTTTGAGTGACCCGGTAGTAATCCCCGATGAAGTGGGCACGGGCGGGCGTCGCCGCCCAATCGTGATTCAGGCGCGTCGCCACTGCCTTGAGCTGGGCCTGGTAGCCGCCGTGATCACCGATGAACACGACGTCGACAAAACCATTCTGCTTGAAGCTGCGCGCGGCGGCATCCAGTACGCTCTTAAAGGCGTCGTCCGGTACCGAAATTGTGCCGGCAAAGCGCATGTGCCCAACGGGTGGGGTAATGCTGCCTTCGGGCACATAGGCTACCACTGGCGCGACCAGTGTATGGCCCAACGATGTGGCGATCCTGCCCGCCAGGACCTTGACCCGCACATTGTGCTTGCCCAGCGCCATGTGCGGGCCGCTTTGTTCTGTGCCGCCGACCGGGATGATGATCGTCGTCGTGCCAGCGTGGATGGCATCGCGGACCTCGGTCGAGGTCAACTCTTCAAGATAAACACTATTGGCGGCGGACCACGCAGCAGGACTGAAAACGGCCAACCAAAGAGAGAGCAAGGCAACTATGGTGCGCATCAGTGGCCTACGTTTTGTCATTGGTGAAGGGACGTATTCGCACATCCGGGTATAGCAAGCTCGAAGGTCGGATAGTAGCCGAGAGGCCCCGAGTCCCGCAGCAATTGCCGGCCTTTCCCTACGCCGCCAGAAGCTTCAAACGTTCCGTCCGCGAGAGGCTTCGCGAGGCCTCGTAACGTGTAGTCTTGGTAGGTTTCGGATGCCACCGTGCCCCCTTCGAATGATTGTCGTATATGTATCAATTTTCGATGGATTCAGTCCCCCGATACGGCTTGAAAGGTCGTTCGCACGGTGGCTGCCAACGACCCGTGTCGCCGCGTTGCGACGACGGGTGCACCTTATATCTTGGCGGCGCGCGACGCATGCCCGACGGCTTGGCTGGCCGGCTTCGATGCCCTGCTGCTTGCCCCATTGAAGTTATGCTCGACGAATTCGACCGTTTGCTTCGCCGTCTGGAAACTGTCTTCGCACAGCGTGTTGGTGGCGGTAACTACCGAAGTTAGTGCGTTCACGGGAACTTCCGAACCCGCCGGCGCGCTATTCGTAAGGTTATCGAAGCTACCCGTCGTTGGGCTGCTCGGGCTGACCCAAGGAACGATCAGGCTTGGCACTGACTACCCGACACCATGCGTAGACGCCGGTCGAGCAAGTTCTACCGGGCGGCTAGGCAGGCACAAGGATAGGCCGCAAGCTGCGGGCCTATCCTAAGCATCTGCGCACAGTGGCGTGCGCTTCGGGGAGATCTCAGCTTGCAGCGGCTGCCGATGCCGGCGCAGCCTTCTTGCTCTTCTTGCTCGTCTGCCCGTTGTTTTTGTGTGCCGGCTTGGCCTTCGGGGCGGACGCGTCGGTCAGCGATTCGGCAGTATCCTTCTTCGCGCCCTCGGTGTAGGGATCAAATTTCCCGGCCTTGGCGCCCTGCGTATATGGGTCGACTTTGCCAGCGGTTTGCGCCTGAGCGGCGAGGGATGCAGCGCCAAGGCACAGGGCGATGGCGGTAGCGGCGAACTTATTCATGATTCCTCCTGGACATGCCATTTTGACCCACAGGGGAGAACGCGCCGTTCCCCCTGTTATTTAACGCTCGAAAGGTGCACAGGTTGACCTGGCAGGGCGGACACTTCGCCCCAAGAAGGCGACAAGGGCCTCGCCACTTTCCCGCCGTCAAACCCAGTAGTTACTGCGAGCATCGCAGGGTGGCCGGCCTCGGGCCGACTATTTGCCAGGACCTCTCTTTAGCGAGCCATAGGCTTCGCCCCACCCTGTGGCGGGCGCCAGAGGAAACCCCCGCTGACTTGCCTATGATCGGCTTGCGGAGAATGGTTGGCTGAGCGGACGACGGTGAGCAAAAAGCGGCGCGATCATGACGGACAGTCTCCTCTACCAAGGTGGACACAGAGCGCGCTCTCGATCATCACGCGCGTCCAATCAGATTGAGCGCTCCGACCGGCAGCGCAGCCCAGATCCCGGCGGCGGCCACCTTGGCTGCGGTGTGCGCCGCGGTGCGGTAGGCATGGTCTTGGCCCGAGCATTCAATTTACTCGACGACCCAGACAGATCAAGGCCGGGCATCGGCCAGTCAACTACGTCTGGCGCCGACATCGCGCCCGCCGAATTACTTGACAACGGGTCGCCCTATGCAAGACTGCGACCGATGATCTCAGCGTTTGGCCGCCGCTCGCCCGAAGTGTGTTCCATGGCGCACATTTAATTGGAGCACAACATGCATCCCTCCTCTCCGGCAGAGACATCTCTCCGGCCGCGCCGAAGGAATTTTGAACACAATCCCCGGCTATTTTCTGTCCGTGTGCCTCATCTAGCGCAGCCTCGTTCGCACGACCGACCGGCTCGTCCTTGCCAGCCACCAGCACGGGCGGTAATTCTCCTTGGCAGGCAAGCCCAGAGCGCAAACGACAGGACGGGGCCCACGACAATTCTGCTCTGTAGGTCTACTACCAGCGTGGGAAGCAAACTGCTTTGATGGTGACCGTCGACATGCAGTGAGCTGGTTCGCACAGTTGTCAATGCGGGCGACGGCACATTGCGTGACTACCCAACGGGCGCGCCCTGGATGTTGTGCGGTTCGAGCCCGGTAACATCAATCAGTCGCTGCGCCCATCGCTTCGCGACGGTAAGGCATTCCCTGCAAGTAACCTCAGCATACGCCTCCGCCTTTCGCAGCTTTAAATGCTTTTCGGTGATTCGCCGCGAACGCATGCAAAGTAAATCACCAGCGCTGCGCGTCAGACGTCCGTCGCGAAAGCCCTGCTTCAGCCAGACATGAACATTGTTGGCCAAAAGCTGCCCCTCGTCGTCTGGCGTTCCGAGCAGGCGACTGGATTCACTTTTGATTGCACCGGGTACCCACCTGATGGGAATAGCAAGGCTAGCGTTAAACGCCTGTGCTCGAATGCGAAGGTCCTCTTCGCGCTCCCGTAAGGCGGCCTCCTCTGCCGCTTTTCGCGCCGCCTTCGCGGCACGCACCCGGTCTACATCATCAGCCCGTGCACACACGAGCATTCCGTTGTTATCGCACCAGACTTCGACTAGGGTTCCCGATACAAGTCCAACCTGTCCCGTTCGCACTCTTCCGCTTGCGGTACGGCAACCGTAAACCTCGAGCTGTTTCCCATCCAGGCTCACTTGATTTCCTTCAACAGGAACGCGAACTCTGTGTCCCTCAACAACACATCGGAGGTTTACACCCGAAGAAACAAGATGTAGTTGGTAGATTTCCATGGCCAATACAGCCCCAGCAGAATTGCCGGACTAAGTGCAATGTATGGTTGGAAAGTGTAGGTCAAACATCGAAAAAAAACCCGTGCGCTGTTGCACAAAAAAGAAACCCGCGTCGCCAGGGAGGATACGCGGGTGGTAGCAAGGACTACGCCACCAGTCTACGTGAAATTAAAATATTTTCATGTCAGATTTAAGCAGCATTTTCGTTCCACTTTTTGGCATTGTGGCCCGCCCATGAGACCGGCGTGCTCAGACGGTGATTTGACGTCACACAGCATCGCGGATAACCCTTATCTCTGCAGGCCTACTAGGCTGACATCAAAACATCATGCAGATTGTATTCAATCCACGGTCTTCAAGTGCCTTGCGCGCTGTTGCTGTCACCTTGCTACAGCAGGCCACCACGCTCGACTGGAGCGTCGACGACTGGCGTTCACCAGCACAATCTGAGTCCGTCACTGCCCTCCTACAAGCCGGAGCCTGGCAGGTCGGTTTGCTTCTAAGCATCCAGCTTCTTTCGGCAGATAGCGAAACGCACGGTCACCCCCAACTAGTATGTCGCGGATTTTATTACGCGCAATTCTCCTCCCTCGGATTCGCAACTGCATTAACCAACGGTGCCTAGTCGTCAACTAACATGAACCCATGGATCCCTCAGTGGTAAACCCTATGCCATCTTGGCTACAACAGCCTGGTCGGCTATGCTGGCGGTTCCGATTACTTTGCTGCAATCGAGGGCGAAATGCTCAGGGTGCAGTAGTAGGTCTAGATTGGATTTTTATTTCTGCATGCAGTATGCATGCGCGTTGCTCCGAGGATGAAATGGCGACTGGTATTGTGAAGTGGTTCAACAACGAAAAGGGATTTGGATTCATTACGCCGGACGGCGGTGGCGCGGATTTGTTCGCGCACCACACGGAAATCCAGGGCACGGGATACCGGTCTCTTGACGAAGGCGCCAAAGTCCAATTTGAATCGAAGCAAGGCCCGAAAGGTTTGCAAGCTTCGCAGATTCGCAAGCTGTAGTCGCCATTGCACCTAGGAAATCGAGATGGAAGAAAGGCCCCTCGCTGTGACGAGGGGCTTTTTTGTT
>NZ_JBVASY010000005.1:0-150262 GCF_057814235.1 Cupriavidus sp. F041
TGACCCATATAAGGGAATCCGGTCTCATTGGGGAGAATCATCGTGCTGACAATCGTGGTGCTGCTGGTACTTGCGCTCGTCATGCGTACCCTATATTTGCACCTGCACCTCGCGCGCGCAGAGTTGGTCCGGCGCGAGGAGAAAGGGATGCTCACGTATGAGGTCCGGCGGCGTGTTGGCATGGAGGCACTTCCCTCACATGTTTCCCCGTATCCCGTCCCCAGAGAGGTGCGTATTCGTGTCCTCAGGTTCACCGTCATGGTGCTATGGCGCAAGGAGTATCACATTGCCCTGCCTGCCGAGGCCTGCACGCACCTTGGGGATATCTCCGTCGACGAGACGGATGAGCGCTTCCCTGCTTGGGTGCAACACCGTCCTTCCTTAGCAGGGGAGGCCTCACTCCTCGCCGCGAGTGGCACGCCCTCGGACTACCCAAGCTGAGACCCTACTCCAGCCTCGACGCGGAAATGCTCAAAGCTTTCCCCTGCCGTCACGGCTCTTCGCCGCCAGTCGCCTAACCAATCTGGTCGCCCGCACGTCAGTTTTTCATATTGGTGGCGCGTCGCGCTACTTCGCAGCACATACCATGTAGTCCACGGCGGGTCCCACCTCGTCATCCGAGATGCCCGAATTTTCTCGCCGACCGACCGGACGGGATGCGATAAGTTGAAGTCCGCAAGTCGCCGTCACCGCGTCAAAATAACTCTCAAGTCAGCTTTGCAAAGCCGGCACAGCTTTGTCACTCTGGGTGTTGCCAACAGTCGCATTTGACAACAACCAACGGCTGCGCGATGGGATTCATTGCAACGGTAAGCAATATTGAAGAGTCGCGGCGAGCTTCCCGGAGCCCCGTCGATACCAAACGGGGCCCCGTTCGGATTGGGTCAGATACTTCCTTAGCTGGAAGCTTGCGGCCTCGCCCTCAATGCTCTGGCAGAAGTCAAGTGCCGGTTGGTTACGTGGGTGCTCACAATGACATCGTCGCCAGCACATATTGACTTTAATTTTTTTTACGTCAGAATTAAATAACACTTTAGGCGGATGGACCGCTCTCGCGCTTGCAAATGAATTCCAGCGAGGCCGCACGCGTGACGAGGGTCCTGCCATTGTACAAAGTGGACAGACGACATTGAGTTGAATTCAATAGCATGCAGAATTAGACCGGTGACCCGTACGTCGGACGATGTAAGTGGAGACAGGAATGACGACAGCCCGAGCTGGAACCAAAGGGGAAGCCGTTAGGCTTTTGGCGGCAGAAGGGATAGCACGAGTCGAACTGGATTACGAGTCAGGTTGGCAGGATGCGATTGAACTCGGACGTTTGGGCCAGAAGGCTGGCATCTGCGTGGAGTATCGCGGGCACGAGAACATCGCTGTGAGGTCCCACACTGCACTTATCGCGGGCCTTATTCGGCCGAAGGTCTCCTTCAGACAACGAAATCTCTACTGCCAGTTCGCATTGACCGAACTGACAGCCAAGGACTTGGCGACCTTGGAGACAAAGGCAATGAAGCTTGGAGACTACATCCTGGCTGGGCATCTACTGCGGGAGGTCGATACAGTTTGGGCCTGAGTAGGCTCCGCTTGTGCGGGGCTTCCGTATCGACAACTTGCGCGCCCAGTTCTTGGCGCTACTTGTCGTGCCTCAAGGCAGTCAAGTTCAGTGTAGCGCCACTGGAGGCCATTGCGTCCGAGTGCTTCGCGTCTGCACTTCTGGTTGTGTGACTTGGCTTTCCCGCTATATTCCTTGGCAACGTGACCCATAGACGAGATTTCGCCGTGACCGTCCATGTTGCGTACAATCGAGCCAATGCGCTTGAACAGATATTGTCACAGGTGACGGGAACGGTTGACCTGGACTATGAGGCCGGTTGGGAAGATGCCCTCGAACTTGGAAGGGGTGGGCAAAAGTACGGCGTCGTCGTTCAGTTCAGGACCCTTGAGCATATCGCCGTGCGCACTCCAGAAGCCCTGGCTCAGGGACTGCGAGCACCGAAGAATGCCTTCAGGCAGCGGCACCTCTATTGCCTCTTCGACCTAACCTTGATGACCGTGCGCTCCTGACGGAGATGGAGGCACGTGCCGTCGAGCATGGTGATTACATCTTGGGTGGCCAACTACTCAAGGAAGCCACGCTTGTCTGGGAGTGAACGAAGATGCCGGCCGGCGCCACCAGCTGTACCTGCCTGGCCATTCCAGTTTCAATGCGCACGCACAATGCGAGGCCATCCTACTGATTTCGCGCGCCGCTAGTCAATGCGCGGCTTAGCCAAGCCCCTCGCACCAAATTTCCGCAGGAATTCGGAAGACAGCTCCACCTCCTCGGGCATGGTATCTGGCCAGGCGAGTGAAAAATCGCAGTGCGTGGGAGAGTCCGGGCCAGAGACCATGATAAACGCAGCCTTTTCGGCCGCATCTGCTGTGCCTCTACGCCAGTCTCTTGCTTATTGTAGAATTCGCGGCCGGCCCGTTCATCAGACGCAGATACCCGTTAGCGGAGACCATCTCTGATGCCATCCTGTTCGTCATGACTCCAGTCCTCAATGCGTTTGCGTCGTCGCCTGTAGCGCCGCAGGGCAGCCGACAGCATGTCTCAAGATCCGCTTGCTCCGCAGCACCTTGATGTCCTGGACTGCGGAGTCCATAGTGAGTTACTGCTTAGCTGCCCGGGATGTCTGCGCCGCACGATGCTGCACGACCTTAGCGGTCGCAACTGCAGCGTCATTGAAGCTGGTCTCGGCGACTTGCACCGCTTGCCTGGCCGTCGACTGCATGGTTTCGTACAGCGTATTGCTTGCATCGATTGCAGATTGCACGGCAGCGAGCGCGGCACCGGAGCCGGCGGGTCCGGCGTTCCCGACGCTCTCCACAAGACTCTGCACCCCACGTTTGTTGGCCTCGTACTGGGCTTCGGCTACCTTGTCGAACTCGGCCCGTGTAGCGGCTGCGATTTCGAGCAAACGGCGGCGATAGGACAAAGCGTTTTCGGCTACGGGCTGCAATAATTCGATTTGCAACGCCATCAATTCCTGTGGGTCCTTGACCGACAGGGCCCTCTGCAAACCTTCCCTTGTCTCCGTCAGCGTCGACCGCATGGTTTGAAGATTCAGCTCGCACAGTCTCTCAAAACCTTCGAACGCCTTGCTCGTCAGACCTACCAAGATTTCAAGACTCGCCTTCTGCGCATCCACGATTTTCTCTGGGGAAAACTGATTCATTTCATCTCCTTAGTGCGAACCAAGCCCCGCGCCATCCGACGACAGCACATTTGAGACTGAGTCCGGTAAAAACGACCGCTGCTTGGTAGGCGGTCTTGTGATACATCTCGACTACCTAAGACTTGAGAGCTCGGCGAGAGCGCGGCCATATCGGGAGGCACCTCCGACGAGCGTCGCGTCACCGTCTGTATTCATCGTGAGGCAGGAGTTGTCTGACAAGTTCTTGCGCGGGAACGCCCGAAGGCTTTGAGGACAACATACCCTTGGAGGGTGACTTGCGGCCGTCGGCAGCTTGGCCCAAGCTCCTCGAGGGTGACGAGCTGATTTTTCAGCAGCGCCGCGACGTCTGCGAAATCTAGGTCGACTTGGTCGGGGGTCTCGTTTACCAGTACGAGTGTGGCGAACTCATGGGCACTCAGCATCATCGTCTCCTAGACTATTGGTCTATGTTTACTGGAGGACTACGACTGCAGTCTGTGGCAGCAAGCCTGGTTTGTGCTCGACTCTCTTATCTCGCGGGCGCGAGTTCTGCTGGTGGGCGCGCTTGTTCTCGCTCGCCGAAGAGGCATCTTACCCGCTCACCACATACGGTTCAATATGCTTCGAAATCACATACAGAATCTCTATGGCGTCTCGTTCATCTGGCACCTCCGCATTGCGTGTCCGCGAGTGACACGCATACCTATCACACCGTGAGAGTAGTACACGGAATGCCGTGGTAGGCATCACGGGTAAGTCTGACCGAAGCACCGACGGCAGTATGCTCGACACCGAAGACAGTATTCACCCAGAACTCGCAGATTGTTCCGCACTAAGCCAACGTCCTAGACAATATTCAAAAGCCCTGCACGGGCGAGCGGGTCCCTCCGCCCGCGTTTTTCACAACGGCCAAGAAGATGCACGCTTCTGATGGCGGTTGAACCAGGCCGCATCGACCTCCCGGCAGTAGCGCCCTGCCAGCCTCCGGTTCGTGGCACCGCCGCCCTTGGCTTAACGAATTGCACCGTTCTTATGGAATACCCCAACAAGCGCGCGCTTCATGGCTTGAACCGCAAGATTCGGCTATGCTGGGGGTCGCAGAGCGCATTGGGAATGCCGTCATGTTGCCCACGAAGTCCATGTGCCGTTCCGCTATTTACTTCTATTCAACGTGCTGGGTGCTCTCAGCACCAATGCGAGGATGAGATGGCAACGGGAATCGTGAAGTGGTTCAACAACGAAAAGGGTTTTGGCTTCATCACGCCGGATGATGGCGGCAAGGACTTGTTTGCGCATCACACGGAAATCCTGGGCACTGGATTCAAGTCCCTGGAAGAAGGTGCCAGAGTTGAGTTCGAGGTCACGCAAGGCCAAAAGGGTCCGCAGGCTTCCCAGATTCGCAAACTCTAACTCCCGCCGCGCCTCTACAACAAACGAAAGCCCTTCGCCATCGTGAAGGGCTTTTCGTCTGCTGCGCTCGACGCCATTGTGGCCCGGCCATCTCTCTTGGTATTCAGAGGCATTGCCGTCATCGGCTTCGAAGCCGGCTTGGCTTTGCGTGCCAGCTCGGCGAAATTGACGATTTAGCGCCCAGTTTTCCAGCTAGACATTGGCACTGACCTGCGCAATGCTAGTCGGTGGAGATTTTTAGTGTCCTCCACCCGCCGAATCGTCGCACGAACGAGCTGGAAAGCCTTACTTCCTCAGGCATCGATTCAAGCTCGGCAAGCGAAAAATCGCAGTGATTACGAAGACCGAGCCGCCCAGCAGTGATGAGTACCGCTTTGGTACAGCCATCTGCGCGTGCGCACGTCAGTATGCTGCCGATAAGGCGAGTCGCGATTTGATGGCCACGATACTCTTGAAGCACACCGACGGACCGCACGACAACCGTCTCTCCATATTGCTCAGCACAAGCACAACCTATTACGCTCTCGCCTAATATAGCGATATGAAAGACGCGCAGTGCTTGGTTGGCGACGTCGTTGGGCAATCCACAACATTCGAGCACATCTACAATGGCGAGCCAATCATCTTCTCCCGCCGCCCTAATCTGCACGCTTCTCATCATTCCCGGCATCTCCTCGTGTCATATTGCGAGCTGAATACGGGAGGGAAACACATAGATGTAACACCCCAAAATGTCGGCTTCTAGGCTAACACTTGCGTCAGGCAAATGAAATGCGCAGGGACAATGCGGTACCAGCGTAGGCCAAGAAGTCTCTACTTAGCCTATGGATGTCCGCGCTCCCGCTCACGCCTCTGGAATCAGAAACTTGTCGCGATTCTTACCGAGCCAAGCCGGTGCCCGACCACGTCCGGTCCAAGTCGCCCCCGTCTTTGGGTCTTGATATTTTGGTGGCAGGGATGACTTGGATTTTGCCGGAGCCTTAGCTGCCGCGCCTGCTGCGGGACGGCCACGGCGGCGCTTTGGAGCGATGTCGTCGGCTGTCAACTCATACTGCGCCATCAGGGCTTGAATTTGTTCGATAACGCCAGCGACTTCTGTTGCGCGCACTTCAACAAGCTGAGCCTCAATCTTTTCTTTTTCCACCAGCAGCTGTTTGTATGTCGCCATTTTCTTTCTCCGTTTGTGTAGTAACTACAGCATCGTACATTATTTCGGAGATTGCAACACGTTCAAGCGGTATATCGATGTCCGCACCAATCAATGGATATAGTAGCGCCATCTGTGACTGGTGCTCCCAGACATGCACGGCCTCTTTATTAAAACCCGGCGGTCCCCAACAATGTACTCACGTCCGTTGGAAGTCTTACCGGTACGCTTCACCAGGTCGAAGCTGGTAATGGGCGTGCTGACGCGCCCCGGTGTTGTGCTCGACACTATGGCCAATGAAATGGCGCGTTCCGTGGTCCGTCTCCAAGACGCGCCAAGATGTTAATTACACCTTGGGCTGTGCGGCGACATCTCTGGATGGCCGAATTGCATCAATTCCCTCCAATGCTTGGCGCGGCGGACAAATCCGCCCCCCCCCCCCCCACGCCCCTCAGGCCGGCCCGGGCTGCGCCGCCAGTTGCCGGCTGAGCGTGTTTCGCGCTCGGCCTGCAGCCCTGTCCGCTCCTCGGCGCCGGCCACGGCGGCGTCTTGCGCTCGTGCATGCATCGCCGCTAGTTCGGTGAGCAGGTCCGCCACCGCCTGCTCGCCCTTCGGGCGCAGCCTGCGCTCTTGGTCTATCTCGCGCGACCTGCTCGGGCATGCGTTCCGGCCCGTCGAGAACCGGGTATGCAGTTGCAGTAACTGCCGATCGAGCGCCTCGCCCTGACGCACAAGCCTGCTCGGCTGCCAACACCGCGGCCCGCACCAAATCCCGTCGCGCTTACGCCTCGCTTGCCGGCAGCCGCAAGGCGGCCAATCCACCGGCGGCGGGGTCGTAGCTCGGACGCTGGGAAACATCCAAGGCTAGCGGCACGCCATTCAGTTTGAGGCGAAGGTCATCCACACCGCTTGGCCACGCCACGCGCAACTCAGTCAGCCGCTGGCGCGCCAGTGCGCTTTCGGGCTCGCCCCGCTCGGACCGTTGCACCGCCGCGGCCAGCATGGTGCGCACCGTCTCCGGTTCGTTGCCTGCCGGCCCTGCGCCTCAGTGAGCCACATCGGAGGCGCCAGCGTGGGAGGCCAGCGCGGCGGTGCCTGTCTCAGGCTTAATCCCCCTCGTTACCCCGGGCTTCAGGCTCCAATTCCTGAGTCAGCGCCTCGACGCTCGGCAGGCTTTCCTGCAGTTCGGCCGGCAGCTCCGCCACCAACTGGTACTGGGCCACGCCAATCGGATTTCCCATGCCGCGCAGTGCGTATTCGATAACCAGCCGGTTGTGCTCCTGGCATAGCAGTAGCCCGATAGTAGGATTGTCGGCTGCCGTCTTCATCTCGACATCGACCGCCGACAAGTAGAAGCTGATTTGTCCCGCATACTCCGGGGTGAAGGCGCCCGTTTTCAATTCGATTACGATGTCGAAGTGGGGGGCGAAGACTTCTATCTCGATCTGCTCTTCTAGCTGTTGGACAATTGCTGCATCGGGCCACGCATTCGGCGAATGCTCGCATCGCCATTAGATTGAAGCGCGAGAGCCCGCTCATGTCGGGAAACGCCTGCCGCAGATCCTGCGCTAAGCGCTCGACCACCTTGGCGCCCCACCCCTGCTTCCTGCCGCTCAAGGATCTCCTTGCCGATATCCCAGTACAGCGTGACCAGGGTCTGGTTGACGGCAGTCGCTGTGCGCGCCCGATGCGGGACTTGAGTGAGGCAAGCCAATCAGCATAGACGGGGGGGCAGTGGTAAGACGCGTCAATACCTTTGCAACTTCGGGGTTCATGAACGTTGCCCACACGTGCTGAATTCGATACCGGCACATTCTACCGGAGGCTTACTGCAACAAAGCCCTCCGTTTTCTGAAGCGACCCCCTCATTGCAGTTGGCGTTCAAGCGCAGCTCTTAAAGCGACTCATACGTCATTTATCGTTATTTATTTGCCAGCAATAATTTATCGTGTGAAAATAAATGGCGATAATTGCATCATGGAGCACTTATGAGAGCCTCCGCCTCCTCTGCAAGATACACATTCCGCCGCCCGGCGCTAGCGGCGAGCTTTTGCTCAGCCCTGTCCGGTGAGGGCCTGCTGGACGCGCGCTCCGGCCTATTTCTTGCCGCGCAACGGCGCGTGGGCAAGTCTACGTTCCTGCGGGAAGACCTCATCCCCGCCGCCGAACACCGTGGCTGGACGACCGTCTACGTCGACCTGTGGTCGAACAAAGCCCATGACCCCGCCGAGCTGATCGCCGACGCGATCAAGCATCGCATTGCCGATTACGACGGCGTTGTTACGAAGGCGGCAAAAGCGATCGGGCTGACAAAGGTTACTGTCTTGGGGACGCTCGGTTTGGACCTGTCTGTCACCGGCCTACCATCGGGGGTCACGTTGACGCAGGCGCTCGAGGCGCTGCACGAGACAGCCAAGAAGCCGGTCCTGCTGATCGTGGATGAGGCGCAGCACGCTCTCACCACAGCGCCGGGGCTGGAGGCCATGTTTGGCCTGAAGGCCGCTCGCGATGCTATGAACCTGTCCGGGGCGGCTCCGAATCTGATGCTCGCGTTCACGGGCTCCAGCCGCGACAAACTCGCTCACCTTGTGATGAACGCGAGGATGCCGTTCTACGGCTCACGCGTGACGCCCTTCCCCCTGCTGGATCGCGAGTTCACCGACGAATACACGGCGAGTGTGAACCGTGCGCTCGCCGCCGACAATCAGTTGGACCCAGCGGCGGTCTACGAGGCCTTCAAAATGCTCGGGCATCGTCCCGAATTGCTCCGCAGCCTGATCGGCGAGATAGCGCTCGCGCAGAACTCCCAGAACCTCAGCGAGCGGCTCCGGGATGATGCATACCTAGTCCAGGATCGGGTTTGGCAGGACGTCGAAAGCGACTACGATTCCCTAACGCCTTTGCAGCAAGCCGTAGTGCGGGTGATGAGTGCCAAAACTGGGCAATTTTCGCCGTTTGGCGAGAATGCAATGACGGCTTACAAAGCACTGGTGGCCAGCGACGTTTCGGTCAGCGCCGGCACGGTGCAGAACGCGATTGATGCGCTACGCGAAAGGGAGATCGTGTGGAAGGAGTCCCGTGGCTCGTATGAGATCGAGGATCAAGCCTGGCTGGCCTGGCTGCAAGCTAAAGGGCTTACCGCGTAATAGCCCTGCGCGCCCCGCCTATCCGCCTGCAGCCACTACGCTTCGCCCAACCGCTGACTGAGTGCTCACGCGGTCGCCCATTCGGTGTGCAAATCCGCGACTGCCTGCTTCACGCTTCTGGCATAGCGTGTGCTCCTGGTCACTCTCGCGCGGCACGAAGTGGCACTGGCCCGCTTCTGCGCCACGGCCACCTGCTCGCGGGTACGCTCCAGCTCCGTCGAGAATTGGGTACGCAGCTCGTGCAGTTGCCGCTCGAGCGTCTCGATCTGGCGCCGGCCCTCCTCCTGACGCGCCTGTGCGGCCGCGTGGGCTTGGCACGCGGCGTCCAGTTCCTCTTTAGCGCGACATAGGCTTCGCCTCACCCTGCGGCGGGCGCCAAAGGAAACCCCCGCAGACTTGCCCATGATCGGCTTGCGGAGAATGGTTGGGTGAGCAGACGACGGTGAGCAAGAGCGGCGCGATCATTGACGGACGGTCTCCTCCACCAAAGCAGACACAGAGCGCGCTCTCGATCATCACGCGCGTCCAATCAGATTGAGCGCTCCGACCGGCAGCGCAGCCCAGATCCCGGCGGCGGCGATCTTGACTGCGGTGTGCGCCGCGGTGCGGCAGGCATGGTCGTGGCCCGAGAATCCAATTTACTCGACGACCCAGACGGATCAAGCCTGGGCATCGGCCAGTCAACTACGTCTGGCGCTGACATCGCGCCGCCGAATTACTTGACAGCGGGTCGCCCTATGCAAGACTGCGACCGATGATCCCCGCGGTTGGCCGCCGCTCGCCCGGAGTGTGTTTCATGATGCACATTTAGTTGGAGCACGACATGCACCCCTCCTCTCGGGCAGAGACTTCCGCGCATCGAATTCAACGCGCCCGATTTCGTGGTCAAGCCGGTGGCCCACGGGAAGCAATAAGCCATGACCACCTACCGTCCCACGACCATCTTCCTAGAATCCCACTTCCTTCTAGGTGATACGGCCGAGCTGCGCCTGCCCTGCGACACGATATTAGTGTTGGACGACGCGGTGACTGTGCAAGGCGTCGAGGCACGCCATCTCCAGGCGATGGTCTGGATGGCCGAATACCTCTCTTTCGACGCAGACGGCCAGCACCACCGGTTCCGGATCGCTCGCCCCTACATAAAGCCGCCGCTGCGGGTTCGCTTCCCCCGCGTCTGATGCGCCATGCATCCCCGAGACGTTCCCTGGGCCTGGGCGCTCGGGCTCGACGAGCCCGAGCCACGGCGGGCTGACCGCGGGAGCATCCTGCTCGGCATGCGGTCAGGTTCGGCAAGTACCTACCACTTGCCGGCAAGGACGCTGGGAATAGCTGCGTGACAGCCACACAGCGCGTTCGTGGATGTCCGCGAAAGCCGGAGGCTTACTCGGCAGTCACATAGACCAAGGCCACCAGGTCCGCGCCGACCACGTTGGTCTGGATCGTCGAACTCAGGCTCAGTTTCTTTACCAGCCAAGGCTTTCCGGCGGCGTCCGGCAGACGAATGACTACACCAATAGCGAGATGCGGGATGGGCGCGTCTGCGGTCAGGTCAGCCACGAGAACGGGGGCGCCCGCGGGCGTGGCGTTGGTTACATCAATGAAGGTGTATTTGAAAGCCATAGGTCGCGCGTGTAGAACGCAGCGAAATTGTCTTGCTCGCAACTGAGCACCGGCACACCATGTGTTTCCAGGTATTCCAGTGTGAGCCCGATGTCCAGGATGAACTTCGCACCGGCACAGACCACCGCCACCGACGTCTTCGCGAGTTCCTGCAGGTCGGCCGAGATGTCAAAGGTCTCCTGCGCACCGCGGTGCACGCCGCCAATGCCGCCGGTGACGAAGACCTCGATGCCGGCCAGCGCCGCGCAGATCATGGTGCCGGCCACGGTCGTGGCGCCGAGCCCGCCGCTGGCCAGCACGGCCGGCAGGTCGCGGCGGCTGACCTTGAGTGCCTGGTCCGAGCGGCCGAGCAGTTCCAGCTCGTCGTCCGAAAGGCCGATGCGGATTCGCCCGCCAATTAGCGCGATCGTCGCAGGCTCGGCTCCCAGGCCGCGGATCAAGGCCTCCACTTCGCGCGCGGTGCGAACGTTCTCCGGGTAGGGCATGCCGTGAGCGATGATGGTCGATTCCAGCGCCACGAGCGGGCGGCCGGCGGCCTGTGCAGCGGCCACAGGCGCGCTGAAGGTCAACCATGAGTGAGCCAGGTCGGCAACCATGTTGATGCTTTCGACGGTGAGATTCGACGGCTTTCCTCGACCTCTATTCGTGCCCTGTCACGACCTTCTTCGTCGCGTGATAGCCGTGCCTGCTTGCGTCGGCAACGGCATGGCCGGCCGCTTTCGCACCGTGGCCAACCGCGTGCGCGGCATCGCGCACAGCATGCCCGCTCTGCTTCCCTGCTGTCTTTATACCGCTCTTGAACGCGTGGGCATCCGTCGCCAGGCTCGCATGCGCCAACGAGCTGAGGGCGGTGAGCACTATCGCAACGATCGAAGTTCTAGTCTTCATCATTCCAACTTCAGGTTGGTGCGCAAGGCAGGCAGTCGGCCAGTGGGTGGCGACGGTCCTTATGCCGCTGCGCCATCAGACTACTGATCACATACCTTGCGCGGGGATACATTCCATTTGCTTGTCTGGTGAAGCAACCCGACTTTTGTTTCACGTGTGTACATTTTAGCCTTGACCGGAACCGTACATCCGAACCTGGCCTTCACATCGGTGTAACCGCTCGCCGTGCGCTGGGACACTTGGCTCTCTACCGCCGCCGCCCCAAGATCGCGGGGCAGCGACCCGCAAGGTCTTCCAATCGTCGCTTCTGCCCTTGGCCTGGCAACCTTCGATGACCCTAGCGTAAACCCCAGTGACAAAACAGGTACATTGACAGTTTGCTGACAGCCTTCCCCGCCTAGAATCTGCCCCCTGGTCAGCCGGATCGGCGGCAAATGCCCGAATCCGGCGCCGACGCGCCCGCAATGACGAGAAATACGGCCTCCCTGGCCCGGCGCAGTGGCCGGCCAGCGAAACGCTCACTTCACGACAGGAAAGCAAATGGAAAACGGTGCAGGCGAACAGATCCCAGCCACGCTGATCCCCGGCGACGGGATCGGTCCCGAAGTGGTGGACGCCACCGTCAGGGTGCTGGATGCGCTTGGCGCCCCGTTTGCCTGGGATGTCCGGCGGGCGGGGATGGCCGGCGTCGAGTACAGCGGCGACCCAATGCCGGAAGACACGCTGGACAGCATTCGCCGCACCGGCCTGGCCCTGAAAGGTCCGCTGACCACGCCGGTGGGCGGCGGTTTCCGCTCGGTCAATGTGCGCCTGCGCGAGGCGTTCAATCTATACGCCAATGTGCGCCCGGCCCGCACGCTAGTGCCGGGCCGCTTCGAAAATATCGACCTGGTGCTGGTGCGCGAGAACGTCGGCGGCTTCTATGTGGCGCACGACTATTACATTCCGGTCGGCGACGACCCGCATGCGGTGGCGGTGTCCACCGGCACCAACACGCGTGACGCCTGCCGGCGCATTGCCCGCTTTGCCTTCGAGTACGCCGTCAGGAACGGCCGCAAGAAGATTACGGTGGTGCACAAGGCCAATATCCTGAAGGCGCTGACTGGCATCTTCCTGGAAGCGGCGCGTGAAGTTGCCAGGGACTACGCCGGCCGCGTGGACATGGACGACATCATTGTCGACGCCTGCGCCATGCAGCTCGTACTGAACCCGTGGCGGTTCGACGTGCTGCTCTGTACCAACCTGTTCGGCGACATCCTGTCGGACCAGATCGCCGGCCTGGTTGGCGGGCTTGGCATGGCGCCGGGCGCCAACATCGGCGACCAGGCCGCGATCTTCGAGGCGGTGCACGGCTCGGCACCCGATATCGCCGGCAAGGGCATTGCCAACCCGATTTCGCTGATGCTGGCCGCCGGCCTGATGCTCGACCACGTGGGCCGCCAGGATCTGGCCACGCGGCTGCGCTCGGCCATCGAGCTGACGCTCAGCCAGGACCAGGTGAAGACCGGCGACCTCCACGGCACAGCCTCCACGCTGCAGTTTGCCGACGCGGTAGTGAAGCGCATCGTTTCGGCCAGCTGACCCACGCCCGCGCGGCAGGCAGCGCCTGCTGCGCCGCGCGACAAGTCTTGCCGGCGCACAAGACTGCCCCCTCCACGGTCATTCCATATCCGGCACGCCCCGACGTGCCGGCGGGATCGGCCTCGGCCTTAACCTCGTGCGCCGGACGGACGCACACACACCCGCCCCCATGCGCCCCACGTGGCAGGGCGGCAAAGAGATACAGAAGAAGATGTTGACCCTGCTCGCCTATTCGATGGTGATTGTGTTCATGGCACTGATCATGACCAAGCGACTCTCCGCCATGGTGGCGCTGATCCTCGTTCCCATTGCGTTCGGTGCGATCGGCGGTTTCGGCCCGGAACTCGGCCCGATGATGCTGGAAGGCGTCAAGAAGCTGGCGCCGACCGGCGTGATGCTGATGTTCGCCATCCTGTATTTCGGCGTGATGATCGATGCCGGCCTGTTCGATCCGGTGGTGCGCGTGATCCTGAGGGTAGTGGGCGGCGATCCGGTCAAGATAATCATGGGCACCTTTGTGCTGGCCGTGCTGGTGTCGCTCGACGGCGACGGCTCGACCACCTATATGATCACCTGCGCCGCGATGCTCCCGCTCTACAAGCGGCTGGGTATCAGCCGGCTTGTGCTGGCCTGCGTGATCATGATGGCGGGCGGGCTGATGAACATCCTGCCCTGGGGCGGCCCGACCGCGCGCGCCGCCAGTGCGCTGGGTGTGGACGTGGGCTCGCTCTTCGTGCCGATGATCCTGCCGATGATCCTGCCGATGATTGTCACCGGCATGTGGGGCCTGTTCGTGGCATTCCTGCTTGGCCGCCGCGAACGCAACCGACTCGGCACCATCGCCATGATGGCGGCCGGGGCCGGTCATGACGGCCATGCCGCGCCGGAGGTTGCCGCCGGCGACCCGCTGATCGCCAGGCCGAAGCTGCTGTGGTTCAACTTACTGCTGACCGTCGGCCTGATGGTGCTGCTGATTCTCGGCACCTTCCCGCTGCCCGCGCTGTTCATCGTCGCATCCGCCATCGCGCTGATGGTCAACTACCCTAGCCTGCAGGAACAGAAGGAGCGGATCGGCGCGCATGCAGCCAACGTCGTGCCGGTCGTCTCGCTGATCTTCGCCGCCGGCATCTTCGTCGGCATCCTGTCGGGCACCAAGATGGTCGACGCAATCGCCAACAGCGTCATTGGCGCGGTGCCCGACTGGATGGGCCCCTACATGGCCCTGGTGACCGGTGTGCTGAGCATTCCGTTCACGTTCTTTGTCTCGAACGACGCGTTCTACTTCGGCATCCTGCCGATACTGGCCAAGGCCGCCGCCGTCTATGGTATCGGGGCGGCGGAGATCGGACGCGCCTCGCTGATCGGGCAGCAGGTTCACCTGCTGAGCCCGCTGGTTGCGTCGACCTATTTGCTGATCGGTCTGGCAGAAGTCGAGTTTGGCGATCACCAGCGCTATACGCTGCTCTGGGCGCTGTCGGCGGCGTTGGTCATGATGCTGGCAACCGTTGCTTTCGGCGTGATACCCATCATCGGCCAGGCGACTTGAGACAGACCTCGCATGCAAGGCACCATCCGGACATTCGCTGCGCGGCCGACCTGAGCTAGGTTGACGCTTGCCCGCACTCGTCCCAATCTAAAACTTGTGACGGATACCAAGCACGGCGCCGAACTGGTTCTCGAACTGGTTCTCCGAGCCATTGACCGTCCCAAAGGCGCTGCCCTGGATCGCCCCGGCGCCACCCGCGGTCAGTCTCAGGGTCGAACCATCCTTGTTCTTGGTGTAGCCCATGTTCAGGTAGGCATCGGTGCGCTTGGACAAGGTGTAGTCGGCCGATGCCACGAAACTCCAGGGATCAGCTTTGGTGCCGCGGAAATCCTGGTAGTAGGCAGCGCCGGTCAGCGCGAGCGCCGGCGTCAGCCGATAGCCCACACCCAGCCAGTACAGGCTTGAAACACTTTTAGCTCCGAGATTTCCGGCCAGCCCGGCGCCGTCAAGCGCCTTGGCCCAACGATAACCAGCGTACGTTTTGGCGGGGCCGAATGCATAGGCACCAGCCAGGCTGGTGCAGCGGGTCCTGGCATCAGCCAAGGGATCCAGCCGGCGCCGGTGTTTGAGCCGAAGCTGTACAGCGCACTGGCGGTCACGCCGCTGAAGGTGCCGACATACTTGGCGGAGTTGTCAACACGGCTGGTGAACCCTGCATCCTGCCCGATGAATGAGTAGTTCGTGGAGATGACCATCGGGTCGAATTGCAGGCCGAAGTCATAAAACGGGGTCTGATGGCGCCCCAGGGTCAGGGTGCCCCAGTTGTTTTGCAGCCCGGCGTAGGCCGGAGAGCGCGCCAAAGCGGGGGCTGACTAAGCGGCAATGCGGTGGCTTTCTGCTCTGGCGATGGAGGGATACCAGCATTCACCGTGCGATCGGAATTGGTCATTGAGCACGGCAGTCCCGGATCTGTAGCAGTGCGTGCACGTGTCGCGGCCGCCAGGCCATCTGTTGGCGTTTGACGAACCGCTTGCTAATCACCTGGTTGACGGCCGACTCGACGAAGCCCGATGCAATGGGCTCCCCGTGGCGATAGCGGTTACCGTAGTTCACGATGAAGCCCCTGTTGTTATCCAGATAAATGATCAACTCCTCGAGTTTGCCGAGGAGCTTGGCTTCCTCGGGACTGGCTTCGGCGTCGAGATCCCAGCCCAGGTTTTCCAGCCGGCGCAACGCTGGATAGGGGCAACTGTGCCACAAGTGCCACTTGGCACCTTGCAGCGCCTTGATCAATGTCGCATTGCTCGGGCCATCGCTGTGTGCTGGCCGGCCCTTGATCATCTGTTCGAGGTTCTGTACCCGCATGGCGATGTGAAACCAATCGAGGATGCACTCACCGCGATCACCAAAGCCGAACTGGGCAGACCGTACGGTATCCCCGCCGTCCGAGAGAAAGGTAACCGGTTGATCCGGTTGCACACCTTCTCGCAGGAGGAAATTCAACATGCGATCGGCCGGCCGATGCTCCAGTTTGTGCACGTAGGCAAAACTGTGGCCGGCACCCTGATCCCGCATAGACTTGCCGACAATCACTTCAAACCAACCGTCTTGGCGACGCTTGCGGCCCGCCAGCCGAAGGTAGCCGCCGTCGATGCCAATCGCGCGCACCGGACCGGGGTCCGGGATGTCGGGAGGACAAATGCTAGCCGCCATCGCCACCTGCTGCCGGGCATCGGTGGCCTGTTCCGCTTCCAGCCGGCGACCGAGTGCGGTGACCTGGCGCCGGATCGAACTGGCCGTCAGCACATGGTCGAGCGGCAACACTTCCTGCAGGACGTTGACGGTCAGGCCATAGGACATCAACGCTGCAAACTTGACCTCGAGATACTGCAGTTCTGGACTGACCCGCTCAGGCAAAAGGCCGGCGACCGGACTGAAGCTAGGTGCGTCGCCATTGCACTGCCGGCAGGGGTACAGCCTGGGACTGTCAATCGACAGTCGCCCGAACGCACTACGGAAGACCAGGTGATGGTGGCCCTTGCAAGCCAACTGCGCACCGCACGTGGGGCAAACGCTGGTCCGGGAAACCGCCTCGGCAACCTGTGCCGCGACCATCGTGCGCTGCAGCCGGCTCAACAATGACTTGGCTTCCGCCAAGTGCAGACCCAGCGAGCCGGCATCGAGGCCGGCGCGCTCGAACTGCGCAATCTCGGTGACGGTGGCAGGCGTATCACCCTCGGTATCCACTACGACTTGCAAGCTGATCCGCATGGCGGCCTCCCACGCATGTCTGGGCAGCCAGTCTATGCCAGGATTTGTTGCAAACGTTCATTGGCGGTCCGACGGTCGAAGCGCCGGTCCAGCCAAACCAGCCATTGGTCGACCTCATCCCGCAGGTCGTCCAGCATAACTGGACCCTCGCGCAGCGACTCGAGCCAGTCGAGGAACTCGTACTCACTGCGTTCGTCCCTGGCCTCCAGATACCTCTCGATCCCGCGGATGTCCTCTGGCGGGCAAGGCCCACAACCTGCCACGCAACGTGGCAGCGGCTCAGGACGCTGCCGCAGCAACCGCCGCTCCAACCGTATATCGTGCCGCCACCACGCGTTGAAGTCGTACACATAGACGAAGCCTTCGTGTTCGCGGAGACGAAACGCGGTCAGCGTCAGCTCGTTTGCCACCGTGGAAAATTGCAGCACGCCTTCATGGGCTTCGCCGTAACGCCTGCCACGAATGGTGCAGATGTTCGTCCGTCCAACCCATGACCACCTGGATGACACTGTGAAGTTGTCCGAGCGTCATGTGCTCGGGAACAAGAACGCGCCGCCAAACCGGCGGGCTCAGGCCCCGCAGGCTGATCCGCAGTTGAAGGACGGAGATCGCTGGCTGAAGGGCGGAGGGCATGAGCGCATTGTAGGTGGCGCATTGACCTCTCGCGGAGAGACCTGACCGTAGCCCCCGCTTTGGCGCGGTCTCCTGATCGACCCTCGCCCCAGTCGATGGAAAAGGCGCAGCAAAAATGTGCCGTTTAAACGATAATTTAGAAACGGGAGGTTTTTTAAACGCCTGCCTGGCCGATTAAACGACTGGAGCGCACTTTGACAGCAGAATGGATCGGGTACAAGTGGCTCTCGGAGCACTACGACGTTGCCCCAGTACAGGATTTTCAGATTGCCAGCGAGATCGGCGCCGCTAGGCGCTCCGTGGTAACCGATGGCCGAACGCTCGAAACCTACCCCGCTGCTTCTCGCCCGGCGCCAACGCTGCAGGCCCACCTGACTTACGCGCTCCGACAGGAAGGGGTCCATCTAGAGTTCCTGGCGCGACTCTTCGATGTACTTCCGCAGGCGGAGTTATCCGCCTGGCTGAATCGGGAGCGCACAGGCCAGTATGCCAGACGGGTTGGCTTTCTATATGAATGGCTAACCGGCCGCCAGATCGAAGGCATCGATGCCGTGACCGGGGGCAACTACGTCGACGCGATCGACCCTGAGGCCTATTTCGTCGCGACGGCGCCAACTCGAAATACACGTTGGCGCGTGAGAGACAACCTGCCCGGCAATCGGGATTTCTGCCCGCTGGTTCGAAAGACCCCGGACGTTCGCGCGGCACAGGACTACGACTGCGCGGCCCGGCTCGACGAGCTCAACGCGGAGTTCGGCGGCAACGTCTTGATGCGCAGTGCCGTCTGGCTAACTATCAAGGAATCCAAGTCGTCGTTTGCGATCGAACACGAGCAGGACCAGATGGACCGAATTCGCCGATTCGCGGCAGTGATGGAACGCCGGATCGGTGAGTATCCCGCGCTGCTGTCCCCTGACACGCTAGCCGAATTACAGCGAGAGATCGTGAGCGAACGCAGCACCATTTCCCGTTTCGGGTTGCGCGCCTCGCCCGTGTTCGTCGGCGAAACGCATCGGTTTGAGCATATCGTCCACTATGTCGCCCCGCATTGGGATCGGCTGCATGACATGCTACGCGGGCTCGAGGTCTTTCTCGAGCGTACAGCCGGGCAATCTTCGGTAATTCGCGCTGGAGCGGCCGCGTTCGCGTTCGTGTTCATCCACCCGCTGGCCGACGGCAATGGGCGCATCCACCGCTTCATCATTAACGACGTCCTTCGAAGAGATGGCGCCGTTCCGCGGCCATTTATCCTGCCGATCTCGGCTGTCATCACAGAGAAACCGCAGAACGTCGCGCGCTACGACCAAATCCTCGAACGCTTCTCGAAGCCGTTAATGCTCACATATGGCAAATTTTGCGAGTTCGCGCCAACTCGCATGCTTTATCCAGATGGCGTCCAATCGAACTTTGAGTTCGCCGGTTACGACGCTGCATTGCCGGCTTGGCGTTACCCTGACCTGACTGTGCAGGTAGAGTATATGGCCGACGTCATCGACCGAACCATCAGGCAAGAAATGAGGACGGAGGCCGGGATTCTGCAGGAATGGACCACCGCTCGACAGATGGTGAAGGACATCATCGACGGCCCTGACGCCGATATCGATCGGATCATCCGGTCGGTCAGGGACAACCAGGGAGTAGTCTCGAACAAGCTCCGAAAGGAATTCCCTGTTCTCCAAAACGTGGAGATCGTGGCAGATCTGGTCAGTGTACTGAAAAATGCCTTCATGAATTTCGATAGTGGATCACCCACAAGAGAACTGCCTTAAGAGCGAGTTTGCATAGCCTGAGTCTGTGCGGTTCGGTCGCGCTGGTCCCGCTCGACAAGCTATCCTGCCGACGTCCCTGGAAGGGCACGACGGGTTGTACCGGCTTCCCGAGGCCAGATGGCTGCTGTCCGCCCGCAACGACGATCACAAGGCGGAGCTGGCTCGGCTGCGGGCGAGGTATGGCCCGCCACCGGAGCAACTGGCGCGCCGCGCCGCGCGAGCGCGGCATCCCCTGCCTACTTGACTCGCTGCACTACCCGTCCCCACGCTACGCCCCTCTCGAACCGATAGGCGGCTGCTGCGCGCTGAGGCTGACGCCAGACCTTGTCGGCGCCGTAGACCTGCATGAAGAAGCAATCCGTGATTCAATCTATTGATCTATATCAGCACTGTCTGTGGATTGAAGAGTGTATTGTTTTGAATGAGGGACTTGAGTTCGATATGGCTTCGAACGCAACCTGAACTTAACCCGTTTCCATGGAACGCGCCATGGCCAACTCACTTGCCGTATGGCATGCCGATCACATCAATTTCGCTCGGCCGCTCGACCTTTTGGAAGAGCAGGTAGACATCTTTCACCGAGGAGAGCGGCCGAATTACATTTTGATGGGGACTATTGTCTATTACATGCGGAGTTTTGGCGATTGCGTTCACCATCCTCGCGAGGATGTCGCGTATGCACGGCTTATTGAGCGAGATCCCGGGATGCAGGTTGTGGTTAACCGGCTCCTGCAAGAGCATCGTGTGATTGCCAATGTGGGCGAAGCGCTTTTAAACCGCCTTAATGAAGCCGAGGGAGATGTTATAAGTCCGCGCGCGGCTCTGGAGGCAGCCGCAGCCATGTACCTTGTGTACTACCGAAATCATCTCTCGACTGAGGAGCGACACGTAATGCCGCGCGCTGCTCAGCTGTTGACACAAGAGGATTGGGCAGCCGTTGCCGCCTCCGTTCCGGCGAGCTCCGATCCGCTCTTCGGGGGAAATGTACAAGAGCGTTTCGCGAAGCTACACAAGCAAATCTGTGAGGAGAGACTTTCCAGCCAGGACTAGGACCAGGCACATTGGCATTGCTCCCCCCCCCCCTGACTGACCACCGCTATCTGGATGGCTTCGGCGTAAGTACCCCCCGCAAGGATCGGGGGCTTGGTATAGCGCGACAAGTACCGAGCTATGTACGCCGCCTTTTTGCCGGCTGCTGACGGTCGCGGCTGGATGCATCTGCGGCCACGCCGGTCAACGAAGAACCGAGCAAATACAAGCCACTGCCAACTGATCGGCGAAGGGGTTCCCGCCGCGGGCGATTTTGATTCGCTCTAGCGTGACCGCTCAAAAGTACTGGGCTTCGCCCTCTTCCATGTGGGTGCCATCCGCCCTCATTGCGAGCTGGGAGGCTTTGGCCGCGTGGGTGGCGGCCTGCTCGAGCAGGGGCGCGTGCGCCTTTGGGACAACGAGCATCGTCAATCCCAGTCCTTCCAGCGCGCGTAGTGCGTGCTCCAGATTCACCCCTTTGCCGTTCTCCAGCTTGGACAGCATGCCGACGGAAACGCCGCAATGCCTGGCCGCCTGGTCAATTGGCATCCCCTCGGCAACCCGCGTCGCCCGAATGCGATCACCCAGTTGGTCGATGGTGCGAATGGCAGCCCGCGATGGTGGCGCGGCATCGGCTAGCGGTCGTGGCATTGGGCAGGTCCGGAGATTTGGGAGACTGGGAGATCCAGCACTGGGGCTGCTCTCCCGGTTATTTCACTATCGTGAAAGTATATCAAACGCCGCGCCCTCGCCTGCACCGCCGCCAGCTCAGCGCGCAATTTCCGCGAGCGCCTGCTCGGCATTCTGGCTGGTCGATCTTCCGCAGTGTGCGGCGCTCGGTAGCGCTGGCCCGCTCCTGCGCGATGGATACCTGATCGCGGGTACGCGCCAACTCCGTCGAGAATTGGGTACGCAAATCCTGCAACTGCCGCTCGAGCGCCTAGAGCTGAGGGGCCCTCCGCGCGACGCGCGTGCGCGGCCAAGTTGGCCTGGCCCTCGGCATCCAGTTCACCGCCTCACAGAACGACGCGGCATCGGCCGCGTCGTTCTTATCAGTTCTGGCGCCTGGTGGGCGATATGATCCGCGTGGACCTGCCATCGCTGCGGAAAAGCTGCGCGCCTGGCAGGCATTGCAAGCGTGGCTGCCTGTAAAGCCGCGTCTGGCATAGCTCGTTCACGCTCCCACGTTACTTGGGCATCCCTTCATACATGCTGGTGACGTCATCCATCACCTGAAGAATGCGCTCGCTGGTCGTGGCGATGTTTCTCAACTGTTCCGCGCGACTGACCCCGGTCTGATTGAGTGCCTCTTCAAAGAACAGCCACTGAGAGCCGGCAAGCTGCAGTTCGCGACGGATTGCCTCTGTGTTTTGCGGCGCCGCGGAGAGGAGTTCCTGCGCGGCTGCGAATTCCCTGGTAGCCGTGTCCAGATCCTGCGCCATCTGGGGGGAGGTAATGCCCCAGGCGCGGAACATGCTGATCTTGGCGATTCTCTGCGAGAGCATCCGCTGGCGGCCGGCAACGTTGATCAGCTTACCCATCATGGTGCCGGAATGTTTCTCGAGCAGGAGGGTTCCCTGTTGCGCAAGCTTCAGCACGTCCTCGCTCATTTTTGCGATTGCTTTCGCGCTATCGAGATTCGGATCGCCGCCGGACAGCAACTGCTTATAGGGAATCCATGTCTGCTCGAGCCTGGCGTAGGTGTCCTTGATCTCCGGCGTGGGCGCGAACGCCTTCAGCTCCATGAGTTGCTTGTCAAAGAGCGCCACGGACTGCTCGAGGACCTTCTTCGAACGTTCGACTTCAACACCGAGGCCAGCTTGGCAGTAAGCCTTGGCCATGCGCTGAGACAGCATGCGCTGGCGGCCCGCCTTGTTGATCGCCGCGTTGATCGTTAGCGTTTCGGCCGAAGCGGTCCCGGCCAAGGCCAGCGCCAGGACGCTGCAGGCAATCAAGCAGAAGGAACAGAGGTAACGTCTCAAGGGCATCTCCGCGTTAAACTTTGGTTGGACCTTTGGACGCATCGTTCGAGCCGACGGCGTGGCGGATCAACTGATCCATCTCCTTGATGATGTCCGCCAGCACCAGCGTGATCACCGCGAACTCCCTGCCGTACTCTCCCGCCCGTGCCGCCGAGATGCGCGCATTCATTGCGACGATGTTCGCCTGCATCGAAATACCGCTGAGGCGCTCGACGAGGTCGGTGTGGCGTTTGCGCACAGCGACCTCGCAACGGTGCATCTCCTCCTGGTAGGCCTGCGTGACGGTCTGCAGCAGTTCAAGCATTGGCGTGGCTTGCGCCACCAGCACGTCGAGGGATGGCGCTCGCCGGCTGGTGTCGGCGAGTGGTGCGTCTATCGCTGTCCTGACCTGGGCGATGAATTCACGGACACGCGCGTCAGCGCGCGGACTACCAAAGTACAGTTGCTGCAAAGCGCCGGAGAATGCGCCGGGCAAACGCTCATTGCCCGTCACGAGATCCGAATGCGCCGACTCGAACATTGACAGGCACTTGCGTGCGATATCGAGCGCGGCAGTGCCCCCCCGCGAAGCGAGCAATATCTGGAGGACGATCCGTTGCGACAGCATGCGCTGCCTTCCGGAAAGGTTGATCAATCCGCCGATGGTTTCGGCGGACACTTCGGCCTCGGGTGACTGAGTAGAGAAAGCGTTCATGCCATGCCTTGCAGGTAGTGTCGACGCAGACGCGCACCGCGCTGACCGGCAAAGAAAAAGCGCCCCGAAGCGAGATGCCTGCAAACCGGTTGTTCGGTTCGTGATCATTTCGCTTCGGGGCGCCGTTGCCCGGGATGCTCCTTTTCGGAGCGTGTCATCGCGACTTGCCAGATTGTTTCAAGGCCGCCGTTGGCCTGTGTGTCGCCTGCGCAATATCTATGCCATAGCTCACGGCAGTTGCATCAGGCTGCGGGAGCAGGAAAATGGCACGGCGGGACCGACCCGCGCACCGATCCCGTGCCAGATGCCTCATCACGACGCGTGCGTTGGAGCATGGCCAACTGATCACGGGTAACTCTCGGCTTGACGAGAAGTGCTTTGCCTGCCGCATCGACCCCATGAACGGCAAACACGTCTTTGGCCAGATCGGTGGGTTTGGCGATTAGCCAACGAGACCGCGCCGAAACGGAGAGATGCGATGAACACTTTCTCCGGCGATGGAGGGATGCCATCGTCGGCAGGCCGATGCCCGTGCCGCACTGCTATGGGATTAGCGCCGGAGACTGCGTCACGGCACAAGAGGCAGTCGCGCGGGTTGAATCGTGGCGCCGCATTCCACCAACGCTGGTCCTTTCGGTAAATTTTTTCTGCCGAGATACGCGAACCTCCCAAAATGGGAGTAAATCCTCCCAAAACGGGAGAACTAAAGGATGCGGATCATTGCGCGGCGGACGCTGCGAGAGTTTTGGGAGAGCGACCCCGCGTATGCGGATGCGATATCTCCCCTCACGGAGTGGTATCGCCACATGGAAAAAGTGATATATGAGACACTACAGGATGTGAAGGCCGAACTACGGACAGCCAGCATCCTCAAGGGCGGTCGCGTGGTAATGGAGCGCATCGGCCAGCTATGGGGCGCGCCGGTCGGCTCGTCCGATGGCGATGAGCTGGAAGTCTTGTCGATCCTCGTGGAACGCTACGAGGAAGAGCATTACCCTATTCCGCCATCCGATCCGGTCGAGGCCATCAAGTTTCGGTTGGATCAGCAGGGCCTCACCACGCGCGATCTTGAGCCGTTCATCGGCTCCAGTGGCCGCGTGTCTGAGGTACTGAACCGCAAGCGCAAGCTCAGCCTGGGCATGGTCAAGCGCCTGCACGATGGACTGCGCATCCCCTACGAAAGCCAGCTGTCGTAGGCACGCGGGCACCAGGCAAACGGCAGAGGCGCCGAACGAGGGCAATTTGCAGTGAGCATTGCCGGCTACGGCGGCAAGTCCCACCTTGCTTTGCGTGCTCGATGAGCAGACGAACGTGCAGGTGGTCGGCAAGGAAGTGGCCTTTCGCGAGAGGCGGCCCGAGGGGTTCGCTCTGGTCGGATGTTCGCCGCGGATGGACGAGCCTGAGCGGCGGGTGACCGGGGCGAGACCGGCATAGGCGGCAAGATGCGCGGCCGAAGCGAAGGCTTTGTGCGCGACCTCAGTGAGGAGTCTGGCGGCGGTCCTGACGCCGACTCCCGGCATGCTGGTCAGGACCGGCCAGAGAGTGTGTATCTACTGTTCTAGTTCATGCTCACCAAGTCTTCGCCGAGTGTGTCTCCCAGCAACTGCCAGAACCGATTAATACTTTGGCTAATTTGGCACCGCCTATTCGCAGCCGAGACGCTACAGACTTTCCTGGTCGACAAATCGGCCCAGCCTGCGTAATGCTGGAAGCAGCACTTCATCCGCATAAGAGCAGCCGGTAAGGCCCGGATCGGTCTGGCCCAACTTCCTTGCTTCATCCGGCGCGTGGGACTCCTCCGCGAGCAGGCGTGCAAGCAGCGCCTCGTAGCCAGCTTTCCACGCTTGCGCGCCTGGGAATACCACGCGCAGCTCCTTGAGAATATCCATCCCGGCAAAATCCAGGTCGCCCCAGAAATGAACCGGGCGCGTGACGTCGGTGCCATGCAGCCAGGCAAGAAAGCTACGCCCCAATGCCGCATTCCGCTCAAACACGCCCGGGGCAAAATAAACTGAGCTGCCACCCGGCTGGCGCAGCCGCCTCGCGCTCGCCTTGTATCCTGATGCATATATCAGGACAAAACCTTCGGCGGCGCTCAGCCTCCCTGCTGCCATCGATTCGAACGTTGCGGCATTTTCCACAAACAGGATCGGGGCAGCAGGATCGGCTGTTCGGGCGGCCACCAGCAGTTGCACCGGTTTGTCCGGAAAGGGGCAGACTTCCGTGTCAAGCAAAAGGGCAATGGTCTCCTGCTGGCCGTTGAGAATTTTTGACAAGCCCCAGAACTGCCGGCTTGCCACCTCATGGAGCATGAGGTTCTCGCCGGCAAGCGCCGGGATGCCCGCGAGGCGCTCCAGCACCTGCTCCGGTGAACGTGGCAGGATGAGGATCGGACGGGACAGCAGCCGCTCACACAGCGCCGCGTTGCCGAAGCGCGCCGGCACAGCCTGCCGCCACTGCTCCATCCAGGCGACCACGGCACTGGGCTGGCGCCCCGTTTCGTCACGAAGAAACGCTTCCGCTTGCGCGGCAATGACGAGCTTCGGTGAACGCTCCCAGATATCAAGATCTCGCTGGCCGCGACGCTGGTTTAGCACCAGCGCCAACCCGGGCTGCGCCTGCAGCGCTTCCAGGGCGCGCCACACGAACATGCGTTCGCCGTGGAGAGCGATCGCGAAAAATTCCGGCCACGTCCCGGCACTCAACGGGAAGCTGATATCGCGGCGCCTCTCGGCAAACGGCTTCGCCTCGATGCGGTCCACCAGCGTATTCAGCAACGCGGTGAGGGCGGCCGGCCGGCGTCCCGGAATGCCGTCGGCGCTCATGTCCCCATGTCCGAGACCAACTGCTTGCGTGCCTCCTGCAAGTCGAACTGACTTACCGCTTCACGCCGCACCGTCGCCCGGCGCTCAGTCCAGAGGGCATGCAACCGGTCAGCCTTCAACAGGGAGCTGTCCACCTCGGTAATTCTATCGAGTTCCCCTGCCAGACCTTCCACCTTCATCAGGGAAAAGCGATGCTCGAAACTGAACAACTCGAGCAGGGGGCCGGACGCGCGGGACGGCATGGCAACCACCAGTTGCAGGCGAAGGTTCTCATTGAGATAGCGCATCACGGCGGCAGTGCGGCCCTCGTCCATCTTGTCGAAGGCCTCGTCGATCATCATGAGCTTAAGGCTCGGCGTCTTCTCGAACTGGCGAAATGCCTGGGCCAGCACGGCGGCCCGTACGAGATAGGCCGGCGTCATCAGCTCGCCTCCCGAGAACGTCGCCATTCTCGCCAAGGACGCCTCGCGTCCATCTTCCGAATACTTGCGGATGTCATACTGGCGATAGTTGCGGTAGTCCGCTATGTCCTTCAGTCGCCGCAACGCGTGGTCGCGGTTGGTGTCGAGCAATAGCAGCTTGATGTCGTCCAGCGCCACGACGCTGTCGGCGGACAGCACGCCTTCGGCCGCCGAGAACAGATCCACCGGCGTTTGCGTCTCGGCCAGCCGGTTCAGTTCCTGGAACAGGTCGAAGTACTTCTTGTACTCCTTGACCATCTGCCCGTATTCGATCTCGAAGCGGTCTTCGCCGAATGCCAGGCGCTTGAGCTTCTCATTGAGCCGCTTGAGCGGATCGATGCCCTGCTCCACCGCGGTGCGTACGGCCAGCGCGAAATGCGTACTGAATGTATTGTTGAAGCTCTTCTCGGCGCCCCGCAGCTCGCTAGTGTTGTTGAGAATGCGCACTTGGTCGAGCCGTTCGAGCATGGCCGAGATCTGCCGCCTGGCGGCGGGTACGCCGCCATAGGCTTGCCACTCGTACTCCCCCTGCGTCGACTGGCAAGGCTGAAAGTCGACCCGCTCATCGAACGAGGAAGACAAGAGATTGTGTGCCTCCAGTTTCCGCTCGAATGCCTCGCGCTCCTGGCGGTATAGGCCGGCCTGCTGGCGCCGCCGTCCATCGAAGGACGCGGAGGTCTGCTCCTTGGCCGCTTCCCGGGCGCGCTGGTCCAGCCGGACCGGATCGAAGTGCGGATTGAGCCGGATCAGTTCAGCCACGCGGGCGTTGACCTGTCTCACGCTGTCCTGGCATCCAACAAGCTTAGCCTCGGCATCAGCGATGTTCGCTTCGAAGCCACGCGCCCGGCCCGCCGCTTCGCCCGCTGAGCGTGACGCGGTATTGGATAGCCGGTGGTGGCCGTCCAATAGCTGCTCCGCACGCGCCACGCGGCGCTCAAGCACGATGAGATCGGAGTCATCCAGACTGGCGAGCTGCGCCGCGAGACTGTTCAGACCGCGCTGTGTCTCACCCAGCTTGTCCAGCATCGGCGCGACAGGCACGAGCTTCAGGCCGAGCAGACGCGCACCCCATGCGGCCAACTCCGCAGCGCTTGCGCGATGTGCGTCCCTTTCCCGCGTCTTTTCGTCGACCTGCCGGGCAAGCCTCACCACGCGCTTGCGCCGCGCCTCGGCACCAAAGGCAAGTTCGCCGTCCTCCACCCATGACGAAAACATCTTGAACCCGCCGCTGGCCATGCCGTCCACGGTCAGTGCCTGTGGCGCGCCGCGCAGCGCCTGCACATCCGCTACCTTGACGTAACGGCCGTAGCTTGCAACCAGATAGGCGCGCGCGGTCTCATCGGCGATCACCAGTTCCTGCAGCACCGCATCGGGCGACAGCGCCTGGTTTTCCGCCCGCCGCTTGGCCAGTTCACCCTGCACCACGGAAGCCTCTCGTCCTTGCTTAGTCGCCTGCAGCTCGTGCCTCAGCGCCCGGATGGCGCTTGCCTCGTACTGCGCGTCCACCAGGATCACGAAGCGGTTGCCGCCCAAGAGCCCTTCGATGGCGTTCTGCCAGCGTGAGCCCACCCGCGGCTGGACAAGGTTGCAAAGCACCCTGGGACGGGCGCCCGGCATCTGGGCTTCGAGATATCGAACCGCAGCCTCCACATGCGGCGGCAAGTCAAAGTGGCCATCTTCCAGCCCTTGCCGGCGCCGCTTCAGATCATCGATTTCCCCTTGCAGGGCGGCAGCGCGGTCCGACTCCCGCGCCTGCTCCTGGACCACCGCCCCATACAGGCCGTCGGCGCCGTGCAGCCGCTGCGCAATGGGAGCCAGGGCGGCATCCAGCCTGGCGAACCGGTCGCGCCGCAGGCTCGCCGGGTCGATCTGCGCGCCTGTCAGCATCGCCGCCAGCTCACGCGCGGCGGCCTGGCCGTCGGCGGCATCGATCGCCGCGGCATCAACAACCAGCCGCTCCACATGGGGAGCGTAGGCGGAGGCCGGCCCTGCAGGCTGTTTAGCCAGGGCAGCCAGTTCGTCCAGCATGCCGCGCAAGCCCGTCAGGGCGGTCAGGACGTCCAGCGCGATACGGGATCGACCTTCGGTGCCCGCGGCTATCTCGCGGCTGAGCCGCTCACGATCCTGCGCCACCGGATTGCCATTGAGCCGCCCCTTGGCAGTGCCGTGCAATTCCGTGGCGCGCTTTAGCGCCTGTGCATGCCGGTCGGCAAGCGCCTGCTGCTTTTCGACATCAGCCAAGGCGAGGCGCCGGGAGGCCTCCAGTCTTTGGATCTCCTCCTCGACATCCTGCTGCCGGCGCAGCGCTTCGCCCAATTCGGCCTCCATGGCCTCTTCGAACGCGGCAAGGAACGCGTCCGCGTGTGCCTTCAGCACTCCCAGCCGCTCCCGGCATGCCAGTAGGTCGGTGGCGATCTTGCGCAGACGTTGCACGTTCTGCATGAGCGACGCGATATGCCCGATCTGATCGGAGAAATCAGGCTCGGCCAGCACCTGCTCCCGGATCAGCTCGTCCACCGAGCCGACGGTCTTGCGGGCAATGGACTGGACGAAAGCCCGCGCCGCCGCTTCGGCCTCGCGCGGCCCGACCAGCGTCTTGCCGCCACCGCGAAACTCAGCATAGAGCTTGCACAGATAGTCTTCGATGCTGTTCTCGAACGGCAGGACGCGCGGATAGCGCTGGCGCAGCCGATGGTAGATATCCTCGACCTTCACCGCCGTAATCGAATTACCCTTGCGCGACTCGATGAAATCCGCCTCCATCGCGCGGCTGCCCGGCAGCACAAAGTAGAGCTTGCGCGCCACGTCGACGCTGCGGCCTTGCTCGCGCGTACCGGACACGGCGGCTTCCACGGCCACCACGGCGGTGAATGGCTCGGCGGACTCCCCGGCATCGGGCGCGAAGACGGCGACGACATAGGTGTGCGACCCATACGGCCGGACGCAGAGGTTGTCGCGCATGCCTACCGCGTAGGACGCCAGCGTCCGCCTCACCTTGCCGCCTGCGCGCGAGGCGCTGCTCTCGTCCTGCGCCGAGTTGAACACGTTGATGTGCTGCTTGCCGCCCGTCATGACCAGCTGGATCGCGTCCTGGAAAGAGGACTTCCCAACTCCCGTCGAACCCGACAGCAAGGTGGTATCGCCAAAGGGGTATTCCCGGGACACCACGAAACCCCAGTTGACCAGAATGAGCTTCTCAAGCTTCATCGTCAGGCTCCGGCGACGTGACGGCCGACACGGGCGTCCGAGTTTCGGCCAGCAGGGCATCGATGGCGGAATCCGCCACGAACTGCAGGATCGTTCCACGAATGGCGACCAGAGCGTCAGCATCTTCCACCTCGGAATCCGCCCGGTAATCGATCAGGCGGGCACGCTTCAGGTCAGCAAAGAGCTTCTCCCGCGCGGTCTTGGCCGGCAGTGAGCGGCGCGCCTGCGCAGTCAGCGTGGCATTCAGGTATTCCACGGTGACGAGCGCCTCGTTGCGCTCGTTGATCGAGCCTTGCCGCAGGCTTTCGTTGTACAGCAAGCGCAGCACCAGGCAGCATGCCACAAAATCGGCGGAGAGCTTCGCCCGCACGGCGTCCACCACGATAGCATCGTCCTCGGCGGGCAGTCCCGGCACGCGCGCCCCCGGCGGGTAAAGCCGAAAATAACTCTGATGCCGCTCGTGCAGCAGCCGGAACCCGCCCACGTCGAAGTACGCATTGAGCAGCCCCTCGATACGCACGGCGTCGTCGTAGAGCTGACGCTCGATGGCGCTGTCCTCCCGGTGCAGGATGGACAGCCCGAACAGGCGGGCGAGAATCTGCCGGAACGTCTCCGGCCTGACGCCCCCCGCCTTGAGTTCCGCTTCCACCAGTTGCCCAATCGTAATTTCATCCATGGCCAATGTGGCGCCTCCTGATTGCATAGTCGGTGCCCGACATGATGGCATTGTCCAGCGGCTCGGCGTCTAGCCGCTCCACCTCCAGTCCGTCATCGTCCCGTGCTGCCTCGACGGCCCGCAACAACGATAACGCCTGGATGGCATCGTCGACCGGCAACTCGGACAGGCGCAGCGCGCCTGTGCCACTCATGAAACCGAGCAGGTAATCCACGACATCGTGATGCGACAAGGAGAAGGCCCGCTCCTCCGCTTGCCGCACGAATTGACGCAAACGCTCTTCCCGCGTGATCTCCGGAACAATGCTCACGACCTGTGCCCGGTTACGCTCGCCGGCCTTTCTCGGCTGCACCGCGGCGGGATCATACAGCGCCACGCTTACCGGTGCGAGCGCCGCTCCCTGCCGTTCCAGCCACGCGCTCTGCTCCCGCTCCGGCATCTGCCCCAGGCGGCGGATCAGGGTGGACAACGCCGCCCCGCTGCCCGATGCCCCCATGAACAGACTCTGCGACAACAAGACCACATGGCGGCGGACATAGCTTTCCATGGCCCGGAACAATTCCGGCTGCTTCGTCCGGCAGGCTGCGGTCACCATCTCGTCGATCCGATCAAGCATCCATCTCAAGATAGCCCCGTCCGGCGCGGCCTGCGCGGCCCATGGCGCGTGGTTGGCCAGGTCATCGTCAATGGCCTGCATCTCGGCCGCGCTCAACTCGTTAAGACGTTCGATCAGCGCCCCGATGTCCAGCCGGTGGCGCTCGGCATTGTCATAGACCAGCCGGGGCGAGAACTCATCACGAAAACGTCGCTCTACGAACTCAATGAACCCATCCCAATTGCCCTGCACATGCGCATCGAGCAATATCTTGCGCGCCAGGTCGTAGAAGAGCTCAATGTCCTCGGACAGGTCGGCAATGACCCGATCGGCATACTCGTAGGCGTCGAGCAGGTCCTCCACGTCGCGGCGCTCGATGAAGGCACCCAGAGCATTCTTGCAGGAGCGCATGTTGCGCTGGCGGGTCCGTTCGCGTGGACGGTCGGCCAGCGTGAGCGCCTGAGCGAAGATCTTGCCGGCGCGGGTGAAGCGATAGGCGGTAACCAGTCGAACCCGATCCTCGGCGGTTTCGAGCCAGCCGTCCGCGACGAGGAGGCGCACGATGGCGCTTGCCAGCTTCTGATCGTCGGCAAGGTCACCGGCGGCGAATCCGTCTTCGCCATCTTCTCCCGCCGGGTCAGCCGGCAGCGTGGCGGACTGCATGGTCTGAACAAAGAGGTCACGCAAGTCCTCGCGTCCCAGAATGGATCGGTAGTCGGCATGGGAACCATAAAGCCGCGCATAGAATGCGCGGATGCAGGCAGCGATCAGCTGGCGCCTCTTCAGCGTCAGCGGACGAAAGAACTGCGGGTAACCCGAATCCACCATGGCGGCTGATGTCCCATCTCCTGAGTACGCTGGCGTTGCACCTACGTACCATCGACGCAGCGACCAAAGGCGTACGATACCACCCCTTTATAAAACCCACGCAAGTCCAAGGCGCCCATCAACCCGGAAGGGAGGCCGTGGCGCCTAACCCATCTGGAAATGCTCCACCGTCTGCCCGGCATTGACCGCCCGCGGCAGTCAGTCCGGTATGGCCCCGCCGCTATCCCAGCCCTGCCCCCTACACGCGGGTTGGGTGAACAAGTGGGGCGGACGTCCCGCGTGACTGGGCTCCGCCCTGGTGATGCCTGGGAGCCGGCGCTTGCCAGGGCTACTCGCCAGCAATCCACCTTCCGCTCAAGCAGGGATCAACGCGGGCAGTAGAGGCGCGCTCAATGCCGCGGCGCGTGACCACCGGCTGATCCCGCTCCGGTGTGAACAACGTCCTCCCTGCCTCACTGGTGGACACGGCCCTTACGCTGCTCCGGGCTTGAACTTGGTTTTCGTCGCCGGCGCCCGGGCGATACCAAGCGGCGCGTCGCGGTGGCCTCCGCTTGCACGCGCTCGGCTTGCAGCCGCGCGCGTGCCTCGGCGCCAGCCACCGCGGTGCTCTGCACCCGCGCCTGCGCTGCCGCCAACTCAACGCGCAGGTCGGCAGCCCGACTGCTCGCCCTTGTGGCGCAGCGTGCGCTCTTGGTCGATCTCGTGCGGCGCTCGGTGGCGCTGGCCCGCGCCTGCGCCACGGCCACCTGCTCGCGGCTGGGCCCCAGCTCCGTCGAGAATTGGGTACGCAGCTCCCCGAGTTGCCGCTGGCTCGATCCAGAGTTGTCTGGTGGGCGCGCTCAAGGGAAAAAGGTACTGACATGTGTCGCTGTGGAGATCATTGAGCCTGAGGGATTCCGCCGCTGCAGTATGATGCCCGTGGCGAATGCCTCGGCGGAATCTCTGCTGGCCTTCGTGTCGGCGACCGGATTGCCGCCGCCATCAAAATGCAAGCACTTGAGCGAGCCCCGGCGCGTCCTCTCAGGTCGACGGCAAGCCCACATGCAGCGCGGTTTTTGCTATGCTCCAGCGTGCGCTCATGCCTCTGGCACGTCAGCGCCCAAACCACTAGAAATTGAGGCTTCAATCCCTATGCCAACCAAAGCTAAAGCTGTCGCGAAGATCCCTGCCAAGCCTGCCGCCAAGAAGGCACTGGCAACCAAAGCCCCGGTGAAGGCTGCGGCCAAGAAGGCGGCGCCAGCGAAAAAGGCCGCCGCAGCTGCACCGGTCGCCAAGCCGCTGAGCGACAAGTTCAACAAGTCCAGCCTGCTCGCTCACCTTGTTGCGCAAACCGAACTGGATGCCAAGACCGTCAAGACCGTGTTGGCCCATCTGGAAAACACGGTGTTGAGCGCTGTGCACAAGAAAGGCGCGGGCGAATTCACCCTGCCCGGCCTGTTCAAGGTGGTCGCCACCCAAGTGCCGGCGACCAAGAAGCGCTTCGGCAAGAACCCGTTCACCGGAGAGGATCAGTGGTTTGCTGCAAAGCCGGCGGCCGTCAAGGTGAAGGTCCGTCCGATGAAGAAGCTCAAGGACGCCGCTGCCTAAGCCATTGTCGACGTGCAAGGTGAAGGGAGCCCTAGCGCGGCTCCCTTTGTTTTAAGCAGCTGCTCGGCGTCCTCTAAATATGTCCCATACCGGCCATTCGGGACACTCCGCCATTTACTCGTTTGTAACAAGCGCGCCAGTTGATTTCCACCGCGCGGGCGGGCGCCGCCATCGGCATCCAATCTCGCGTGACTGAGGTTTTGGCACCCTTTCATGGAAAGTTGGCAAGATTCGGAAATGCGCGCGGGGCCGCCTCGAAGGTTGAAGGTGGTCCGCCGGCGGCAGAGCCGGGAGCGAACTTCCGTCAGTTTATGCGTAGCAATCAGTTTGTCCAGCAGATGAATAGACAGTTCACGACGCATGTGCAACGTAGCGGACAGGCATACCCCGGACGGTTGGTCGACCCGATAAACCGGTCGGACCAGACGCAATCGGAGATTCGCCCAGTCCGAACTAGGCGGGAGGGCCCGCTGGTTGATTCCGCAGCCGCCTCCCTTGAAAACATGCGGCTTCAGCGCTCGCTGCAACAGTGCGATTGGGACTGGTGCCTTTGACTGCTCCCGACATTCTCGCGCCACACCTGACGCCCGGCGGACACCTGCTTGCGGTGCCGGAGGACGCCGCGCCAATATTGGCAGATGAAACGCGACTGCGGCTTGGGAGTTCGTTTGCGTTTGGCGCGGGGCATGGCCTGCTGCATTTGGGAACGGCGGAAATCGGCCGCATTTTGCCCCCCGCATGGGCCTGGTGGCGTGATTTTGCCGCGCGCTATGTCACCGCCTTGTGCGCTACGCCCGAAGGCGGCGAGATCGTGGTCGCAACGCCTGCTGCCAATGATTTTGATGCTATGATTGCCGATGCGCCGCCGATGACGGGCGGCGAGTATCTAACGCCAGATGTGCTGGCCACGTTGTGGGGCGAGATCGATACTGCCTTGCACCAGGAACTGGCGACCGCAAACGTCTCGCTTCAGAACTTCCTCAAGTTGCGCCACCCGGCCTGGAATCTCGTCGGCCGTGTGCATTTCAACCTCGCTGAGAACCGCAAGGACCCGGAGTCACCGTTCGCCTTTCTTGCGACTTACACCTCGCGCCTGTCGGCCCATGGCAAGGCGCAACACCAGCCACTGTCGCAAGCCCTGGCAGAATTTTCGGGAGCCAGGAGCAAGGCGCAGCTCCTGTCGTTACTGCTGCCGGTGCAGCGCGCTGCGGAACACTGCGATTGGCTTCGCGACATGGTGGATACCGGCGAGATATACCATCCGCTGCGCTGGACGCCGCGCGACGCCCATCGCCTGCTCTCGGACCTATCCAAACTCGAATCCGCCGGGATTGTCGTACGCACGCCAGGCGTCTGGCAGGCGGGCCGCCCCGCTCGTCCCGTTGTGAAAGCCAGCGTCGGAGCACGACCGCCTTCGCTCTTGGGCAAGGACGCGTTGCTCGATTTCAGCATGGAGGTCTCCCTCGACGGCGAGCGTCTCAGCGCCTCCGAGGTCAGGGATCTGCTCAAAGGCGCCGACGGCTTGCAACTCATCCGTGGTCGCTGGATTGAGGTGGACAAGAAGAAGCTTAGTCGCCTCATGAAGCGATTCGAGGCCATGGAAAAGGCGGCGCAAACCGGTCTTCCCTTTAATGAGGCCCTGCGCCTTCTGGCGGGTGTTTCGCTCGACGAGAGCGCCGACCCCGCTAACCGCGACTGGTCACAGCTTGTTGCAGGGCCCTGGCTGGCCGACATCCTGCAGGAGTTGCGTCAGCCGGAGGGGTTGGCGCAGATCAGCCCGGGACCGGAACTCAAGGCCAACCTGCGGCCCTACCAACAGGTCGGCGTGCGGTGGTTGTACCTGCTCACCCGGCTCGGACTGGGCGCTTGCCTGGCGGATGATATGGGTCTGGGCAAGACCATGCAGGTACTCTCGCTGCTGCTTGTGCTGAAGCGCGAAGGCGCCGAGGTCCGGCCCAGTCTGCTGGTCGCCCCCGCATCGCTGCTGGCCAACTGGGCGGCAGAGGCCGAGCGCTTTGCCCCCGGCTTGCGCCTACTGATCGCCCATCCGTCGGTCATGCCGGCGGCCGATTTGCGCGCGCTGGACCCCGCGCGGCTTGCGGACATCGATCTCGTCATCACCAGCTATGGCTCGCTTCTTCGCCAGCCGGTACTGGGGGCCATCCAATGGCGCGTTGCCATTGTCGACGAAGCGCAGGCGATCAAGAATCCGGGCGCCAAGCAAACGCGGCAGGTCAAGCAACTCCAGGCACAATCGCGCATCGCGCTGACCGGAACCCCCGTGGAAAACCGCCTGTCCGATCTGTGGTCCATTTTCGATTTCACCCATCCCGGCTTACTGGGCTCAGACAAAGTCTTTGCCAACTTTACCAGGCGGCTGGCGAAGGCCGAGCACTTCGGTCCGCTGCGAACGCTCGTACGCCCCTACATCCTGCGCCGCCTGAAGACCGACAAGCGGGTAATCGACGATCTTCCGGACAAGACCGAACTCAAGGCCTGGTGCCACCTGAGCCCGAGCCAGGCGGCACTTTATCAGCGTGCGGTGAAGGATCTGGCCGCCGCGCTTGAAGACGCCGAAGGCATCGGTCGCAAGGGTGTCGTGCTGAGCTTCCTGATGCGCTTCAAACAGATATGCAACCATCCATCGCAGTGGTTGGGCGACGCGGCCTGGAAGGCGGAAGACAGCGGCAAGTTCGCCCGCCTGCGCCAACTGGCCGAAGTCATTGCCGCCAAGCAGGAAAAGGTACTGGTATTCACCCAATTCCGCGAGACCACTGAACCGCTGGCGGCATTCCTGGGTTCGATCTTCGGCCGCGAAGGTCTGGTACTCCATGGCGGCACCCCGGTAGCCAAGCGCCGCGAACTGGTCAAGCGATTCCAGGAAGATGAGCTGACACCTTTCTTCGTGCTCTCGCTCAAGGCAGGTGGGGCGGGTCTGAATCTCACCGCCGCTTCACATGTGATCCACTTCGACCGCTGGTGGAACCCGGCCGTGGAAAACCAGGCGACCGATCGTGCATTCCGTATCGGCCAGCAGAGGAACGTCCTGGTGCATAAGTTCATCTGCCGTGGCACGATCGAAGACCGTATCGACCAATTGATCGAAGCAAAGCAGCAATTGGTGAAAGATGTACTGGAGGGCGGCGCGGAACTTCTGCTCACCGAGGTGAGCGATCGTGAATTGCTCGATCTCGTGAAGCTCGACGTTTATGCCGCGCAGGAAAACTGATCGTCAAGAGGAATCGCAATGGGCTACGGTTATGGGGGGTGGAAGCCCTATGTCTCGGTCGCCGAGCGCAGGAAAAAGGCTGAACGGGCCGCCGCGAAGGCGACGAAGGCTGGTGTGGTCCTGTCGCCAATCGTGTCGTATCGCGGCGCCATCACCAAGACCTTCTGGGGCAAGGCCTGGTGCGACAATCTGGAAGGCTACAGTGACTATGCCAACCGGCTGCCGCGCGGCCGTACCTATGTGCGCAACGGTTCCGTGATCGACCTTCAGATCACGGCAGGCGAAGTCCGCGCGCAGGTAATGGGTTCGAGCCTCTACACGGTCGCTGTGACCGTGACTGCGTGTCCTGAAAAGCAATGGCGGGCGATTGGCGCCGATTGCGCGGGGTCGATCGATTCGATCGTGGAGCTATTGCAGGGCAAGCTCTCGACATCCGTGATGGAGCGCATCTGCAAACCTGGCACCGGTCTTTTCCCGGTGCCGAAAGAAATCAAGTTTAATTGCAGTTGCCCGGACTGGGCGTCAATGTGCAAGCACGTTGCTGCCGTACTCTACGGCATCGGCGCGCGGCTCGACCAACAGCCGGAATTGCTCTTCGCCTTGCGCCGCGTCGATGTCAATGATCTTGTCAGGCAGGCTGGCGCTGGCCTGCCCAAAGCCACAAAGCGACCCGCTACCAGCAAGGTGCTCGACGACGCGCTGGTGGCCGATGTGTTTGGCATCGAGATGGCCGGCGCTTACCCACCACCGAAGCCTGCTGCTGGACGTAACAAGCCGCCGGCAGGTAAGGTGACAGCGAAGAAGGCGACCAGGTCGGCTGTCTCGACAGCCCGCAAGCCACCTGCGAACGCGAAGACTGCGGAGGACAATAAATCGGTAACAAAGACGTTACCAGTCAAGCTATCTGCTGGGCCACGTAAATCAACATCTGGCAACGTTGTTGCCGGTAAAGCAAAGGTGGCGAACTCGCCTGCAACCCCGAAAGAGGCAGCAACAAGGAAGCGCGCCAGTACTCGATTGGTGAAAGGTACGTCCCGCTAAATGATGATCTGGCGAGCGACTCGAAGGGGTGAGTGACTACTGTTCGGCCGAGCCGGCTGGTCGCAAGTTGCGGCCGGATATCGTGGCCCATCAGCCCGATGGTCAGGAAATCCACGTGATCTGTGACAACGTGAGCAGCCACAAGACGTCGCACGTTCAGGAATTCCTGCGGGCCCATCGGTACGTGCACCGCACTTCACGCCCACATATTCGTCGTGGCTGAACCAGGTGGAGAATTGGTTCTCCCGTATCCAGCATGACGTAATTAGTCGCGGCATCTTTACTTCCGTGAAGGACCTCGACCGAAAGCTGATGCGCTATATCCGTCAGCACAACGAGAATCCGGCCCCATCAAGTGGAAGTACAACGACCCATCTCGGCGAATTCGCCCGGTGCCATTTAATTGACGCAGTGTACTAGTGGAAGATACGAACGCTTGGCAAGCTTCAGACCTACCTTAATTGTGGAACAATCGAGAGATCTGACCTTCTCAACTAGGCACGATAGGGGTATGCATGAAGCTCACGATCACACTGCAGTTCACTCCGGCAGCACAAGCCGCAGCAAGGGACATCGACTTGGATCTGACGCCTCATACCGGCGCGATAACGCCAGTGATCGGGGACCTAATCCAGTTCCCAGGACAACCAATCATCTTTGTGGTCATCGGTCGCATTTGGCAGCCACGCGATCCGGACAATGTCGAGCTCCGCGTCATGCTCGATCTGTCGCCTGCGCCGCTAACTGTTGTCTGAGGCGCACCGACTCGCGAGAGGCGTTTGCGACAAACTCAGTGTGACGCCTGGTTGAGAACTCCAGCGCGCCGGATCAGCCACAGCACGATTCGGGCATACAGGCTCTCATGGCTGGCTCCAAGAATTAGGTTCACTGGGCTCTCACCAGCACCCCCGAGTTCGACAGTTTGAGCCCGATTTTCGCCATTTCTGACCGTCACGATGTGCGCACGCTGCACCAGCCTCACACTGGTCAGCTTCTCGTCAATTCGGCGCGCTCTTTGTCGGTCAGCACAATCTCAGGGGCAACTCGCATTCACTCTCTCCACTCTGCCACATAGTGGAACCTTGGAGGCATGCGAACATTATACGTTCATTCAAGAGTGCAACACTACACTAGCGTTGCAGCACTGTCGACGTGATTAATGTGCGCTTTCGAAAGAAGCTTCTCCCGAATGGTCAAAAACAGCGAGACCGCGTCCGCGGTGCTCCTATCCTGCTCAGACGAGAGACCGGGCCGTGGTTCGATCCTTGCGAGCGCATTCTTAGCGTCTGCCATGAGCCAGATTCCTTTCTATATCGGAGTCAACAGTCTACTGCAAAGGCAAAGGGCCGGACGACTTAGGCCGAGCGAGCCTACGCTCACTTTCTCATCAACCAATCCGGCATGTCAGGCCGGTACACCTTCCCGTCCTAGCTCATCCCCACTTGTCGGAATAGCCAAGGTGCTTGATAGGCTCCGCATAGGGATCGACGGTAAGGCGCTGTGTCGAGCAAACGGGTGTCGTGGATGACAACCGCCGACGACCGATATGCTGGGCAGCGTGGACACGGCCACGATGGGGCCGATGTATTGCCGGTCTTGCTCACCGGACCTCCGGACACCGTGTAGCCGCCTGCTTCGACCGCAGCATGCACATTCTGCTCGGACTACTTGGTCTCGCGCTTCTCGTCGGCGACGACTAAACCTGCTTCGGGGTCTAGACCAGCCGGATTGGCCTCCATGGCTACACCATGCGACCACCCGGGCACATTGATGTAATAGCGCACCGCTTTGCCCACACCGTGGCTCCGCAATTGCCCGCACGTGACCATCGCCGAAAGGTCGCGTGTAGCTGTGGCCTTTGAGACGCCGGTCATCTTCATGTACTTCTCAGCGTTCAGGCCGCCCAGAAACCCACCGTCCCCGTCATCGAGGAGTCGCTGTAGCACTTTGCGCTGCCGCTCATGAAGCCCGCCGCCCTCGTGCTTCTCCCAGAAGCGCCTCCTCTCGATCGCCTGGTCGATGACCTGGCTCGCGGCATGACAAGCGGCCGTGCATTGGCGTGCAAACCACTGAACCCACGCCGTAACGTCGGTTTCACCGCGCTGGGCGTGGTTTAGGGCGTCGTAGTATGCCGAGCGTGAGGTCAGGAACTGCCGCGAAAGACTGTAGAGGCGTACCGGCTGCCTCAGATGCTGTGCCATGACCATGTCAACGATAGCCCGACCGATGCGGCCGTTGCCGTCCTCAAACGGGTGGATGCTCTCGAACCACAGGTGCGCGAGGGCGGCGCGGGCGAACCCGTCAATGGGCTTACTGTCTGCCGGCAGCGTCGCGACCTGTGTTGGCGAGGTATCGGCAAACCATGTGAGAAAGCGTTTCATCTGCGCGGGCACGTCCTCTGAGGGTGGGGCCTCATAATGCACAACCTCGCGGCCCGGTTGACCGCTCACGATCTGCATTGGATCGTCATGGTCACGATATCGTCCGACGGCAATTCGGTGAATGCCTGACGTGCCACCGGGGAACAGCGCAGATTGCCAGCGGCACAAGCGGTCTTCGTCAAGGGGCGTATCAACCGCTGTCGTGGCATCACTGATGACCTCCACCAAGCCGTCGACACTGCGGTTGAAGGGGCCAGACTGCGCCAATCCAAGCCGCCTCATGACGGACGACCGGACTGCATCTAGCGACAGCCGTTCCCCCTCAATGGCTGCAGTGGCCAGCACCTCGTCGGAGAGTGCATCCAGCGCTACCTGACTGGTACTTCCAAGGCCGATGGCCATGGCTTTGCCTTCCACGACACCGTGCATCCGGTAGGCCTCCGCCAAGTCAGGCGCGGTCGTCTGAGCGTCATAGGCGAGATCGGGCCAATCTGCGCGACGCCATATCCAGGGGGACTCTGTACTCATGAGCCGCATTTTGCCATATGCGATTCAATTTGTGAGCCGCATTTCAAGATTTGCGGCTCACGTTCGACGCCGTGTGGGATGGGCATCTATCGGCACCTGACTTCCCTCCTCGGCTTTGTCAGCTGTCGAGATTTACTCAAATTTGAACTCACATGCGACGGGCCCAGCGAAGCCGGAACCAACAGCTTCCTTATAAATTTATAAATCAGCAGGTTACGGTGCAGTCAAAGTTGCTCAAGAGTCACATTGTTCGCTTGCAAAAACCGGCAAGCGCTGTCGAAGATCCACTTCTGCCTTGAATCAGGGCGCTCCCCCGGTATCGAGAGGTATGGCACCCCGGTCATTGCTTGCGCCGTATAGTATGGCGATCTGAATTTGGCTGCTACAGCCTGACTGAACTCGGGCGCGAGGAAATATCAGATCATCCGCGAACGCTCCGACGAACTGTACCGCCGCATGCCGACCTGCATGCAGGCGAAAAGCCGCCAAGAGAGGCCAGTGCGTGATCTGCGGGTGGGTTAGGATTCTTGCAGCGCGCTCAGGACTCCATACAACGGGCTGGCGGCTCCTCAGCACCATCCGCGGCGTCTTTGGAAACTTGGCGATTCTGCAGGCGGCTGTGCAGTGCCTCGCGGCGGACCAACATCGCTGCCGCGCCGTCCTCATCTGCGGCGGCAATGCCAGATTCCGCGCCGACCCGCAGATAGACTTGCCGGGAGACAACGGCGACAATCACAAGCCGGATAGCAGGTTGAGTGACACTGCGTTGCGGTGCTGAAAAGAATGTCCCGAAAAACGATCACGCCTCTACCAGCCGGTCACTACTGGACCTCGCCACACGCTCCCTTTCCTCTGGACGTTCCGGACGGCCACAAGATCAGTTCTCCGTTCCGTTAAGCGACCACGGCTGCTTCTGCAAGCGCTTTAGCCCTTCCAACATATCGCTCTGATCCGGCGAGCGTTGGGACATTTTGCCAGGTGGCCGCCCACGCTTGCGGGGCGGCTCTTCAGTGGCAGGCAAAGAGAGAGATCGTGTGTTGTCGCGCTTTTCCTGAACGTATTGGGCCAACTGCAGCACATGTCCGAGGCGCTTGTTGTCCACGATCGCGCCCTGATTCACTTCCGACAACTTGTCATAGGTGGTGAAGGTTAAAGCAACGCCGTTCGTCCGCGGTTCTATCCGCCCATCAGGTAGTGATAGACATCAATGTAGCGACCGGCAAGCTTGCGATGTTCCGGCGTATCGGCCAACAGATAGAGCATTTTGTCGAACTGGAATGTCAGGCTCTTGGACACTCGACGGGGCTCTCGCCACGCAAAGATCAGATCCAGTTTCTCATCAGATCGCAGCGGCCGATGGGCGTTGTGGTTGTTACGCGGCAGCTTAGCAAAGCGCTCGTTGTAGTCGTCGATGAATTCACGCGCAAACGCCGTTGGCAGCCTCCATCGTGTTGATGCCTCGCAGACGTAGTTCCTTTACCAGCCGGTCTTGCAGCGTCAGGTGCGCCCGCTCAACGCGTCCCTTGGCCTGGCTGCTGTTGGCGCAGATGCCTTCAATGTTGAGCTCAAATAAGGCCCGGGAAAACTGAGTATGACCGTCGCCCCCGGTGGCGTTGGGATGGTTGACTCGGAAGACGCTGGCCTTGTCGCCGTAGAGCGCCACCGGCTTGCCGTGGCGCTCCAAATATCTCCGCGTCGCAGCGAATTAACTGAACGTAGACTCCGTATGGGTAAAGCGCAGCCCCATGATCCGGCTGGTAGCGTCATCCACGTAGAGACCAGCAGCGTGCACGCCGGCGCTCGGTCCTCGAACCAGTGGTGATCGCAGCCATCAATCTGAATCAGTTCGCCATAGCAGGCGCGCCGATTACGAGGCTGGTAGACCTTCGGCGGCCGCTGTTTGCGCGGCACCCACAGGCCGGCTGCCGTCATCAGTCGGCGGATCGATTCTTTGGACAACGTCAGTCCATGGCGCTCTCGCAGCTTCTTGGCCGCCAGAGTTGGACCGAAATCGGCGTAGTGTTCCCGAATCAGGCTGAGGGATTCGGATTCGCGGTCCGCTGGCATCCGATTGTTGCTGGGTCGACCGCGCCGGCGAGAAACCAGCCCGGATGCGCCTTCCTGCCTGTAGCGCTCCAGCAGCCGCCGGAATTGCCGATCCGTGTTCTCCAGCCGTTCGGCAGCTACCCCGGCCCGCAATTATCCACGACCGCCTGGACGGTCTTGAGCCTATCTAACTCACGCATGCTTACTGTAATGACCTCGGTTCCAGCCATCGCCGGGCGTCCTTTTATGCATTCAACCGGGTAGGCTGAATACCATGAAGGGCGCCTCAGGCGGACATTTCAACTTTGCTGAAACCGGACATTCTGATTTGGCCGTAACACTAGCTGCGCCACTGTCGTCGTCAGATGGTAACCACGCCACTGGCATGCAAAGCTTCGCTCACGGCTTCGATCCCGTCGGCATCGAGATCTCGCAGCGGATGCCGCACATGGCCACCGCGCCAGCCGCGCAGATTCATGGCAGCCTTGGTGGACTGAGGCTGGCCCAGTTTGCGGGCGACCGCCCGCATGGGGTACCAGCGACGATGCAGGCCGCCGGCGTCCGTCGCGTTGCCATTGCGCACCGCATCGTAGGTAGCCTTGACCAACTCAGGCAGCGCGCAACTGTTGGTCGAGCTGACACCGTCGAAACCTAGCACCAGGGGCCCAAGCATCACGAGATCGGACGCGGCCAGTACGCGAATGCGGCCGCTGACGCGTCCGACGAGCTGATCGACCGTTGTCGGATTGAGATCGCCTTGCTTGAGTGCGACCACTTGCGGCACATCGCACAGGCGCTCGATCAGCGGCACCGATAGCGTGATACCGACGCCCGGCGCGTTATAGATCATCACGCCGGTCCTGGAGAGAGGTGCCACTTCCTTAAAAAACCGCTCGATCTGGTCATCGGTGACTTCCGACACGAACGGCGGCATCAGCATGGGCAGTCCGCCCAGTTCGCCAGCCAACGAGGTCAGTTCCTTCACAACGCGCACGTCGGCATGTGCGGTGCACAGCAATACAGGCACGCGATCGCCCACGACTTCCATTGCGTGGCGGAACAGCGTGGCGCGCTCTGCGGTATCCATGGCCGGGAATTCACCGTAGGTGCCGCCAATCAGGAGGCCATCGTAGCCCAGGCTCAGCATGCGCTCGATGTTCTCCGTCAGCGAGCGGAGGTCCAGACTGCCATCCGCCGCGAAAGGAGTGACTGCGATATTGAACAGGCCGCGGGTGCGCGCCAGCGATTCATCTTGAGATTTCATAATGCCTCGGGTCAACGTTGATGCGATTGCGATGGAAAAATGTAAGTGGGCCAAGCTAGGAATCGGCTGGAATACGAATGGGATTAGAAATCGAGCTGGCTGATCGGACGAATGCGCACGCCCTCGCCTTCCAGCGCGGCGCGCACCGCTCTGGCAATGGCCACCCCCTGCGGGTTGTCGCCATGCACGCAGATCGTGTGGACCCGCATGTCGACCTTGCGGCCGCCAACGGTATGAATCGCCTGCTCCCGAACCATCTGCAAGGCACGCGCGGCCGCAACAGCCGGGTCGTGGATGACCGCGCCCGGCTGGTTCCGCGGCAGCGTTAAGCCGTTGTCGCCATAGACACGGTCCGCAAAGACCTCGCAGGCCATGCGGACGCCGCCACGGCGGGCCGCGCGCTCGGTTTCATTGTGCGGCGAGCAGACCAGGACGAGATCCCGGTCGAGGGCGCGCATGGCACCGATAAGTGCGTCGGATAGCTCCGCGCTTTCGAAGGCCAGCGTGGCGAGGGCACCATGGAGCTTGACGTGCGTCACGCGATGGCCGACGGCCTGCGCCATCCCCTGCAGCGCAGCAATCTGGTAGATCAGCATCTTCTCGATGTCGGGCGGACTGTCTCCGACGATCTTGCGCCGGCCAAAACCGTACAGATCGTTAAAGCCAGGGTGCGCACCAACATCGACGCCTCGCGACAGTGCCTGGGCCGCGGTCTGGTGCATGACGACGGGATCGCCGCCATGAAAGCCGCAGGCCACGTTGGCCGACGTGACGATGGCCAGCATCGCGCCGTCGTCCCCTATTTCATAAGGGCCGAAGCTCTCGCCTAGGTCTGAATTCAGATCGACTTGCTGCACTTTCATCCTCCGAAACGCCACTCGGCGCCGCTTGGTATACCACTGGCACGCAAAATGCATGCCATTTGGCGGGCGACAGAATCTTGGTGGCCGTATTCCCGAAAACGGGCGTTTCGACTGGAGAAAGCATGACAAGCAAGTTGCAGAAAATAGCTAGCACTGTGGCAGTTGCCGCAGCCTTGCTGGCAGGTACCGCCAACGCGGCGGAGCTGAACTTCGCGAGCTGGGGCGGCGCCTATCAGGGCGCGATCCGCGAGGCCTGGTTGAAGCCGTTCGCCAAGGACACCGGGGTCAAGGTGACGGAAGACACCGATCCGCAAGTCGCAAAGATTCGCGCCATGATCGACACCAAGACCGTGAACTGGGATGTGGTGACGGAGAACAGCGCGCGGCTGACGCGCGGCGTCAAGCTGGGCGTGTTCGAAAAGATCACGCCCGAGATGGTGGACCAGAAGCACGTAATCCGCGGCGCGCGCAATGACTATGGCGTGCCGTCCGAGATTTTCTCGACCGTGGTGGGCTTTTCGTCCAAGACATTCCCCACCGGCAAGCCCCAGCCATCCACCTTCGCGGATTTCTGGGACGTGGCGAAATTCCCGGGCAAGCGCACGCTGCAGGACGATCCGGCCACCGTCATCGAGGCCGCGCTGATCGCCGACGGCGTTGCGCCCGCCGACGTCTACAAGGTGCTCGCCACGCCCGCGGGCGTGGACCGCGCCATGAAGCAGATCGAGAAGATCAAGCCAAGCGTCGCCATGTGGTGGAAGAACGGCGCCGAACCGGTCAACGCGCTGGGCAGCGGCGAGGTCGTCATGGCGCTGGGCTGGAACGGCCGCTTCCAGGCCGGCATCGATTCCGGGCTGCCGATCCAGATGGGTTGGGGCAACGCCGTGGCGCAGGTTGGCTACTTTGCCCTGGTCAAGGGTGCGCCTCATCGCGACGAAGCCCTGAAGCTGCTGAACTACATGATCCAGCCGAAGAACCAGGCCGAGTTCAGCAAGCACATCGCCTACGGCCCCACCACCGAAGCCGCCTTTCCCCTGATCGACGAGGCTCGCAAGCAGCGCCTGCCTTCCACGCCAGAGCGGCTGAAGAGCGCGTTGTTCCTCGATTCCGAGTTCTGGGAAAAGCAGGGGCCGGCCATCGTCGAGCGCTACAACCAGATCCGCGCACGTTGATTCGTACCGCCGCGAGGTAACTGCATCATGACAGGCACCGCCCTTCCCCTTCCTCCTGCCGCGACCGCACCCGCCGCGAGGCAGGCACGCCGCCGCCCGAGCCGCGCGGCGGTGCTCGCTGCCTTGCCGTTGCTGCTCTTCCTGCTGTGCTTCTTTGTCGGGCCCATCGCGGGCCTGCTCAAGGAAGGCTTCTATCAGGACGGCGTGGCCGCGCTGGCCAACTACCGCCACCTGATCGACACGCCGATCTACCGGATCGTGCTGGGCAATACGTTCACTATCGCCGCGGCGGTGACGCTGTCCTGCGTGCTGATGAGCTACCCGCTCGCTTACCTGATGGCCAGCGTGCGGCCCAATGTGGCCAGGCTGCTGTTCTTCGCGGTGCTGCTCCCGTTCTGGTCGAGCGCGCTGGTGCGCACCTCCGCCTGGATCGCGCTGCTGGGCAAGAACGGGCCGCTCAACGCCCTCCTGACCGGCGCCGGCATCCTCGACCAGCCGATGGCCTTCCTCTACAACTTCACCGGCGTGATGATCGGCATGACCCATGTGCTGATGCCCTTCGTGGTGCTGCCGCTCTATGCCTCGTTCCGCTCGCTGGACCACACTCTGGTGCAGGCCGCGCAGAGTCTCGGCGCGGGATCGGTGAGCATCTTCAGCCGCGTGGTGCTGCCGCTGACCAGCCCCGGGGTGGTGGCGGGCGGCATCATCGTCTTCATGAACGCGGTGGGCTACTACATTACGCCCTCGCTGATGGGTGGACCGGCCCAGCGCATGGTGGCAGAGCTGATTTCCTACAACATCACCGAGGAGCTGAACTGGGGCCTGGCCGCGGCGTTGGCCGCCGTGCTGCTGCTCACCGTGCTGGCGTCGCTGTGGCTCTTCAATCGCCTGTTCGGCCTGGACAAGCTGATCGCCGGTTCGGCCGGCAAGGGCAGCAGCACGCCGGGCACGGGGCGCGCCCCGGGCGGGCGGCTCGCCGTAGCCGCCGGCATCGCCTGCGCCGTGTTCCTGGTGTTGCCGATCGTCATCGTGATCCCGATGAGCTTCGGCACCACCGATTTCCCGGTGTTCCCGCCGCCGCAGTATGGGCTGCGCTGGTACGCCAGCTTCTTCGACGACGCCAAATGGCTTGATGCCCTCTGGTCCAGCCTGCGCGTGGGCGCGATCGTGACGGTGCTCGCCACCCTGCTTGGCACCGCCGCGGCGCTAGGCGTACACAAGATGGCGTCGGCGCGCAAGGGCTGGCTCGATGCGCTGTTCGTCGTCCCGATGTCGGTGCCGGCGATCATCACTGCGGTGTCGCTCTACTACCTGCTGGCGCCGCTCGGCTGGGTCGCCAACTCGCTGGCCATCGTCATCGGCCACACCGTGCTGTCCACGCCCTACGTCTACATCACGGTGCGCGCCGCACTGCGCAGCTTCGATCCCAGCCTGGAGCTGGCGGCGCTGAGCCTGGGCGCCTCGTGGCCGACCATGTTCCGCTTGGTGATGCTGCCGGCGCTGCTGCCCAGCCTCGTCGGCGGCGCGGTGTTCGCCTTCGTGACCTCGTTCGACGATGTGGTGATGGCGCTGTTCCTCACCACCATCCGTAACCGCACCCTGCCCAAGCTGATGTACGAGGGCCTGGCGCACGATTTCGATCCAACGGTGATCTCCGCGTCCTGCGTGCTGATTGCCGCCACCGCGCTCATCCTGATGGCCAACCAGTTGCTGGGAAAGAAGAAAGGAGCATGACGATGCAAGCCACCCTCTCGCCAACCGCGCCCCCGCCCTTTGCGGCGCCGCCGGTGCTGCAGCTCTCCGAGCGCCCCGAGGCCCAGGGCAAGGACATCTCGGTGCGCGCCGTGCGCAAGTCCTATGGCAGCGCGGTCGCGCTGCCGGATGTCTCGTTATCAGTGGCACGCGGCGAATTCTGTACCCTGCTTGGCGCCTCGGGCTCGGGCAAGACCACGCTGCTGAAGATCATCGCCGGCTTCGAAGCGCCCGACACCGGCAGCGTGCATATCGCCGGCCGTGACGTCACCCACACGCCGATCGCCGAACGCAATATCGGCATGGTGTTCCAGAACTACGCGCTGTTCCCCCATATGTCGGTGTTCGAGAACGTAGCCTTTGCGCTGCGCATGCGGCGCCTCAACCACGACGACATCAAGCGGCGCGTCGGCGAAGCGCTCGAACTGGTGAGCCTGCAGGCCCTGGCAGCGCGCCTGCCGCGCGAGCTCTCGGGCGGGCAGCAGCAGCGCGTGGCGCTGGCCCGTGCGCTGGTCTTCATGCCTGACGTGTTGCTGATGGACGAACCGCTTGGCGCACTCGACAAGAACCTGCGGCAGGCGATCCAGTTGCAACTCAAGAAGCTGCACCACGACCTCGGCCTGACGGTGGTTTTCGTCACCCACGACCAGGAGGAAGCCATGAACCTGTCTGACCGTATCGTCATCCTGGACCAGGGCCGCATCGTGCAGGCGGGCGCGCCCGCGGCGCTGTACCGCTCGCCCGACACGCCGTTCGTCGCGGGCTTCCTGGGTGAATGCAACTTCCTCGAAGAACCCACCCGCGTGCTCGGCATCAGGCCGGAGAACGTGCGCGTTGGCACGCAGCTTGGCGCGTCTGACGTACGGCACGAGGGCCGCGTGGTGGCCTCGACGTTCTGCGGCCTGCACTGGAAGGTATTCATCGCCTGGCGGGACAGGACCATCGTTGCCTATTCCCCCGCCGGGGTCGCTGGTACCGATACCGATCACGAGCCCGGGCGGCTCGTAGCCTGGGGCTTCAACTCCGGCGACGCCATGGCGTTTGCCATCCAATGAAGGCAGATGGGCACCAGCAGCGCGACAGCATATTCACTACCGCACCAACATGAAAACACTGACAAAGATCGAGACAGACCACGGCGCTACCGCAAGCGCGCCGGAAGACATCGCGCTGATCTCAACCACGCCTGCCGGGGACATCCCGGACCTGGCGGGCGATGCCTACAGCACGCTGCTTGAGATGATCCAACTGGGCCGCCTGCGCACCGAGACGCCGCTGCAGGAGCGCGCGTTGGCGGCTACGCTTGGCATCTCGCGCACGCCGCTGCGCGAAGCCATGAGCCGGCTCATCGGTGGTGGCTTTGCCGTACGCACGCCGCGCGGGCAACTCATGATCAAGGAGCCCACCCTGCGCCAGTACCTGGAGATCCTGCAAATGCGGGGCCTGCTGGAAAGCGAAGCAGCCGCCCAGGCCGCGACCCGGATGGACCCCAAGCATGCGCAATACGTCATCGCCCAGGTGGAAGCGCATCTGCTGGCGCGCAACACCACCAAGGACGAGAACCACAGGATCGATAACCTGCTGCACGACACCGTCGCCACGGCCAGCGGTAACCAGATGCTGGCGCAGACCATCCATGACCTGCGCATCAAGGCCAGATGCTTCGACCAGAACGGCGCACCCGAGCGCTTCGAGCCCTGCGCGCGCGAGCATATCGCCATCCTGCAGGCCATTGTCGAGCGCAACCCGGATGCGGCGCGCGCCGCCATGAGCCTGCACCTAGCCAACGCACGCGCTGGCCTGGTCGCACGCCATACAAACTTGTGACTTTGTGTGTCCATCAACCAGCAGATTCATCCATGACAACTACATTGCGCATTGACGAAAGCGCTAAGGGCGTCTTCATCATCTCAGCGACCCCCTTCACTGAACAGGGGGCGCTCGACCTGGAGAGCACCGACAGCGTGGTCGACTTCTACCTCGGCAAGAAGGTCTCGGGCATGACCATCCTCGGCATGATGGGCGAAGCGCCCAAGCTGTCGGAGGAGGAGTCCATGATCTTCGTGCGCCGCGTCCTCGAGCGGGTCGAGGGCCGGGTGCCGGTGATCGTCGGGGTGAGCCACGCGTCGAATCAGCATGTGGAGCGCTTGGCGAGGGCCTCGATGGCGCTCGGCGCGGCCGGGGTCATGCTGGCGCCAGTGGCAAACCTCAGGACCGACGACCAGGTCTATGGCTACTACGCTGCCATTGCGCGCCTGCTTGGACCGGATGTGCCGATCTGCCTGCAGGACTTCCCCCAGGCCACCGGCGTCTACACCTCGGTCGACGTCGTCCTGCGGATGGTGCGGGAATTCCCGCAGGTGGTGATGTTCAAGCACGAGGAGCTACCCGGCCTGCGCAAGCTCTCGCAGATTCGTGCCCGAAGCGACGCGGAAGGCCTGCGCCGCATCAGCATCCTGGCCGGCAATGGCGGTCTATTCCTGCCGCAGGAGATGCTGCGGGGCGCGGATGGCGCGATGACCGGCTTCGCCTACCCTGAGATGCTGGTCCAGGTCTGCGACCTTTTCGCCCAAGGTAAGGCCGGTGAAGCCGAAGACCTGTTCGACCTGTACCTGCCACTGCTGCGCCATGAGTTCCAGTACGGCATCGGCCTGGCACTGCGCAAGGAAACCCTGCGCCGGCGCGGCGCGATTGCCAGTGCCGCGGTGCGCAAGCCCGGACCGGTGCTGGACGCAACTGACCTTGCGGAGCTCGAGCGGCTGATTGGCCGCGTGGAAGCAAGTTTGGCGAACGCCGGCCAGGCTGGTCACTGACGCCAGGGGAAACTGCATGACTTTCGACTTCTGCATCACCGGCGCATCGATCGTGGACGGCAGCGGCAGATCCGCCTTCGTTGGCGACGTTGGCGTAAAGGACGGGAAGATCGCCGCCGTGGGTGAGCTTGCCCACGCCAGCGCGGTGGAATGCATCGATGGCCGTGGCCGGGTTGTCGCGCCCGGCTTCATCGACGTCCATACGCACGACGACCGCGCCCTGCTGATGCCGGGCGCGATGACGGCGAAGCTGTCCCAGGGCGTGACAACCGTCGTCACCGGCAACTGTGGACTCAGCCTGGCGCCTGCACGGCCGGGAACCGCCATACCGCCTCCGCTGGACCTGATCGCCACGCCGGAATGGCTCCGCTTTCCGGCCTTCGGCGACTACCTCCGCGCCCTGGATGCGAGCGGGACTGCGGTCAACGCCGTCTGCCTTGTGGGCCACCTGACGTTGCGGGCCAGCGTCATGGACAACCTGGAACGCCCGGCAACCCCCGCCGAATGCGATGCCATGCGGCGCCTGCTGGCCGATGCGCTCGAGGCAGGTGCCTGGGGCATGTCCACCGGCACCTTCTATCCGCCCGCGCGGCTTGCCACCACCGACGAAATCGTCGCGGTAGGCGAGCCCCTGCGGGTCCATGGCGCGCTCTATGCCACCCATATGCGCAACGAAGCCGAGAAAATCATCGATGCGCTGGATGAAACCTTCGAGATAGGCAGGCGGCTTGGCGTACGCGTACTGATCTCGCACCACAAGCTGGCGGGCATCGCCAATCACGGGCGCTCCGCCGAGACGCTGAAGCACATCGCAGCCGCGATGCAAACGCAGCCGATATCGCTTGATTGCTACCCCTACAACGCGTCCTCCACTGTACTGCGGCCGGAGTTCGTGGCGCGCGCGGCCGCCGTGATGGTCAGTTGGTCCACGCCGCATCCGGAGCATGCCGGCAGGCTGCTCGCCGATATTGCGCGCGAGATGGGCTGCGACGATGAACAAGCCGCCGCGCGCCTGGCACCGGCCGGCGCCGTCTACTTCATGATGGATGAGGCTGACGTGCGCCGCATCCTCGCCTTCCCCAAAGCCATGATCGGCTCGGACGGCATGCCGCACGACGAGCATCCCCACCCGCGCCTGTGGGGGACATTTCCCCGAGTGCTGGGCCACTACTCGCGCGAGGAACGGCTTTTCCCGCTGGTAACGGCAATCCACAAGATGAGCGGCCTCACCGCCGGCGAGCTCGGCATCGCCGACCGCGGCCATATCGCCGTCGGCCAGGCGGCCGATCTTGTGCTGTTTGACCCCGACACGGTCGGGGATCGCGCGACCTTTGCCAAGCCGGCCACGCTATCGGCGGGTATCGAGAGCGTCTGGGTCAACGGACGGCTGGCTTTCGCAAAGGGAGAAGCACGCGACGATCGCGCGGGACGTGTATTGACCAGGACGCCATCACAGGCCGTGCAAGCGTAGCAATCCGTTTGGCACGTGTATTGCTTGCACTCCATTGGCATACCAATGGCACACAAGCCTCATATCAACCACCAACGCAATGCCATGGGCGATCGCTCGATGCCCATGGGCGCGTATAGGAAAGCAGCGCAAGCCATGTCTGTTCTTAGCTTAGATACCCGCCTGGCGTCCCGCCTGAGCGCCGCGCGGCCGTCGGCCACGGGGGCTATTGCCGAAGCCGCCCGCCTCATGGTAGCGCAAGGGCGCGCAGTCATCAGCCTGGCCGAGGGAGAACTCGACTTCGATACACCCGCGCACATTCGGCAAGCTGCCGTCGCCGGCATCATGGACGGGCATACGCGCTATACAAACGTGGCAGGCACGCCCCAACTCAGGGCCGCGATCGTGCGCAAATTCGTGCGTGACAATGCCCTGCACTACGACGAGAGCGAGGTCATTGCCGCGACGGGCGCAAAGCAGATTCTCTTCAATGCCCTGCTGGCCACCGTCAACGACGGGGACGAGGCCATTGTCGTGGCGCCCTACTGGGTGTCCTATTCCGAGATGGTGCGCATTGCCGGGGGCACGCCGGTGGTGGTGACGCCGGAGGCCGATGCCGGCTTCAAGCTGACGCCGGACGCACTCGCCGCCGCCATCACGCCCAGGACACGCTGGCTGATGCTGAACTCGCCCTGCAATCCTTCCGGATCGCTCTACTCCGCCGACGAACTGCGGGGGCTGGCGGACGTGCTGCGCGCGCACCCCCGCGTGCTGGTGATGTCCGACGATATCTACGAGAAGATCGTGTTCGACGGCGAGTTCTTCTCCTTCGCGCAGGCGGCACCGGACATGAAGGCGCGCACGCTCACCATCAATGGCGTTTCCAAGGCGTACGCCATGACGGGGTGGCGGCTGGGCTATGCCGGCGGCCCGCTGTGGCTGATCAAAGCGCTGGAGATGCTGCAATCCCAAAGCACCAGCAACCCCAGTTCGGTTAGCCAGGTCGCCGCCATCGCCGCGCTCGACGGGCCGCAGGATTTCCTGGAGGACTGGATGGTGCGTCTGCGCTGGCGCCGGGACCTCGCCATCGATCTGCTCTCGGGGGCGGCACCGCTGTTGACCATGCGCACGCCGCCCGCGGCCTTCTACCTTTATGCGGATTGCAGTGGGACGATTGGCATGCGCACGCCGGGCGGCAACCTCATCGAAAGCGATCTGGACCTGGCGCGCTACCTGCTGGAGGAAGCGGGTGTCGCGGTCGTGCCTGGCACGGCATTCGGCCTGGCGCCGTACCTGCGGTTTGCCTATGCGGTTTCCGATGACCGGCTGCGCATGGCATGCGAGCAGATCGCCCAGGCCTGCTGCAGGCTGTCCAGGCCATGAAAGCAGCGGACATGAATGCACCGGCGCATACCGGGAGCGCGGCGGAGCCCGGGCCTGCGCACCAGCACCTGCGCGACGGATGGCTCATCGAGCCCGCCGGCGACCGCTGCCTGTTGATCCGCCTCGGCAACCGGGTTGATGCCGAAGTCAGCCAGACGGTGCACGCGGTGACGGTATGGCTGTCCAGCCGCGCCCTGCCCGGCGTCATCGACGTGGTGCCCGCGTTCACCACGGTGGCCGTCCACTACCGGCCCGTGCAGTTGCCACTGGGCAAGGGCTCCGCCTCCCAGTCCCTGAGCGCGGCCATAGACCAGCTCCTGTCACACGGGGTGCCCAGGATCGCCGGCTCCGGGCGCCTAGTGGAAATTCCGGTGTGCTACGGCGGCGAGTACGGCCCCGATCTGGAAGACGTCGCGCACAAATGCGGAATCTCCACCAGTGAGGTCATCCGCCTGCATACCGCCGCGCCGCTTGTCCTCTATACGTTCTTCTTCGCGCCAGGCACCCCGTTCGCGGGACCGCTGGATCCCAGGCTGCAGGTGCCACGGCGCGCAGTGCCGCGTACCCGTGTGCCGGCCGGGTCTGTGGCGATCGCCAACGGGATCTCCTCCATCTACCCGACTGAATCCCCCGGCGGGTGGAACCTCATCGGCCGCACGCCCTGGACCTTGTTCGACATCCGCAAGAGCCCTCCGACGCGTTTGCAGATCGGCGACCACATGCAATTCGTGCCGATCTCGCCGCGCGAGTTCGAAGAGCTGCTGGAGCCACGCCAATGAACCATATGCTGGTTGAGAAGCCCGGGGTGTTTTCCCTCCTCCAGGACACGGGGCGCAACGGCTACCAGAGCTATGGCGTGCCGGTCAACGGGCCGATGGACGAGTGGGCGCACCGCATCGCCAATGCCCTGGTAGGCAATGGCGAGGACGCCGCTACCCTTGAGTGCACGCTGAAGGGCCCCAGCGTCAGCTTCTCCCGCAACACCCTGATCGCACTGAGCGGCGCGGATATGCGGGTCACTGCGGGCGGTGCGGAGATACCGATGCACTGTGCCGTCGTGGTGCGCCACGGCGTACGCCTGGAGTTCGGCGAGCGCAGGGCGGGTGCCCGTCTCTATCTCGCGGTGCGGGGTGGATTCGATGCCCCGCTCGTGCTCGGCAGCCGCAGCACCTACGTGCGCGGCAGCTTCGGTGGTTTCGAAGGCCGCGCGTTGCGCCGTGGCGACCGGGTGCCAGTGGCGTCGCCAAGGAGAGAAGTTCTGGAACTCGAGCGCATGATGATCCAGAGTGGCATGCCCTTCGTCGCCGCAGCGGTGCCGGACACCACACCACTGTCATCCGCCACGCAGGCGCTGCGCTTCGTACCTGGCCCGCAGTGGCATTCCTTCACCAGCCAGGCGCAGCGCGACTTCGAATCCGAGTGCTTCCGGCTTTCAGCGCAATCCGACCGCATGGGCTACCGGCTGGAAGGCCCCGAGCTGCTGTTGGAGCAGCCACTGGAAATGATCTCCGAAGTCGTGACCTTTGGCACCGTCCAAGTGCCGCCGGGCGGTAGTCCTATCGTGCTGATGGCCGACCGCCAGAGCGCCGGCGGGTATCCGAAGCTGGCCTATGTCGCCAGTGCCGACCTGCCCTCGCTGGCGCAGGCCCTGCCAGGCGATGCGCTGCGCTTCCAGGCCGTCACCCAAGCCGAGGCAGAAGCACTCTGCCTGGAAGTCGAAGATCGCTTTGCCCGGGTCAGGCTACTGACCGCGAAGGCGCTGGGCCTCCCCGTCCAATAACGCAAAAGGAATCCATCATGCCATTCATCGATATCAACTGCGATATGGGCGAGAGCTTCGGGCCCTGGGTCATGGGCAACGACCGCGCGATCCTGCAGCATGTCACCTCCGCCAACATTGCCTGCGGTTTCCATGCAGGGGATCCGGACACGATGCTCGAGACGGTCCGCGCGGCCGCGGCCGCTGGAGTGGCGGTTGGTGCGCATCCGGGACTCCCCGATCTGCAGGGCTTCGGCCGCCGCGAGATGGCCATGACGCCCGACGAGGTCTATGCCCTGACCGTGTACCAGGTTGGTGCCATGCTTGGCGTCACGCGGGCAGTAGGCGTGCCCCTGCACCACGTCAAGACACACGGCGCGCTCTACAACATGACCGCGCACGACCCGGCGCTTGCCGAGGCGGTGGCGCGGGCCGTGCGCGACATCGATCCAGGCCTGGTGGTCTACGTCGCCAACGCCAACATGGCGAGCGCTGCCGGCGGGATGGGCCTGCGCGTGGCCTTCGAGGTCTATGCGGACCGTAGCTACCAGGACGACGGCACGCTGACCCCGCGCTCCGAGCCGCACGCGATGATCGAAGACGTGGCGGAATCGATCGCCCAGGTCAAGCGCATGGTGAGCGATGGCAGCGTGATCTCACTCGCAGGCAAGACCGTTCCCATCGCGGCCGACACGCTCTGCATCCATGGCGACCAGCCCGGCGCGGCGGTGTTCGCGGCGCGCATCCGCGCCGCGCTCGATGCCGATGGCATTGGCGTGCGGCCTGTCTGACGTATCCCGCCACCTACGCACGTAACGCCCCCCATTCCGACCGACCCTCCCCAAACCAAGGTGATCCTCATGTCCTCCAAGCTGACTCCGCCCCCCAAGCGCACGCTCAACCTCGCGGCGTGCACCGTTGCGCTGGCGCTCGGCGTGCTGTCTGGCGCCGGCGCGCACGCGCAGACGCGCGGCGGCACGTTGCGCGCGATCGCGCAGCCCGAGCCACCCACGCTCATGCTTGGCCTCAATCAGCAAACGCCCACCCAATACGTGGCGGGCAAGATCTACGAAAGCCTGCTGACATGGACGCCGGACATGACGCCGAGGCCGGGCCTGGCCAGGTCCTGGACCATCTCGCCCGACGGCAAGGTCTACACGTTCGAGTTGCAGCCGAACGTCAAGTGGCACGACGGCAAGCCGTTCTCGGCAGACGACGTCGTGTTCTCGGTCGACAAGTTCCTGCGCGCGGTGCACCCGCGCGCGCGGGTCATCATCGAGCAGTTCGTGGACACCGTGAAGGCGCTCGGCCCAAACAAGGTGCAGATCACGCTCAAGGCGCCGTTTGCCCCGTTTCTGAAGGCCTTCGTCAGCGACAACATGCCGATCGTGCCCAAGCACATCTATGACGGCACCGACTACGCCAAGAACCCAGCCAACCAGACGCCAATCGGGACCGGCCCGTTCAAATTCAAGGAATGGAAGAAAGGCGCGTACATCATCCTCACGCGCAACCCCGATTACTGGCAGGCCGGCAAACCGTACCTGGACGAGATCGTCTTCAACGTGATTCCCGATGCGGCCTCGCGTGCGGTCGCCTTCGAGCGCGGCGATGTCCAGGTGGTGAGCGCCGGTGACGTGGACAACGTGGAGGTGAAACGTCTCAAGGCGCTACCGGGCGTGCAATACACGACGAAGGGCTGGGAGATGTTCTCCAAGCTGGCCTATATCCAGATGAACCAGCGCAAGCCGCCCTTCGACAACGTCAAGGTGCGCCAGGCTGTCATGGAGGCCATCAACCGCAAGTTCGTTGTGAACAGCATCTTCTTCGGTCTCGGCAAGGTCGCCACCGGTCCGATTTCTTCAACTACGCCGTTCTACGATGCCAACGTTCCGGCCTACAACTTCGAACTAAAGAAAGCGCGTGCGTTGATCAAGGAGTCCGGTGTCGACCCCGCGAAGACGCCGATCAAGATCCTGTCGTATCCCTACGGCGCGACCTGGGACCGGCTCGGCGAGTACACGCGCCAGAGCCTCGAACAACTCGGCTTCAAGGTCGAGATGGAGTCGGCGGATGCGGGCACGTGGGCCAAGCTCGTCTCGGATTTCGACTTCGACCTGACCTTTAGCTTCACGTCGCAATATGGCGATCCGGCGCTGGGCGTCTCGCGTCTTTACCTGGCCCGCAACATGGTCAAAGGCTCCGCGTTCGTCAACAACCAGGGATATCGGAACGACGCGGTCGATGCGATGTGGGACAAGGCTGCCGCCGCGACGTCTAACGACGAGCGCCAGAAGCTGTACTCCAGCATCCAGAAGACACTCGTGGAGGAGGTGGCGAACGGGTACCTGTTCGAGATGGAAATCCCAACGCTCTACAACGCGAAGGTGCACAACCTCATCCAGACGGCGATCGGTCTTAACGACACGTTCGCCGATGCCTACATCGACAAGTAAGCACCCGTGCGCGGCGATGCGCCGGGCAAGTTGTACGGCGCATCGTTCCCCCCTCGTTAACTTTCTTGGAATCTATTTCGTGGATAAGGCACTGTCAGTGTTCGCGCGGCTCGGCAAAGCGGCCCTGGTCGTGCTGGGCGTCGTCGTCATCAACTTCCTGTTGATCCGGCTGGCGCCCGGCGATCCGGCCGCCGTGCTGGCGGGAGAATCGGGGGCCTCGGACCCCACCTACGTGGCACAGCTACGGCAAGAGTTCGGCCTCGACAAGCCGGTCTATGTCCAGCTGGCGAACTACCTGAACGGCGTGGCGCACCTCGACCTGGGCTACTCATACCGGGAACGCCTGCCGGTGCTCGACATCATCCTAGACCGCCTGCCGGCCACGCTGCTGCTGATGTCGTGCGCGTTCGTCTTCGCGCTTGTGTTCGGCGTGCTGTTCGGCGTGGTGGCCTCGCGCAGCCGCTATCAGGGCAAGCACCCATGGCTCGACAGCGTGCTGATGACGGGATCGCTTCTGATCTACGCCACGCCGCAGTTCTGGCTGGCGCTGCTGGCCATCCTTTTCTTTTCGCTGCACCTCGGCTGGCTGCCGCCCTACGGCATGGAGACAGTGGGCGGCGCGTTGACTGGCTGGGCGCGTGTGCGCGACGTCGCGCATCACCTTGTGCTGCCTACTGCGTCGCTCGGCTGCTTCTTCATGGCGGTCTACGCGCGGCTGACGCGCGCTTCCATGCTCGAAGTGCTTGGCATGGACTTCATCAAGACGGCGCGCGCCAAGGGCGTTTCAGTGGGCGGGACCATCCGCCACCACGCGCTGCGCAATGCGCTGCTGCCGGTGGTGACGTTCGCGGGGATCCAGCTGGGGCAGATGGCCGGCGGCGCGGTACTTACCGAAACCGTGTTCGGATGGCCCGGCATCGGACGGCTGATGTTCGACGCGCTGCTCCAGCGCGACTATCAATTGCTGCTCGGCGTGTTTCTGGTGACATCGACGATGGTGGTGGTCTTCAACCTGCTCACCGATCTCGCCTACCGGCTGATCGATCCACGCATCCAGCAAGCCTGAGGAGTCTCACATGTCCTTCCTGAAGCGATTCGTCGCCAATCGTGGCGCGGCCGTCGGCCTCGCACTGCTGCTGCTGGTGATCCTGATGGGCATCCTTGCCTCGACGCTCTATCAGGATCCGCCGTGGATGATGGTGGGCGAGCCGCTGCTGGGCCCGTTCGCCGACGCCGCGTATCCGCTGGGTACCGACATGCTTGGCCGCGATATCGCGGCGGGCCTCGCCTATGGTGCGCGGGTGTCGCTCATGATCGGCGTGATCTCCACGCTGGTGGCCGTACTGATCGGCATCGTGGTGGGTGCGCTGGCGGGCTACCATGGCGGCCGCGTGGACAATGCCCTGATGCGGGGAACAGAGTTCTTCCAGACCATTCCGCAGCTGGCCATGGCACTCGTCCTGGTGGCGATCTTCAAGCCGTCGCTATACTCGATCGTCGGGGCCATCTCCATGGTGTCGTGGCCACCGGTGGCGCGCCTGGTGCGATCCGAGTTCATGACGCTAAAGCAGCGGGAATTCGTGCAGGCCGCCATCGTGATCGGCCAGAAGCCGGCGCGGATCATTTTTACCCAGATCCTGCCCAATGCCGCCTCGCCGATCATCGTGACGGCCTCGCTGATGACCGCGACGGCCATCCTGACCGAATCGGCGTTGTCGTTCCTCGGGCTGGGCGACCGCAATCTGATGAGCTGGGGCTTCATGATCGGCGCCGCGCGCACGATGCTTCGAGAAGCGCCGTGGATGAGCCTCTGGCCCGGCATCGCCATCATGCTGACGGTGCTGGCCATCAACCTGATTGGTGAGGGGCTCAACGATGCCCTCAACCCTCAACTGCGCAAGCGGGGAGCTTGATACCGTGGCCATAGGCAATCCAGACCAGGGCGCCGCCCTGCTGTCCATCCGCGGACTCAGTATCCCGCTTCCGGCAGGCGGCGACCGCCAGTATGCCGTGCGCGACGTGTCGTTCGACATCCACGCCGGCGAGATTCTCTGCATCGTCGGCGAATCGGGATCGGGCAAATCCATGAGCGCCAACGCCATCATGGGCTTGCTGCCCGCCTATCTGTGTCCGCGGCAAGGGGAGCTCCTGCTGCACGGTAAGAATCTGCTGGGCATGGACGAGAAGACGCTGCGCGGCATGCGCGGCAAGGACATGGCGATGATCTTTCAGGAGCCGCTGTCGGCGCTCAACCCGCTGCAGCCGGTGGGAGAGCAGATTGCCGAGGTCATGCGCGTCCATGGCGCCCATCCCGGTCCGGCACGCAAGGCGCGCGTGCTCGAACTGCTCGAATTCGTCGGCTTGCCGGATCCGGCAAGCCTGTTTCATGCCTGGCCGTTCAGTCTTTCGGGTGGCCAGCGCCAGCGCGTGATAATTGCGATGGCGCTAGCGCTTGAGCCGGCGCTGCTGATCGCCGACGAGCCCACCACGGCGCTGGACGTCACCACGCAAGCGCAAATCCTGGCGCTGATCGCCCGCATCCAGCGCGAGAAAGGCATGGGTGTCATGTTCGTGACGCACGATTTTGGCGTCGTAGCCGAAATCGCCGATCGTGTCGTCGTGATGGAGAAGGGCCTGCTGGTCGAGGAGGGTACGGCCGACCAGGTGCTGAACCGGCCCCGCCATCCCTACACGCAACGGCTGATCGCCAGCGTGCCGTCGCATCGGCCGGGCGATCGCGAAGACAATGACCCGGCCGACGCAGCGAGCGGATATCCGGTGCTGCGCGTCGAAGCGCTGCGCAAGACCTATGTCAGTCCGGGCGGGTTGTTTAAACGCAAGCGCGTGGTCGAAGCCGTCAAGGACGTGAGCTTCTCGGTCGGCGCCGGCAAGACGCTGGGTATCGTCGGCGAGTCGGGTTCCGGCAAGTCCACGATCGGCAAATGCCTGCTCAAGCTGACCGGAACCGACGGCGGAGGGATGTATTTCGATGGGCGCGACATCGCCCCGTTGAGCGAGCGGGAGTTCCGGCCGTTACGCCGCCATATCCAGATGATCTTCCAGGACCCGTTCGCCTCGCTCAATCCGCGCCATACGGTCGGGCGCATCCTCTGCGATGGTCCGCTCGCGTGCGGCGTGTCCCGGGAACAGGCGCTGGCCAGGGCGCGGGAGCTGTTGCAGCTCGTCGAGCTCGATGCCTCGGCATTCGACCGCTATCCGAGCCAGTTCTCCGGCGGCCAGCGCCAGCGCATCGGTATCGCGCGGGCGCTGGCGATGGAGCCGCGGCTGATCGTCGCCGACGAATCGGTCTCGGCGCTCGATGTCTCCGTGCAGGCGCAGGTGCTGCGGCTGCTTCGAGACGTGCAACAGCGCCTCGGCATCGCGCTGGTCTTCATTACCCACGATCTGCGTGTGGCGGCGCAGATTTGCGATGCGGTGCTGGTCATGCACCGGGGCATCGTGGTTGAACAGGGCAGCCCTGCCCAGATATTCGAGACGCCCCGGCATGCCTACACGCGCCAGCTCATGGACGCGATGCCGGGGCGTGACTGGGATCCGTCGCCTGCCAGGCAGACGGCCGCGCAGGCCGAGGCGCAGGCAGACGCGATGGAGACCATCCGATGACCATCGCCGAACCGGATCTCGCCCTCGCCACCGCGCTGTTCGACCGCTTGCACGAACAGAGTTTCGACGGCGTTGGTGTCACGCGAGACAGCTACGGCGCCGGCGAGCAGCGGGCGCACCAGCTTGTCGCCGACGCCGCCCGCGCGCTCGAACTGGAGGTGGCGACCGATGCGGCGCTCAATCTCTATCTGACATTGCCGGGCACGGATCGCGGCGCCGCGGCGGTCATGACGGGTTCGCATCTTGACTCGGTGCCGCGCGGCGGCAATTTCGACGGTGCCGCCGGCGTTGTCGCCGGTCTCGCCGTGCTCGCTGGCTGGCGCAAGGCGGGCTTCGCGCCGCGTCGCGATGTCACCGTGGCCGCAATCCGCGCCGAGGAGAGCGCGTGGTTTCCGGTGTCTTATGCCGGGAGCAAGGCCGCCTTCGGACTGCTGGAGCCGCAGGCGCTCGACAGCGTGCGTGCCGACACCCGCCGCAGCCTGGCCGACCATCTGCGTGAAGCGGGCGGGCGGCCGGACGACATCCGCGCAGGCCAGGCGCATCTGCGCGCCGAGCGCATCGATTGTTTTGTCGAACTCCATATCGAGCAGGGACCGGTGCTGCTGGAGGCGGGCGACGTTGTCGGCATCGTCACTGGCATCTGCGGCAGCCAGCGCTACCGGCACGCCCGCGTGCAGGGGGCCTATGCGCACTCCGGCGCGACGCCGCGCAGCCATCGCCAAGATGCCGTGGTCGCGGCCGCAACGCTGATCCACGCGCTGCAACAGGACTGGATCGCCCTGGAGGCGCAGGGGCATGAACTCACGCTGACGTTCGGCCGTTGCATGACGGACCCAAAGCAGGCCGATTTCAGCAAGGTCGCCGGCCTGGTCGAGTTCAGTATCGACATGCGTTCCCGCAGCCGCGACACGCTCGACCTGATGGATGCGCGGGTACACGCCGCTGCCGCAGGCATTGGCGCACAGTACCGGGTGCAGGTCGATCTCGGGGCCCCGTCGGCCAGTGCCGCGGCGCAGATGGACCCGTCGCTCCAGCACGCCCTGCTCTGCTCGGCGAGCCGGGGCGGCGTACGCGCGCGCGCCATGCCCAGCGGCGCGGGACATGACGCGGCGCTGTTTGCCGGCCAGGGCATACCGGCTGCGATGATCTTCGTACGCAATGCCCATGGCAGCCACAACCCCGACGAGTCGATGGATCTCGCCGATTTCGCCGTCGCCACCCGACTGCTGGCCGGCGCATTGGCAGCGCGTGCAGGCTAGGATGCCTGCGGCACAACCCGCATCGCAATTCACAGCACAACCCATGCCTGATTCCATGCAACACCCATGCCAGTCTGCCTGATTACCCAGCCCATCCACCCCATCGGCGCGGAGCGCCTGCGTGCCGCGGGCTTCGAGGTACGCCTGGGCCAGGCCGGTGACGAAGCCGCTCGCATCCGCGAAGTCGCCGGCGCCGACGCCGTGATCGTGCGCGAAGGCCTGACAGCCGAAATGATCGATGCCGCACCGCGGCTCGCGGTCATCAGCAATCATGGTACCGGCACCGACAAGATCGCGGTCGCGCACGCGCATGAGCTGGGCATCCCGGTGGTGTCCACGCCCGACGCCAATATCGGCGCAGTGGCCGAACACACGCTGATGCTGATGCTGGCGGTTGCGCGGCGGGTGCCGCTGGCGGATGCGGCCACGCGGCAGTCCGACTGGCGCTACCGATACGCGGCACCGATGCTCTCGCTCCATGGCAAGACCCTCGGCGTGATCGGCTTCGGCCGCACGGGACGCCTGGTCTGCGACATGGCGCGCGCGGGGCTCGGCATGCGCGTGCTGGTGTGGTCGCCCAGCGTGCAGACGTGCGAGGTCGAAGCGCACGGCGCTACGCGGGTATCGACGCTGCCCGAACTGCTTACGGCGTCCGAGGTCGTCTCGCTGCACCGCCCGCTGCGTGCCGACACGCGCCACACCCTCGATGCGAATGCGCTGCGCAGCATGAAGCCGCGCGCCATCGTCGTCAATACATCGCGCGGCGGGCTGATCGACGAAGCCGCGCTGGCCGCGGCGCTAAAGGAAGGCCGGCTGTTCGGCGCCGGGCTGGACGTCTTCGCGCAGGAGCCGCTATCCGCGGCATCCCCGCTGGCCGGGCTCGACAACGTCGTGCTGAGCCCGCACCTGGCCGGCTCCACCGAGGAGGCGCTGCATGCCACGGCGCTCCAATGCGCCGAACAGATCATCGACGTGTTCGCGGGGCTGCAACCGAAACACCTTCTCGACGCGCGCGTGTGGGTGCACAGGCGCGTTCCCGTTATCACGCCATCCAAGGAAATCCAGTAATGAATTCCCCCGTTTGCAAGCTGACGCAGGGCACCATTCCCCTGGTGGTCTCGATTCCGCACGGCGGCGAACTGTTGCCCGACGCGTTCGCCGCGCAAATGCAAGACGTGGCGCGCGTGCGTGCCGATACCGACTGGCATCTGGGGCGTCTCTACGCGTTCGCGACAACGCTGGGCGCGTCCGTCGTGGCAGCCAACTACTCGCGCTACGTGATCGACGTGAACCGCCCCGCCAACGGCGAAAGCCTCTATCCGGGCCAGAACACCACGGCGCTTTGCCCACGCGACACATTCCTGGGCGAGCCGCTGTATCCCAATCCCGAGGCCCCGTCCTCTGCCGAGATCGCGGACCGTATCCGCGATTACTGGAATCCGTATCACAGCACGCTGGCCGCCGAGATCGCGCGCCTGCGCCAAGTGCACGGGCACGTGCTGTTGTGGGAAGCGCACTCGATCGCCAGCGTGCTGCCCCGCCTGTTCGCGGGCCGCTTGCCTGATCTGAACATCGGTACCAACAGCGGTGCCAGTTGCGCGCCGGCGCTGCGCGAGGCCGTCATCGCCGCCGCGTCGGCCAGTCCTTTCTCGTGGGTCGCCGACGATCGTTTCAGAGGCGGGCATATCACGCGGCACTACGGCCAGCCGCAGCGGGGGGTGCATGCGGTGCAACTCGAAATGGCGCAGGCCATCTACATGGATGAAGCGGCACCGTTCGGCTATCGTGAAGACTTGGCCGCGATGCTGTGGCCGACACTGCGCGACATAGTGGGGGGGCGCGCTCGCGGCAATGGCAACGCTGCGGCCCGTCGCGGCCGACACACAGATTTGACACCTCGCTCGCGCCCGAGGGGCGGCGTGGATCCGCCGCCCGATAGCGCGCTTCTTCCGTCGTCACGGGATCCTCTTGCCGTTACCGCGCTTGTGCCTTGGCGCCACCTTGTATGCCAGCCGTTAGCAGGCCTCCCGCCATACCCCTGAACCTTCGCCAGATCGAGGTCTTCCACGCGATCATGGTCACCGGCTCGCTGAGCGAGGCCGGGCGCATGCTGTGCGTGTCACAGCCAGCATTCAGCCGTGTGCTGGCAACCGCGGAAAGCCGCCTGCGGTTCCTGCTGTTCGAACGGGTCAAGGGACGGCTGCAGCCCACGCCGGAGGCGCGCCGGCTGTTCGAGGAAGTCGAGGTCATCCTCAAGGGCGTCGCCCAGTTCAATGCGGTGGCCAGCAGCCTGGGCGAACAAAACGAGGGCAAGCTGTCGATTGTCTCTAGCCCGAGCTACAGCGAATGGCTGATGCCGCGCGCCATCCAGCGCTTCCGGCTGCGGCATCCCGCCGTTCGTGTCCACTACCGCCCCATGCCGTTCGACGCCTTGCTGCCGTTCGTGGTGCAGGGGCACGCAGACCTCTGCATTGCATCGATGGCGCCGCCCGACGGCGCGAATCTCCGGACCCGGGAAATCGGCGAGGGGCGGATCCTGTGCGCGCTGCCCAGGGGACACGCGCTAGCCCGAACTTTGAGCGCGCGGCGCGCATAATGCTTTGATTTCTCACGGTTATGTGCGCGCGAGCGAGGCGATTACTGGGTACAGGCGACGGGGCTGACGTTGAGCAGACGGAAGGCCTTTTCTTGAATGGGCGTCGGCCGCGTGATCATGACGAGCTTCGCTTGCGGATTGAGCGGTGTGTGACAGACGTTGTACGCGAGCGTGGCTAGATCATCGAGCAAGGTGCGAAAGCTATGGACCGGCAAGCCATCCTCACTAAGCCTGGTGGCGTCCTTGGCTTTCGCCTGATCCGAGCGCCGTGCCTTGGCCACCGGCGAAGGCCGGGCCGCACAGCGCGAGTTCGACGTATTCATCGTCAAACAGCATCGGCTTTAGCGTTTCGCGCATGTGCCACTCGACGTAGTAAGCGAGCATGCACAGAAAGACGTGAGCGCGCACGCGCGCGGGCGTTCCAATGGAACACGGGGGCACCTGCAGATCGACCGTCTTGAGCGAACGGAAGGCCCGCTCCACGACTGCCAGCCCTTTGTAGGCCGCCACGGCCGCCTCAGCCGGCAGATCCGTTGCCGGCAGGCTCGTACGCACCACATACAGGCCATCGAGTGCGGCCTCCTGCTGAATCTGTTCGGCCTTGCGCTCCCAGGTGAAGCTCGAGTCGGTGATGCTCAGCTCGAAGTGCTTGCCCCATCCTGAAGTGATCGATGACGCGGCCCACGCGCAGGGCAATCGCCTCGGTGCCCTTGAGCCGGTTGCGCGCACGCGTGGTCGCGTCGGTAATCTTCATCAACTCGGCTTCGGTGGGCCTGCAGCAGCGCCTCGCGTTTGCGGCTGCGCTCCTCGGCCAGTAGCGGATTGCGACACACGATGAGCCGCTCGCCGGGGAACGCCTCGCTGGTCACCTCCAGCAGGTTGCGCTCATCGAATAGCGACGGCTGGAAGGGTCCCTTCTCATGGGCAAGCGCGGCCATCTGCGGCGCGCGCAGGCTGCTCACCCAGTCCAGGCCAGCCGGGCGCAATATCGTATCGATGCGCGCCTGCGTCAGCATGCCCCGGTCGCCCACCCACGCGAGCTTCTCGATGCCATAGCGGTTCTTGAGCTTGTCCACCTGCGAGGCCACGGTAGCCGGATCGGCGGTGTTGCCAGCGAAGACTTCGACTGCGACTGGACAGCCCTCAGGCATGCACACCAGGCCGAACACGATCTGGGGATCGTCGCGCTTGCCATCACGGCTGTAGCCGTGGGCGGCAAGTTCGCAGCAACGTATACCTGGTGGCAAACCAAAACGGTGGGTTTCTCTGCAGCACTGTGCCGGCGATCCACAGGATGAAGCCAGGCAGCACGGGGCCCGGCATTCCGGGGATTCATCCGGTGATCTTCGACGAGGAAGGCAAGGAACTGCCGGGTGGGTCTGGCAAGGCAGGGAATATTTGCATCCGTAATCCCTGGCCGGGCGTGTTGCAGACGGTCTGGAAGGATCCAGATCGATACGTGAGCCAGTACTATGCACGCTATTGCAAGGACCCCAAGAGCAAGGACTGGCGGGACTGGCCTTATCTGGCCGGTGATGGCGCGATGCAGGCCGCGGATGGCTACTTTCGTATCCTCGGTCGCATTGACGACTTGATCAACGTCGCCGGCCATCGCCTCGGCACCAAGGAAATTGAGTCTGCTGCCCTTCTTGTGCCCGATGTTACTGAGGCGGCTGTGGTTCCGGTCGCGGACGAACTCAAGGGCAAGGTGCCCGACCTCTACGTGTCGCTGAAACCGGGGCTGGCCCCTTCCGCGAAGATCGCGAATAAGGTTTCGGCATCCGTGGTTTCCCAGATCGGTGCAATCGCGCGGCCGCATAGAGTCGTCATCGTTCCCGACATGCCCAAGACCCGCTCGGGAAAGATCATGCGGCGCGTACTTGCGGCGATCTCGAATCAGCAGGACCCCGGCGACGTGTCCACTCTCGCCAATCCGGAGGTCGTTGAGCAGATCAAGGAGCTGGCTGCGCAGGGACGGTCAGGCTAGTCGCAGGTCGCACACAACGACGGTTAAACCGTTAAGCACCGGAACGCAACGCCGACCGCACGTATGGGCTCGGGATGCTCAAAACTCAACATCCAGTTCATCAATTTCCTCAGGCTCCCGCTGCGCCGCCTCGATCCACTCCTGCATCTCCGGCAGCGCCATGATCGTGCGGCAATAGTTTTCCGATACCTCATCGAGCTTGACCTCGTAGGTGCGAAACCGGGTGACGACCGGTGCGTACATGGCATCGGCCATGGTGCGTGCGCCGAACAGATAGGGCCCACCGTAAGCCGAGAGGCATTCGCGCCAGATGGCGGTGATTCGATCGATATCGCTCTGGGCGCGCGACCAGACTTTGAATCCGGGGTGGTGGGCACGCAAGTTCATCGGTAAGGCTGCGCGCATGGCGCTGAATCCCGAATGCATCTCGCCGCAAATCGCCCGACAGTGGGCACGAGCAATGCGGTCCTCGGGCAGAAGCGCAGCCTCTGGTCGCACTTCGTTCAGATACTCGGCAATGGCCAGGGTATCCCAGACTACGGCACCGTCGTGTTCCAGGCGCGGTACCAGCGTCGAGGGCGAAAGTAGCGAGAGTTCCGCGCGGCTGGCCGCGTCCGTCATCGGCACCAGGATCTCCTCGAATTCCAGCCCGCTGAATTTTGCCAGCAGCCAGCCGCGTAGCGACCAGGCGCCATAGTTCCTGCTGTTGATGGTCAGGGTTGTCCTTGACATGGCGAACTCTAAGAGATAATGGAGTGACTTAGTGATATCGATGCAACGCCATGCATATCGCTGCGTGGCTGCCGATATGCGTTCTGTGAGTCACCCCATGATTTACCAGGCGTACCAGCTGCTGGCCGACCTGATGGCCCCATTGCAGGCCGCGACCGACGCCGCAGCCGCTTCCTGCACGGCGTCGCCAATACCTGCGTCCGGGCCCCAATTCGCGCCGGAGTGGTGCGCGCTCCTTGAATGGAGCGCGCTCGTGCGCCTGCGCCACGAGCGGCCGCCCTTTGGCATCCACGCGGCCTGGGTCGACGGTGGCAGCGTCGCGGTGAGCGAAGAGGTGGTGCTCGCCACGCCGTTTTGCTCCCTTCTGCATTTTAGGAGGGACATTGCGCCCGGACAACCGCGCGTGTTGCTGATTGCGCCCCTGGCGGGCCATTTCGCCAGCCTGCTGCGAGCGACGGCGGCCACGATGCTGGCTGACCACGATGTCTACCTGACCGACTGGCGTAATGCGCGCGACATCCCCTTGTCCTGCGGGCCCTTCGGCTTCGACGACTTCGTCGCCCAGTTGATCGGTCTTCTCCGCTTTCTCGGTCCAGGCACGCACGTGGTGGCGGTCTGCCAGCCGACGGTGGCCACCCTGGCCGCCGTCGCGCTGATGGCCGAAGACGGCGATCCGGCGCTGCCGCGCAGCGTGACGCTGATGGCCGGGCCGATCGATGCCCGCGTCAATCCGACCCGCATCAATGAACTGGCGGTGCGCACCCCACTCGCCTGGTTCGAGGCCAACCTGATCGACACCGTGCCGGCCCGCTTCGCGGGGGCAAGGCGACGCGTCTACCCAGGCTTCGTGCAGGTGTGCGCCTTCCTCTCCATGAATCTGGATCGTCATATTGCTTCGCTGATCCATGCCTACCAACACAAGCTGGATGGCGAGACGGCCAAGGCCGAGGCGATTCGAGCCTTCTACACCGACTATTTTGCGACGATGGACCTGCCGGCCGAGTTCTACCTCGAGACCGTGAATCGGGTGTTCCAGCAGCACGTCCTGCCGCGCGCCTGCTTGACGGTGGCGGGGCGGCGCGTGGACCTGCGCGCCATCCGGCGCACGGCACTGCTGACAATCGAGGGGGAAAACGATGACATCTGCGCGGTTGGGCAGACCGAGGCGGCGCAGGAGCTGTGTAGCGAGCTACGGTCTAATCTGAAATCCCACTATGTGCAAACCGGTGTCGGGCACTACGGCGTGTTCGCCGGCCGGCGTTGGGCGACGCAGGTCTATCCGCTCCTGCGCAAGATCATCCATGAAACGGAACAGCGCTGCGTGGAGGCCGCTCAGCCGGTGCCCGGCTGATGGCAACGCGCGGACCCACCCTCCCCGTCCCACATAAGGGGGAAGCACCAGCCCACGCATGCTTGTGGCGCGCCGCAATGCCGCTGCTCAGGTCATGCGCAGCCTGCGTCTGCCCAGGGCCGGAAATATTGCGAATCCACCATGTGCCCCGGGTGCGTCATCACCAGGCCGGCATGTTTTCCTGGCGGCCCCTGGGTCAGCTACTGCCGCTGGCTTGCATCGACGTCAGGCCTTGGCGCTGCGCGACGCCTGGTCAACGACCTGCTTTGCAGCCTTGGACGTCGTGTTGCTCGCAGTGCCGAGGATCTGTTCTGCACCTTCGCCCGCTTGCTTCGCGGTCTGGTACATCGACTCATACATTTTATTGGTGGCAGCGATCACCGAGGCCAGCGCGCCCACCGCGCCTTCCGAACCGGCTGGTGCGCTGCTGGCGAGATCATCGACCAACTCCTGCATGCGGCGATTGTACGCTTCGGACTGCGCCTCGGTCACCTTGGCGAACTCGGCCTGGGTAGCCGCCCCGATCTCGCGCAGGCGGCGATTGTAAGACAGCACCTTCTCGCTGATGGGTTTCATCATGCCGGCCTGTAGCGCGAGCCACTCCTGTGGGTCTTTGGCGGACAACGCCATCTGCGAGTTCTCCTGCGCCTCAGTCAACGTCGACTTCATGACTTCCAGATTCAGCTCAACGAGTCTCTCGAAGCTTTCGAGGGCATTGTTTGCCAGGCCGAACATCACGGCCACGTTTGCCTGTTGTGTGGCGGTGAATTGTTCGGGGGGAAACGCGTTCATCATGCACTCCTGAAATTGGCCGGGTGCCCCTCCTGCTGCCGGACGGCCATGCTTGTGTGATTGCCCGGCGTCGACATCAGCGTGAGCGCGTAACGTGCGATCCGGGACGTCCCTGACAAGGAGGGATATTGCCAGTTCATGTCAGACCCGATCCATTCAATATCGCCTCTCCCGTATTTGCAAGGCACGAGTTTTTTAACGCTTTTTCGCCAGGTGTTGAGTACCGCCAACTCCCGATGGTCTTGACCAAGGTGTCCGCGCCGCTCTGCTGTCAATGATTCCCCGCGCGACTCCTCCATTTCCCCGTGATTCTCCATGAATTGACGTGAGGCCTTCGGCACCTATACTTAAACTGGGTGATGGGCATATGGAAGCAATCGATGAGGGCCTCGGCGGTTCCGATGTTTCGCGCCAGTTGGCGTGAAATGGTGAACGGTTCTGGAGACCCCCGCATTTGGCAGACAAGGAGGACAACATGTTCACGCATGTTCTGCTGGCAGTCGACGGCTTCCCGCGAACGCTTCACTCAGGAGGCACAGCAAGAGTCGGCTAAATATCTTCAGAGGATCGCGGGTGAGGCAAACGCCGCCGGCGTGACATGCGACACCGTCTATGCCGTCAGCGATCACCCATACGAGGCCATCATCAAGACCGCCGAAGATAGAGGCTGCGACCTGATCGTGATGGCGTCCCATGGACGGCGCGGTGTGCAAGGAATTCTGATCGGCAGCGAGACCCTCAAGGTGCTGACCCACAGCAAAATCCCCGTGCTGGTGTACCGCTAGACGTCATGGCATCGAGACCTGTGTTCGACTCATCGGCGCAGCAACTCGATGCGCATTGAGTCCATTGGCCATAACCCGTCGGGGGATGGCGAACCCGTCGGAATAGCGGTGTTCACTACCACCGTACGGAAGAAGGAGAATCCGCCATGGAACTGCTCGTGGAACAAGTTGATGTTTGGGTGGCGAGCATTCCAGACAAACCAGGCGGCGTGGCCGTGGCCTTGGCTCCGTTACGCGATGTGGGGGCCGACCTACAACTGATCATTGCGCGGCGCAGTCCAGGAAAAGGAGCCTTATTCGTCACACCAATGCAGGGTGATCGAGAAATCGTGGCAGCAGCCCTGGTGGGATTCAATGTGATGCAGACGCTGCACTGCGTTCGTGTCATGGCAATCAATCGGCCGGGCATTGCTGCGGCGTTGACCGGGAAGCTCGCCGAAACGGGTATGAATCTCCGCGGTTTCTCTGCGTCGGCGATCGGGACGCAATTCGTCGCCTATGTGGCGGTCGATTTGAAGGCGGACGCCAACAAGACGACCGAGGTGCTGGAAGCCGCTTGACGCCTCCAGACCATGGTTTCCGATGAGGGGTATCCCTATGAAAAACGCCGAACAGACGTTCTTCGCGACCAAAACGGTGCCACCCAGCAGGCAGGTCGATTTCAATGGCCGTTGGGTCAACGAGTTGGGGTCGGCCATGCGGATAGTAGTCAGCGCGGCTGCTACGATTACCGGCACATATACCAGTGCAGTGAGCGAGACCGGTTTGCCAACGCCCGAGATGCAGTTGTCTGGAACGGTGGCCGGTGATCTGATCTGTTTTACAGTAAATTGGGGAGAATCCATTACCACCTGGGTCGGCCATGGCGTCCTTGATAACGGGGAAGCACGTATTCTGACACTCTGGCAAATGGTCCTGGCAGTTCCCGATGAGGTCAAGCCCGGTCACCAGTGGAAAACCGTGATGGCGGGTGCCGATGAGTTTAGGCCGGCCCCATGACGCCCGCCGGCCGCACAGTCGGCGCGCGTCAGCCCGCTCAACACAGTCTCGATGGCCGCTACCTCAGACCAGTACGTGACGCGTTTCGACGAAAAAGCGATGAATCTGCCTTTCTATATGCGGGTCGACCATCGCCTCCGGCCAGATTCCGTTTGGGCAGGCCAGTCGTGGCGTCGTTCCGAACAATCGGCAAATCAACGGGCGCTCGGCATACACCTGGCAACGGCGCTGTCACGTTGAAGGTCACGGGCCGCAACTTCGGTAGGCGGCCTAACTACTCCCAAGGCAGCGAACGGCTTTTGGGCGATGCCAGTGAAAATACGCCGCGAGTCGAACCGCGCGGCAAGCTGCTTTCGATAGAGCGAAGCGCGCAGCAGATGTCGCTTGAGCGCAAAGTGTGGGCGGATGGGACCGAAGATCGAGAGAAAAGCCTGCGTGCGCTCAAGCAGGCGGAAGCCACACATGCGCCGCTCGCGTTCACGGGTGGGCTGGTGGCTGTTTTCGGCGCGGTTGTTCACGCGGGCGCTGGCCTTCACGAACACGTGTTTGACCCGCGCGAGCTCGGGGATCTCGGCCTAACGTGACACCCATTAGTCGGCCGAAGTCAAGGTACAAATTCTCCCCATCGCCGGATTGGCATGACGATGATCATTTTCATCGTCATGCCAATCCGGCGAAATCCCTTCCGTTATCCTGTCGCGGCTGCCTGCAGGGAGCGGTATCGCATCCGTTTTCTCGCGGCTGGTTGCGAACCGGATCGCACCAGACACCCATCGGGATCAAGCGATCGGCGATGAATTGCCGATCGCCCTGGCGGCGGTGCCGCCCCAGAGAAACGTTGGTGCCAGACAAGGTCCAATGGGTTTCAGAACCGTGGCTGTTGCCTGCACAACGTCAGTCAAGCGTGGCTCATTGTCTAGGCGACCCGGTTATCTGCAAACAGGAGGCGCGGCAAAGGGAAGACCCTATCAGCGCCATGGCTTTTCACCAGTCGCGATATTGGGCTCGTTCCCCTTGCACCGCCTCTTAGCCAAAGCAGCGGGTTACGTCAAATGGCTTGTGCTCCCGAAGCATGTGATAGGAGGTGCGCGCCAGCTCGTGCGCCGGCGCCTTGATCGCGACAATCCCGTTACGTGCGCGTTTCTTGCGCTCGTAAAAGCGCCTGGCTTCCGGGCACGAGCGCATGGCGAAGTTGGCCGCCTCGACAAATGCCCACGCCAGATACTTGTTGCCGTTCTTTGTGTTGCCTTCGCCTTGCTTCCTGCTGTTGCTTTCGCGCCGGCTGTCCACACAGCGGCAGTACGAACTGAAATCACCAACCTCGGTGAAACGCGAGATGGTTCCGGTTTCCAGCATGATCGTCGTTGCGAGAATCGGACCAATGCCGGGCACCGAGTTCAGCAACACGTAGTCAGGTTGCAGTTTCACCCGCTCCATGAGTCGCTTCTCGAGGATTCCGATCTGCTCCTGCAAGGTTTGCATCACCGCCAGATTGGCCAGCATCGCGAGCGCTACATCCGGTGCAAAGCCGAATCCGCTGACCTGTGTCTGATCCAATCGCTTGACCCGTTCAACCCGCATCTGCCCACCCGTGTGGCGTGAGAACAGGTTCTCGATCGCGAGGATCTTCGTTCGACACTGCACCAGTTGCATGCGCGCGCACCAGACGTTCTTCTGCTGGATAAATGTAGCCTTCTGGCAATAGCCCCAGACGCAGGAGTTGTGCGAGATGGGCTGCATCCGCGAAGTCCCGCACTATATTTCAGCCCCTCGTACTGCTTGATCGCTGCGGGGTTCGCCAGATGCACTTGATAGCCATCTTTCATCAGGCCATCGACCAGCACGTGGCTTCGATTCCCACCCCCCACCAGCTCTTCGCGGTGCGGTGCCAGCGCGGCCCGAATCTGGACCGGATCGTTTGGTAACCGCCGCTGGCAAATAACCCGGTCAGCTTCATCGCTGACCACAACCACACTGTTGTTCGAGTGCAGGTCGATTCCACTAAACTTGTTCATACGGGCCTCCTGTGCGTCACGTCGGTGTTTGCACCTCGACTCTACGCCAGCCGTTCGACCCAAACGGAGGGGAGGCCGGCTATATGATTATCAGAGCCGTCGACACTAGAGTATTGAGGTCAGCGGGGTCCAAATCGAGATTCTCATTTGCACTGAAGCATCAAGGCGACGATTTCATGGGGGCTGAGCATCTTCGTGTCCTGCGAAGGGGAACCGCCCCCGCAAACCTATAATCAGTAGGCACACGCATACGCCCTCTCGGCGGAAAGACAATGTCCCCATGCGTCAGCCCGTGCCCAACGGACCGTCAACCGTTTTGTATGGAGGTGTTCCATGACCACCTATGTCATCCTCAGCACTTTATCCCCTGATGCGTTCAAAGAGCCCAAGGACCTGAAGCAGATCGCCGCCACGGTTGCGGAAAAGATCAAGGCCGAATGCCCTGCGGTTACCTGGAAAGACAGCTTTCTCACCCTCGGTCGGTTCGATGTGGTGGACATCGTTGAATCGAATGACCTGGCGCAACTCGAAAGGGCGGCATTAATCATTCGCGCCTACGGACATGCAACCACCGAGACTCTACAAGGGACCCCGTGGAAACAGTTCATCGCAACGCTATAGCGGCCGCAGGTCGTATCTGTGCGCGCGGGAAGCGGGCTTCCTGACCGGAGCCGATCTCGCCATCAACGGCGGGCAGCGCCTACAGTGACATGGTCCGGTCCGTGGGAATACGCCGCCCCCCGGCTTGCAGTCGGTCGGTCGCTGGGCAGGAGCGAGGTGACCTACCTATGCAAATTGCCACGGTCTGCCGACATCGCCTATAGTTGGCTTGGTAGTGTTGCATTCGATTTAACGTGTCTGAAAGACTTCTCGGATGCGCGTGGGCGGATGAACTCCTAGCAGCACCACTTTGTGCTGACGCGTGTTGGCGTCCAAAGCCTTGCGTGTCCGATGGCCCGCCTGGTATCAGCGATGCCACCCCGTTCCTCCGATCGGCTAGCAACAATATGCCACGATAGGAGAACTCGTCACTTCCGGTCGGAAACGACTGTTAGACAAGTGATTTGCGGACAGGACGCCGACGCAGACGGTCATTGCCGGGAGGAGACATATATGTTCAAGCATCTCTTGGTGCCGACCGATGGGTCCCCGCTCTCCGAAGCCGCGATTCGGATGGCGGTGACGCTCGCTAAGGGATTCCAGGCCAAAATCACGGGATTTCACGCCATCCCGGAGTACCGCATCTTCACCCATCGGGTCGACATGCTGGAGGATACCCAGGAGCGGTTCGCGCAGATAGCCGAACAGCATGCGGAACATTACCTGGGGAAGATCGCGCAAGCCGCGAGGGAAGCGGGGGTGCCATGCGACACGATCCACGTGACAAGCGATCACCCCTATGAGGCGATCATCCGCGCCGTGGAGGAGCGGAACTGCGACCTCATTGTCATGGCCTCGCACGGTCGAGCTGGCGTGCAGGGTCTGCTGCTCGGCAGCGAAACCCAGAAAGTCCTGACCCATAGTACGATCCCGGTCCTCGTGTACCGCTAACCGGTGCAGCCGGATCCCAAAAAGCCATGCCGCGCATGGTGTCCATTCTGATCTGTCCCGGACGATCACCTTGGAGCGAGAGAAATGCGCGCAGAGCTGGGTTCACGCCGTCATATGTTCAAGCAGCCTCGAGGTCTCGTGGCCCGACAGCGCCGGCAGGACATCTCAACTGTGTGATGTTACAGAGCCTGGATAAAGGCTGTAGCGGTCAGGGCTTTCGTGCCTCACGTCTGACGCGCTCAAGGTATTTCCCTGATGCGGCGTCGATCCGCACGGTGTCTCCCTCCTTGATGAACTGGGGAACGAGAACCTCCATGCCGTTCTCGAGCGTGGCCGTCTTGAAGGTAGAGGTTTCGTGCTCGCGCAACCCGGGCGGCGTGGAGACGACTGTCAAGTCGACAGCCGGGGGAAATGCGATAGTGACCGGCTCGCCCTCGTAAAGCTGCACCGGGATCCGCATATTGGGCTGGAGAAACCTTTCGTATGCGCCGATGGTTACCGTGGGCAGACTGATCTGGTCGAAGGTGTCGGGATTCATGAAGTAGAAGGCGACGCCGTCGGTGTATAGATATTCCATCTCCTTATGTTCGAGCGCGACGTCCTCGAGCTTGTCGCTCGGGTGTAGCCGCAATGCCTTGGCATGATTGGTCTTCAGGTTCTTGACCTTGGCGAACACCGCGCCACCCTGCTGCCCGCCGCCGGCGTGGTGCTCGGCGCTGGCGACGCTGTGGAGTTCGCCGTCGAGCATGATGACCATGCCCGCCTTCAGTCCGGAAGCTTCGACCATTTGCTTGCCTCCGCCCGGTCGGGAGGATGACGGTATCAGCCTAGCACTGCGGCGGGGCTTCGACAACCGGCCGCGGCAACGGCAACGGCAACGCAATCAGGCTGATTTGGACCAGGCCATCGCGGCACTGAGCGCCCCACCCTATGCAGGCCTCGGCCGCATCAGGTCAGCTTGACTGCGTTACGGAATCAACACAAAATGCACGCCCTGTGCCTCCGGACATCGCGTCACACGAAGGTTGGTGAATCGGTCCCGCGCCTGAATTCGCGTGGCGACCGGCGCGGCGAAATGCGCTGTCGGAGAACTCGGGAAAAGGGGTCATGAGACGCTTTCGACTTGTCCGTCAACTTGTATTCTGCATGTATCGCATTCAGCACCGCGGTAATGTCTCTCCCGTGGCTGGCGGCGTTGCCGAAGTGCATAATGTTCTCGTTGCGGCCGGATTTGTCGGGCTCGTGTCTCTGCGGGCCAGGCACGCTCATTCTCACGCCGTTGTCCACGATCTCGGCGATGCAACGAACGCCGCTGCTAACTTGTTCCGGAAGTCGTGACGCGTTGAGAATTCAGGGACGAAGGAAGCCTGGAGATGTTTTTTTTGCACCAACCCGGTTGGCCGCGCAGTAGAAACGGCGACGCCCGGCGAGTTGGCAACGATCCTGCTGATGCGTCGATCTCGGCGCCTGGCCGGTCTCGGGAGCGAATTGCATGCTGACTGCGCACGTCCCCGACCTGGCTGCGGCGTTGGAGCGCCATGTGAAGGTTCTTGCCGGAGACATCGGCGAACGCAACGTGTTCCGGCCGGACGCGCTGCACGCGGCAGCCGACTATATCGTGCAGCAATGGACCAGGCGCGCCTGTGCGGTGACGCGTCAGGACTATCAGGTGCGAGGCGTCCCCTGCGCCAATATCGAGGTTGCGCTCGTAGGCTGCGTTCCGGCTGACGAAATCATTGTACTGGGCGCGCACTACGACACCGTGCGGAACAGCCCCGGGGCCGATGACAACGCCAGCGGCGTCGCCGCGCTGCTCGAGATCGTGGGCATGCTTCAGGCCCTCTCGCCCCAGTACACCGTGCGCTGCGTCGCGTTCGTGAACGAGGAAGCGCCGTTTTTCTTCCGCGGGGACATGGGCAGCCTGAGGTACGCGAGAGCCGCGCGGGTGCGCGGGGATTGCATTCGCCTGATGCTTTCGCTCGAGATGCTGGGCTACTACCAGGACGAACCTGGCACCCAAAGGTATCCGCCTCTGCTACGTTACTTCTATCCAGCGCGCGGCAACTTTATCGCCTTCGTTTCCAATCTTCGCTCGGCGCGCCGACTGCGATGGGTCGTCGACGCGTTCCAGGCCTCGTCCAATTTTCCGCTCGAAGCAGCCGCGCTGCCGTGGTGGGTGCCCGGAGTCGCGTTGAGCGATCACTCTTCCTTCTGGCGCTACGGCTATCCGGCCGTCATGGTGACGGACACCGCCTACCTGCGCAATCCGCACTACCACACCGCGCACGATGTCCCCGCGACGCTCGACTATGGTCGCATGGCCGCGGTGACGCGCGGGTTGGCCGCGAGCGTCGCGTCGCTGGGGCCGAGGGGCGCGAGTCCTGGCAAGGCGTAGGCCGCAAAAAAAAGGGTCAACTGCGGCCGTGTGCGGCCGCGACAGCTATAGTTGCTGCGGACCAAGCACAAAGTCAGGCCACTGTGAAGCCTCTCTGAAAAGCCAGAACCGAAGTGCCGGAAAACGGGGAAGTCTATCGCATGCGCGGCTTCCATGTAGCTGATCGCACGCAGGCTTTCCTGTCGAGCTCCGGCCCAATCCGGCAGCACTTCGCTCTCAAGCGACATTTGCTGCGCGCCTCGCTCTATCGCAAACAGCTCGCTGCACCCTTTGCGGCATGGCATCGCCTGACTGAACTCGCCCAAAATCCGTCTACCACCTTCTGAGCATCCCAAGCCCATGCATGCGCCCGGCGTTCGCGAAGAAACGGTTCTGCCCTATAAAGGGAACGGCAGCGCCGCGATGACCGACACGTCATTGGTGCGAGCCCGTGGCGTTACCGGACGCCACGGTGTGAGCCCGCTTCTGAGCCTGGTCCGGGAATCGTCGGCGACAGTGGTGAGCGGCGTGAGCCGCATCCCGTTTGAGAGATCGAGTCGAATTCGACGCTTCCCATGGCGCTGCCGTTCATCAACGAGGATGGAGCAAGCCATGGCAATGCGCAAGCGAGACGACGAGGTGTTCCCGAACGCGGCGGGGATCGATATCGGGGCGTCGAGCCACTGGGTGGCCGTGCCGCGGCATCTGGCCGAGCAAGCCGGCTGCGAGCCGGTTCGCGAAGTCGGGGCGATGACGGACGACCTCAACGCCCTGGCCGACTGGCTGCTGGGCTGCGGGGTGGACACGGTGGCACTGGAGTCGACCGGGGTGTACTGGATCCCCGTGTACGAGGTGCTGGAGCAACGCGGGCTTAAGGTCTGGCTGGTCGATGCACGGCAGATGAAGTACGTGCCCGGGCGCAAGAGCGACGTGCAGGACTGCCTATAAGGATCTCCCCCGTTTTTGCAAGCTGGGTTTAGTGATTCATGTGTTTGATTCCTGTATCGGTCAGTGAGGATTACAACGACAACGGTGGCGGCGAGACAGACTGCATGCCTATAAACGGCCTTGCTGGGCGCCTTCACAACCGCGCCCGGGCCCGGATAGTAACCGCGCAGCAGGACTCCATCCAGTGGACGGCGAATACATGTCGTGTAGCGCCTTACAGTCCTTCGAGTTCGCCCGCTGCCGGTCTGACCTGTCGCTATCCTTGTCGATTGCGTCCTCGTACGAAGTCAATTTGTGGTGATGTCGTTTACGGTTTCACGCGCCCACCGCCCCACCAGTGCGAGCGGGCGCGTGAAACCGATCGAACCGTTCCCCCTTGGCAAGCACCGCCCACAAGATACGCGCGTGCTTGTTGGCTACGGCGACCAGGGTCTTGTAGTAGCCCACGCGAGCCTGGAGCTCGACGATCCAGTGCGAGAGCCGGTCATGACGCCGGTGGGCAGTGAGGATGGCCGATCGCGCGCCCTGAAACAGCAGAGTTCGCAGATAGTCGTTGCCTTGTTTGGTGATGCGCCCGAGCCGCTGCTTGCCGCCGCTGCTCTTCTGCCTGGGCACGATGCCCAGCCAGGCGGCCATCTGCCGGCCGTTTTTGAACTGGCGGGCATCCACCACCGTCGCGACCGCGGCCGATGCCGTCAGCCGGCCCACGCCACACACGTCCATGCAACGCTGCGCCTGCGGGTCGTGGCTGGCGTGCTCGGCGATCTGCCTGTCAAACCACGCGATTTCGTCATCCAGCGCCTGCCATTGTGCCCAGCCGCGCATCAAGGCTTGGCGCGCCGGCCCTGCCAGCTCATTGTTGCCGTCCTCAACCTGGTCGACGAAATGCTTGCGCAACTGGCCGATCCGTTGCTGCAGGAACACGCCGAACTCGGCCAGCAACCCGCGCAATCGATTGACCAGCGCGGTACGCTCTTCGACAAATCCTGTGCGCATGCGGTGCAGCACTAGCACGCTCTGCTGTGCGGGTGACTTGACCGGCACAAAGCGCATGTGGGGGCGGCTCGCCGCTTCGCAGGTCGCTTCGGCATCGAGTGAGTCGTTCTTTACGTGAACGCCGCCTTTGCGGTAGGGTGCGACAAACTGCGGTGGAATCAGGCGCACGTCGTGTCCGAGCGCGCGCAGCTTGCGTGCCCAGTAGTGCGCCGCGCTGCAGGCCTCCATCGCGACCAGGCACGGTTCCAGATTGACAAACCAGTTCACGAATCGCTCGCGCGCAATCGCCTTACGTACCACGACACGCCCGGCGCTGTCGACCGCATGAATCTGCATGACGTTCTTCGCCAGATCCACGCCGACACGAGTAATCTTGTCCATGACTTCCCCCTTTCCATGGAAGGTTGTGTAGCACCCCCATGATGTCACCAGACGGTGCCGATCCGGTGATCAGGGAGGTCCTTACCAATTCAGTGGCTGCAGAAGCTGATGAGCCTGGGGCTGCTGCGGGCGGCCTGGCGTCCCGGCGACGAGGTGTGCGTGGTGCGCGCCGTGGTGCGTCAGCGCGAGGTGCTGCTCACCGAGCAGGCCAACTGGGTGCAGCGCATGCAGAAGGCGCTGGTGCAGATGAACCTGCAACTCAGTGAGGTGCTCAGCGACGTGATGGGCATGACCGGGCAGGCCATCGTGCGGGCGATTGTGGCGGGCGAGCGTGACGCCAAAACGCTGGCGCGGCATCGCCATGGGCGCGTCAAAGCCAGCGAACACGACATCGAGCGTGCGCTGAGCGGCAACTGGCGCGAGGAGCACCTGTTCGTGCTCGGGCAGGCCTTGGCGATGGTCGACAGTCTGGCGCAGCGGGTGCTCGAGTGCGAGGCGAAGATCGAGGCGTTGTTGGCGCCGCTGGGCCGTCACGAGGTCGAACTCGGCGGGCCGGGCAAGCGGCGCGGCAAGAACACCCCGGAGATTGATGCACGTACCGCCTTGGCGCGCTGGGCTGGGGTCGACCTGACGCGCATCAACGGCCTGGCGGTCACCACAGTGATGACGATTCTCTCGGAGATCGGTCCGGATCTGGGACGCTTTGCCAACGTCAAGCACTTCTGCTCGTGGCTGGGGCTGTCTCCCGGCACCAAAGTCAGCGGCGGTAAGGTGCTCAGCGCGCGCACCCGGCGCTCCACCAACCGGGTGCGCCAGGCGCTGAAGCTGGCGGCGATGAGCCTGTCGCGCAACGACTCCGCGCTCGGCGCGTTCTACCGGCGGCTGTGCGCGCGCATGGACAAGCCGCGCGCCAATACCGCCGTCGCCCATAAGCTCGCGCGGATGGTGTACTTCATGCTGACCCGCGGCGAAGCCTTCGTCGACCAGGGCCAGCAGCACTACGAAGAACAGCAGCGCCAGCGCGCCGTCGCCGCGCTCCGGCGCCGCGCGACTGCCCTCGGTTTCCAGATCACCCAAGCCGTTCAGCCGGCTTGAAAAACCGTGCTGCCCCATTTGTTTCTCATGAGCATTCCAATCCCCCCGCGGCGGGCTCGGCGTTGGCAGAGAAACAGAGATGAGCTATACCGGTGAACGGCAGCGCCGCGATGACCGACAGACCAATGGTGCGCGCTCGCGGCATGCACGCCGTGGAGTGAGCCCGCGCAGGAGCATGGTCCGGGATTCGTCGGCGACAGTGGTGAGCGGCGCGAGCCGCATCCCGTTCATGAGATCGAGTCAATTTCGACGTTTCCCAGGGCGCTGCCGTTCACTGACGATTCTGGAGCAGGCGATGGCGATGCGCAAGCGAGACGACGACGAGGTGTTTCCGAACGCGGCGGGGATCGATATCGGGGCGTCGAGCCACTGGGTAGCGGTGCCTCGGAAGGCCGATGACGAGCCGGTGCGCGAATTCGGCACGATGACCGATGACCTGCACACGTTGGCGGATTGGCTGCTGGCATGCGGGGTGGACACGGTGGCCCTGGAGTCGACCGGGGTCTACTGGATCCCGGTGTACGAGGTGCTGGAGCGGCGCGGCCTGACGGTGTGGCTGGTCGATGCGCGGCAGATGAAATACGTGCCGGGACGCAAGAGCGACGTGCAAGACTGCCAGTGGCTGCAAAAGCTGATGAGCCTGGGGCTGCTGCGGGCGGCCTGGCGCCTCGGCGATGAGGTCTGTGTGGTGCGCGCGGTGGTGCGTCAGCGCGAAGTGCTGCTCACCGAGCAGGCCAACTGGGTGCAGCGCATGCAGAAGGCGCTGGTGCAGATGAACCTGCAGCTCAGCGAAGTGCTCAGCGACGTGATGGGCATGACCGGGCAGGCCATCGTGCGGGCGATTGTGACGGGCGAGCGTGACCCCAAAGTGCTGGCGCGGCATCGCCATGGGCGCGTCAAGGCCAGCGAGCGCGATATCGAGCGGGCGCTGACGGGTAACTGGCGCGAGGAGCACCTGTTCGTGCTGCAACAGGCCTTGGCCATGTATGACAGCCTGAGCCAGCGCGTGACCGAGTGCGACGCCAAGCTCGAGTCGCTGCTGGCCCCGCTGGGGCACCATGACGTCAAGCTGGCCGGGCCTGCCAAGCGTGCCGGCAAGAACACGCCCAGCTTCGATTTGCGCACCGCGCTGGCGAAATGGGCCGGCGCGGACCTGACCCGCATCAACGGGTTGGCCGTCACCTCGGTGCTGACGGTGCTATCGGAGATAGGGCCTGACTTGAGCCGCTTGCCAACGTCAAGCACTTCTGTTCCTGGCTGGGGCTGTGCCCCGGCACCAAGATCAGCGGCGGCAAGGTCTTGTCCGCGCGTACCCGGCGTTCCACCAATCGGGTGCGCCAGGCACTCAAGCTAGCCGCCATGAGTCTGTCGCGCAACGGCTCGGCGCTCGGCGCGTTCTATCGGCGCCTGTGTGCCCGCATGGACAAGCCGCGCGCCAATACCGCCGTCGCCCACAAGCTGGCGCGCATGGTCTACTTCATGCTGACCCGCGGCGAAGCCTTCGTCGATCGGGGCCAGCAGCACTATGAAGAGCAGCAGCGCCAGCGCAGCATCGCCGCCCTCAGGCGCCGCGCCGCCACGCTGGGCTTCCAAATCACCCCAACCCCAACCCCAACGCCAACGCCAACGCCCTAAAAACCCGCCGTTCCCATTTGTTTCTCATGAGCCCTCATCAGCTTTTGCTGCCGTCCCATCCATTTGCGTTAATTTGACAAAGCCGGCCCGGCTGATGGAAGCTGACCTTCAGCATGGTAGGAAGCGGCACCGACAAAAACGTAGCTTTATCATAGGCCCTTCGAGAAACGCGAAGCTACTGGCACACCGCCAAGGCGGCTTCCAACCTGACCTCATACGCGATGCGCTGCTGCAGCTCCACCGGGGTCGCCCATGCCATAGGACTGAGGCGCCCGCCAAAAAGGCCCGTACGGACGGGGAGAGAAAAGTGCCAGCCGACTCGGGGCCCTTCTCGGACGACTGCGACAGGCCGCGCTCGGCCATCATTTCAACGAGGTCTCGAAGGCTGAGCTTGTAACGCTGGTACCAACGCACGCACGGGACGATGACTTTGCGGTCGAAGTGCCGCCCGTTGAACAACCAGTCGATGTCTCAGGCTCGCGCTTGTCAAAAACCCGAGCGTAACCCACCGGCCCCTCCCATTTGCACCAGAGCCCGCGCGAGCGCGTCCTGCTCGGCGAGAAGAGCGAGCGGTGCCGTGGCATGAAACTTCTGGCACTGATTGCGCCGCATGCGCAACTAAAGCGGACGTAGGTCCCAGCACGCCGGTGCCAGAGTGACGGTGTGGAGTCAAGGAGACTCCACTTAGGAATCTACTCGTTTCTGAGATCCATTCCAAAGCCACCAGCTAGCTCACAGTCAATGACGCCAGCTGCATAGGCAAAGAGCCAGGCTTCTGCTTCCTCAGCCGTTTTGGGCGGCTGAAGCCAGTCCGGCGTAAATCGAACGCTCACACTCAGATCCGGGCCCGAAATCTGCACCCGGCCATAGTGTTCACCAGCATTGGTGGCGTCGGGCATGACAAGCCTGACCTTGAACCCTTTGTAAGACCGCTCTCCTTCGTGCATGTGAATCTCCAAGTATCTGAGAGAAGCCTAGCACCTGCGCCGCGTGTCAAGTTGCCCAGAGTCAACGCGCATCAAAGCAAGCTTGCAGACGCAGCAGCTCGACGAATCGCAGGTGCCGGATCGCCAGCGTGCTCCCTCGCAGCCACTGCGTCAATCTAAAGGACGGCTGGTCCGGGGCAATGCGGAAAGCTCCCCAGGCTCCGGGCTCAAGGTGAGCACGATCAGGAACGCTATAACGCCCTCGGCCAGCAGGAAGATAAAGGGCGGTGTGAACGACTGCTGGAAGTGGGCAATCAGCAATCCCATCGCGGCTGGTACGATAGCTCCGGCGAGTCGGCCGCCGAAGTTCATGATGCCTGTTGCGCTGCCGACCATCTACGTCCGGCATCCGCTTGAGCGGAATTGAAAAGGCGGTCGCATAGACCAGGTTATGCGAGAGCAAGCTGAGCGACCAATAGGCGACCAGCAACCCCAGCGAAGTGGTGGTGATCATCAGGGCGAGGAAGCTCGCGCTTAGCAGTGCGCCCTGTAGCCAGGAAGAGGCGCTCGCGTCGTTGTCCGGCCTTGTCCAGCAGCTAGCCGACATAGTTAAGCCTGTAGAAGGCCAGCAGATAGGGCACGACCGATGCGATTCCGATATGCAGCAGATCGATACGGTGGACTTGCAACAGATAGGACGGCATCCACGACTGCAAGCCGAGCGCGACCACGTTTGTAAAGAACTGGAAAGCCTGCCATCTGTATCCACCCCGATATGTCGTTTGCGGCCGACTACCTTCTTTCCCGCGTCATAGCGAATGGGCCACTGGCCTGGCGACGCCGGTGCATCTTTACGGCCCTCCGCGCATTGGCAAGATGATGGATGACTTCATCGACATGAACGCGATCGACATCGAGGTGCGCATCAGAGAGGAAGGCCGCCCGCCGCTGCAGCCGCTTATCAACGTGCACGAATTCGAGGGCCCGCGCCTGGTGATGGAAGACGACAAGGTTCGCGTCACAGCGACTCTGGTCAACCACTACACGATCAAGCCCGCCTTCGCCTATCGCTTCGACACCAAGAACCGTTCAGTTGTGTTCTCGGGCGACACCACGTACGACGAGAACCTGATGAAGCTCGCGAAAGGCGCCGATGTACTGGTGCACGAAGTGATGTACTTACCGGCGCTTGAAAAGCTGATGAGGACCATCGACAACGCCCCGACGCTGCTCGACCACCTGGTCAAGAGCCACACCACCACCGCGCCAGTCGGCAAGGTGGCTGCGGCAGCCGGGGTCAAGACGCTGGTGCTAAGTCACTTCGTGCCCGGCGGCGATCACCGACGAGTTGTGGTCGGCCGAGGCGCGCCAGCACTTTGGCGGCGAGATCATCCTCGGTAAAGACCTCATGGTGATCTGAGGGACGTCGCGATGGCTCAGTCGCAGCAAGGGCAGCGAAGCGAACGAAGCTGTGCTGGGCCTCGCGCTCATCGAACTCAAAGGTCAAGGCGCCGGAAATACCCGGTTAGTTCGAGGTAGCCGCGCCCGACCGGCTTGCCCCCCCGCAGTGCGGTCACCGCACCCTCCCAATAGACGGCGCCGGTGCTCGCACGGCTGTCGAGCTCCTGGTCATCCATCAGCGGCGCAAGTTCGAGCGTGAGATTGCCTGCATTTAGCCGCAAAGCCACTGGATAGTCAGTGCCGGTACGAGGCGAGCGCCAGAGTCGCAGCGCCATGAAATTCACATTTTCGGGAGCAAGTAGCCGCACGCGACCATCGGAGCCGCGCAGCGTGCCGCCCCCCCAAAATTTGCGCCCTGCCTTGTCCCGGATCTGGAAAGCCATCAATGCGCTGCCGTCATCAAGGTTGACGCCGATCCAGTCCCAGCCGACGGCCACGTCAGCCAGCAACGTCGACGACCATTCGTGATCCAGCCAAGCGGTTCCCTGCACTATCTCCTGTTGGCCGCGCCGCTTCAATGTGCCGCTCACCTTAAGTTGCGGCTGGCTGTAGTAATAGCTTGCCTGAGTCGCCAGTGGGCCTTTGCGGCTGTAACCCCGCTCACCATGGAGCAACAACGGCTGCGTCGGCTGTATTGTAAGTTCAAGCGTGAAATCCCGTGTGGGAAGTCTGGCACGATAGCTCCCTGACGCTTCTCGACGCAGTGTCCAGCTGTCGATGTATACATCGGTGTCGACGGTACTCGCAACCGCCAAACCAAAGCCGCTGCGCGCGGCGCGCTGGTCGTGCTGTAGCTTCCCCGCTCCTGGATCGCTCAGGGCCACATTGGCGAACAGGAGTTGCTGCGGCGCGAAGCGGCTTGGGTTAGCTTGATCGATCTGCGGTCGCGATCGGAAGAACGTTACCTGGAAGCCGAGCGGCGCTCCCGTCTGGGTCTGGAGCCAGCCGGTGGCATACCACCATTCGGTACGATAGTCGGGGTGCGCGCCGTGGTCGCGCGGGAAGATTAGGGTTCGGCCTGCGCCAACCGGCGGATAAGTCGGCGTAGCGCCCAAGACCGCTGCCGCCACGGCGGAGCACGGCAACCACAGCAGGAATGAGCGCTTGTTCACCAATCCTCCTGCACCGCGCGCACGGCACTCTCCGACATCGCCTGTCGCCCGCTCGCCAGCGCGGCGAGGGAGGCTGCCGCCACCACCGCAGTTGCCACCTGCGTCAGGAATGCCCAAGGCATATGCAAGGTCATGGTCCAGTGGAACGACTGCGGGTTGACAACGTGAACCAGGATCATCGCGATGACCCATCCCACCGCAAGACCGGCTGCCACGCCAAGCAGCGCGAGCAATGTGCCCTCAAGCGCCAGCATCGCGCCGATCTGCCAACGCATGACGCCCAGGTGCCGCAGCATGCCGAATTCGCGCGAGCGCGCCAACGCCTGCGCGCTGAAGCTCGCGCCGATGCCGACTAGGCCGATCACAACGGCTATGCCCTCCAGCAGGTAGGTCACCGCGAAGCTGCGGTCGAAGATTCTCAGCGTGACGGTGCGAATCTCGCGGGGCTCAGCGAATGCGATGTGTTCACCGCCGGCGACGCGCTGGCGCAGCCGCTCTGTGGCTGGCGCCAGACCAGTGCCCGGCGCTAGCCACAAGGCGACGTCGGTGACGCGCCAATCGTCCGTGAGCCGTCGATAATCGTCCTGGCTGATCACGACCGTTCCATATTGCCGTGCGTAATCGCGCCACACTCCGCCGACCAGGAAGGTGACGGGGCGGCCCTGCAGCGGCAGCGTGATATGTTGGCCCGGGCGGAAGCCGTACAGGTCGACCATCGCCTCACTGACCCATACCGCCGGCGGATCACCCGGCTGCGGCGCGACCGGCGCAGCCGTCAGCGGCAGCCGCGCGCCAGGATTGCGCGCATCGATTGGCTTGGCGATGACCGTAACCGCGGGACTCCGGGGGGCGAGCAGAATCTGGCTTGCGCGCAGAAACTCGGCACGCGCAACGCCGCGGGTGGTGGCAATGGCCTCTTGGTCGTCGAGCGAGAAATACGCGCTGTCGCCGCTTGAGGAAGCGCGCATATAGAGGTCCGCCGGCAGAATGTTGTGCAGCCAATCGTCGACAGAGAAGCGGAAGCTGGACACCATGATCGCCATCGCGGCCATCAGGCTGAAGCTGGCGACGATGCCGGCCAGGGCGATGGACGCGCGGCCCGGTGCGCCGGCGAGTTGTGTCAGGGCAAGCTGCGGCACAGCCTGTCGCGATGAGGGCAGCAAGCCGAACACAAGATGCGCCAGCCGTGGCATCAGCAGAATGACGCCCACCAACAGCAGCGCGATCGCCGCATAAGCGAAGAGCGGCAGATCTGCCACTGGCCGGAGCTGCGTCAACGTGAGCCCGGCCGCGATCGCCGCAAGCCCGGCCCACGGCGAGCGTAGCCGCTTGAGCGGTGTCTCCTCGTCGCCCGCCTTGAGAGCCTGCGCCGGGCGCGTGCGGGCTGCTTCCCATGCCGGTGCGAGACTGCCAAGCACAGCCGCCGATAGGCCGAGCGCGAAGAAGGTCAGCGCCGCCAGCGCTTCGAAGCGGATCTTCGGCTGCACACCTTCAAAGTAGCCACCGCCCAGATCCCCGCCCGCGTACCTGAGCATTGCGGCGGCGAGCGCGAAGCCTAGCGCCAGGCCGAGCATCGCGCCGAGCGCGCCTTGAGCTGCGCCTTCAGCCAAAAGTAGCCGCAGCAGACCACTACGCGTCACACCCAATGCGCGCAGCAGTGCAAGTTGCGAGCGCCGCCGCAATACCGAAACAGCCTGCATCGTGAATACCAGGAAGGCACCGGTGAACAAAGCCACCAGTGCCAGCACATTCAGGTTCACCCGATAGGCGCGCGACAGGCTGGAGCTTCGGCGCACGTTGTCCTGCGGCGTATCCGCCGCCACACCAGGCGACAGAAGCGGAGCCAGCACTTGTGCGAAGATGCCGGCGTCCACTCCCGGCCTGAGCTTGACGTCAATCCGCTGCAGCAGACCAAGCCGATCTAGGCGCCACTGCGCCGCGCCGATATCCATCACGCCGAGGCGCAATCCCTCGCCCGCCGCCGGCAGAGTGCCGGCGATACGCAGCGCAAGCATGGTGAGCCCGACTTGCACGGTGAGCCGATCCCCTGGCTTGAGATCGAGCCAATTTAGCGCTGCCGGCGAAAGAAACACGACATCGGGATCGAGAAGATCGAGGTTGCCCGCACGCTCTTCGACAGCCCCCCCAATCAGATTGGGCGTCACCGGGGCCGCCCGAAACACATCGATGCCGAGCAGTTTCAGTGCGCCGGTGCGCTCCGGCACCCACGCATCGACCTCCACCACTGGGCTGGCCGCCGCCACCTCTGGCAGGCGCGCGATGCGCGGATACAGCGATTCGTCGAATCCCATGCGCGGCCCGCGGATCTCCAGATCAGCATTCCCCATCAACGAGCGCACTGCCTGGGAGAACTCCGCGAGCGCGGCGTGGTTGACAAGATGCACGCCATAGCCCATTGCCACACCGATCGCCACGGCCAGGATGCCGACCATGGCCCGCCACGGATGGGCGCGCAATTCGCCCAGGAGTAGCGCGAGGCCGAGTGAGTGGGGAGTTCGCATGGCTTAGCTGGGCGCGCTCATGGGCGGCAGCGGCCCCGGCGGCGCCAATCCGCTTGGCGTCAACTGCAAGACGCGATCCGCCGCTGCCGCAGCCACTGCCGAGTGCGTGACGATAATCGCGGCCGCGCCGTTTGCGTTGACCAACTCGCGCAGCAGCCTTAGCACGCGCGCAGCCGTCTCGTGATCAAGGTTGCCGGTCGGCTCATCTGCCAGCAGCAGCATTGGCCGGTGTACCAGGGCTCGCGCAATCGCCACCCGCTGCAGCTCGCCGCCGGAAAGCTCGCGCGGCAGACTGTCCTCGCGCCCGTCAAGTCCCACCGCAGCGAGCATCTCGGCAACGCGCGCCGACGCCTCTTCGCGCTCAAGGCCGTTCAACAGCAGCGGCAGCGCCACGTTCTGCCCCGCACTTAGATTCGGCAGCACGTGGAAGGCCTGGAACACGAACCCTAGCTTCCGCCGCCTCAGCAAGGTTGCGGCATCGTCGTCCAGCGTAGCCAGATCCTGCCCGTCGAACAGGATGCGACCACTGTCGGGCCGATCCAGGCCTGCGATCAGGTGGAGCAGAGTTGACTTGCCCGCGCCTGATTCGCCCATGATAGCGACATACTCGCCGGCATCTAGCGCAAGACTGACTCCGTGCAGCACCTTGCGCGGGCGGGCGCCATCGTAGCTTTTGGAGATGTCTGTGAGCGTCAGCACAACATTGTCAACCTCGCGACGCACGCATCCACCGCAAGCCAACGACACCAGTTCGAGCACTGCCCGGCATACCGGTTCGACCAGCGCGGCGTGGGCGTGGGTGCTGGTTCTGCGTGGTAAGTCCAGTTTATACGTGCAGGTCGAAGGGAGAAACCCTATGCGTCGACTATTTGCCTGTTTCGTACGCGCGCCGTGGGCAGTTTTTTTCTCGTCGAGAAACCCGAGTGGACGTTCCCGCGAAACCGCGCACACTGCCACGTACCCGCGCCCCCCCTGTCAGTCCCTCACATCAGGAATTACGGGGCGGGTTCGCGGAGGAGCCTCGAGAGCGGCCAGGGCAGTTAAGCTGGTTCACACGTGCAGGCTGCCGTCGGTGGATTAGACTTAACTAGCACGCGAGATAGGCAAGCCAGATGGCACGGCAAATTCAGCCGCTGCTATCTACCCAATGCGCCTAGCCCATCCATGAGCTGCTGCTTTAGCCTCGTCCGGCGTGGGATACGTGGTGCCTACAGCGCCGGCCTCCAGGACAACGGCACCGTCCTCCCAAATATCGCAGGATGCCTCCGGTCGATGCCTTCGCCGGCAGCCGGCCGGTCGCATAGTGCGATCACCGTTGGTCCCGGCCTTGAGTATCAGACCCTGGGTCCGCAGGATTTCATAGGCGTATTCGAGAAGCGCCAGCAACGGCAGCAACGAGACGATCCCATCGCCTTCGGCGGCAAGGGGCACGAAGATATATTTCTGCGCATCGCGCAGTCCAGATACCTGAGCACACGCTCGCCGAAGAGCGAGCGCTGTACGCGAACGCTCACGCAGCATTCGTGATCACAGCGCGTTTGGAACCTGTTGCCGGAGGGTCTACATCCCGATGCGAATTGGAATTCGCCGGCGCCCGAACTGGCGGTCGAACTGTTGGAACCGCCCCGCAATCGTCGCGAAGCAGTCGGGACAGGTGCCTCCGTGAGCCAGCCGATAACTTTCGATGTCATGCCAGTCGCGCACGATGAGCGGCGTGCGACAGGCTGGGCAGTAGGTAGTGGCACCGTCGGCGTCATGGACGTTACCGGTGTAGACGTATTGCAGTCCTTCCGCAAGCGCGATCGCGCGCGCGCGGGCAAGCGTGGAGGACGGCGTCGGCGGCACATCGGTCATCTTGTAGTCGGGATGGAACGCCGTGAAGTGCAGCGGTACGTCGCTGCCAAGTTCCTTCGCGATCCACTGCGCCTCGGCGCGAATTTCGTCATTGCTGTCGTTCCTGCCGGGAATGAGCAGCGTCGTGATTTCGAGCCAGACATCGGTCTCATGCTTCAGATACTTGAGCGTCTCCAATACCGGCTGCAAGCGAGCCCCGGTGAGCATGAAATAAAATTCGTCGGTGAAGGCCTTCAAGTCGACGTTCGCCGCATCCATCTTGACGTAGAAGTCGCGCCGGGCTTCCGCGCCCATGTAGCCGGCGGTCACCGCCACCGTCATAATGCCCCCGCTCGTGGCAGGCGTCGGCCACGTCCATGGCGTATTCGGCGAAGATCACCGGGTCGTTGTAGGTGAAGGCCACGCTTTTGCAGCCATAGGCCGCTGCCGCCTCGCCGATCGCTTCGGGCTTGGCTGCGTCGGCGAGCGTCTCCATCTCGCGCGATTTGCTGATGTCCCAGTTTTGACAGAACTTGCACGCCAGGTTGCAGCCCGCCGTGCCGAAGGACAGGACACTGGTGCCAGGGTAGAAGTGGTTGAGCGGTTTCTTCTCGATCGGATCGATGCAGAAACCCGATGACCGGCCATAGGCGGTAAGGATCATCTGATCACCGACCCGCTGGCGCACGAAGCAGGCGCCGCGCTGGTCCACGTGCAGGCGACAGTTGCGCGGACACAGGTCACACTGGATACGTCCATCATCCAGGAAATGCCAGTAACGGCCGGGGTAAAGAGCTTCCTTCATGGCAGTGGCAGCGCTGACGGCTGGTCCAAGAAAACTGGGGGCCGTGTCGGGTGGATCGCTAGCGTGTATCCAAAGTGACAAGCTAGCATTTCGTAATTATCTATCGAACTGATCCAGTCTGCACCCGCCCCATTGACTGGCTTGACGTACGTCGCCGCGGAACAGGATACGCGATTCAGGCCAGGCTCGGCTCAAGCGACTTCTACCGCACCAAGGTGACCGGCATGCGCGTCGTCCAGAACGGCAAGCCGATCACCTTCTACCCGTGTGCTGGCTTCAGCTACAACGCAAATGCGGCGGCGCTCGAACAGTTCACGTTGATCCTGGCGCGCAAGGTGGAATTTGCCGACCCTGAGCTGGGGGCTCGCGCCATGGACGCCGCGCTGCGCCTGATGTTGCCCCAGATCGCTGGCGAGCTCCGCACCTGGGGCGGCAGAGGCGATCGCCGCCGGCCGCGCCAACAACACCTAGCGCGTGGTTGGTGCCTTGAAGCCAGAAGTGCTGGGGCACCTCAAGGGGCTGGGCGTGCGCCCCGAAACCGCCGCGCTGGCCCTGCGCGACGCCGAGCTGCTGCACCTGGCGCGCGATACCAAGGCGGCCCGCGGCTGGGCGCTTTCGATTGCTCGACCTGCCTCGGCGGCTGGCCCGCGCCCCAGGCGGTGCTGTGGGACCTAGAGGACCCGGCCCTTGTTTATGTGTTTGCGGACACGGCCGGCCCGAAGGCCAAGGTGGTGGTGGTGCGCGTCGACTTCGCTCAGCAGACGCGGGAAGAGACGCGCTGCCAGAAGCTGGTGCGCAATGCGGTATGAACGGTTGGGGTGGCGGAAACGGGGGACCTGGCCAACCAGAAGCGCTACCAGGTGCTGATGGGGCAAGTGATCTAGGAAGGGCCGCCGTGGAGGGGCGCCATCCCGGAACTCAGGCCCTAGCCCTATCCGGTGTCCCTCATGTAGCGGCCGTGGAAACGGGAGGCGAAACCACGGCCACAGCGTACAGCCCGGCGACTTTCTGTCGTCACGGCGACAGCCCCCACTATAGACGAAACTAGGAGGGCCAACAAATGGCCAACTTGATCCAGCTTGACATCGACGACACCCCCATCACTGCGCTGCTGCAGCGGTTGGCTGCAAATGTGACCGATGTGCAACCTGCCTGCAGGAGATCGCCCACGTTGATTGCAACATAGTCCGCTTACAATGTCCGCGGCACGACGCCCAAGGGATTGCGACAAGGACTCCCCCGGTGGCGCTCGACTGGCGTGGATGTTTGATTGTGCAGTTGCGGGAGCCCGGAAATGACAACAGTTCGTGCTGGAAGCAAGGGTGAGGCACTGCGCCTTCTGGAAGCTGCGGGAGTGGCTGTGCTCGAACTAGACTATGAGTCCGGTTGGCAAGATGCGATTGAACTCGGCAGACTCGGGGAAAAGGCTGGCGTGCGGGTGCAATACCGCGGCCACGAAAGTATTGCTGTCAACTCACTGGCGGCGCTGGTTGCTGGGCTGATGCGACCGAAAACAACGTTCCGGCAGCGCAACTTGTACTGCCAGTTTGAGCTCGACGCGCTGGACGCAGGTGAGTTGGCGCGCTTCGAGGCAAAGGCGGCGACGCTGGGAGACTACATCCTGGCTGGACATTTGCTGCGAGAAGTGGATGCGATTTTGGCGGAGTAGCGCTGCGTAAGACTCAGCTGTCGGGTTGGCAATCGACCAGAGTTACGAGTGTACCTATGCTCTATTAGCCAGCCGACGCGTGGAGACGAGCGCCATCGAGGAAGTCCTCCCATACCGAGGCGTGCGCGCAGCCCATTGGCTCAGGCTCGCCAGCGACTACTGGACACGTCGAGTACCGGATGTTGTGCTCAAAGAGCGTACGGGCGGGCTCGGGAATATCGCAAAGACGGTCATATGAGAGGGATTCAGAGACTCGGATTGGGACGTTGGCGTAGAAGATAACGCAGTCGCCTTCCGGCCCGTGCAGATCTTAGCCCTCATCTGAGGTGCCACCCGATTTGAGCCCAACCCCGCGCTCTCGGCAATGACGGAGGTGTGGCGAGTCGACACAGGTAGGGCCCTTCGGTTCCTGGCTATAATCGCGTCACATTCACCTAAAGGAAGTTCCATGGCCATTTCCCTGTACGCCACCTCTGTTCCGCTCTTCAAGCAAATGCTTAACAGCGTGAGCGCGATTCTGACCAAGACGGCAGAGCATGCTGTTACGAAGAACATCGATCCCAACGCAATACTGCAAGCCCGCCTGTTTCCTGACATGTTGCCCTTGATCCGCCAGGTGCAGATTGCCGCCGATTTCGCCAGGGGCGTATCTGCACGCCTTGCCAGTGTGGAAGTTCCCAAGTACGAGGACAACGAACAGACTTTTGCGGACCTGCAAGCGCTTATCAGCAAAACCCTGTCTTTCATTGAAGGCTTCACGCCGGCACAAATCGATGGCAACGAGGAGCGTCAAATCATCACGCGCCCGGGCACGCCAAAGGAGAAGAAATTCACTGGCCAGTCGTACCTGCTGAGCTACGGGCTTCCGCAATTCTACTTCCATGTCACCACCACGTACGCGATCCTGCGCCATAACGGCGTGGAAGTTGGCAAGCGTGACTATATGGGTACGTACTAAGACTCCCTTCCTTTCGGGAAGAGCGGCGGCTCGCTGTAAGCTTGCGTGGTTGTCGCTTCTTCAAGGCGCTGCGCAAACACATCAAGCATCGCGTGCTCATCGTCTGGGACGACGCAGCACAGCACAAGAGCCGCATCGTGCGAGACTACCAGGACAGCACTCGCGGGGCGGTGTGCCGATGGCCGTCCTCCCCGCCTACAACCCCGACCTCAATCCTAGATGTTGAGCTCAACACCATGCGGCCACCTCTACCGGATTGACCTGAAACCCGAGGGCCGCGGCACGGCGTTTGAGGGCGGCAATACTGCGCTGGCGCTGCTGCTCTCTTCATAGTGCTGCTGACCCTGGTCGACGAAGGCTTCGCCGCGGGTCAGCATGAAGTACACCATCCGCGCAAGTTTATGGGCGACAGCGGTATTGGCACGCGGTTTGTCCCCTTGCGGAGGATTTTTTGGTTAGCGGATCGCGGCCGGTGCCTCAAGATGGCCTTGTGGCGACCGGCCGCGATCCGCTAACCAAAAAGCCCTGTGCACTGCGCTGCAGTGTATAAGACCGTCTCTTGGCATAACCCCATCCGGACACGGTTATCGGATGTGGAGCTGGCGCGGTCGTTCTGCGCCTACCTGTGCGCGGCGCCGGCGTAAGCCTGACTCCTACGGGACTTGGCGCAGTAAGGCCGGCAGGGCTGATCGTGTTGCGGCGCCCGGCGGCTTCATTGGACCTTCGATCTGGAACCAGACATCGAACATGTCCTCGGAGGTGCTAACCAACGCGCACGCGATGCTGGACGAAGCCCTCGGCGAGTTGTCGCATGGCCTCACCGAATGGGCAGATGTGTCCTTGCTCAACGTCTGGATCGGCGCAACCATCTGCGACCAGGAGGAAGCCGACCGCGACATCCCGAAGCTGCTGGCCGTGCCGGCGCGCGTGCGCCTCCTGAGCATGGAGCCGCTGCTGGGGCCGGTGGACCTGCGGCTGCCCGCCCGCGCCGTCGGCTTCCCGCAGCACATCAACCGGCACGGCCACGCGAGTGGCATTCCCCAGGGTATCGACTGCGTGATCGTCGGCGGCGAGAGCGGCGCCAGCGCGCGGCCGATGCATCCGGACTGGGCGCGAAGCCTGCGTGACCAATGCATCGCCGCTGGCGTGCCCTTCCTGTTCAAGCAATGGAGCGAGTGGGTGCCGCGAGGGCCGGAGGCCTGGGGCTATCTGATTGATGAGCGGCCACGTGTCGCGCGGGTGCGGATCAATACCGCTGGCGAGAACGATGCGTTCCTCACTTCGGTCAACGGGCACACGCCCACGTGGATGCAGATGTCCGGCAAGAAGGCCGCCGGCCGCCTGCTCGACGGCGTGCAGCACGACGGATACCCAAGGAGCGCAGCATGACCGGCCCGAAGACCCCCTGGAACCCGTCGCGCCGCGCCCTAGCCCTAACTTTGAGTTCAGGCCAGCGTAAGGTGTTGATTTCACGCGGTTATGCGAGTGCGTAGCGAGGGCTGACTGGGTACAGGTGCTACGGCAGGGCTGCCGGGCTGATGCCCAGGAGGCGGAAGGCGCGGTCCTGAAGGGGCGTTGGCCGCGTGGTCATGATGATCTTGGCGTCCGGATTCAGCGGCGTGTGGCAGATGTTGTAGGTGAGCGTGGCCAGATCACCGAGCAACGTGCGCAAGCTGTGGACCGGCAGATCATCCTCGGTGCGCTTGGTGGCGTCCTTGGCTTTCGCCTGTTCCGAACGCCGTGCCTTGGCCACGGGCGAGGCACGGGAAGCGCGCGCTAGCTCGATGTATTCATCGTCAAAGAGCATCGGTTTTAATTTTTCGCGCATGTGCCATTCGACGTAGTAGGCCAGCATGCACAGAAAGACATGAGCACGCACGCGCTCGGCATTCCAATGGAATACGGGGCGCACGTGCAAGTCCATGGTCTTGAGCGAACGAAACGCTCGCTCGACCGCCGCCAAGCCCTTGTAGGCCGACACGGCCGCCTCGGCTGACAGTTGCGCTGCCGGCAAACTCGTGCGCACCACATACAGGCCATCGAGTGCCGCCTCTTGCTCGATCTGTAGCGTCTTGCGCGCCCAGGCAAAGCTGGTGTCGGTGATGGTCAGTTCGAAGTGCTTGGCCATCTTGAAGCGCTCGATGACCCGGCCCACGCGCAGGGCAATCGCCTCCGTGCCCTTGAGCCGGTTGCGCGCGCGCGTGGTGGCCTCGGCAATCTTGTTGAGCTCCTGTTCGGTGGCCTGCAACAGCGCCTCGCGTTTCCTGGCCCGTTCGTCGGCCAGCAGCGGATTGCGGCACACCACCAGTCGCTCGCCAGGAAACGTTTCGCTGGTGAGTTCGATGAGGTTGCGTTCATCGAACAGCGAGGGCTGAAAGGGGCCTTGTTCGCGGGCGAGTTCAGCTACCTGCGGGGCGCGCAGGCTACTCACCCAGTCCAGTCCTGCCGGGCGCAACAGCGTGTCGATACGGGCTTGCGTCAGCATCCCCCGGTCCCCTACCCAGGCGAGCTTCTCGATGCCGAAACGGTCTTTGAGCTTCTCCACCTGAGACGCCACCGTGCTCGGATCGGCAGTGTTGCCGGCGAAGACTTCGACCGCCACCGGACACCCTTGCGGCGTACAGACCAGACCGAACACGATCTGCGGCTCGTGACGCTTGCCATCGCGGCTGTAGCCGTAGGCCGCCAGGTCGCAGCAGCGCCCGGTCAGCCAGGTGGAAGTGAGGTCATAGAGCACCAGGGTGCCACCAGCCAGATGCTGCTTCGCCAGGCGCTTCTCGATGGCTTCCTGGGCCTCTCCCAGCCAGTCCAGCGCGGCGTACAACTCCTCGGGCTCCACATCGCCGATGCCGAGCATGCGCGACAGCGAATGGGCCGCGGTCTCTTGCTGCAGCATGCGGTGCGTGGCCAGCTTGGAGGCGGGCGAAATCAGGCGTGCCACCAGCAGCGCCATGACCAGGGATGGCACGCGGCCCGGCGCCGCCGCGAACCAGTGTTGCGCGCCACAGGCGCGGGCCGTACCGAGCGCGGCGGCCACATGGCCGTGCGGCAGACTGCGCTCGATCACCAGGGCCTCATCGGCCGAGGCCACGGCCGCCCCGCCGCGCAGCAAGACCTTCAAGCCCTCGATCACCTCGGGCGGCAGTGCGGACAAATTCGCCAGGGTGCGTTTCTTGACCTTGTTGCCTTCGCGATAGGACTCGCGCAGCAGGATCGCCGGCGGGGAATTGCGGTTGGGGACGTGTTCGATATACATGAACACCATTATTGGACATATTCAGCAAAAAACAAGGCTAATATAATGTATTTACATGGGTACATATGCACCCCAAAAAATAGCCGAAACCCAACGGTGGCGCGGGTTCCGGCGAGTTCAGGGACCAAAGTTAGGCCTAGCGCGCGTCAAGAACCCGCTGCCGGTGCCGACGCACTGCCATTTCTGCGCGGCGGCAGTGGTGATCGCCAACAACTCGGAGATCTATGGCCGCGAGTACGGCGAATGGCCGTGGGCCTACCTCTGCATGGGAAAGAACTGCCACGCCTACGTGGGCATGCACCCGTTCACGAACATCCCGCTGGGCACCCTGGCGGATGCACCGACGCGGCAAGCAAGGACGCGCGCGAAGGCGGTGTTCAACCCGATCTGACAGAGCCGGCGCATGACGCGCTCGGAGGCCTACAGCTGGCTGGCCGGGCAGCTCGGCATCGCCAACGTCGAGGAATGCCACATTGGATGGTTTGACGTGCAGACCTGCCAGCGCGTGGTGGTCGTGTGCCAGCAACTCGCCAAGGAAGCGAAGCGGATGGGGGTGACAGCATGACCCACGCAGCCTCATTTAACCAACAGCGGCCAGCAGACACCCAAGAGAGGCGTCTCAAATTAGGGCCTCCCAAAGGCACCTGCTTGAAGCTCCGTTTCGAATGCCACAGTCCAGGCCGTTCCAGGCCCGACATCGTATAAGCTCAACTTTCCATTGATCAATCTCAGAACCCTAACTTCTCTATGTATTGCCGCGGGGCCGACAGGATAAGCATCCTCATCAGTAATTTCGAAATCCAGGGGGATAAACCCAAATCGAGCGCGTGCCGCCTTCACGTCCTCTTGCTCGTCTGCGGGGAATTCATGAAAGAGGGGAACGGTCATGACTGTCTCCAAGCGTTTCGAGGAATCCTAGCATGACCAAAGAACGCCCCATCCTTTTCAGCCACCTATTGGTGCGCGCCATCCTCGACGGCCGGAAGACCCAGACGAGGCGAGCAGTGAAGCCGCAACCGACAGAGCATCCTGGCATGGGTTGCCGGCGCCTGACGTTCCTCGATCGCAGGGGCGGGCCAATCCTCGACGAGTCGGTTGATCCGTTGCCGCCAGTTCCATTGGCACCTGCGTTGTGCCCCTACGGCGAGCCCGGCGACCGACTGTATGTGCGGGAGACGTGGGCGCAGCCGCAGCGCTCGATCCGGGGCCGACCGTCTACCGCGCGGATTACCCTGCGTGCGTGCCGGCCGGCTACGAGAATGTGCCGCCGGCCGAGGCCATCACCTGGAAGCCCAGCATCCACATGCCGCGCGCGCTGTCGCGGATCCACCTGGAGGTGACGGGCGTGCGCGTCGAGCCGCTGCACGATTGCAGCGAAGCAGACGCTGCGGCCGAGGGCTTGCTGCCACACGGCGAGGGTTACGCACTGGGCTGGCAGCCATGGCTCGACGCGACGATCCACTCCACCGCTGTATCCGCTTACCAGACCCTGTGGGAAAGGTTTTGATAATCATATAGCCGGCCTCCCCATGGTGGTCTCCGTGACGCTGTCGCGAGGCGCACTGCGCATGGCAGCCAGCAAGGTAATCGTTAAGAGGCTCGCCTCGATCCACAATCTGGGCAGCATGGACATATTCTGTACCGACAAGACCGGCACGCTGACCCAGGCCCGCATCCACCTGGAGCGCCACCTGGACCTCCTTGGCCGGGAAAGTCAGCGGGTTCTGGAACTGGCCTACTTCAACAGCTTTTTTGAAACAGGACTAAGAAGCCCCCTGGATGACGCCATCCTGGAGCACGCAGAAATCGACGTGAGCGGCTGGCGCATGCCGTTCGACTTCGAGCGCCGCCGGGTGTCGGTGCTCCTCGACAACGGGGCGTCTGAACGGCATTACCGGTAGCATCCCCTTGAACCCCACGACAGGGATCTCGGCCAAAGGAAATCTGGAGGCGATGTGGCAGGAGAGGCTGTTCTTCCGGGTACATGCGCATGGTCTGGATATGCCCGCTTCCAGGCGAGTATCCAATTGGGCAGGTGGTCATCTTTCACCCGCCGCCCAAATAGCATGCAGGATCTCATTCCGACTTATCGAAAATGCCGGCTTCGAGATCTTTCCTGAAATGCTGAACCCAATCGGTTTCATAGCCGATGGGGTATTCCCTTGTAACTTGTGTTGATAGTCTGGTTAGCGTGACGTAGCCCTGTAAACCGAAGTTCTCGTCGCCTTTTGGGTCAGTCGTATCCGTTTCCAGGAGTTCGAAATCACCTGCTGCCAGACCGTTACGCTGCAAGGCCGCAAGAAAGTCCTGTTGTTCATCCAGTTCGATCAGTCGCATCGTCGGTCCCTCACCTGTTCAAAGGGGCGAAAACCGAAACTCTCTTTCAACGATTCCAGTTTCATGTCAGCCCGCCTACGTGTGTGGGCAGCCATGGGCGATGCCCACGGCCCGCTCGGCTTACATCACGCCACCTTGACCTCGATGCGGCTCGGTTGCGCGTGTTCGGCTTTCGGGATGCGCAGCTTGAGCACGCCGTGGTTGAGCTCGGCGACGACCTTCTCGGCATCTAGTTCCTTGGATAGCGTGAACACGCGCCGGTAGCGCGGCAGGGAAACCTCCGTGTAACTCGCTTCCATGTCGTCCGGCTGAGCCAGGACGACTTCGCCCTTGATGGTCAGGATATCGCCTTCCACCTGCACGACCAGCTTGTCCTTGGGCACACCCGGCAGATCGGCGTACAGGGTGATGCCTGCGACGTCCTCGTACACATTCACTGGCGGTATCAGGGCCGCTTCAGCACTGCCAGTGTCGGCTTGTTTGGTGACAGCAGTATTTTCGCTCATGGCCAGATCCTCCTCGCATCACTGGATGCTGATTTGGCGCCGCTGCGCGGCTTCGAGGCGCTGGATGCTGATGTGCAGCACCCCGTCGCGGTACTTGGCTTCCACCGCATTGGGATTCACGTCGTCTGGTAGGCTCACCACACGGCGGAAGCGGCCGGCGAAGCGTTCATCGATATGCAGGGAGGGTTGCTCGTCCTTGTCAGAGAGATCGGGCTTGCGCTCGCCGACAATGGTCAGTACGCCCTTCACAAGTTGCACGTCGATGTTGGCCGGATCGATGCCGGGGGCAAAAGCGTAGATTTCCACCGAGTGGGGTGTGCCGCCGACATTGATGGCCGGAAAACTGACCTGACCGCGAATGCTGTGAGACAGCTCGAATGGCTGCTGCATCTCACGCTGCAGGCGTTCCAACGCTGAGAATACGTCACGGGGAAACAGGGATCGATACATCATGTTTGCCTCCATTCGCTCTAGCGCGGGCGCCATATTCTGACGTCCTCGGTTGGAATGGTAAGGCTTCCCCTGAGGATTTCAAGTTCTTGATTTGACTGATATTCGCCATCATTCTTCCGAGCGGAAGGGCAGCGCTAGAGACCTGAAAAGGGGAACACGCATGGAATTCCAGGACTACTACAGAACGCTGGGAGTGACGCGCGATGCCACCGCGGAGGACATCAAGAAGGCGTTCCGCAAGCTCGCGCGCAAATTCCATCCCGACGTTTCCAAGCAGTCGGATGCCGAACTGCGCATGAAGGAGCTCAACGAGGCCTATGCCGTACTCTCCGACCCGGAAAAGCGCGCCGCGTACGACCAATTGGGACGAGGCCATCAGCCCGGCCAGGAGTTCCGTCCGCCGCCGGACTGGAACACCGGCTTCGAGTTCTCCAGTCGGGGCTACTCGCCCCGGAAAGAGGCCGATTTCAGCGACTTCTTCGCCGAGCTGTTTGGCCACATGGGGGGCGGACACCGCAGTTTCCATACACATGGTGGCAAGTCCCCGTCGCGCGGTGGCGATCACCACGCCAAGGTGCTGCTGGATCTGGAAGATACCTTTAACGGCGCCACCCGTCAGCTTTCGCTGCAGGTGCCAAGCGTGGACGCCCAGGGCGGGGTGCAACTCAGGAGCCGGACCCTCAGCGTGAAAATTCCCAAAGGTGTGCGCGAGGGTCAGCTCATCCGTCTGGGTGGGCAGGGTGCGCCAGGGACCGGCGGTGCGCCGGCGGGGGATCTTTTTCTGGAAGTGCATTTCAAACCGCACGATCAACTGAAAGTGAAGGGACGCAATCTACACCTCACCCTGCCGGTGGCGCCATGGGAGGCGGCGCTGGGGGCGGTGGTGCCCATCGATTTACCTGGGGGCGAACTGAAGGTGCGCATTCCCCCCGGCGCCCAGAGCGGCAGCGAGCTACGCGTGCGCGGCAAGGGCATTCCCGCTAATCCACCGGGCGATCTGCTGCTGGACATCCAGGTGGTGTTGCCGCCGGCAAATACCCCCAAGGCGCGGGAGCTTTATGAAACCATGGCGCGGGAATTGGCCTTTAATCCGCGCCCGGACAGGAGAGCCTGACCCATGCCTGATGATGACGTTTTGATCGGCTGCCTGATGGTAGATGCTTGGCTGACTCTGGAGCAAGTGGCGGGCAGCCTGCATGGTAGCACCAGAGTGGACGTGACCCTCCCCCTGGTCCTGATGAGCGTAAACGCTATGAGGGGCGGCCTGCTGGTGGCGGCAAGCCGCGCCCCCCAGGGCCCCAATCCAATTCAAGATAAGCATCAACAAGCTTTTACTCAGCAGTCAGAAATATATGCGACAGAAGGATGGCGGAAGAATGAGCGTACAAGCGTCGGGTTTTCCGCCACGGTTTGAAGCTGTTCGTTAACCTTTTGTTGCAGGTCCTCACCTTTACGAAGAGGCCTGCGTGCCACACCTGTGCGCTTGGTATGACTCCACACCAACTCGTCTGGATTAAGGTCGGGCGAGTAGCCAGGCAAGAAGTGCAATGCGAGCTTGCCCTTTGTCGATTGAACGTAGCGCTTCACGCATGCCTTCTTGTGCGCGGGCAGTCCATCGACCACCATGTGCACGCTGTTTTTTCGCCCGCGCATCAACTTTTTGAGGAGTTCGACGAACAGCTCTCCCGTCAGACCGCCTTTGTAGGTGGCGAACCAGAAGGCCCCCTTGGAGTTGACCGCCGACGCGGCACTGATGCTCTGGCGCTGCCCCGGCCGATCGATCACCGGGGTCTTGCCACGCGCACCCCATGTCTTGCCATGCACGGTGTCGGCACGAAAGCCAGACTCGTCCCAGAAGAAAATGTCAGCCTTCTGTGCCTTTGCCGCCTTCGCGATGGCAGGAAAGGTCTCCTTGCGCCATGTCTCAACGGCCATTGGATCGCGTTGATAGGCGCGTTGCAGTGGCTTTTGCGGCGTCAGTCCCCTGCGCGCCAGAAGCGCACCGATGCTAGCCAAGGACAGATCCACTCCGAATTTTTCTTCCACCAACAACTGAACAATCTGGCGCGTCCACAAACCAAAGTCAAAACCGTATTGCGTCGGATTCTTGCCATTGATCCAGCGAAACACCTGGGCTTCTTGGCTGTTCGTGAGTTTGCGTGGCCTGCCACTACCTTTGGTTGAGCGCAAAGCCTGCAAGCCCTTGCCGCGGCCCATGGTCATAGCGCGACATCGGAAGGCCCAGGAACGATGCATGCCAAAGGACTTGGCCACGTCCTCGGGATGCTCACCCTCCCTCATCCGCTGCACCGCCAGTACGCGCATTTCCTCAAGGGTGTTATGCGCCAAGGTTCGTCCATCTCGTTTCATTAACGTCGGATTTCAACAGATCATGGAAGTTCAATTTTTGTCGCATATATTTCTGACTGCTGAGTAAGCAGCATGTCGACGAGGCTTGTGGCGAGGCGGACGGGGCCTGGCGCGATCCGGGTTCTCATCGCGCCTCCTCATTCTGGGATTGACTTCGCTTGGGTAGACGACGAGCGCAGGCACCGACGCGGAAATGCTCCAACGTCTGCCCGGCGTTGACCGCTCGTTGCAGCCAGTCCGGCATGGCGCCCTCCCCGTCCAAACTCTGCCCGTCCGCGCTGCGGTATATCGCCACTGGCCGCGCTGCGCGCCCAGATGATGCCTGCGACCCGTGCCGGCGACCGCGCGAACCCCGGCCCGGCGACACCTGAGGCGGCCCGGAGCCCCTTCTATAAAGAGGAGGCCACGGCGCCAGCCTGTGATCCGCCGCACCAGCACCCTGGATCGCCTCAAAGGAGCTCGTACATCACAAGCACTCACGCACCGAAAGTTGTGTTCTACGGCTCGCCTGGCGGCAAACCGCGCCGCTGCAGACGGCGACTTTGGTATTGACGTCCGGGGCTGTGCAGGTCCTGAATGAACTCGGACAGTGCTTCCTGCCGCTTACCGACTGAAGGATTCCCGTTGCCAACTTGCCCCTCTCTCGCCGACTAGGCGGCGTACGCCATCCCGCGACGCTCCCTGACTGCGCGGCGCAGAGCCGGGAGCACGCCTCCTTCGAACGCGCCGACCCCTGACCCTTGCGCCCAGACTTCGCGATTGACCATGCCGAGGAACAAGGGTGTGCCGTACATTCTTGACGACAGCCCCGCCGTTGGGCGTCTCCGTTTAGGTGGTCCGGAAGCTGGCCCGAGCTCAGCGTGCCTTTACCGCCGCCCATACTCAACTTGGTAGTCGATCTCCTTGAACATAGGGAAGCTGACACTCATCCGGTCCATGCGTCCGAAGTACTCCGCCTTGTAGCCGCGGCAGGCGGGGCCCACTGCCGCTGCTTCCGGACAAAGGGATATGGCGCCGACGAAGAGCCAATCGCCGCCCCCGCCTTGGATTGAAGGGAGATTCAATCTGCCGCGACAACTCACACTGGCATAGTCCAGATGTCAATCCGGCGACCGTCTTTATCTTCAAAGTGAGTGATGCGGTCGTCCAGATTCTCGTGAGTGTCATTTTCCGAAAATCCCTCCGTGACGCGCTTCACAGGGACGCACCTAATCTTGTAGATTTGATGCGGTGGATATCGATCTTGCGCGGAACCATCACCTAACGTAAACCCATCGTGGACATAGCGAGAGCACCATGTGTGAGCGGAGTCCCAATCGTCATGTAGCTCGCGCTTCGCTGGTTTAGTCGTGTCCGACAGCAAGTATATGCACAGCAATACCCTGTCTTCGACCTCCGAGAACTGGCCTGCCGATGACTCGTCCACGACGCGCCTCCTTTCGCTACCCATTCTTTGGCGGAGAGCCTTGCTGGGCTCCCGATATCGCCCTGACTATCATACGCGAGGCACATACACTCGCAAGCTTCCTATAGCTACTTCTAAGTGCACTTCGCTGCAGGGGCTGTCCGACATGGCTACTAGAGGGGCGGCCGGGATTCGTGAATATGTGAAGCTTAAGGTATTTGCGAATCCCGGCCAACCCTCTACTCCGGCTTTCTCCTGCTCGGCCACGACCACCGCGGCCCGCGCCACGTCGCCCGTCATTTTTTCCTGCTGAGACTCGCTTGGCAGGGGCCGGCGCTGCTCTCTGGCGCGTGTTTAGTCCTGCTCTTGTCTCTGTTTACTTAAATCTATATTTATAAAAATCAGAATTAAACAAATAGAAATAAGCGGCTAGGGTTTGTACCACGTATTATCAATCAAACCATAGACCTATATTGATTCTCGCCGGACCAGCAATCGCACCCTGGCTGAACGACAACCTGTTTAACGCAGGCGACAGGCAATACCTGACGATCACGCATGGATGTCCCGACCAAATTCGATGCTGCCGCGGCCCTTTCGGACCTTCTCGGCCCTCGCCTGTCGCGCGATGCCAACGCCTTCCGGCACAGCGCATCGAGTGAAGTCAGCAACGGCGCATCCAAGCTGCGTCTCGCGCAACTGCTTGCTCTCGCGAGCCGCCATGTTCGCGCCGGGATCCCACTCGATCCGGGCCCGGATGAAGTTCGCCCGCTAAGCGCAGGCGTTCCCGGGTGGGATCCGTCACACTGGAGCCTTCTGGAAACGCTGCGCGTAGCCTTGCTGCTCGCTTCGCCGGACATGGAAGGCGACACCTTCCCCATTGCGCTCGAGCATTGCTTTCGTTTTGCTGACCACGGCGAGTCGTGCGCCCTGTATCGCGCGCTCGCACTGCTGCCGGGCTGCGATCGCTTTGTCTGGCGCGCAGGTGAAGGCTGCCGCAGCAATATGCGCTCCATATTCGAAGCCGTCGCGTGCGATTCTCCCTACGCTGCGACGCATTTTAACGAGGTCGCCTGGCGCCAGCTCGTGATCAAGGCCGTGTTCATTGACGTGCCGCTCTGGCGCATCGACGGCATCGACCGGCGGCTGTCTCCGGAACTGGCGCGGATGGCGCTCGACCTTGCCGACGAACGGCGCAGCGCCGGGCGCAATGTTCCGCCGCAGCTATGGTTTTGCCTCGGCCCCCATGGCGGTGAACGCGGGCTTCAGGCCGTGCGCAAGGAGCTGGCGGAAGACGATGTGCAAGGCCAACGCGGTGCGCTTCTCATGATCGCCCGGACCGGTGACGCGTTGAGCGGCGATTGCCGATGGCTGCGCACCGCACTCAACAAACACGCCCGTTTCGTCGAACAGGCCCGCCAGGCAGGATTTACGCAGCAAGCCCTTCGCTTCCTCTAGCGTCAAGAACCACGAGAACCAGAAAAGGACCCGCCGTGAGATTCTTCGATCCCCACATCCATATCAGCTCACGCACCACCGACGACCTGGAGGCCATGGCTGCCGCCGGCATCCGCGCGGTCATCGAACCGGCGTTCTGGCTGGGTCAGCCGCGCACCAATGTCGGCAGTTTCTTCGACTACTACTCGAGCCTGGTCGGCTGGGAGCGCTTTCGATGCAGCCAGTTCGGCATCGCGCATTACTGCGCCGTCGGGCTCAATTCGAAGGAAGCGAACAACGAGAAGCTCGCGCGCGAAGTGCTTGAACTGCTGCCGCAATTTGCGCTGAAAGAGGGGGTCGTCGCCATCGGCGAGATTGGCTACGACGAGATCACTGCCGCGGAGGATTTCGCGTATCGCGCCCAACTTGATCTCGCACGCGAGCACGACATGGTGGTGATGGTCCATACGCCTCATCGCGACAAGAAGAACGGCACGCTGCGGTCGATTGATGTCGCCCGGGAGCACGGCATCGATATGACGAAGCTGGTCATCGACCATAACAACGAGGAGACCGTGCGCGCTGTACTCGATTCCGGCGCATGGGCCGCCTTCACGATCTACCCGAACACGAAGATGGGCTCCGAGCGGATGGTCGAGGTCGTCCGGCAATACGGGCCGGAACGGATCATCGTCGACAGTTCGGCCGACTGGGGCGTCAGCGACCCGCTGTCGGTGCCAAAGACCGCGCGGCTGATGCTTGCTCGCGGCATTCCTCCAGCCGGTGTCGAAGCAGTCACCTGGAGCAACGCCTTGCAGGCCTATGCGCAGTCACAGCAGATCGATGTCGCTGCGCTTGACCAAACTCCGCGGCTCGATCAGCGGCAGTTATTCGCCGACAACTCCGTGCTGCGCGGACAATTGCCGCGTGTCGACGAGCCGGTGCCAAACTGAACCGGCGCCGGTAGTCCTACCGCTGGCGGCTAAGTGCCGTCTCCCTCCAGTCAAGTCATCGCCCCAGGTACGTGACCCAGGAGCGCCTCATGCTCGAGCATCGCATCGACCAGAGTTTCGAAGTCCGCTACAGCTATCCGGTCTGCTTCACCCGCGGCGCCTTCGCGCCTGAAAACCGGCTGCTGGTAGACCTGATGCGAGCGCAGCCGCCCGGCGCCAGAGCGCGCGTGTTTTTCGCGGTGGATTCCGGGCTTGCCGGTGCGCTACCCGGCTGCATCAAAGCGATTGAGAAATATGCGCTGGCGCATGCGGATGCCATCGAGCTGGTCCGTCCGCCATGGATCGTCCGTGGAGGCGAGACTTCAAAGCGCGATCCGCGGGAGGTGGACGAGTTCTACGGCTACGCGCGCGATCTCCGGCTCTGCCGCCACAGCTACATCGTCGTGATCGGCGGCGGCGCGGTGCTCGACGCGATCGGATACGCTGCGGCCACCGCGCATCGCGGTCTCCGCCTGATCCGGATGCCGTCAACGGTGCTGGGGCAGAATGACGCCGGCGTCGGCGTCAAGAACGCGATCAACTGGCAAGGCCGCAAGAATTTCCTTGGCACCTTCACGCCGCCGTTCGCGGTCATCAACGACTTCGAGTTGCTGGCAAGCGTACCGGCCGCCGACCGGCGCGCCGGCATTGCGGAGGCGGTAAAGGTGGCGCTGATCCGCGACCGCGCCTTCTTCGGACGGCTGCACCGGCAGCGCTTAGCGCTCGCGGCACTTGCGCCGCATGCGATGGAGCCGATGATCGTCCGCTGCGCGGAACTGCATCTCGCGCAGATCCGCAATTCCGGCGATCCCTTTGAGCGCGGCAGCGCGCGGCCGCTCGATTTCGGCCACTGGTCGGCGCACAAGCTCGAGGAACTCTCCGAGCACCGCTTGCGGCACGGCGAAGCGGTCGCGATCGGCATAGCGCTCGATGTCCAGTATTCGCGCCGGCTCGGCATGATCGGCGATGTGGCGGCGGACACCATCATGGAAACGCTGTGCGATATCGGCTTTACGCTCGATCACGCGGCGCTGGACCGGCTCGATGTCGAACGGGCACTGGGCGATTTCCGTGAGCACCTGGGCGGGCAGTTGTGCATCACGCTGCTGAAAGGGATTGGCGAAGGCGTCGAGGTCAATCATATCGATATCGCCACCATGCGTGCATGCATCGGCGAACTGCGGGCGTGGCAACGGCATGCACGGGGCGACCCCATTGCGCCGGAGGTCGTGTCGTGAACCACAACTACCCGCTGACCTACTGCACCAACATCCACCCCGGCGATGCATGGGCCGACGTCCGACGCAATCTGGAGGAACACGCGTTGCAGGTCAAGAAGGCCTGCTCGCCTGGGCGCACGTTCCCGCTGGGCATTCGCCTGTCCGCGCAGGCCGCGTTCGAACTCGACGACACGGAGATCCGCCGCTTTGCCAACTGGTGCGAGGCACATGACTGTTACGTGCTGACGTTGAATGGCTTTCCGCACGGCGCGTTCCACGGCACGCAGGTCAAGGAAGCGGTCTACCTGCCAGACTGGAGGGATCCGCGGCGCGCCACCTATACGAACCGGCTCGCCGACATCCTCGCGCAATGGACGCCACGTGGCCAGGCCCGTTCGATCTCGACCGTGCCGGTCGCATGCCGCAGCGGCTTCGCCGCAGAACACTGGGGACCGGTCAGGACGCATCTGTTGTACACGCTCATGCATCTTGCATACCTGCACGAGCGTGGCGGTCCGCTGATCCGCCTCGCGCTGGAGCCCGAGCCATACTGCGTACTGGAGCAGACCCGCGAAGTGGTCGAGTTCTTCCAGCGGATGCGGTTTCCCGCCTCGCTTGCTGATTACATCGGCCTGTGCTTCGACTGCTGCCACCAGGCGGTCGAGTTCGAGCGGCCCGCTGACTGCCTCGCGGCACTGGAAAGCGCGGAAATCCGTGTGGTCAAGGTACAGGTTTCCTCCGCGCTGCGTGCCCGCGGCAAGGCGATTGCAAACCTGCTGGCGTTCGACGAAGCGACATATCTGCATCAGGCCGTGCTGTGCACACAGGACGGCGAACTGCTGCGCTTTTCCGATCTGCCGGAGCTGGCGCGCTGGCTCAAACGCGGCGAGCCGGCCGAAGAGTGCCGCGTGCACTTTCACGTACCGGTCTTTCTTGCGGAACTCGGGGACGTCGGCACAACGCGCTTCTTTCTTGAGGACTGCCTGCCGTGCCTGGCGCCGGGGACGCCGCTAGAGGTCGAAACCTACAGCTTTGGCGTGCTGCCGCGGGCGCTGCGCCTCGACTCGCCCGGCGCGTCCATCGCACGCGAGCTGAACTGGGTCAGGGAGACACTCGATGCAGCGCACGGCCGTCATTAACGTTGTCGGACTGACCAGGGGCCTGCTTGGCCCGCACACGCCGAACCTGTCGGCGCTTAGCGACGAGGTCTCGACGATCGACGCCGTGACGCCTGCGCTGACCTGTTCGGCACAGACGACCTACCTGACTGGCAAGCTGCCGACCGAGCACGGCATCGTCGGCAACGGCTGGTATTTCCGCGAGCTGGACCAGGTGATGCTGTGGCGGCAAAGCAACCAGCTGGTGCAGGCGCCGCGCATCTGGCATCTCGCGCGGGAACGCGATCCGTCGTTCACCTGTGCCAACACGTTTTGGTGGTACGCAATGGCGACCGACGCGGACATCACGCTGACCCCGCGGCCGCTGTATTGCGCGAACGGCCTGAAGCTGCCGGATTTCTACACGCAACCGCCAGCGTTGCGGGAGTCACTGCGCGAACGGCTCGGGCAGTTCCCCCTGTACGATTTCTGGGGTCCGCGCACCAGCATCCGCTCGAGCCGCTGGATCGCGGATGCCGCACTCGCGGTCGAGGAGCAGTTCGCGCCAACGCTGAACCTGATCTACCTGCCGCACCTCGACTACTGCCTGCAACGAGTCGGCCCGCAAGCCGATATCGCGAGCGACCTGCGCGAGATCGATGCGGTCTGCGGCGATCTGATCGACACATTCCGGGCGCGGGGGGTACGCATCGTCGTGTTGTCCGAGTACGGCATCGTGCCGGTCAGCAGGCCGGTGCATATCAACCGCATACTGCGCGACGCGGGGCTGCTCGCGATCAAGCGCGATCTCGGCCGCGACTACCTCGACACCGGCGCTTCGCGCGCATTTGCAGTGGCCGACCACCAGGTGGCGCACGTCTATGTCCGCGACCCGCGCGATGTCGGCGCGGTGAGCCGGCTTCTCAACGACGTCGATGGCGTTGGCGGAGTGCTCCATGAGGCCGGGAAGCGCCACTACGGCCTCGCGCATCCGCGTGCCGGGGAGATCGTCCTGCTGGCTGAACCGGATAGCTGGTTCACCTACTATTTCTGGGCCGACGACGGGGCTGCGCCTGACTATGCGCGCACCATCGATATCCACAACAAGCCGGGCTACGATCCGGTCGAGCTGTTTGTCGATCCTGACATCCGCTTCCCCGCGCTGAAAGTCGGAAGCATTCTCGCGCGCAAGGCGCTCGGCATGCGGTACACGATGGATGTGGTGTCCCTCGACGCGTCGCTGGTACGCGGCTCGCACGGCATCCGCACGGCCAGCGACGACGACGCGCCAGTGCTGATCAGCTCCGAACGCGGCCGCATCCCCGACGACAACATGGCCGCCACCAGTGTCTTCGCCATCCTGCTCGATCACGTCTTCGACCAATGAGCACGCTACCCTTGCGCCCCAGCTTCAACGCGGTACTTTCGCTGTGCCGCGTGAGCAATCTGCCCACCGTTTGGATGAACGTCCTGACCGCGGCCGTGCTCTCGGGCGGGGTATCGGACGCGGTTTGGGAAGATGCCGGCAACTCGCAGGCTGCTGCCCCCGCCTTGCTGGTCGTACTGCTCGCGTTCGCACTGTCGTGCTTCTATTGCGGCGGCATGGCCCTGAACGACCTCTGCGACCTCGAGCATGACCGCCTGCACCAGCGCTACCGGCCAATTCCGGCCGGCCGCATTACCGCTGGCCATGCGCGCGCGGTCACCCTCGCGCTGTTCGCCAGCGCGCTCGCCTGCCTGCTGCCCGTTCCGCATCGTGCGGGGCTAGTTGCCGGCGTGATGCTGCTTTTCGTCATTTGGGTCTACGACCACTTCCACAAGCGCCACCGTTCGACCGTGTTCGCGATGGCCGGCGCGCGGCTGCTGGTCTACGTCGTCACCGCGTTCGCGCTGACCGGCGGGATATCCACTGTGGTCGGAATCGCCGCCTTCGTCCAAGCGGCCTACGTGCTGCTGCTGACGGTCGTCGCGCGCCACGAATGCCATACCGCCGCCGGGCGTTACCGGTGGCCGGTGATCCCGTGGATGCTTGCCGCGATGCCGCTCCTCGACGGCGTCGTGCTCGCCGTGCTGGCGGATCCCGCGTGGCTGCTTGTGGGCGTGGTCGGTATGGGACTGACCCGTGCGGGCCAGCGCTACGTTCGCGGCGACTGATCGTCGAGGCAAGAGAATCGTGGCCGCTTCCGGCACAGCGGCCCGACGTGAATCCGAAGTCATGATGCCGGTTGCGCATGAAGCCTCCAAACCAGGAAGGAGCACCATGAGTCCATCCATCCCCACCCCCGTCAGCCTGACATCGCGCTGGTTTATCCGGCTGGGATGCGAGCCAGCCGCCGACGCCGCGCTGCGCCAGCTCGCCGACGATGTCCTGCGGCTCGAGCCCGATACGCTGGCGTACCTGGTCCATACGCCCTACGGCGGCGACGCCCGCCTGCAATCGCTGCCTCCGGCCGATCCGCTTTCCGTCCTGTTCTTCGAGACATACCGCGACGCTGACGCTTTCCTGCGCCACGTCAACGGACCGGTGTTCACCGGCTTCGTGCGGCAGCATGGCGCGCTGTTTGTCGCGTCGAACGGCTCGCCGTTCACGTTCGTGGAATTCCTGCAAATGCGCGCGGGCTTCGTGCGGACCGCGACGGCCGCCGCCCCCATCGCCGCGCCGCAAGCCGATGCCGTCAATCAGCACCCGAGCGTGATGTTCGAGATCATCGCGAAGGACCAAGTCACGCTGAAGGCCTTCTACAGCAGCGTCTTCGGCTGGCACTACCAGACCGGCACCGCCGGCTTCGCCTACATCCCGTTCCAGGTGCAGACCTTGCCGCTGCTCGGCGGCATCGGCCAGACGGAACCGGACACCCCTGGCTACGAGCCGGGCAAGAACTTCTACCTTCGCGTTAACGACCTGGACGCAGCGATCAACCGTGCTTTGCAGAACGGCGGCAGCCGCTATGTCGATCCAGTCAGCGTCGATGGCTACCACTTCGCGATGATCAAGGATCCGGAAGGCAATCCGGTTGGCCTGATCAAGCCGTTCTGACGCGCCGCGGCAACGACGTCGCACCGCTAACAAGGAGGGACCTCATGAGCTATCTCAATCCGCTGCGCCTGCACTTCGCAGGCCAGTTCCAGGCCAATGTGTCGACGGTCAATAACGACCCCGGGCACTTCGACAACGCTGCGTTCGAACCAAGCTACCAGAAGCTGCAGGGACCGGGCATGAATCCGCCCAATGGCTGGTTCAATCCCACTGGCGACGCCTCCTGGCGGCTGCTCGGCTGCAAGGTCACGTCCGCCTGGCTGCCGTCGGGCCCTGCCAGTCCCGCAGATCCGATCCTGCAGTACCTGGTCGCCGACTCGGACGGCCGTGTCTGCGCCAAGATGGTCGATCTCGACAGCGAACAGCAACTGGTATCCGAAATCTGGGGCCTGCAGGTGCGGATCACCGATGCGAGGGGCAACACACTGCTGCGCGGCAGTTTCGACCCGGCACCGTTCCTGGACATCTGGGACCGCGCGACGGGCCAGACCTCCGGCGACGTGATTGCCGGCGCGATGTATCAGTCCGTGCTGACCAACCTGCAATGGGCAGACGTGTCGAACTCGCCGTTCCTGGCCGCGCTGCAGGCAACCGGCGACCGGCTCTCGATCAAGTTCAACGTGGACGGGATCAATCTCGACTACACGTCACCGCAGTTCATGTGCGGACGGATTGCCGGCACGATCGGCCCGTCCGCCGCGGGCGAGCCGAAGAGCATGGTATTCGGCCGGCAGTTCATGGCCGCCGCGGCGCAGGGTGGCAATTTCTTCAAGCCGCAAGGCGGCATCAACTTCCTCGCAGCGCAGGTCGACAATGCGTCCAGTTCCATCCTGCTTGACCTGGGCAACGCGCTGACTACCGGCAACCCGGGCGGCACGATGAATGACGTGGGCGACCTGACGCTCAGTGTCGCCACGTCGACAGGACTGCTCGCACTGGGAACGATCCCGTCCACCGGGCAGAACGGCTACTCGGGCGACACGCCCTGGTACTCGACCACCGCGGGCGTGGTGCAGCTGCCGCTAAGCGCCCAACAGCTCGCCGCGGTGCAGAGTGCCCCGCTGACGTTGAGTGGAACCCCGGGGATGATGATCAGCGAGTGGGAGAGCGGCGTGTTCGTGCGCGCGGATACATTCGTCTATCGTGCAAGTCCCGACGACAAGCTGCAGGTACCCGTCTACGCGATGCAATGGGGCGAGCCAATGGTCGAAGCGACATTGAGTGTCGTGCTGGATTCCTCCCAGCTTCAGCCGAGCAACCTGATCCATCCGCGCGACGTGCCGCCGGTCGCGACACCGCTGTCCGCGTTGAGCTTTGTCGATACAACGCAGCGGCCGCCGACGGTCACGCCGTTTTCCGAAGGCTTCAGCGGCACGCTGGTGACAGGCCAGAATGGTGTCGCGATGCTATCGCTCGTCACCAGCGACCCGGGCACGCCGCGCTATTTCAACCATGGCAAGGACTATGGCCTCGACGGCCAAGTGTACGGCATCCGCATCGGTTTTGCGGATACAGGGACCTATAGCGGGCCGGTGAACCAGTGGAATTTCATCAGCATCCTGCTGTGGAGCGGCTTCAGCCCCGCTCAGCCGGTCACGTGGACGTCGGTGCAACCGATCTTCCAGCAGTACGCGAACCTGTATCCGGTGATGGCGCGGTTTCTCGACATGGCCGACTACAAGCAGGTGGTCGCCAATGCGCCGCTGCTGTCGCTCGCGTTCGGCCTCGATCCGGCGGATCCGAACTCGATGCCGGTCACACGCGACCTGTCGCCCGCGAAGCGCGCGGCGATCCAGTCGTTCCTCGCCAATCCTCAGTACGGCACCGGCGCGCCGGCTCCCGTCGCGCGCGCGCAGGCCGCCGCGCCCGTGTCGGATGCGATACGTCCCGCCGCGCAAGGCGGGAAGGCGGCGGCTAGCGCACGCCGCCTGATACTCCGCTGATGCCTGCGTGCCCTTTGATCATCCTCTTCGGAGATAGCCAACATGATTCGCCTTCAACGCTCCACGCTGAAAGGACTGCGGCCCGACCAGCCCTCGCTGCCGGCCATGTACGCAGCGCTGAACCAAGCCATCGAACTCGAGCATGCGACCATTCCGCTCTACCTTTATGCGCTGTATTCGCTCGACCCGACCAAGAACAAAGCCATTGCCGATATCATTTTCTCTGTGGTGATGGAAGAGATGCTGCACATGACGCTGGCGTCGAACGTGCTGAATGCGCTTGGCGGGACACCGGCCATTGGCGGGAAGTATTTCGTCCCGAGCTACCCTGGTCCGCTGCCGGGCGGCGTCGAGCATGGCCTGACCTGCAATCTCGCGCCGTTCTCGCCAGCCCAGCTCGACACCTTCCTTGACATCGAGCAGCCGGAGGATCCGCTCGACTTTCCGACCGGCCGGGTGTTCGCGCTGGATACCTCCATCACGATCGGTGAGTTTTACGATGCCATATCGGTGGCGATCGGCGTGATTGGCGACGGTGCGTTCGTCAATCCGCCACGCAATCAGGTCGGTCCTGACCTGATGAAGGAGGCCGTGGTCGTGTACAACGTGGCAACCGCGCAGCGGGCAATCCGCACGATCGTCGAGCAGGGCGAAGGTACGTCGACGTCCCCCGAGGAGGTGGTCGGGGATGGCTACGCCCACTACTACCGCTTCATGCAGATCAAGAACGGCAGGACACTGGTGAAGAACCCGTCCGGCAACCCACCCTATTCGTATTCGGGCGAGCCGATTGTCGTCGATCCGAGCGGCGTCTATGCGCTGCCCACCAACCCGAAGATCGCGAACTATCCCCCCGGCTCGGCTCAGCGGCTGGCGTGCAACAACTTCAACTACACGTACACAAGCCTGCTGTCCGCCTTGAACTCGCTGTTCAATGGTAACGCCACCTCCTCCCAGATGAATATCGCGATCGGACTGATGATGTCGCTGAAGGGGCAGGCGAAGGCGATGATGTCGGGGATTCCAAACGCGGCCGTTCTGACCGGGCCGAGTTTCGAGTATCAGCCGGTCGATCCGGGCAGCGCCGCCGCCTGAGTGGGCGCCAGCGCGTTCCGTAGTGGTTCCGCGGAACGCGCTAGCTGCCGTCCCCACTCAGGGCACCATGCTGGCAAACACCCGATGCCGCCGCACCCACTTAAGAAATTTGCTGGGAAGAAGAAGGCCTGATCGCTTTCGCCGACGACGGCGCAATTCGCATCTCGCCGCGGTTGGACGACGCGGCACGCGCTCAGTTCGGGCTCTACGCCGGTATGCAGCTGCCCCACCCAGTTTCCGCGCGCCGTCAGCAATAGACGCTCGCCCCGGAGAAGCCGAGTAGTGGCGCCGGCCGACGTCAACGGCACCACCGCCACGTGGGGGGCATCGCTGCGTGCCGCTGCCACCCGCGTAGCTGGCTGGAAGGCCGTATTCGCCTATTGGGAACAATTGGCCGCGCACGAGGTGCGTCGCAAATTGAATGATCCCCTCGGCGACTTTGACAACCTCGGCAGGACGAAGCGGAATGGTGTCGATTTTCAAGCCAGCCTGCGTCCCGACGCAAAGCTGAACATCTGGTTCGCCTATTCCTATCAGATGGCCAGAATTACCGATCCCGGCCCTGTTGACATCGCCACGCGCGGCAACCAGATCGACCATATTCCCAATCACCTGGTATCGGGTGGCGTCGATTATCAGGCCACGTCGATCCTACGGCTTTCCATGTGGGCCAATACCCCGCCAGCCAATGAGTTGTGAAGGCCTTGGAAAGCATAAGAATCAGAAAATCAGAAGTTCTGTTGCGAATAGCACAAGAAGGAAACCTTCAGGCGGGACGCTTTGATATCGGGCGCGTTCGACGTTGAACCGGATTCGGCCATAAGCAGCCCTTCCTAGCGTCTTCGTTCCGCACGAGGCAGCTTCCTCGCCGGCCCCACCTGGGGGAACGCGGCGCAGCCGACGCGGCCACCGAATAATAACGGGCCAGCGGGCAATGGAGACAGCTTTTTCGACTCAGTGTCAGCCTGAGGAGTCACTGCGCAACGCGCACTGCCCTCCGGGCATCGGATTCTTTAACGAAGTGTTGGCTATCGCGCAGAAGAAACCGGCTATCTGGCGAACACTTTAGCGTGGACCGCAATCTCATGCAGGTGCAGGCTGGCCATAGGAGCTTTGTCCAATCACTTTCGCGAACTCGCGAGGTTCATGTCGTACGTCGAAAAAAGGCTGGTAAATCCAAAGACACGCACCGGGGCGAAACCATGACAAATCTTCCAAAAATCGGCTGCACAATCCTGCTTGCCTTATCCGCTTGCTTCGTCATTCCAGCGACCGCGGAGCCTGATGGTCATTCAGTTTCGTACATCGAAGGCATGCGTCCTCTCCAAGGCCATGCACGCCCGCCTTTTCACGTAAAGGCTTCTATTACTACTGCCGCGCCAACTGGCCTGACACCAGCTACGGTGCGGCGTGCGTATGGTTTTGACAACATTTCCAATCAGGGTGAAGGCATGGTGATTGGCATCGTCAATGCCTATGATCATCCAAGGATCGAGTCCGACCTTGGCGTATTCAGTTCCACCTTCGGCCTGCCACCGTGCACGACTTCCAACGGCTGTTTCCGCAAGATCTACGCGAGCGGTGGCAAGCCGAGGACCGATGCCGGCTGGGCGCTCGAAATTTCCATGGATGTCGAGTGGGCACATGCCATCGTCCCCAAAGCGCAGATCCTGCTGGTTGAAGCGGCGAGCAGCAGTTTCAGCGATCTGATGAAAGCAGTCGATGTGGCGGTGCAGAACGGCGCATCGGCGGTTTCCATGAGTTTCGGAGCTGGAGAATTCAGTCTCGAGTCCAACTATGACAACCATTTCAAGAGGACTGGCGTGACCTTCCTGGCTTCGTCGGGGGATAGTGGCTACGGTTCTGAATACCCGGCTGCGTCGGCATTCGTCGTCGCCGTGGGGGGCACTACCCTTATTACGGATCTGTCCGGCAACTACATCGGCGAATCCGCGTGGAGCGGAAGTGGCGGTGGCCTTAGCACCTATGAGCCGGAACCGGATGGCCAGATGGCGTGGCCGTTGCCTTATGCGGAAAAGCGCGGCATTCCGGATGTCGCTTACAACGGTAACCCCAATACAGGATTCGCCGTCTATGACTCTGTCAATTACCAAGGGAGGTCAGGCTGGTTTCAGGTCGCCGGTACCAGCGCTGGAACACCGCAATGGGCGGGCCTGTTTGCAATCGCCAATTCCTTGCGCGTTGCCGCCGGAAAACCCACGCTTTCTGCTGGCTACAACACCCTATATGCCATTGGCAAGAACGCCTACGGCAGCGACTACAATGACGTCACCAATGGCAGCAACGGCAGTTGCGGCACCATTTGCAACGCGTCGGGTAGCTATGATTATGTGACTGGACTGGGGTCGCCACGCGCTGCAGCGCTGGTTCAGAGCATGCTGAACCAACCTTGAACACGTTCCTTGCGCGTCGTCACGATGGCGATATGGCCGGGCGGGAGGCTCGATGAAGAAAGGCAAACCGCTCGCTCACGGCCATCGCTCCCCGGCTGCAATCGTCAATCAGGCGGGCAGCCGGTTTTACCCGATCCGCCAGCGTCAGCTCGTACGCGGCCATCTTTACGCGGATGCACCTTGGATCGCGTCCTCCCACTCGCTCTCGTTGCCAACTCTGAAGGGAAGTACATCGAGTGCGCGGCCGGGGTGCCCGTCGCCAGCGCCCTGCCCTCTTATCTGTCGGTTGCCTGGCTGTTGGCTTTGCGCCGCTCGCCCTCCCGCTCGCGCGTGTGCCACGCGCAACTCGGGGTGATCGAATGGAAGTCCCTTCCATTCGATCACCCCTACTAGCGCAGCGCGCGGTCTATATGAACGCGTCCCGTTTGCGCCAGGTTTTCGCTTGTTCAGACACTGACAGGATGGGCTGCAGCTCTATATCCGGCCTTCTTGCAGCCGGTAACACCGCTGCTGGCCCCTATGAAATACGCTGACCCGCGCCTCATTCGTACTGCGAGCTCAAGGCTCGTATTACGCGATCGGTGGGGCATTTTCTATGACCAGCCTATTCTGCTCAATGAGCGGCAGGCCGGCGCAGCTATCGAGGGCGTGATCCGGCGAGGTGGCTCGGAAGACGTGGCGCAACTTGCAGTGGATACGCACGGCCTTACAGATTTCGCGATGAGTCTGTCACGGCTGTTGGGCTTCGATCTCTGTCCGCGACTCTCCCACCTGCGTGACCGACGTTTGCATGTTCCCAGGCATCATAACGTGCCAAGCCAACTGGCTGCCGTCACCGATGCCGATGTTCGACTGAGCCTCATTGAGCGCGCCTGGGACGAACTGGTGTGGATTGCCGCATCCGTGCAAAGTGGGCAATGCACTGCAGTCCAGGCACTCACGCGCTTTGGGGTGGCGGCGCGCGGACAGCTCGTCTATGAGGCCGGCGAGCATCTCGGACGGTTGTTTCGTACGATCTTCCTGATCGACTATTTCACGAATTCCGCATTTCGCCATGAGATGCAGCACGCGCTGAACCGCGGTGAAGCGGTGCACATTGTCCAGCGGGCGATTCATTACGGCAAGATACCGATCGAGTTGGAGCGACATGACGCGTCGCTGGCGGCAGTGTCATCCGCCTTGACCTTGCTATCCAATGCAGTAATGGCTTGGAATACGATGCACATGCAACGCAGGTGGGACATCATTGAAAGGATCGGCGGCGAGACGACTCGATCTGAGGATCTTCGGCATATAGGGCCCACGCATCTTGAGGGAATCAATCTGCAAGGCACTTTTGAGTTTCCCATCGCGCGCTATGCGCATCGGCTCATGCCCACCGCGGCGCTCCAGTCCGACTCACTTTCGCAGTGGCGTACGGCATAGCCATTCTGCTTTGAAAGCGCACAGGGCGGTGCCAAAGAATTCATACCTCTGGGCCCGCGATATCCGCATCCGCGGCATACATCCGGCCGGCGAGAGCTTGGGGTCGTCCGTCGGCCGCGACTCAGCTTTTCGGAGGCTTACGGCCCCTCCCCCCGCCGCCAAACCCCTGCTGCGATCGGCATATCTGTGGATACGGCGAACAGACCAGTCAGCAAGTGATTGATTTTGTGGGTATTTCTTGCGGGCACCAGCCGGAAACCCGCATGAATGCTAGGGACAGCTACCTCGGTAGATTGCATCGAAATCAAAGGGATACCGCGTTGGGCGTCCGCATTATGGCACTTGGGAAGGCCGGCGTCCTTGCAAGGTGTGCCGACTCGCCCTTCCCCTCCGGCGTGCCACGGCCTGGCTGCCGCTTCGCGCATGGTGATCGTTGCCAACTGAGAAATCCTGCAGCTGAATCGCCCACCGGGAAGTGACAAAACCCAGTATCGTTTGGAAGTGCCACTACTTTACTATCATGGCACAAAGTGCCTCTCCCGTTTTCGTTTGCAGCTCTGAGATCGAAACGGTTCCATCGTGATCGCGATCGGCGGCCTTGAAGCGCTGCTCGACGATCGCCAAATACTCCCTCTGGTCCAGTGTGTTGTCGTTATCTCGGTCGGCTTTGGCGAGGGTCTTCTTGTCAATCTTTGCAGCGGCCAGTTCTTTAAGTTCGAGTGTGCCGTCGTGGTCGTTGTCGAGTTCCTCGAATTTCACCACGGCGGCTTTCTTGGCTTCTTCCAAATCAATAGTGCGGTCATTGTCCAGATCAATGGCTTTGAGCTGCTCTGCCGAACATGCCGCCTTTGCCGCCTCGGCATGAAAAGACCCAAAAATGGCCAAGGCGCTAGCTACTACGACCCCAATGGTCTTTAGCCATTCTTTTGAGCTCATGATGCCACCCTTCCAAGTATGACAATCGCTCTGAAATATAGGAGGTTTTGTTGCATAAATCGAGTTTGAAGACAAAGTCTATCCTGTGATCTCGAATTCATGCAATGCGGACGGCCTGAGGGCGGGCGAGCGCTGCCATGCGGTTGAGCACGCCCACACGGATCGCCACCTCGGTCGCCTGGGAGCCGACCCTGCGCGCCCACAGGCAATTGCCCGTGAGCGTCTTGAGGCGGTACATCAAGGTTTCGACGGGCGAACGCCGGTGATAGCCGCTGGACCGGCGGGCTGAGGCCCCTCAGGCTGATTCGCAACTGGAGTACGGAAACCGCCGGTTGAGGATCGAAGGACATGAGCACATTGTAGGTGGCTCATTCTCCTCTCTTTAGGCCTAACTTTGAGTTCAGGCCAACGTAAGGTGTTGATTTCACGCGGTTATGCGAGTGCGTAGCGAGGGCTGACTGGGTACAGGTGCTACGGCAGGGCTGCCGGGCTGATGCCCAGGAGGCGGAAGGCGCGGTCCTGAAGGGGCGTTGGCCGCGTGGTCATGATGATCTTGGCCTCCGGATTCAGCGGCGTGTGGCAGATGTTGTAGGTGAGCGTGGCCAGATCACCGAGCAACGTGCGCAAGCTGTGGACGGGCAGATCATCCTCGGTGCGCTTGGTGGCGTCCTTGGCTTTCGCCTGTTCCGAACGCCGTGCCTTGGCCACGGGCGAGGCACGGGAAGCGCGCGCTAGCTCGATGTATTCATCGTCAAACAGCATCGGCTTCAATTTTTCGCGCATGTGCCATTCGACGTAGTAGGCCAGCATGCACAGAAAGACATGAGCACGCACGCGCTCGGCATTCCAATGGAACACGGGGCGCACGTGCAAGTCCACGGTCTTGAGCGAACGAAACGCTCGCTCGACCGCCGCCAAGCCCTTGTAGGCCGACACGGCCGCCTCGGCTGACAGTTGCGCCGCCGGCAAACTCGTGCGCACCACATACAGGCCATCGAGTGCCGCCTCTTGCTCGATCTGTAGCGTCTTGCGCGCCCAGGCAAAGCTGGTGTCGGTGATGGTCAGCTCGAAGTGCTTGGCCATCTTGAAGCGCTCGACGACCCGGCCCACGCGCAGGGCAATCGCCTCCGTGCCCTTGAGCCGGTTGCGCGCGCGCGTGGTGGCCTCGGCAATCTTGTTGAGTTCCTGTTCGGTGGCCTGCAACAGCGCCTCGCGTTTCCTGGCCCGTTCGTCGGCCAGCAGCGGATTGCGGCGCACCACCAGTCGCTCGCCAGGAAACGTTTCGCTGGTGAGTTCGATGAGGTTGCGTTCATCGAACAGCGAGGGCTGAAAGGGGCCTTGTTCGCGGGCGAGTTCAGCTACCTGCGGGGCGCGCAGGCTACTCACCCAGTCCAGTCCTGCCGGGCGCAACAGCGTGTCGATGCGGGCTTGCGTCAGCATCCCCCGGTCCCCTACCCAGGCGAGCTTCTCGATCCCGAACCGGTCTTTGAGCTTCTCCACCTGAGACGCCACCGTGCTCGGATCGGCGGTGTTGCCGGCGAAGACTTCGACCGCCACCGGACGTCCTTGCGGCGTACAAACCAGACCGAACACGATCTGCGGCTCGTGGCGTTTGCCATCGCGGCTGTAGCCGTAGGCCGCCAGGTCGCAGCAGCGCCCGGTCAGCCAGGTGGAAGTGAGGTCATAGAGCACCAGGGTGCCACCCGTCAGATGCTGCTTCGCCAGGCGCTTCTCGATGGCTTCCTGGGCCTCTCCCAGCCAGTCCAGCGCGGCGTACAACTCCTCGGGCTCCACATCGCCGATGCCGAGCATGCGCGACAGCGAATGGGCCGCGGTCTCTTGCTGCAGCATGCGGTGCGTGGCCAGCTTGGAGGCGGGCGAAATCAGGCGTGCCACCAGCAGCGCCATGACCAGGGATGGCACGCGGCCCGGCGCCGCCGCGAACCAGTGTTGCGCGCCACAGGCGCGGGCCGTACCGAGCGCGGCGGCCACATGGCCGTGCGGCAGACTGCGCTCGATCACCAGGGCCTCATCGGCCGAGGCCACGGCCGCCCCGCCGCGCAGCAAGACCTTCAAGCCCTCGATCACCTCGGGCGGCAGTGCGGACAAATTCGCCAGGGTGCGTTTCTTGACCTTGTTGCCTTCGCGATAGGACTCGCGCAGCAGGATCGCCGGCGGGGAATTGCGGTTGGGGACGTGTTCGATATACATGAACACTATTATTGGACATATTCAGCAAAAAACAAGGCTAATGTAATGTATTTACATGGGTACATATGCACCCCAAAAAATAGCCGAAACCCAACGGTGGCGCGGGTTCCGGCGAGTTCAGGGGCCAAAGTTAGGTTTAGGGAAGACTGATCGTAGCCCCCGCTTTGGCGCGCTCTCCTTCATCCGGTTCTCCATCTCGCCCCTCGCGCAATAGCCGCGTTCGTAAAGTTCCTGCGGTGCATTGGCGAGGCTGGTCACGACGAAGCGCGGATTGGCGCCCTGGGCATTGTGCTCGGCCTTGACGATGACGCGGCCCAGGCGGGACCAGGAGCCGGCCTGATAGGCAAACTCACCGAAGTGCCGCTGCGGCGCCTGGGTGGCTTCGAACGCCTGGGTAGCGGCCTCCCGCCAGGACTGAGAGAACGTGAGCAGGCGTGACTTCTTGGCCAGGCCGACGACATAATCGACATCGTGGCGTTCGCACCAGGCCATCAGCAACGGACGACAGAAGCCGGAATCGCCTCGGAACAAGATTCGCACGTGTGCGGCCACGCCTGGCGCAAGCGACTGACCAGCAGCTTGAGGATCGCTGCAGCATGCCACGCCGCGTCCTTCTTGGCCGGGCGCAGGTACCTGCCTATAGCATATAGCCTAACCGTGCTGCACAGCCGCTACACGCAGATGGAGTCCGGAGCGCTCACGACTGACTTCATATGAGGTTACGACCCGCTTATCCTGGGGAAACAGAATGTGCTTGCGCTGGATGAGAGCCAGGGTGGCCTCGCGGAAATCCTGTGCAGCGGAGCCGTCCGATGTACCGAGTGCTGGGGTATTGCCGATGAACCGGTCAAGTTCGGCCTCTGCTTCGTCCGGCGTGTTGCTCGTCGAGGCAATGTTCCAGGCGATTACGCCCATGCCGACCAGCTTGCGCGTCCTATCGAGCGACAGATCATCGCTGGCATACGGATCAATAAGGTTAATCAAGGCTGCCGAAATCTTGTCATACGGGTTGTATCCGGGAGCGAACGGGAGGTTGCTGAGCGATGCAGGCTGTGTTGATGCGACGGATTGCAGAGCTCTCTTGCGGTGGCTGGCTTTTTCCATTGGGGCCTCGTTCACGGAGTCAGGCGACTTGACGGCTGCCCGCGGTTCGGGGCGGCGGCGTCGGTTCACAAAGACTGGGAGCGTATCACGGCTTGTCGGGAAGGACATTGGGCGGCCGTGGTGTTGGCCATAAGTGGCCCCGCCAGGGGGCGGACAAGTGGGTCGGCCGGGAATCGCAAATATCTTAAGCTTAAGATATTTGCGATTCCCGGCCATCCCTCACTCAGGCTATGACTGACAATCCGTGCTTCTGAACAACTTGCAGCAGTCGAGCTGCAATGCCGCTCGGCTTCTTATCGCCACGCTCCCATTGCTGGACCGTCGACGCACTAGTGTTCAGATAGTGTGCAAACACCGCTTGGCTAACCTTCACGTCTTTGCGAATGCGTGCGATAGCCTTGGCATCGAATTCGGGAGCCTTTTCGATGCACAGGTCGTCGTACTCACGCATGGTCTTCTTGCTGATGACCTTCATGTCGTAGAGGTCCGACGCCGCGCTATGGATTGCTTCAGACGCTGCGCTCTTAAACCTTGTCTTAGGCATTGTAAATCTCCACAAACTTCTTTGCTTCAACAAACTCGTCGACTTCAGCCTTAGTTAACTTGCCATAGTCCTTGGCAAGTTTCTTGAAGTCTTTCAGCTCTCGCTCATCAATGTTTTTCATATCCGACTTCGCGAACAGGAAGACAAACACCCAGAATTCTCCGATCTTATTGATGACGATTGAGCGCTGCGTGTTCTTGCTGAGCCGCTTCTTCCAAACGTTGCCACCTAGATCATCGGCCTGACCTTCGATGAGTTGCTGGGCCGCTTTGCACAACTCTTTGTCCGTAATCCCGACATCCTTTGCCGCCTTGGTGAACCATTTGGTTTTGAAAACCCGCTGCGCGAGTGCCGTCATAGGCCGTTGCTGTTATTTGACGATAAATCATAGCACTATGTGTCATGCTATTCAACTATACCGGGGACGTTGCACGCTTGCGAGGCGTGGCCGGCGCCGGTTCTGTAGCCATCAGCTCGGGCCCAAGGAACGTCCGTGCCACTTCCGGGTCTCGGCATTCCATTCATGTGCCCCATTCGACCCTCGGCACCGACCATCGGGGCCAGTCGGGGTGATCGTACCTTTCGTGCGTCTTGTTCGTGATGTCGAAACGGTCTGCATGCATGTATCCGGCTTGCACTTGGACGATAGCCGAAGCACGCCCGCAGCCTCGATGAGATCCGCGCACCCTGTCCTTAGCAAAATCGCGGCATGCCTGATAGCGGCCGCCGGCACGAAAAACAGGCTTCAGGATGCTGGTTCAACCAATTTCGTCATCGCTTTGAGAAGCTTCGCAAACCTGCGTGGGTATCTCCTTCCTTGCAAGCGGTTTTTTGGGCTATGCTGCGGCGCTTCGCGTCATAAAGGTCGAGTCGCTACTGAGCAGCGCCTGGATGACACGCGCGTTCTTGTTGGCCAGCGCGACCGCCGCGCAATTGTGCCCGCGTCGCGCAATCAGTTGCTGCAGCCAGACGCTCTATGGATCGGCTTTTTTCGCTGCGTAGAGCAGGACTGCCCGCGCGCCGTGGATGAGCAACGTCCTCAAGTATGTGTCGCCGCGCCGGCTGATGCCGTGCAGTCGAGGCTTGCCCCCTGAGGAGTACTGGCGTGGTACCAGAGCGAGCCAGGCCGCCAAATGTCGGCCGTTCCTGAATTGCTTCGCGTCGCCGACAGCGGCGACCATGGCTGTGGCGGTGATCGGACCGATGCCGGGCGCTTCCGCGATTTTTTTTGCACAGCGCGGAATGCTTCATGAACGACTGGATCGATGTTTCGATCAGGTGGACGCGCTCCTCGATCGCGTGTAGGTGCTGCAGCAGTTCAGTTAGCAGCGTCTGGCAGAACGACGTCAATTCGTCGGCGCTCTTGCTGAGTAGTTCCGGGATTGCGCGCTTGAACGCCTCTGGTGAGCGCGAGATCGTGAGTCCGCGCTCACCGAGCAGGCCGCGCATCTGGTTGATCATGGCGGTACGGTGGCGTATCAGGATCGCTCGCATGCGGTGCGCAGCCTGGATGTCTTGCTGCTCGACCGATTTGACTGTAACGAAGCGCATGGCAGGCCGACTGGCCGCCTCGTCGATCGCTTCGGCATCGTTGCGGTCATTCTTATTGGTCTTGACGAAGGGTGAAACATACTGTGGACTGATCAGCCGGACCTCAATGCCGATCGACTGGAAGCGTCTTGCCCAGTGGTGCGCTGTGCTGCAGGCTTCCATAACAACCATCCCCGGCTTCAGTGTGCGCACCACCTCCAGGAGCGAGCCACGCGAGACCTTTGCTCGATGCACGGGCCGTCCGCGGCGGTCGGCGCCATGGAGCTGGAATACCTGTTTGGCGAGATCGATGCCGAGGATGTCGACTTCCATGATGAACCTCCACATGTCAGGTTGATGCCGACAGTGTCCCCCGAAGGGAGGCGTCGGGTCCATCTCAGTAAAATATGGCGGCGTGGGCCTAAAAATCATTGCCCATCAAGGAGTTGCAGTATCCATGCTGTTCGCTTTTCCCGTATGCATTTGCGCACTAGGTCGGCTCTACCTTTTAAAAGTGCAGCAAAAAGCACCAACGCAATCCTATGTGGTAGAAGAGCAGATCGAGATAGAAGTCCTCGCTCCCCACTTCGAGATGGACCTGGCGGCCAACATAGGCAAAAACCGGCCCCAAGTTCGAGCAGGAAATGGGTAATGTGGTCGACTGGCGCTGTCTCCAGGTCTCGCTCCGTCGCATCGGCACGCAAGCTCAGGAAGTCGAAGACGTAGGGATCCTTGAGTGTGGCTCGCGCCAAGTCCGACTGCGGCGACGGCAGCTGGGCGGCGAAGTTGTTTGGCGCCTGTGCCGCCCGGTCGACCAGGCGAGTTTCTATTTGCGCCACCAGTACGGCGCGGGACCAGCCGTGCGCGGCCGCTTGCTGTGTGTATCACTGGCGCTGCTCGATCGATTTGAGCTTCTGCAGCAGCGCCTGATTGTGTCCCCAGGGCAATTGTCCAACAAGCTGTTGGACAATTGCTGCATCGGGCCATGCATTCGGCGAATGCGCGCATCGCCATTAGGTTGGAGCGCGAGAGCCCGCTCATCTCGGGAAACGCCTGGCGGCGCGGGGGCCGGCGGCCCCGCGCCCAACGCCGCCGGGTTACTGGCTCAGCCGCGTTACCTTCAACTGTGGGTCCGCCGCAATTGCCTGCTCGCTGAACGGCAACCACACCCATCGCTTGGCGGAGTACTCCGCCATCTGGTCAAAGGCGTGCGGCGACTGCTGATCTACAGACTGGCCGTATACCAGCAGCGCCTCGGCGACCGGCCCTTGCTCGTCAAAGCCTACGGTCTGCACGTAGCTGGTCCCAAAGTAGACCTGCAGACCCTTGTCCGACACCGGGGTGCTTTGCAGTTTGTTGAGCACGCCTTCGTATTCCTCACCGCCGTGCAGGGCGATGCGGCCAGCCGGCGCCGTGGCGGCCTGCACTTGGCCCAGCGGCGCATCTAGCGCAAAGCCCGCAGTGCGCATGGCTTGCACGGCGTCTTTCAGTGCCTTGAAGACCTCGGTGCGCACAGACTCATCGCGCATGCGCAGTCCGCGTGGGGTGTTGACCGGATCGGTGGAGTTGAACTCGATGGCATAGACCTTGGGGATCTTGCTGGCGCGCATCCAGAACTCGCGGAACAGCGGTGCGGCGCGGCTGTCGAGGTTGCTGTGGCGGTCCCACTTGCGCAGCGCCGCGCAGCCGTCGCTCAGGTCGGCGTCTTTGGTGCCGAGGCAGGCATTGAGCAGGTCATCCAGCACGAGTTCGCCTGAGAGGTTGCGGTCGCGGAACAGCACGGCCTGCAGGCCGGGCACGTCAAAGCGGTTACCGGGCAGGCCGTCCTCGCCCGAGAGGCGGCGGCCGATTTCCATCAGGCCAACGCGTGTGCGCAGGCGTTGCGCAACTTCGGTGGGACCCAGCACTGGTGAGAAGCCGGTCAGCCTCTGGCTGGGGTTAGACAGCCACGAGCTGTCATTGCTGTTGGCGACATAGTCATCGCGTACCAGCACGGGCATGGCGTTGGGGGCCACCAGCCCCGGTACTGGCGATGCCGCGTCCACCGTCCAGTTGCAGCTATCCCGCGTGCCGTCCAGCAGGACCATGCCGGTGCCCTGCATCAGCTTGGTGGCCAGCGCGGCGCTGTCGCCGGCCGGCGAGCATTGCTTGAGCATGGCGGCCGATACGTTGGGCGCGACGGATACATCGGCAAACATGGCGCGGCCTTCGCGGTCGGTGGCAATGGTGTTGACCCATGGAATGCCCAGGCGGCCAATGGCGGTGCGGATGCCAGCCACGTCGCGCGCGCGGCCGATATCAAGCCAAGTGTCGACCGAACGCGTGTTGTTGCGGTTGGCGTCGCGCAGCGTGTAGGCTTTTTGCGCGGACCACGGCAGGCCGGCCGATGGCATGGACAGCACCGGGCCGTATTCGGTCATGTAGAAGGTGTGCGAGCGCTGCTCGGTACGGCCGTCGGGCAGTTTTGCCGCATAGCTGACGGTGCGTGGGGTCATCTTGCGCGGCGCGCCGTCCACCAGGTAGGTGGTGGGGTCGCCTTCGGCCAGTTTCAGTTCATACAGCGTGAAGCGGCGCGCGGTGGACACGGTGTGCGTCCAGGCCACGTCCTTGTTAAAGCCGATGCTGATAATGGGGAACGATGCAATGGACGCGCCCATGACGTCCAGCTTGCCCGGTACGGTCAGGTGCGCTTCAAAAAAACGATTGGTGGTGGTCCACGGAAAATGCGGATTTCCCAGCAGCAAGCCGCGCCCGTTCGTGGTGGCTTCCTTGCCAAAGGCCCAGCCGTTGCTCCCAATCGGCGGATCCAGCAGATGCAGGTCGTTGTTGACGGCTTCGAAGTCGATGCTGGCTACGTCCACCGCCCCCGCCTGCTGCGCGGTCTTGGCACTGGCCGCGGCCCTGGGCGGCACAGCGGCGACAATGCCCGCTGCCAGCGCGCCGGCGCTGGCTTGGATGCTCTTCTCCTCGGCCAGGCGGAACATGTCGATGGCGGTAACGGGCCGCACCCAGTCAGCGTTGCGGCAGCCAGCCGGGCGTTGGGCGGGCGGGGTATCGCGCAGGTAGCGGTTGTAGCCGGCGATATAGCCGCGCAGCAGTTCGCGCGCCTCTGGCGAGGCCTGCGCGTAGCCGGCGCGCAGGGCGTCGTCATCGATGATGGCGCGGAAGAATGGGTCGGATTCGCTGTTCTTGATGCGCTTGAATGACACCTCGGTACTTTCGTCGGGGCCAAACACGCGCGAGCGATCGCCGCTGACCGTGACGACCTGGTCGGCCATCAGGCAGACGTTGTCCTGCGCGTATGCGTAGCCCATGCCAAAGGCCAGACTGGCGTAGTCGTTTGCCTTGATATGGGGAATGCCGTAGGCGGTGCGACGGATCTCGGCATTGAGTTCGCTTTCGCTCCAGTTGGCGCTGTCGCTGCCTGCGGTGGCGCAGCCACCCAGGGTGGCGGCCGCCAGCACGGCGCCGCTAAGTGCGGTCGCGCCGCGCACGATGCGTTGCTTCATTGTGTTGTCTCCTCGTTCTTGTGTCTGTGGGCCCATGGAACGTTGCGCGCCAACAGGCGACGCGCCATGGTGCCGCTGACATGGTCGGGCATCGGGGCCGTGACAGGTAGAGCGGATTCCGCCACAATTGGTGGTGTTCCCGCCATCGGGTAGACACCTTCCCAACAACAACCCGCCGCGCCATGCCGGACGTCTATCTGCTGTGCTACCCCTCGGCCGTTGTCTCCGCCCTTTCCACCGCGGTCGACATGCTCGACATTGCCAACACGCTGGCCTCTATGCAAAGCCGGCGGCGCGGCACGGCGGCGCCATTTCGCTGGCGGCTGGCGGTAGCCGAGCCGCAACGCTGGCAGGCGCTGGCCAGCGTGCTGCGCTGCCCGTGCGTGCCGCTGGAAGAACTGGCCGGCGCAGGAAAGGACGCCATGGTGGTGATCGCGCCACCGTTGTTTGACCACATCGCCGGGCTCGAACATGTGCTGTCGCTACTGGACCGCGAACGCGCCGCCATTGCGGCAGTTGCTACGCGGGGGGCGCTGGTGGTGGCGCCGTTCACGGCAGTGGCACTTCTGGTAGCCATGGATTTGCCGGCACAGCGCAAGCTGGCGGTGCCGTGGCTGATTGCCAACTGGATGCAGCTGAGCGAACCCGCGCGACGATTGCAGGCCGACCAGCCAGTGGTCAAGAGCGGCAACCTGCTCAGTTCCCGTGCGCTGGATCGCATGCATGCGCTGTTGCTGCAGGCGGTGGCGCATACCGCCGGTAACGCCCTGGCCCGCACGCTGGGCAACGCCCTGCTGGATCAGCCAGAGCGCGGCGAGACAGTCAACATCTGGCTGAAGACCGGCGACGCACAGCGCCTCAGCGTGGCGCTGCGCGCGCGCCGCTACCTGCAGCAGCATCTGGCCGAGCCCTATGACCTGCCCCGGCTGGCAGCGGTGGCGTCCACCAGCGAACGCACGCTGCTGCGGCATTTCATGAAAACTGTGGGCATGTCGCCGCTGCAGTTCCTGCACCGATTGCGGGCTGAGCGCGCCTGCCACCTGCTGGAAGTCTCCACGCTCAGCCTGACCGCCATTGCCGAACAATGCGGCTACCAGGACATGTCCGCCTTCCGCAACCTAGTGCGCCGCCATACGGGCCAGACGCCGGGCGCGCATCGGCGGGCGCATTCGGTGCGGGCGGAATTGCGGGCGGGCTGAGGGGGACTGTGGTCGTGAGATGGACGGGCGTCATCTAATTTTCATTTGCGTCGAACCTATATTTCTAATGTCGTTGAAATAGGGGCGTTTGACAAAAGGGAAATTAAAGTACGCTAGGCGAATGTCAAGGCCAAGTTCAGATGCCCGGTCGGCATTACAACTTTGCCGCTACAAGCAAAATTCGCCGCATAAAGGTTATGTTAAATAAACGCAACGGGCTGCAAGCCAATATTGGCGCGGCTTTCCAGGATTTCCCTCGTTATCGCGTGATGCAGCTGCGCTAGCGTGCCGAAACGCTGTGTGATTAGCGCTGACACCCCGGTGTCACAAGGCCGTAGCGATCAATTTTGTGCGCTTCACTTCAACAGCCAATACCATCCGCCAGCACCACCGCCGAAGCAGACCAGCGTCAACCCCTTTCCCCGTAAATCGGCGAAGCCCCCAAAAAAGCTCGCTTCAGCGTGCAGGCAACCGCGGGCAAGTGACCGGCGCCCGCTGAAATGCGGGAGCCCCGGCTCAGCCTGCCTCAACACGGTTGCGCCCATCAGCCTTGGCGCGATACAGCGCCGAATCGGCACGCGCCAGCAATTCGTCAAGGGTCGCTTCCCCGGCCTCGATGCTGGCCAACCCCAGGCTTGCCGTGCAGGCGGGCTGCCCCGCGATGGCCGATTGCTGCTCCACTGCCTGCCGCACGCGCTCGGCCATGGCAAGCGCGGCCTCCATGCCGGTATGCGGCAGCAGCACGACAAACTCTTCGCCGCCAAAACGGCCGAAATAGTCCGTGTAGCGCAGCGCCCGGCCCACGGTTTGTGCGAAATGAGCCAGCACGCGGTCACCCACCAGGTGTCCGTGCTGGTCATTGATGCGCTTGAAGTGGTCGATATCCATCAGCAGCAACGACAGTGGCTGGCCGCTGCCGCGCCGGTTCTTCAGTTCACTACTACCTGCGTGCAGCACAGCCCGGCGGTTCAGTACGCCTGTCAGGTCATCGCGCTGCGCCAGGTACTCGAACTCCGCGCGCAACCGCTCGCTCACGGTCAGCAGCAGGCCAAGGCAGACGAACAGCGACGCGAAGCAATACGCTGCAATGTACGTGGTCTGAATAGCCGAAGGGGAAAACCGCGGGGTATTGACAGCATCCTGGAAAAGCGTCGTCGCTGCCCGCATCAGCAGGACCAGCCCCTGGAAAGCGAGGACAACCGCCATGAAGCGCGGCGCAAAACCCCGGCCGTGCTGCCAGGTCATCCGCGCATGGGTCAGGCATATTGCCGCCAGCACCGTGGTAAGCAGCAACACGCGGATCCGGTAGTCGGGATGGACCAGCAGGAACCAGGTGATGCCAGCCAGGCAGCCAATGCCCAGGGCGAGCCAGCATTTCCAGGTGCAGGGCACCCCGTAGAAGCGCTGGCTGCCGAAGTAGAACAGTGAGCAGCCCGAAAGCAGCAGCGCGTTACCGCCGAGCGCGACGAGCACGGCCGGCCACTGCCCATCCATCGCATAGAAGGCGGTGGAAAGCGCGCAAAGCAGCGGTGCCAGGGCCCAGGGCAGCAGCCCTTTGATGGAGGCAGGATAGGCGCGGCGAAAGGCCAGCAGGATGATGCCCAGGGCGATATTGATCATCCCCGTCATCGCCGACATGGAGCGCAGGTCCAGGTTTAGCATTGGTCAGCCGTAGAGATGTAGGCTTGACCGTGGCCGGTGACCGGTCGGGATAGTGTAGGAAATGCGGTCATGTGAGTGTGCTCAATCAAGCTGGCATTGCATCCTGCAAGGCTAGCCGTGGCACGTGGAGATCGGCAATCCCCCGCAGGGGAAGTGAATTGGGGAAACTACGGGCGCAAGACCTTCCTGCGCCCGCGCGAGGCAAGGCGAAGCATACGCGATTTGGCTCGGGAGCAGTACGCCGGGCAGCGCTCAGCCAGCAAAGACCGCCATGCACTCCACGTCGACCCGCGCCCCCAGCGCCAGGTCATTGGCACCGAGCGCGCTGCGCGCCGGATAGGGTGGCTCGAGGAAGCCTTTGTGGACCGCGTTGAACTCCTGCCACTCGCCAATATCGGAGGACCGCTCCAAAGCGGCGGCTTACTAGGCGGCAATGCGGTGGTTGTCTGCTCTGGCGATGGAGGGATACCATCGTTCAACGTGCGATCGGAGCTGGTCATTGAGCACGGCCGTCCGGATTTGTAGCAGTGCGTGCGCGTGCCGCGGCCGCCAGGCCATCTGTTGGCGTTTGACAAAGCGCTTGCTGATCACCTGGTTGACGGCCGACTCGACAAAGCCCGATGCAATGGGCTCCCCGTGGCGATACCGGCTGCGGCGCCGCGCTACTCAGCTTCGCTCCACTTCGGGGAAACCGGGACGGTTTGCGGTGACGGCGGTCCGGTCGTGCGATATAACCGGCAATTATGTCTAAACTCATGCGTTGTGTGGGCAAGCTAGAAGGACTGTCTTCAACACATTCCAAAAGGAAAACATCAGATCATCGGCGCGAAATGCAATGACATTAGGAAGGCCGGCGAGACGCCCGGAAGTCCGCGATGTAACGGATCGCCTGCTCGCATTGTTCGAGCGACAGCGCATGGATGCTCGGGGTATCGACTTCCAAGCCTAACGATGCAATCACCCATTTCATTGCTTTGCCGCGGGCCTCGAAGGCATTCACACCATCGCGCCGCATTTTCGCGGTTACCAGCGGCTCGAGCGCATCGTGCAGGCGGCTTTTTGCGTCGCGCAACGCCGCGTTGGCCAATCGCCCAAGGGGCACCTGGCGCCTGCTACGTGCCCGAACCCCTACCCATGCCCCGCACGGCGAGCAGATCCACACAGGACCATGGTCTTCGAGATAGGGATACGCTTCATCGTCTGCACGAGCGAGAAGCGCCTTGGCGCCGCAGTAGTCGCAACTGGGCTGAGGAGGTGCGGGGACGGGGCGGCCAACACGCATTTAGTGACGTTCAGGGACGGGACAAGGGACGCAAGCGATTCTACGGTACGGGGACAAAGGCAAGCCGCATTGACGAGGATCGTCAGCGCGACCGTGTCGTCGCATCCTTCGGTCCGCGACAGTCGAAATTGCTGCTATGCCAGTCTGCCGATTGGGTGGTGCATCGTTCTGTCCCTCCTAGCTTGCTTGAGCACCGTCGTCGGAGACGCGGGCGAGAGGGACTGGTCTTGCCGGTACAGCGCGTTGGCCGCGACGTCGACACGAGGAACCGCCCGGCCCTTCGAGGTACGCCCCGGTCAAGAAGGTGTGCTCGGACTGAATGCTTGCCGTGCGATCAATTCTTGCCGCGCCTGCTTTCTGCATGCACTCTGGCGCGAACATAGAAACGCTCGAGTGACCAAATCATTGCCTTCCAGGTGCCGATAACCTGACGCGACACGGCGAGGAGTTGCAGGCAAGGCGGCGTATTGGCATGCGGATTCACGATGATGCGTCACTCCGCAAGAATTCGCATAAGGGTTTATACTTACGTTCGTCTCCTCCCTTTCTCCTAAGGGATTCATGCCCGCTCTCTCAGCGGGCTTTCTTTTGCCTGCGATCGGCGCGACCCCAAGCCCAGCGCGGATCGTCGCCTATCCGTCCGCTCGCGCGACGCCAAGCGGCAATTCTGCTAGTGTAGTGTTGCACTCTTGAATGAACGTATAATATTCGCATGCCTCCAAGGTTCCACTATGAGGCAGAGTGGAGAGAGTGAATGCGAGTTGCCCCTGAGATTGTGCTGACCGACGAAGAGCGCGCCGAATTGACGAGACTGGTTCGTTCGAAGCTGACCAGTGTGAGGCTGGTACAGCGTGCTGCTTGCGGCTGAGGGGATGCAGAGCAAGGACATTGCCGCGCAACTGAGCGTGGGCCGGGTGCAGGTCTCGCGCTGGCGCGAGCGCTATGCCCAATCGCGGCTGGCGGGCATTGAGCGCGACCGTCCACGTGGCGCGCCGCCGGTCAAGGTGGACGTCTCTCGCCTCGTGACGCTGACCACCCAGAGCCAGCCCGAAGCGGCCACGCACTGGAGCACGCGCAAGATGGCCGCCGAGTTGGGCGTGAGCGCCAGCACCGTCATGCGCCATTGGCACGCCCACGGGTTGAAGCCGCACATCGTGCGCGGCTTCAAGGTCTCGCGCGATCCGAAGTTCGTCGAGAAGCTTGAAGACATCGTGGGCCTCTACATGTCGCCACCCGAGCACGCGCTTGTGCTGTGCTGCGATGAGAAGAGCCAGGTGCAGGCGCTGGATCGCACACAGCCCGGGCTGCCGCTGAAGAATGGGCGCGCGGCCACCATGACTCACGACTACAAGCGCAACGGCACGACCACGCTGTTTGCCGCGCTCAACGTGCTCGATGGCCAGGTCATCGCCCAGTGCCAGCAGCGCCACCGCCATACCGAGTGGTTGAAGTTCCTGCGCAAGATCGACCGCGAGACGCCCAAGGACAAAACGCTGCATCTGATCGCCGACAACTACGCCACGCACAAGCATCCTGCGGTGCAGGACTGGCTGGCCAAGCATCCGCGATTCAACATGCACTTCACGCCCACCTCGGCATCATGGCTGAACATGGTCGAGCGGTTCTTTCGCGACATCACAACCGAGCGACTTCGCCGCGGCGTATTCACCAGCGTGCCGGAACTGGTCGCCGCCATTAACGAGTACATCGCTCACCACAACACCAACCCCAAGCCGTTCATCTGGACCAAGAGCGCTCGCGACATCCTGCAGAAGGTCATTCGCGCCAACCGCCGCTTAAGTTCCAAACAGAATGCAACACTACACTAGCAACTGGCGCGCAAGCGCCGCCTCGGCCTTGACCCGCTCGGCCGCCTGCCGCTGCGCCGCCGCTAGTTCGGTCTGCATCGGCCTGCGTCGCGCATTGAACTACCGCTTTGCGCTTAGGTCACCCTTCGCACGATTCATGTGCTTGCTTCGACCCGGCCATGCTCACGATGCGTGGCGGGCTTCGGCGCGCAACGTGGCCAGCTCGTCGGTGGTGCCTTTGCTGGCGGCTGGCCAGATCGTCTTGATCGCCTCGGCCGCGGCGTGCTGCAGGGATTCCACCTGCTCGTGCCGGCCGGAGCGGCCCATGGTCGCACCCTGGCAAGCCTGCAGCCCCCCCCAGAGTGGCAAGAGCTGGGATGGGCAGCCGATTCAGATTGGTGGGACCGCAGGGAACGGAAGTCTTCGCAAAAGTGATGAGCACGAGCGCACCCATGAGGTCCGACATGGCACGCAAGGCAATCACTGTCGCGCGGCGCCGGGGCCCGGATCAGCCGGGAGCCGCCCCGCGATCCTCGGGCGCGCAGGCCAATCTACGCGAGCGCCTCTTCAACGGTTCGGGCTGCTTTCGCGATCATCTCGCGCAGCCACGCGTGACCCACGTCGTGCTCGTCGCGGCCATGCCAGACCGCACGCATGGTTTCAGTTCCAGCTTGGTACGGCGGATGTCGGCGAACTAGGTCTCCGCTCTTTGTAAGAGCCATGGCCAGGGACGCGGGCACAATGGACAGCATGTGCGTATCACGAAGCAGCGCTGGAATGGCGAGCGCGTGCGGGACGGTGACTCTCAGCCGCGGCACCTCCTTCGATTCAAGGAGCGCTTCCTCCAACGCACGCCGGTCGAACATCTCCGACTGGCGCGCGAGGCCCCGCTCAACGATGAACCCCCCTACCGCGCCTTCCTCCTGCCCGCCGACGGATAGGGTGACAAGCGGATACTTCGTCAGGTCGAGAAGCGTGAGCTTCCGGCGGGCAGCGGGATGTCCCTTGCGCATCAAGATGGATTCTCCTTGGGACATCAGCGTTCGTGAGTTCAGGCGGGGTGGAACCTGGGAAAAGATGCCAATGGCAAGGTCGATGCGTCCCAGGTCGATCTGCTCGGCCAAGTCCAGCCGCGTGGACGGCCGGATGACGAGGTCCACGCCCGGGGCGGCCTTTTGTAGTTCGCGGGACAAAGGTGCAACGATCACTTCAGTGACGTGATCGTTCGCCGCGATAACGAATCGCCGTCGAGATTTGTCGGGACAAAACGGCTCCACGCCGAGGGCGTTCTCGATGCGGCGCAGCGAGTCAAGCAGGGTCGGCGCCATCGCCGTTGCACGGCCGGTCGGCACCATGCCCTTCCCCATGCGCATGAAAAGCTCGTCGCCGACAAGCTCGCGCAGCCTGCGGAGCGCATGGCTAACCGCCGATTGCGTGAGATTGAGGCGCTTGCCCGCCAGTATCAGATTGCGTTCCTCGTAGACGGCCTCGAACACCCTCAAGAGGTTCAGGTCCGTGCGGCCGATGCTCATGATGTCGCTCCATCAATTGAATAGCATGCATTATGCAATTGCAAAGACATCAATTCCATTCAAGTCATGGTTCGCGCATCATGAGTCCAGCCATTTGACAGGAGACGACACCATGACGGCAGAAACACGCATCCACGATCGAGAAGCGCTGATCGAGCGCTGTATTCCCTTCCTTGAAGAAGTGAAGGACCTGACCACTAGCACCGCGGTCGAGCGCTGGTTGAACGAGAAGTATGGGCCTGACAGCGAGCTCTACCAGACCCTGTCTCGCTCGGTAAGGAAGGGCGTGGAGGATGGCTGGGCAGCTAACGTTGAGATCGAGGGCCCAACTTACCGCCGCAGCCGCATCGCGGAGCCCTCCAAGCGCACGCTTCACTTCAGCATCACAGCTGTGTACATGGATAGCACCGGCAACAAGCAAGGCCACCCTGGCCATCGACTCCGCGGGCAATACCACGGTCATCCCTATGGCGAGTTCAATATGGTCGTTCCGATAGATGCCGGCGCCGCCCTGAATGGGCCTAATGGCTGGTGTTCCAAAGGCTGGACCGCCCCGGCGCCGGGGAGTCACCACTATCCGGAAGTGAAGGGTGGCACCGTTATCGCGCTGTTCTTCCTGCCCGCCGGTCGGATTTCCTACCACAACGTGCCGCAGGAGTAGTCCATGGTGCAGACAGCAATTGAATGGTCCCAGGAGGCCGTCGCGCGATGCGTCGCCACCGTCGTAAAGTCCCGCCGCGCGGTTCGCGCCTTCAGGCCTGAACCGCTTCGTCGCGAACTCATAGAAGAGATCCTGGAGGAGGCAGCGACCGCCCCGAGCGGGGCCAACATCCAGCCCTGGCGGGTGTATGTGGTCAGCGGCGCGGTCAAGGATGAATTGGCCAACGTCCTAGTCGCTGCCTCCCGCGCCGGGGCCGCACCCGCACCCGCCCACTTCCCTGAGCCGTTGCCGGACGTGTTCCGCGCGAGACTGACTGACTTCGGCGCGCGCTACTACTCTTCGCTCGGGATCGATCGCAACGACACCCCGGCGCGCACGCGCCAGACCGAGCAGAACTTCTCATTCTTTGGCGCGCCGGTGGGTCTCATCTTCAGCATCGATCGCAGATTGAAGCCGCACAGCTGGATCGACATCGGCCTTTTCGCGCAGAACCTGATGATTGCCGCGAAAGCGCGTGGCATCGACACATGCCCGCAAGTGTCCTTTGCGCCGTTCCATGACCTGATCGCGTCGCATCTGCACATGTCACCGGAGGAAGTGACCGCCTTCGGTATGTCTATGGGATACGGAGACCCGGAAGCCAAGGTGAATCAAACAAGGATGCCACGGGAGCGCGTGCAAGACTTCGCGCGACTCTTCGGGTTTCCGACCTGACCCTCCCGCCGATCCCATGCAATCAGCACCGAAGCGGCAGACGATGAAGGTACTTGGATTGCAGGCAGCTGTGCGAATGCAGCTACAACCTCCTGGCGCTTCGGGCCGTCCAGTACGCATTCCGGCGGCGGCCCCAGGCGACAGCGATCAGGGAAAAGCCGCCCAGCGACGCCAGCAGCTCTTCGGCGCTGGGACGGATACCGGAAGCCGATCAGCCCAGCGGCAAAGGTAAAGTCCGCCAGGACTTCGAACATCCGTAGGCCGAACCACTGGCACCAGGCATGTACGCCGCGGATCTGGTCGTAGATTCCCAACTTGAAAAGGACCGTGCCGTCTAGGTCGAGGATTCGGACATCGGCCTGCAGAGTAAACATGGCGATCCGCCCGTCCCGCGCGACGTCGCGCGGAACATAGAAGGTACCCGGTTGCGTCATGTCGTTGGTGCAAAAGCCGGATTCCCACAAGGCGGTGGTCAGATCTTGGGCGGCCTACATCCAGTAGATCAGGTAGCGCCCATCCGCCCGGCCAACACCGCTGGCTGGCCGAACCGGTAGGTGCGCGGTACGTAGAGCGGAATTGCCGCGGCCGGGTGCCGGACCGCACGAAAGACGCGTGTGCGAATCGTGGCACCTTTGTCGAGCCACGAATCGCCGGTGGCCAGCGCCATCACATGCGCCTTCGAGACCATGGGGACAACGCCAAAGCCGAAGGTGGCGAGCGTCTTGGTCGGATCCAGGCGTGACGAGCGCTCGGCGAAGTCCGGCCACAACCGGCCGATCGCGTTGGCAGGCGCAATTCGTTTAGCATCAGTGCCATACGGCCAGCATCGTAAGCAGGGGCGTTCATGCGAGCACCTCCTCGTCGAGCAACGTGTCATAAATTGCGGCGGATGGCATCTCGACTAACACCTGATCAATGTCGCATTGCTCGGGCCATCGCTGTGTGCTGGCCGGCCCTTGATCATCTGTTCGAGGTTCTGTACCCGCATGGCGATGTGAAACCAATCGAGGATGCACTCACCGCGATCACCAAAGCCGAACTGGGCAGACCGTACGGTATCCCCGCCGTCCGAGAGAAAGGTAACCGGTTGATCCGGCTGCACACGTTCTCGCAGGAGGAAATTCAACATCCGATCGGCCGGCCGATGCTCCAGGTTGTGCACGTAGGCAGAGCTGTGGCAGGCATCCTGATCCCCAGTTGGGGCAGTATGGGAGTTTGTGGCGACCAGTTTAGGCAGGGAGCCAGGCAATCCTTTGCGTCAGGCGAGTATTTCTTTTGCGTGACGATCGTTTTGTCGCGCGGCCCCGGCAAATCTGCATGCAGCGCCCATAGAATCCGGGCTTTCTGGCAAGGCATGGGGCTATGAGCGCGATTCTTTCGGGGCATTGTTCGCCAGTCGAGGCGCTGCGGCGCCATATTGAGCGAAAGGTCTGGTCGGTGACGCGCACGTCCACGGGCCATCCGATCGATCTCTCGACGCCCCATGGCGACCCCGGCCTGTTCGGCCCCACCTCCATCTCCTGGAAGGTGCACGACGATTTTCCGGCGATGCTGGTCGGCGGCATCCGCGCGCTGATTCTCCAGGCGCTGCATCCGCTTGCCCTGGCGGGCGTGCTTGAGCACTCCATCTACCGACAGGACATGCGCGGCCGCCTTGCGCGCACGGCGCAGTTCGTAGCCGGCACCACATACGGTGGCAGCCGCGATGCGAACGGACTAATCGGCCATGTAAACCGCATTCACCAGCGGATTTCCGGTGTCAGTTCCGACGGCCGCCCTTACTCCGCCACCGATCCCGCCCTGCTGAGGTGGGTGCATGTGGCCGAGGTGTCGAGCTTTCTGGATGCCTACCTGCGTTATGTGAATCCGAAGCTGGCGCTAGGGAAATGCTGATCAATTCAGCCACAAGTCATCCGACGGAAAGTGTGGCGCGTTGAAGGGTGAGGCATGGGAAACAAAGACGAGCATGAAACAAACGAGCTTTGCAGATGTTGAGTTCGCGAAGAAGAAGCGCGTGACACGGCGCGAGAAGTTTCTCGGAGAGATGGATCGGATCGTGCCGTGGGCACGGTGGACGGCGTTGATCGAGCCGCTGTATCCGACGAGCGGCCGTGTTGGGCGGCAGCCGATTGGCGTGGAGAGGATGTTGCGGATGTACTGTCTGCAACAGTGGTTCAGTCTTAGTGATGAGGCCGTGGAGGACGCGCTCTACGACAGCCAGGCGTTGCGTCAATTCGTGGGGGTGGATCTGTCGCAAGAGTCGGCGCCGGATGCGACCACGCTGCTCAAGTTTCGCCGGCTGCTCGAGAAGCACGCGTTGACTGCCGCGATGTTCGACGAGGTCAAGGCGGTGCTCAGTGAACGCGGGCTGCTGATGCGAGAAGGCACGATGGTGGATGCGACGCTGCTCGCGGCACCGAGCTCGACCAAGAATAAAGACAAGTCGCGTGATCCGGAGATGCACCAGACGAAGAAGGGAAACGAGTGGCATTTTGGAATGAAGGCGCACATCGGTGCCGACGCGGACTCAGGACTGGTGCACAGCTTGCACACGACGGCGGCGAACGAAAGCGATATCGCTCACACCCATCACCTGCTGCATGGCGAGGAAAGCCAAGTGCATCTTGATGCGGGTTACACGGGTGTGGAGCGCAGGGATGAGATCAAACAAGCCCAAGGGCAAGGGACGATCCGCGCTGACATAAACTGGAACGTAGCGGCAAAGCGCAGCAAGATTGAAAAGATGCCGGCAGGTCGGTGGAAGGACCTGACGAAGGCAGTGGAACGCAAGAAGGCCCAGATTCGGGCGCGGGTGGAACATCCCTTTCACGTGGTGAAGAACTTGTTTGGCCACAAGAAGACCCGCTACAAGGGCTTGGCCAAGAACAAGGCACAGATGTTCAGCCTGTTTGGCCTGGCAAATCTGGTGATCGCCAAAAAGTCGTTACTGGCGTTTCAGGGGGGCAATCCGTCTTGATTACGCAAATCGGGCCCGAAAGGGCGCGAGATGGGGGGCATGCGGCTCGAAAACGGCCTCAGACCCCTCCCGTCTTCCGCATGGTGAAAATCAGACGCCAAACAGCCGCCGACCTCCAGCGCGACTGTTATTGATCAGCAATTCCTTAGAAGGTCGTTAACTGACGGGGCTTAGCAGGTTAGTGGTTGTAAACCCGAGGGTGAAGGGCGTTTACTCTTGATTTTTGGACGAATCAAGATGGAGACGCGCTTGGCCCTCGTGACTTGCCTGAAGGATGTGCCGGATCCCCGCCGTGGCAACCGCACGCAATACGACCTGACGGAGATGCTGGTGGTGGCAATTTGCGCGCTGCTCTCGGGCGCCGAAGGCGTGACCGAGATTGCCCAGTGGGGACGAGCGAAGCTGGCGTGGCTACGTGAGTTCATCGTGCTGCCGCATGGCGTGCCGTCGCACGATACCTTTGGACGGGTATTACGATTGCTGGATCCCAGCATGTTCGAGCAGTGCTTTCGGGCCTGGGTCGGTCAAGTGGTGGGCAAGCTGGATCAGACGGTCGTAGCACTGGACGGCAAGACACTGCGCGGCAGTCAGGACGGGGAGAATCGCGCGCTGCATCTGGTCTCGGCCTATGCCAGCGCCTACGGGCTGACACTGGGCGCGGTGGCGGTGGACAGGAAATCGAACGAGATCACTGCGCTGCCGGAATTGCTCAAGGTGCTGGACGTACACGGGGCGATTGTCTCGATCGATGCGATGGGCTGCCAGCAAGCGATCGCTCGGCAGCTCAGAGCTCAGGGCGGGGACTATCTGCTCGGGCTGAAGGCCAACCAAGGGGCGTTGCTTGAGGAGGTTGAGTATTTCTTTCGCGTCGCACGCGCCGAGAACTGGCATGCAGTGCCGTATGGCTATCATGAGACGGTCGAGAGAGACCACGGGCGCATTGAGACGCGCCGGGTATGGTGCGTGAGCGCGCTGGACTGGCTGCCGCAGCGGGCGGACTGGCAGGACTTGCGCCAGGTGATCCTGGTGGAATCGCAGCGGTGCGTCGGCGCGAAGACCAGCACCGAACTGCGCTACTACCTGAGTTCGTCGGCCGGCGGCCCAGAGCGGCTGGGCCAAGCCATCCGAAGCCATTGGACGATCGAATCCCAATTGCATTGGTCGCTGGACGTGACGCTGGGCGAGGATGCGTGCCAAGTGCGCAAGGACAACGCCGCCATGAATCTGGCGATCCTGCGCCGCTTCGTGCTTAACCTGCTCAAGCTCGATGCCACCCCCAAGCTGTCGGTCCGCGCCAAGCTCAAGCAAGCCGCCTGGGACGACGACTTCCGCCGCGACGTGCTCGGCATGCGGCGGGTGCCCTAATGCGATTGCCCTGGATTGAGCCCCCGGGCCTACTCGACCAGGATCGACAATCCATTGGGGTTTAACACCCACCCCTTTCAAGGTGATGAAAATTAGGGTACCCTCCGGCTTCATCAAATCGGAATCAGAGGCAATGACGTGGCACTGGACGCAGTGGTGGAACGCTTTTTTAAGCACAGCCCGATCACAGTGATGGCGCGCCTGGCGTTGCAACCGGCGTTGGCGCCAGCTTGGATCGACGATTTGTTCGAAGAGGCGCGCGAAACTCAGTACACGCGCGAGTTGTAGTTCTCGACAACCGTGGAGATCATGTCGCTGGTTGCCGGTATCGATCACCGCGCTATATGACAAGATCAGCCGGACAGAGCCTGGGCTGGTTCGCGCCTTGGTGCAAGGCAGCGCACAGCGGTCGTGAAGGAGAGTGTGCAAAAGATGGGGAGGCCGATTTCGTCAGGCCAGGGTTGCATGATCTATTCGGTTCGTTGGTCGGTGCCGGCTTGGCGATGCTGCCCCGATGCATTTGCCGTGACGCAAGGCGGCTATCTCGAGCGCCGAGATGCGGCGGGGCGAGAATTCCCCGTTCAAAACCGCGATACGCGAAAACTGGTATCGCGCAACGAAGATCCCATCCCATTTCGCAAAACTGAACTGCGCATAGACGCGACCGAAGCTAGTATTGAGCTCGAAACTCTCTCTCGTCGCCCGGCAACGCTGCACCCATCCCTCATGAGCAAGATATTCGCCTACGAACTTCATGAACCGCCTCGCCTGCGCGCGAAGCATCTCGGCGCGCATGGCGTTTTTCCTGGCGGCGTCTCTCTGCTCTCTTGTGGCTTCCATGTCCGCCCCCGATGGGGAAGTGACGAGCAGTCTCCGACGGACTGGCAGCCTCTGCAATAACCCTCTATGGGGATCTCGATCCCCCATAGAGGTGTTCTGGCGCACCAATAAATACTGAAATCCCACAAGAGGAATCGCGCCGAGAATGCAGGGAAAATCGTCTTCAGCGGTGCACATAGGGAGCGCTGCATGACTGAGGTGTTGAGGATCGGATCGCTATATCCGCTAGGGAAAGGCTGAATGTGCGACACGTGCTGCTGCCCATAGCGTGTGGAACGCCAAGTAGTAAGGGCCACCCCTTTCAAGGTGACGAGAAATAGGGCAGGCTCCGTGTTTTCGAACCGAAAACGGAGTCAGTGGCGTGGTACTGGACGCAGTGGTGGAACGCTTTATCGAACACAGCCCGATCAGCGTGATGGCGCGCCTGGGGTTGCAACGCGCGCTGGATCCAGCCTGGATCGACGAGTTGTTCGAGCAAGAGCGTGAAACGCAGTACACGCGGGAGTTACTGTTCTCGACCACGGTGGAAATCATGTCGCTGGTGGCCGTGGGGCTGCGCCCGTCGGTGCATGCAGCGGCCAAGGCCAGTCCGGTGCTGCCGGTATCCATTACCGCGCTGTATGACAAGATCAGCCGGACCGAGCCGGGACTGGTTCGTGCCCTGGTGCAAGGCAGCGCGCGGCGGCTGGGGCCGGTCGTGCAACCGATGTTGCGCAAGCAGCCGCACTCCGTGGACGGTTATCGCCTGCGCATCGTGGATGGCAGCCATTTGCCGGCGAGCGAAAAGCGCCTCAAGCCATTGCGTGAGTTTCGGGGCGCGGCCTTGCCGGGGCAATCATTGGTGGTCTATGACCCGGATACGGCGATGATCGTTGATCTGGTGCCCTGTGAAGATGCGCATGCCCAGGAGCGAGCCATCATGGGAACCCTGCTCGAATCGGCCCAGCCAGGCGAGTTGTGGATCGCCGATCGCAACTTCAGCACCCGGGCGATCCTTGCCGGCTGGCAGCGGCGCGGCAGCGCCTTCATCGTGCGGGAACACGGCCGTAATCCGGGCCCGAGCGAGCTGGAGCCGGTACGCGAAATGGGCCGGGTGGAGACCGGGCTCGTGTACGAGCAGGCGGTGAGCATCCCGGATGAATCGGACGCCCCTCTGGTGTTGCGGCGCATCGAGTTGCATCTGGATGGCGCTACCGAGGACGGTGACACCGTCATCCGCCTGCTGACCAATGTCCCCGCCACCCACCTGACAGCCGAGGCCGTGGCCAGGCGCTACCGGCAACGCTGGAGCATCGAGAATCTGTTTCAGCGACTCGAGTCCGTGCTCAATAGCGAGATCCGGTCGTTGAGTCAGCCGCGTGCGGCGCTGCTGGCCTTCGGCGTGGCGGCGCTCGCGTATAACGTGCTGAGCGTGATTGCGACGGCGGTGAGAATCCGCCATGAACTGGATAGCAGCGACATCGAGCTTTCGCCGTATTACCTCGCCAGCGAAATCCGGGCGACGTATGCCGGCATGATGATCGCGGTGCCGGCCGAGGTGTGGCATGTCTATGACGTCCTCACCCCGGCCCAACTCGCCCGCACGCTGCTCAAAATCGCGACGCACGTTGATCCCCGCGCGATGCGCAAACATGCGCGGGGACCGAAAACGCCCAAGAAGAAAGGCTATGTTGCCGGCTGCGTGGCACGACGGCATGTTTCTACGGCCCGTGTCATCAAGGCTGGACGTGTCGTTTGATCACCTTGAAAGGGGTGGTAGTAAGGGCAGCAAAGCTCGTTGTCTTGTCGCATCCCAAGCGCCGAAGGAGGCAGCGTGAATCTAATCGTAGGTTTCCCAGAAGAGACCTCGCGCGAGGTCTCGCTCGAATTCGACTGTCCAGGACGTGCCGCTCCCGGCCGTGTAGGCCTGGCGGGCACCAGTAAGATTTGCAGCCACGGCCACCCGACGAGTACTGTGGCTTACGCCTTCCTTGTGAGGGCCGCCCTCATCAAAGGCGACCGTGAATTCTTCGCGGTTCCGGCCATGCTTCTTGCATGCCGACTCGAAGTCCTTTTGCTCGTGCAGCGGTAGTTCTTCGAAGACCTTCTGACCCATGATATCTCCCGGCAACTCTTACTCTGGAACCCCAAAGATGACGTTCACCGCGGCCCTGCCCGCGACCTCCGCGACGAGATGCGCCCAGCGACGGGAGAATGCCCACCATGGACCTTGATTCGCTTGCCAAATGCCGCCACGCCAGACGGCTTCACGGACCTTCGATTTGGAACAAGACATCGAACATGTCCTCAGCGGCGCTGACCAAGTCAACGCTGCTCGCGAACCCGCGATATTCGGTAAAGCGATTCATGAGGCTCTACTCATTTCTGAGATCCATCCCAAGGCCGCCCGCCAACTCACAGTCAATGACACCGGCTGCATATGCGAAAAGCCATGCTTCCGCTTCCTCGGCCGTCTTGGGTGGCTGAATCCAGTCCGGCGTAAATCGAACTCCGACACTCTGATCCGGACCCGAAATCTGCACCCGGCCAAAGTGTTCGCCAGCATTGACGCCATCGGGCATGACAAGCCGAACCTTGAACCCCTTGTACGACTGTTCTCTTTCGTGCATGCGAATCTCCAAGCAAATGAGATGAGCCTAACACCAACATCAGGCGTGAAGTTGACCCGAGTCAAGACAAATCAAAGCCAGTTTGTGCTCGCTGCGGTACAACAGATCACCAATTTGCCCCGCCGGGTCCGGCGGATTAAAAAATGAGGTGAGCACGCCTCTTCTCGCATGATCTCTCGACGCAAGACTCCTGACGGCCAGCCCTTCCCGTTCTACTGCCGAGAGGGTAAATCCAAGGCCAGCTACGGCGACAAACTGCCCAGCGGGAAATGGGCATTCCGGCTGTCCGCGCATTGTCGACACGAGTCACGCCCCAGTCTGGAGGCAGGAAGTCGAGCTGACTTTGCATGAGGGCCGATTGCTGGTTGGGCTCAAGCGCGCGCAGCTTCCGGTTGCGCAGGACCTACAGTTATCGATATATTTTCTGGCACCGCGATTCCACCGACGAGGTACGCCCATGACCGTCTACGTCGCACAACAATCGGACCAATGCGGTTGAACGCATCAATTCTCGGATGAAGGGCACGGTAGACCTCGACTACGAGACCGCCTGGGAAGATGCGTTCGAGCTTGGAAGGCTCGGGCAGCAATATGGCGTCGTCGTGCAGTTCCGAACCATTGAGCATGTCGCTGTGCGCTCTCCGGAAGCCCTGGTACGTGGATTACGAGCACCGAAACTCACATTCAGGCAGCGGCACCTATATTGCATGTTCGATTTGACCGCGCTGCCGGAGGTCTGCCTGTGCGAACTGGAAGCGCGTGCCATTGAGCATGGAGACTACATTCTGGCGGGCCACCTGCTGAAGGACTCTACGCTCACCTGGGAGTAATTAGAGAGCCCCGCCGGGCCGACAACCCGCGAAACTGCGTAGCCTTCAGGCGCCCATCAGGCTTCGGAAGACCTTGGTCCGGCATCAATGGGGTTTTAAAGCTCGCACGCACTGCAAATCACCACCTCAGCAACAATAATGCGGCACTCTCGGCACGCCTATTCATCTTCCTGCGATGGATAATCGAATCTACCTACGAACAATCCCTACGCGCTAAAGCGCGAGGACAAACGTAGGATACGGGGACGAGCTTGGCAATGAAGGAGTGCCTCATGCGCCCCCGCTACGCAACTGAAAATGATTTCCCCGAGGTGGAGGCGCTCATGCGTGCTTGTGCACTACCCATCGAGGGCGTGCGCGCACATATCGAACGGTACATTGTGGCCCGGGACAACGCGGGCCTTCTTGGATGTGCCGGTATCGAGCAATATGGCTCAGTCGGTCTCCTGCGAGGGTTAGCCGTTGCCTCAGCGTGCGCGGTCTGCTGGCCTTGGAGAGCTTCTGATTTCCACCATCATCGCTGATGTCCGGCAACGCGGTGTCGAGTCGATTGTAATTGCAAACAACGTCCGCTTCTGCCTACTTCGCGCGCCTCGGGTTCGCGCCAATCACCACATCAGAAGTGCCTCGTGCCTTGCTCCCATTGACGGAATTTCCCGCTAGGCAATACGGCTGAAGGTATCGTGATGCAAACTGCCTTATAGGGAGTGCAAAACACGATGTAGACCAGCTTCCCAGCTTGTACCGAGAATTGCTTAACCTAGTCTCCTAATCTGAGGGATATTGGCGGACCATCCTGTATTCGCGATGGCCACTGCGCTCGTCGTCGCGCTCATCGTCGTCGTGCTAGTCCGTGTGCCAACAACTACGCCCCTATTCAGCGCCGGCTGCTGCACGATTGTCCATGGCGTCGAACCACCCTGCACCGACTACCCGCCGGAAACGTGGCCGGACTACGCCGCTCCGATTATCCAGGCAAATCAGGATGGCACCCACCAAGGACTGATCGCTACCTTCGGCATGATCCCGAAATCCCGCATTCCGCCCGACGGAAAGAAGTTTGATATGTCCAATGCGCGATCGGAGACCATTCGCGAAAAGCGATCATTCGTAAGCGCGATTTTCTCCGCACGTAGCGTTGACGCCCCGAAAGGCGCAGGATTGTGCCCACGATTTTTTTCGTGGGCACAATTCATGGACGATAGCGATTTTGACTTCCTGCCGCTGCGAGTGACCAATGTCGGCGCCAACGGGAAACGCAGCTACGACAGGCAGGGCAAGCGAAGATTGATCGAGGCTTGCCTTGAACCCGGCGTATCGGTTGCCAGCATGGCGATCCGAGCCCGGGTGAACACGAACCAATTGTGGCGCTGGGTCAAGCAGTACAAAGCAGAAAGACAAGGTGGTATTGACATGGATAGCGCCGTCGAAGGCGCGCCATCGGCCTTCGTTCCGGTAGTAGAGGTTCGCGGCGTACCTCCTCAAGCCCAGCGGTCACGGCCGGCATCGCCGGAATCGACATCTGTTCCCGTGCCGCAATCTTCATCTTCGCCACAATTGGCACGCCTGTCGGCACGGCTGCCAAACGGCGTAACCATCGAGCTCGAATGCACACCGAAAGATGGGACGCTCGTGAAGGCGATGATCGCGGCGCTGGGGGACACCTGATGTTCCGCCTCGACGCTGACCTGCGGGTCTATCTGCACCGCGAGCCTATCGACTTCCGGGCCGGCCTGAACAGTCTGGTGACGTTGGTCGAGCAGTCGATGCAACTCGATCCGTTCGCCCGGGCCGTCTTCGCGTTCCATAACCGCGGCCGCAATCGGGTCAAGCTTCTGCTCTATGACCGCTCCGGATTCTGGCTCCTGATGAAGCGTTTGGAAGCAGACCACTTCGCCTGGCCACGCCGCCAGCAGGCGGTGATGGAACTCACCACCGAGCAACTGCACTGGCTGCTTGAAGGTATCGACATCGAAGCCGTTCGCCGACACCCTTCGCGGCGCTACCGGCACGCGAGCTGAGTCAGCGTGAGGGAGGCCAGGGTGCGGGCTCTGGCCATAGGCTTCGCGAGGCGGCTGCTCGCCAGGGGATTGGCCGATACCATTGATATGGATTCGACGTAAACCTGTTGGCGATGCGATTGCACTATCGTGAATGGCATGCCTGCACATGACCTCATCCCTGATCTGCCGCCTGACGTCCAGGCCTATATCCGAGAACTCGAGAAGAAGAATCTGGATCTCGAGTCGCTAGCCCAGCAACTCTCGCAGCGTATCGAGCAGCTCGAAGAGCAGTTCCGCCTCGCGCAGCTCAAACGCTACGCGCCGAGCAGCGAGAAGCTCAAGGATCGGGTGTTTGACGAAGCCGAGCAGATCGCCGCGACAGAACCTGCTGGCGACGATCCCGATGACGCGTTCACGCTGCCCGATACGGGACTTCCGGAAGTCGATGAGTCTGCACACCGCAAGCGGGGACGCAAGCCGCTGCCGGCGTCGTTGCCGCGCCAGCGCATCGAGTACGACCTGCCCGAGGAACAGAAAATCTGTCCATGCTGCCAGAGCCCGCTGCATCGCATGGGCGAGGAGACGAGCGAGCAGTTGCACATCGAGGTAAAGGCCTCGGTGTTGCAGCACGTACGGTTCAAATACGCGTGCCGCCATTGCGAGCGCAACGCGGAGCGCACGCCGATCGTGGTCGCGCCGATGCCAGTACAACCGCTGCCAGGTAGCAACGCGAGTCCGGCGATGATCGCGACGGTGACGACCGGCAAGTACGTGGATGGCACGCCGCTATACCGGATGGAAGACGCGCTGGCCCGTGCGGGCATTCCGGCGGGCCGCGGCACGCTGGCGAACTGGATCATCAGGCCTGCCGAACTGCACTACAGCCGGTTGTACGAGGCGATGCGCCAGACGCTGCTGTCGCAGCCGCTGATCCACGGCGACGAGACGACGGTGCAAGTGCTCAAGGAAGAAGGCAAGACCGCGCAGAGCAAGAGTTACATGTGGCTCTACAGAAGCGCACAGGACTGCGAACAGCCTGTGGTGCTGTTCGACTACCAGCCGGGGCGTGGTCAGCAATATCCGCAGGCGTTTCTCGCCGGCTACGAAGGCATGCTGATGACCGACGGCTACAGCGCCTGGCGCACGCTCAAAGCCGTCACGCACTTCGGGTGTCTTGCACATTCGAGACGACTGTTCGTCGACGCGCACAAGGGCCAGAAGAAGCCCGGCGGTCGCGCACAGCAGGCGCTCGAGTACTTCAAGGCGCTGTATCAGGTCGAGACACTTGCTCGCAGAGAACTGCCAGAGGGCGAGACACGGGCCGGCTACACCTACCGACTGCGGCAGGAACACAGCGTACCGCTACTGGAGGCGCTCAGGAAATGGCTGGACGAACTGGCACCGCAGGTTCTGCCTGAAAGTCTGCTGGGCAAGGCGATCAGCTACACGCGCAATCAGTGGGAATACCTCAGCCGCTATGTTATCGATGGGCGTGCACCCCTCGATAACAACGTGATAGAGCGCGACGTGAGACCCTTTGCAACCGCGCGAAAGGCATGGCTCTTTGCAGACACGGTTGCCGGTGCGAAGGCGAGCGCGACGATCTACAGCCTGATGCTCACGTGCCGCGCCTGCAACGTCGAGCCGTATGCGTATCTGCTTCACGTTCTCACCGAGCTGCCGCAGCGTGCGGCGGACGCCGACATCAGCGACCTGCTGCCGTTCAACTACGCCAGCCAGCAGAGCGCAATGACGAACCCCGGTTGATGACATGACAGGGCGCCGGCACTGCCCCGGCGCGCGATTCCTGGTACCTCCATCGGACATTGCCGATCCTGCTCGAGCGTCGCAATAGGGCCGAGCCCGCCTGTTCGCCGAGAACGACTCTCAATACAGTGTGCTGAATTGCGCGGTTACGGTTGTACGAGGCGATGCGCCAGACGCTGCTGTCGCAGCCGCTGATCCACGGCGACGAGACGACGGTGCAAGTGCTCAAGGAAGAAGGCAAGACCGCGCAGAGCAAGAGTTACATGTGGCTCTACAGAAGCGCACAGGACTGCGAACAGCCTGTGGTGCTGTTCGACTACCAGCCGGGGCGTGGTCAGCAATATCCGCAGGCGTTTCTCGCCGGCTACGAAGGCATGCTGATGACCGACGGCTACAGCGCCTGGCGCACGCTCAAAGCCGTCACGCACTTCGGGTGTCTTGCACATTCGAGACGACTGTTCGTCGACGCGCACAAGGGCCAGAAGAAGCCCGGCGGTCGCGCACAGCAGGCGCTCGAGTACTTCAAGGCGCTGTATCAGGTCGAGACACTTGCTCGCAGAGAACTGCCAGAGGGCGAGACACGGGCCGGCTACACCTACCGACTGCGGCAGGAACAC